>NZ_BLPF01000002.1:660396-1320793 GCF_011764425.1 Phytohabitans houttuyneae
TGATCGTCCTGTCCCCCGTACAGGCGATCGCCTTCCTGCTCGTGCATCAGGCACTGTTCGGCGTCTACCTCGGCATGACGTTCGCGCCCAACCACAAGGGCATGCCGCACCCGACCGGCGACGAGGACTTCCTGCGCAAGCAGGTCGTGACCTCCCGCAACGTCCGCGGTGGCTGGCTGACCGACGCGGCGCTCGGCGGCCTGAACTATCAGATCGAGCACCACCTGTTTCCCGCGATGCCGACCCCGAACCTGCGCAAGGCCCAACCGATCGTGCGTGCGTACTGCGCCGAGGTCGGCGTCCCCTACGAGGAGACCAGCCTCCTGACCTCCTACCGCCAGGCCCTGCGGTTCCTGCACGAGGTGGGCGTACCGGCCCGCGCCGAGCACGCCGCCCGCCGCGCCTCCCGCACCCGCTGAGCGCGTACCGCCGCGCGGCTTCGCGGCCGCGCGGCGGTCACCGGGCCGTGCCGGCGAGGACGGCATCGGGGACCGTGCGGGAGCGGAGCTGGATCTGGCCCACCGCGGACACGGCGACGCCGAGGCGGTAGCCGGACGTGCCGTTGCGGTCGGCCACCTCGCAGGTGCCGGCCGGGTGGGCGGCGCCGCCGCGGTCGATTACGAGCACGTCGTACGCGCCGTCGGCCGGAGCGGCGTACACGGTGACGAGAAGCCAGGACGGGTTGCCCTGGTACAGGAATGCCGTGCCCGCCGGCTGTCCGTCCACTGTGGTCATCCGGATCGCCTTGAGATAGCGGCCGTCCGCCACGTCGAGGGTCTGCCGGTACTGGCGGGCCAGCTCCCGGTCGGCCTCGGTCTGCCACCGCACGGCCTGCGCGCCGGCCCCCGCCGCCACCACGACCGCGACGGCGAACGCGATCGCCAGGCGCGGTCGCGGCCACAGACGCAAGCCCCCGGGCAGGAGACTCCGCCGTCGTCTCCTGCCCGGGGATGACCCGGTGTCCAGCCGGGCCAGTACGCGGCCCTCGAAGCCGGGCGGCGGTTCCACCGGCGGCGCCAGCAGCAGCACCGCGTCGGCGGCGCGGGACAACGCGGCCAACTCCCGCCGGCACGTCGCGCAGCCGCCGACGTGGCCGAGCGCGAGCGCCCGCTCGTCGCCGGCGAGCGCGCCGGTGGCCAGCTCGGGCAGCAGCTCGCGCACCTCGGGGCAGCCGTGCGGCTCACTCATCAAGCACCTCGAAGTGTTCGCGCAGCCGGGCCATCCCGAGCCTGATCCTGGTCTTGGCGGTACCCAGCGGCACCGCTTCGCGTTCGGCGATCTCCTTGGCCGTCAGTCCGTAGAAGATGGCCAGTACGACAGCGGTCGCCTGCTCCCGAGAGAGCACCGCGAGCGCTGACCGGATGCGGTCCGCCTCGGCGACCTCGTCCGCCGCCCATTCGCCACCCGCCGCCGCCTCGGTCCCACTGATCATGGCCAGCAGCACCTCCGGCTGGTACGGCTGGTCCCGCCGCATCCGCACGACGTCGATCGCCGCGTGGCGCGCGATGGCCAGCAGCCAGGGCGCGACGCCGCCGCGCCTCGGGTCGTACCCACCGGCAAACCGCCACGCACGCACAAACGCCTCCTGGGCCACGTCCTCCGCCGTCGCCGGCACGCCGACGATGCTCAACGCGAGGCCGTACACGCGGGGCTGGAAGCGGCGCACGAAGCCGGCAGCGGCCTGCGCGTCACCGGCCGCCATGCCGGCCACGAGCGCCTCGTCACTGACCCCCACGTCAGGTACTACGCGGGGCGGGCCCCGCGGGATCCATCCGGCGGCGATGAATCCGGCGGAGCGGCCCGGCCGGTAGTACCGGTATGGGATCGATAATGATGCACATCAGGAACATCGCCGCGGCGGCCGCGCTCACGCTGGCCGCCGGTGGCCTCGTGGCCTGCGGCGACGACGGGAGCGCCGGCAGCGGCGGGGCCGGTGGGGGCATGACCGTCTCCGTGCTCGAACCGTCGGCCGGCGCGGACGTCCGCGTGCCGTTCACCGTCAAGGTGGACTCCAGCGTGCCGCTCGGCCCGAGCGAGTCGGGCAAGCACCACGTGCACGTCTGGTTCGACGGCGACGAGGACAACTACGTGATCGTCGAGTCGGACACCACGCAGATCAACGCGGCGCCGACGGGCGAGCACGTCATGCACGTCTCGCTGCGCAACGCCAACCACTCGGCCGCCGGCGTCGAGGCCACCACCCGCGTGGTCGTCGCGGAGGGCGAGTCCGTGCCGGGCGGGGAGGAAACCGGCGGCCCCGGATACGGCTACTGATGCGGCGAACCGTCGAGCGGTACAACCGCCGCACCCGGTGGTTTCACGCCGCCACCTACGTGGTCGTGCTGGCCCTGCTGGGCACCGGGTGGTGGCTGCTGTCCGGCCAGGAGGGGCGGCCGAGCCCGGCCGCCCGCATCACCGGCGTGCCCGACACCGACCTGCACTTCTGGGCCGGCTGGGGCCTGACCGGCATCGCGGTCGCCGCGGTCACGCTCGGCGTCCGCGGCGCGCGGACCTTCGCGCGGGAGTCGATACGGTACGACCGCGGCGACGCGACCTGGCTGCGGCGCTGGCCCGGCGCCGCGGTCAGCGGGCGCTTCCCGCGGCACGAAGGACACTTCGACCCGGGGCAGCGGATCGCCAACCTCGTGCTGGTGCTGCTGCTCGCCGCGCTCGTCGGCAGCGGTGTCGGGCTGACCCAGGTGGGCGGCGGTGCCGCGTTCGTATGGCTGCACCGCGTGCACCGTTGGGCGACGTACCTCGTCACGCCGGTGCTGCTCGGCCACATCCTGATCGCGGCGGGTCTGCTGCCCGGCTACCGCGGCGTGGCCCGCTCGATGCACCTGGGCGGACGCCTGCCGGTGGACGTGGCCCGCCGGCTGTGGCCCGGATGGCTGGCGGCGCGGGCGTCGGCCGCGAAGAATGAGAGTTTTTCGGAAAACCGGCAGGGGTGAGGTTTAGCCGGCGGCCGCCGTGGGAAAGCAGCACGGTTGTCGAGCAACATCTACATATTTAGATGGTTGCGTGTGCTCCTCGGTTGGGGGCCCTCATGGGCAGGGGAAGCGGACAGGGTATGAGCCGGATCGCCGTGTGCTCGAGCGACCAGCTGCGGCGTGACGCGCTGGCGGCCTACCTGAGCGGTCTACCCGACTTCAGCGTGGTCGGGCGGGTGGTCGACGGCCACCACCTCATCCCGCTGGTGGACCTGGAGCGCCCACACATCGTCCTGATCGACGGGGAGCGAAGCCCGGGCCAGGCCGGACCCACCCTCCAGCAGGTACACGCCCGGCACCCGTCGGTCCGGCTCGTGCTGGTGTACGAAAAGCTCTCCGCGGAGGACCTCGCCGGCCTGCAGGCGACCGGCGTCGCAGCCGTGGTGCCGTACGCGCACGGCCTCGGCGGGCTGGTCTCGGTGCTGCGCGGGCTCGCCACCGGCCCCGTGCCCAACGGCAACGGGGTGGGGCTCACCGCCCGCCAGCGCGAGATCCTGCTGCTGGTCGCCTCCGGCCACCAGGTCAGCGAGATCGCCGCGATGCTGGACATCAGCCCGGGCACCGTGGAAAACCACAAGCGCCGGGTGTACGCGAAGCTGAGCGCGACAAGCGCCGCGCACGCCGTGGCCCGGGCCGCCTCGCTCGGCATCATCGACAGCACCTCGGCGCCGCAGCCCGCGCCCTCGGCGGAGAAGCGGCGCCCAGAAGGCGAACAGGCGCCGCTCGCCGTCGTGGTCGGCTACGCCAGCCCGGTGCTCGACCGGGTGGTCACCACGCTGATCCGGCACCAGCTCGCGGTCGTGCGCGAGCACTGTCCACAGTCGGCACCGCAGGTCCACTGGGCGCGCTCGCACCGCGGGCCGGTGGTACGCGTGCTGGTCGACCCGACGGCTGAGCACTGGCGGGTCGGCGGCACGCTCGGCTGGTCCGCCGTCATGGTGCACGACGGCCGCGTCGACCGGCACGCCATGGGGAGGCGCTCACCAACGGCGTGCTCGCGCTGGTGCACGCCGACCACGTCGAGTCCCGCCTCATGCCCGCCATGCACCTGGCGGCCGGCGGCTACATGGTGATGGATCCGACCTCGTCCGAGCTGTTTACCGATCCGATGTGGACCTGGCCGGCCGACCTGCCGCCGTTGGCGCCGCAGCTGACCGCGCGCGAGCACGACATCCTCCGGCAGATCGGGCGCAACCAGACCGTGCGGCAGACCGCCCGCGTGCTCGGCATCGCGATGAAGACCGTGGAGAACGCGCAGGGCCACCTGTTCAGCAAGCTTGGCGTGCACAACCGGGCGGCGGCGCTCGCCAAGGCGTACGCGCTGGGCCTGCTGCAGCCCACCGACGCGGTGCCCGATCCGGGCCTGAGCTAGGTGCGTGCGGTCACCACCACCCGGTCCCGCGGTCCGGAAAGGGGGCGGGTGTAGGTGAAGGTGGTGGACGAGACGTCGGCGAAGCCCGCCTCGCGGCACTGCTCGACGAGGTAGCCGGCCGAGAGCCAGTGTGCGGGGATGCCGGGCGCCTGCTGCGCGTCCTGCCCCTGCTGGGTGCCGTCGTTGGAGATGACCAGCACGCCCGGGCCCGGTACCAGCCATCCGTGCAGGTGCTTGAGGACCGGGGCCAGGCTGCCCTCCGGGTCGTAGAGGTGTGCCATCAGCCCGTCGGCGTACACGACGCCCCAGCGGCCCTCCGGCGGCGACCACGAGCGGGCGTCGGCCACCTCGGCGGACAGGCCCTTGCGGCGGGCGATGTCGACCGCGCGCTGCAGGACGTCGACGGCGTGCACGTCGTAGCCGGCGCGGGCCACCTCGGCCTCCACGGTGGCGTTGCCGCAGCCGACGCTGAGCAGGGTCGGCGGGTCCGTCCGGTCCAGTACGCCGCACAGGTGGTCGACCATCCAGGCGCGGTAGGGTGCGCTGTACGTGGACGGGGTGACCGAGTCACCGTTTGCCGCACCGCCCTCCCAGATGTCGAAGAGGCTGAGATCCTCGTCGCAGAGGTAGAACCTCCACAGCTGTTCGACGCTTGTCACGATGGGCCTCCAAACGCGCTGATCGCCGAATTTGGACGGACTTAATGGCCGGGCCAGGTATAGATCGAGTCCACTGCGGCGTGGAAAGCGAATTGATCGGGCCGGCACGAAAAGCCGTTCACCGCAGCCTATGTGTGGTCGCCTTTAGCTGCCAATCCCCCGGGGGACCTCGCATATACGGAACCCCCCGGGGTGGTGGAATTGGCGCTTATCTGTGGCTGCCGGCGGAATTTATCTGCTCCGGAGTTGCGGCTATTTCGGGCCCGTGATAGGCCAGATTAGATGCGACGCGCGTTCGTGTGGACGGTGTTGCTCCGGCGCCCGTTGCAATTGCATCCGCCTATTTATTTTGAGGGAGGAATGGTCGTGGTGACCACCCGCAGAAGCGTCGTCGGCTTCGGCATGCTCGGCTTGGCGATTGGCTACTTCGCCTGGTACACGCCCTACGCTGGGCTGACCAAGGCGCTCTCCAGCGGGTTGTTGCCCGGCATGGACTCGCGGGTGGGCGGCCTGGTGCTGCTGCCGGCCGCCGCGCTCGGCACGCTCGCCGGCTCGCTGATCTTCCTCAGCGTCTCCGGCTGGTGGCGGTACGCCGGGCGGGCAACGGTGGCCGGGCGCCAGACGATCCGGCCCGGGCCGGCCACCGTGACCGCCGGCCTGTTCATGGCACTGATCATCGCGACGACGACGCTCAACTACACGTTCGCCGGCGTCTCGATCCTGTTCATGCTGCTGATGATGCGCGGCGGCGTGCTGGTGCTCTCCCCGATCGTGGACGCCGCCCGCCGCCGCCCGGTCCGCGTGTACTCGTGGGTGGCACTCGGGCTCAGCCTGCTCGCGGTCGTCGCCGCGCTCTCCGATGTGGACAGCTACCACCTCGGCATCGCCGCGGTGGTCAGCCTGGGCATCTACCTGTTCGGCTACATCGGACGGTTCGAGATCATGAGCCGGGTCGCGAAGACCGGTGACCCGGCGATCGACCGCCGGTACCTCGTGGAGGAGCAGCTGTCGGCGGCGCTGTGGCAGGTGGGCCTCTGCGCCGCGCTGGCGCTGATCGGGATCGGGCCGGTGCTCGGCGCGCTGCGCGAGGGGTTCACCTCGTTCCTGCTGACCCCCGCGGTGATCCCGGCGTTCGCGGTCGGCCTGCTGTACGAGGCGCTGTTCATCTTCGGCACGCTCATCTACCTCGACCCGCGCGAGTACACCTGGTGCGTGCCGGCGAACCGCGTCGCCAGCCTGCTGTCCGGGCTGGTCGCCTCGTTCGGCCTCACCTGGCTGACCGGCATCGCGGCGCCCGGCGCGGGCCAGCTCGTCGGCACCGCGTTCATCGTCGGGGCGGTGCTGGCGCTCAGCTATCCGGCACTGCGCCAAGCGGCCGCCCGCCGGTGGGCGTGGGCGCGGCGGCGCCGCGTGCTCTTCGTCTGCGGAGGCAACACCGGCCGGTCGGCGATGGCCGAGTCGATCGCCCGCGCCGACGGGGACGGCACGTGGAGCCCGCGCAGCGCCGGGCTCGCGCCGCGGATCTCCGGAGCCCCGATGGCGGCCGGCGCGACCGCAGCCCTCCGGCAGATCGGGGTACCGCCCCGGCGGCACCGCACCCGGCAGCTCACCCGGCAGATGTGCCGCGACGCCGACGCGGTGTACTGCATGACCCGCGCCCAGCGCACGGCGGTCGAGCAGCTCGCGCCTGAGGCGCGGGGCCGCACGTTCTGCCTCGACCCGGAGCGGGACATCCCCGACCCGTCGGGCACCGCCGACAACGCGGCGTACGTGCGGACGGCCACCGTGCTGCGCGAACAGGTGCGCGCGCGGCTGCGCGAGAACGCGCCCCAGCTCCAGCCTCAGGCGGGTGGCTGATCATGCCAGGTGACGTAGTCGCACAGCGGGGCCCGCTCCGGTACGAAACCGTTGACACCCGCCGCCGGGTCCGGATATCCGGTGGCCAGACCGCAGACGATCAGGCGGCCGGCGAGGCCCAGCGCGTCGCGCAGCACGTCCGGGTAGCCGGCGACGCTGTACTGCGGGCAGCTGCCCAAGCCGCAGGCGACAAGCCCGAGCATTGTGTTCTGCACGAAGAAGCCCATCTCCAGGAACGTGCCGGGCGCGGCGTCGGCGGGCAGGTGGAAGACCAGCGTCGCCGGCGCGCCGTGGAAATCGAGGTTGGCTCGCAGGTGCGCCCGGCGCCCGGCCGGATCGTCGCGGGCGATGCCCATCGCGGCGAGGATGCCGGCGCCGAAGGCCCCGGCCCGTCGCCTCGTCACCTCGTCCACGGTGGACGGCTGGTTGGGATAGTCCGGGTGCGGCGGGACGCCCCGGTCGAACTCGGCACGCAGCCGCCGGCCCAGCGCGTCCCGGCACGCGCCGGTCACCACGGCGACCCGCCACGGCTGCCCGTTGCGGGTGGACGGCGCGTGTCCGGCCGCGGTGAGGACCCGTTCGAGCACCTCACGCGGCACCGGTCGGTCGAGGAAGGCGCGCTTGCAGTGCCGCGCGGTGGCGATCGCGGCGAACCCGGACCAGTTGTCGTCCACAGCCTGGGAAGTCTGCGCGGCCGCGGCTGCCGTGTCGAGACGCCAAATACCCCCGGGGTGGTGCCCTCATGACCGAGATGACCGCGACGCTGACCCGCCGGCGGGATCTGTCCACAGTGCCCGAAGGCGTCACGCGGCTGGAGGTGCGCGCCGACCTGCTGGGCGACCTCGACCCGGCGATGCTGCGCCGGGCGTTCGGCGGCCGGCTGGTGTACACGCTTCGCAGCCGCGCGCACGGCGGCCAGTGCGCCGACCCGCCGGCGGCCCGGCGGATCCGCCTGGCGGCGGCGGCACTCGGGTACGACACGGTGGACCTGGAGGCGGACCACGACCTCGTACCCGACGTGCTGGCCGCGGTGCCCGCCTCACGGCGGCGGATCTCCTGGCACGGGCCGACAATGCCCTTGGCAGCACTGCGCGAGCGGTTCGCCGGCATGGCGGCCGTGCCGGCGGCCGGCTACCTGCTCGCACCGGGGACCCGGTCCTCCGCGGACGCGTTGGTGCCGTTGCGAGTGCTGGCCGAGCTTGGCCGGGACGACGTCACCGCCTACGGCACCGGCCCGTTCGGCGCCTGGAGCCGCCTGCTCGCACCGTGGCTCGGCGCGCCGACCATCGCGGGGCGCCTCGACGAGGACGGCAGCGGCAGCGGCGCGCCCGACGTGGCCCGGCTCTGCGCCGACTACCCGCTCCCGGCCCGGCCGCCGGTGCGGGAGCTGTACGGGCTGATCGGCCCGGTGGCGCTCGGGTCCGGCTTTCCCGGGCTGCACAACCGGGCCTACCGCGAGCACGGCATCCCGGCCCTTTACCTGCCGTTTCACCTGGCCGGGCTCGGCGACTTCCTCACCGGCTTCTGGCCCGCCGTCCCGCAAGGGCTGCGGGAGCTCGGCCTGCCACTGCGCGGACTGACGGTCAGCGGGCCGCTCAAGGAGGTGGCGCTGCACGTCGCGGACGTCGTCAGCCCGGTGAGCCGGGCCGCCGGCGCGGCCAACGCCCTCACCCGGCGCGGCGGTCGCTGGCGGGCGGCGACGACCGACATGTCCGCGGTCGGGGCGGCATTGCGGTCGGCCGGCGTACCGCTCGCCGGACGCGCGGCCGCGGTCGTCGGCTGCGGCGGGGCCGGCCGGGCCGCCGCCGTGGCGCTGTGCGACGCGGGCGCGGCGGTGACGATGGTCAACCGCGGCCGGACCCGCGGCCGGCTCGCCGCCGACCTGCTGAGACTGCCGTTCACGCCGCTGGAGAGCTTCCGCCCGACAGGATCGATGGTCGTCGTGCACGCCACGTCCGTACACACCGGACTGCCGTTTCCGCTGGACGGACTCAGCTCCGGCTCCGCCGTGCTGGACATGGTCTGCCCGCCGGACGGGTTGAGCGCGCTCGTCACGGCCGCGCGCCGGCGAGGGCTGCGCGTGGTCGACGGCCGGCGGGTGCTCGCCGTCGAGGCGGAACACCAGTTTCGGCTCATGACCGGCCGTTCAATGCCCAAGACCCCGGAGATGGTGACACATGACAGCCTCGGCACTCCATGACGGACGGTCCGTCCTGGACCACGCCGCGCTGCTCGGCGTGTGGCGCAACACCGACGCCGGCGCCGGCGGAGTGCGCCGGATGGTCCTCACCGAGCGCGGCGGCGGGCTGCGCCTGCGGCTGCTCGGCGCGGGGCGGCACAAACCCTACGACTGGGGCGAGATCGAGGCGCGGGCGTACACGACCGCGCCGGGCTCGCCGTCCGCCTGGGCGTTCACGGCCGTGCACGACACCGGGCTGCGCGGCCTGCGGCTGTGCGCGTACTCCCGGGGTGGGCTGCTGGTGGTCACCACCTACCAGGCGTTCAGCGGCCCGGGCTGGCCGTCGCCGTACTGGACCCGGGAGTTCTTCCACCGCGACGACTCGGCGGCCCCCGCGCCGGACGGCGAGCCGGCCGGCCAGTACGGCACGGCGCTGCCCACCTCGGCGCCGCTCGGGCCGTGGCAGCTCGACCCGACCGCCCTGGTGGGCATGTGGCACAACGTCGACCCGGCCGCCACCCGCCTGGCCCGGGTCCTGCTCCGCGAGCGGGACGGCTACCTCGCGGTGCGTCCCCACGGCGTCTGGGCACCACGCCGCCACGACTGGCACGAGACCGTCGGCAGCGCGTACGCCGGCGACGTGCGCGACACCGCCGCCGTGGCGTTCACCGCCTTCTTCGAGCTCGCCGCCGGGCGGGTGGACATGGTCGGGTACCTCGACCGCCGGCTGCTCACCATCGAGACCGCCAGCACCCTCACCGACGGCGGCGGCCGCTATCCCTTCTATGTCCGCGAACACTTCTACCCGAGCTGAGGGACCATGAGCGTCGAATTCGAGACACGCTTGACCGGCGCGGCAGCGGTACGCCGCGCCGCCGACCTGGCCCGTGACCGGTTCGCCGGACGGGCCGCCGGGTACGACCGTGACGCGCTGTTCCCGGCCGCCGACCTGGAGGACCTGTTCGCCGCCGGGCTGCTCGCACCGACGGTGCCGGTCGAGCACGGCGGCCTCGGCCTCGGACCGCGGCGCGGCGACACGCACGCGCTGTGGGAGATGACCCGCGAGCTGGCCCGGGTCGACCTCTCCCTGGCCCGCTGCTGGGAGGGGCACGCGAACGCGCTCGTGCTCCTCGACGCGTTCGCCGTGGGGGAGCAGCGGGAGCGGTGGTTCGACGGTGTCGTGCGGCGGGGGAGAAGTGGGTGGCCTGGAGCGGCGAGCCGCAGGCCGCCAAGCCCGGAGAGGCCCGCCGTTTCGGCACCACGCTCACCCGTACCGAGGACGGCTGGGTCGTCGACGGCACCAAGGCCTTCGCGACAAGCGCGACCGGCGCGGACTGGGCGGTCCTGCTGGTCAGCCTCGCCGGACCGGGCGGCGCCCGGCACGCGGCGGCGCCGGAGAGCGTGCTGCTGCTCGGCTGCGACCTGCGGCATCCCTCGGTCACTGTGGACACGTCGTGGTGGGACCCGGTCGGCATGCGGGCCACGGCCAGCCACGTGGTCCGCTTCGACCGGACGCCGGTGCCCGCGGCCTGGCAGCTCGGCCAGCCCGGCGACTACGTGCGCCAGAGCTGGCAGGCCGCGTTCATCCCGCACTACGCGGCGAGCTTCCTCGGCGCGGCCGAGGGGGCGTACGACTACGCGATCCAGTACGTGGAGAAGCAGGACAAGGGCGGCGACCCGTACGTGCAGCAGCGGGTCGGCAGCATGGCCGTCGACCTGGACACCGCCCGGCTGTGGCTGCGGCACGTGGCCCGGCTGTGGGACACCGGGCGCATCGACGAGGCCCGCATCGCCGGCAGCCGAGCCCGGCACGTGGTCGAGCACCTCGCGCTGTCCACCGTGGACCACTGCATCCGGGCCTGCGGCGCGCGCTCGCTCGTCCGGCCCAGCCCGGTCGAGCGGATCCTGCGCGACCTGACCTTCTACGTACGGCATGACAACGACGACCACCTCCTGGCCACGATCGGCCGCGCGGCCCTGGGACGCGAACATGACGCCTCTTTCTTCAAGCCCTGAGGCGCGGGTCGGCGGCGCGCGAGAGCTGATCGGCACGGCGCCGCCGGTGGACCGCTTCCGCGACCTCATGGCTGCCTGGCCCACCGGGGTGGCGGTGGTCACCGGCACGGACGGGGCACGGCCGCTCGGTTGTACCGTCACCGCGCTCACCTCCGTGTCGGTGGACCCGCCGCTGCTGCTCGTCTCGCTCGCCACGGGCAGCCGCACGCTTGCCGCGGTACAGCGGAACGGGCGGTTCGGTGTCTGCGTGCTGTCGGCGGCGCAGCACCACCTGGCCCGCGCGTTCGCCGCGGGCGAGCCGACCGCCCGGTTCGACGGGGTGCCGTTCCGCTGGAACCTCGGAGTGCCGCTCCTGCAGGGGACAGCCACCGGCGCCGTCTGCGTGGTCGGCAGAACGGTCACTGTCGCCGACCACGTGCTGGTGCTCGGACGGCCGATGTGGCTGGCCGGCGACCCGGGCATCGATCCGGTTATCTGGTACCGCCGGGAGGCGCACGCGCTCGCCGGGATCCGTGCGGACGCGGCCACCCCCGGGGGGTTCTGACCAGTCGGGTCACCAGCCGGGTCCACCTAGCATGACATTGAACTCCAACAATCAGTTTGGGGAATCGCATGACCACCACAGGTACGACCGCCAAGTATCTCCGCGAGATCGACCGGCTCCCGGACGGCGGACCGGCACGGGTCGCGCCGATCGACACGCGAGCGCTGATCGGCACGTGGCGCAATGCCAACCACCAGACGTGGGGAATCTCCACGGTGGAGCTGACCGAGCGCGACGGCCAGGTGTGGGCACACGCCTGGGCCGTCGACCCGCACACCGGCCGGACACGCGACTGGGGCGAGGTGCTGGTCGACGGCCTGTACGCGCTCGGGCCGACGTCGAACGACGTGTGTGGCTACCGGGCCACGTTCGAGCTGGGCCACGCCCGCACGCAGATCCAGGCGAACATGCTGCACAGCGTGATGGTGTGCGGTGCGTTCACCACCTTCACCGATGGCAGCGGGCGAGCGGACTACTTCTCGCGGGAGTTCCTGCACCGGCGCGGGCCGCAGTCCACGATGGATACTCCCGCGGACGGCATCGCGGACCAGGAAACGCGCGACGGTATCGGCTACGCCCGCGGCGACGACCGGCTGCCCATGCTCCGGGCGCCGATAGTCCCGGACCGCCTGCTCACCCGGTGGCGCAACACCGATGCGGGCACCACGGGCATCTCCGAGGTCGAGCTCCACCTGCGCGACGGGCAGACCCACCTGCGGGTCACCGCGGTCGGTCCGGACGGCTCCATCGACTGGGGCGACGCCCCGGTGCGGCTCTACACCGACATCAGCGTGACCGGGGGAGGGCGCTCGGCCGCCGATCCGACGGTCGACGGGCGGCCGACACCGCACTACGCCGACGTTTCCGCGACTGATGGTGGACCGGCTCTGTTCGCCACGTTCGACCACGGCTTCATGCGGGTGCACATGCAGGCGCGGTTCAACATAGGCATCCTGCCATTCGTGATGTTCAACGAGTTTTCGGACGACAGCGGCCGGCAGGACTACTTCCAGCGGGAGGTTTTCGTCCGGTAACGACGGGGTATTGTCTACTGTGGACTGCCCGACGACATGTCGGGCAGTTCGCCATGTCTCCAGTTTGGACACTCGTTCCACCACCAAGGGATTCCCGTCTGTTTGGCCACGGTCTCAATCTGTCAATAGGTGGTTGCCTAAATTGGACGACCGGCTCCGCCCAAGGAGCCGAGAAAGGTGGGCAGAATGCAACCACCACAGAGGACGGTCGAGAGAAGACCCGCGGTGGGCGGCGCCCGCGCGCTGCTCGTCGCGATTCTCCTGACCGTCGGCACAGCCGCCGTATGGCTGGTCCTCCCACCAGACGTGCTCGGCGGCGGTGACCCGTCGGGCGTACGGCAGATCGGTGTCGCCGCACTCGTCGTAGCGCCGTTGGCCCTGCTGGCCGTCGGTGCCATGGCGTGGCTGGCGCGGCGGCAGGGCTGGCACGACCGCGGTCCCCGCCGGCTGCTGGTCCAAGCGGCTGTCGCGGCCGGATTGTTCACCGCGCTCGTGCTGGCCACCGCGCCCCTGCAGCAGATGGCCTCGCAACGGCTGGCCCAGGGGCCCCTCGCGCCCAACCTCGCCGCGGTCGGCTACGACACGTCCTGCTCGGCGATGTTCAACGCCGCCGAGTGCCGTGAGTACCTCGCGGACTACGGCAACCTGGACGCGGCGAGCCTCGCCCGGGTGCATCACGCGATGATGCGGGAGACCGACCACTCGCCGGCCGAGCACGCGGCGATCACCGCACCCTTCGACCCGCGGCAGGACGCCGCCCTCGGACCTGACGCGATGGCCTTCGCCATCCAGGACTCGTTCGTGGTGTTCCTGTTCGCACTACCGCTCACCGCAGGTGGGCTCTTCCTGACCGTCCGCCTGGCACCCTCCGCCGTGGTGCCGGCACGACAGCGCCGTACCCGCCTGGTGCGGGTGCGCACGCGCTGGGCCGCCGCCGGGGTCGCCGTGCTGGTGGCCGTGGTCGGCAACTTCGTACTCTCCTCGGCCGCCACAGCGCAGGCGGTCGTGCCGTTCAGCGTGCCGCTGCGCATCCCGCCGGTACTGCAGGGATCGCAGGTGACCATCCAGATGCGCCAGGCCGACGTGCAGATCATGCCGACCGGCCCACCAACTCGCATGTGGACCTACAACGGGATATTCCCCGGCCCGACGATCCGGCGGCCCTCCGGCCAGACCAGCCGGATCACCTTCCGCAACGACCTGCCGGCGAACTTCGGCCAGGCGACCATCCACCACCACGGCAGCCACTCACGGCCCAGTGAGGACGGCCAGCCCGACGACTTCCTCATCCCCCGGGGCAGGCAACGCACGTACGTGTACGAGCACATGGAGCGCGGCGAGCCAGAGTGGGCCGTCACGCAGTGGTATCACGACCACCGGATGGACGTGACCGGACGCAACGTCTGGAACGGACTGGCCGGCCTGTTCATCCTCGACGACGCCTTCGACTCCGCGCTGCCGCTGCCGAAGGGTGAGTTCGACATACCCCTGGTCATCGCCGACCGCACCTTCGACGCCAACAACCAGATCCCCTACAACTTCAGCATCGTCGGCACGCTGGGCGACACGTGGCTGGTCAACGGCCGGCCGCAGCCGTACTTCCACGTCGGCGACCGCAAGTACCGGGTCCGCATCCTCAACGCGGCCAACCGGCGACCGCTCGTGCTGGGTCTGAGCAACGGCGCTCCGATCACCCAGATCGGCACCGACGCCGGCCTGCTGCCGGCACCGGTGCAGCGCACGTCGATCATCGTGCAGCCGGCCGAGCGGGTGGAGGTCGTACTCGACTTCGCGGGCCTGCTGGGTCAGAACCTGCTGCTGATGGACACCAACACCCCGGCGACGCCGGGCAACCCACCGAAGGAGCTCATGCAGTTCCGGGTCAGCCGTGACCTCAGGGAGACCAGCTCGGTGCCGGCGTCACTGCGCCCGGTACCGGTGTTCCCGGCACCGTCCAAGGACCGGTCGTTCGTGCTCCGCGCGACCACCGACGCCGCCGGTGTCCCCACACAGTGGACGATCAACGGTCAGCCGTTCCAGTCCGGCCGGATCGACGCCGACCCGGTGCTGAACTCGACCGAGCGGTGGAACTTCTTCAACGACTCACCGCAGCCACACGCCATCCACCTGCACGACGTCGACTGGAGGCTGGTGCGGCGGTTCCAGCTTGCCTTCGACGCGGGCGGCAACCCAGTGCCGGGAGCCGAGCTGCCCATCCAGCCGGCCGAGGCGGGGCTGAAGGAGACCTTCCTGATCCCGCCGCAGACCGGGTTCTCCGTCCTGACCACCTTCACCGATCACGTCGGTCCGTACATGTTCCACTGCCACATGCTGGAGCATGAGGACATGGCGATGATGGCGACCTTCAACGTGCGAGCCGCCTGAGCGCACTCCGGGAAGGGCACCTGTGGCAGGGTGCCCTTCCCTCCAACGACACACCGGCAGGCTCAGGTCACTGGGACGGCTCGGGCACGTCGCACTTGACCCTCGGGTTGACGCCGACGTAGTTCAGCGGTCCGGCGATGACCGTGACCGCGATGGTGCCGGCCTCGGTGCAGCTGCTGGCGTCCCCGCCGAGGTACCCGCGCTGGCCGGCAGCGAGAAGTCCTATGATCAACCAGATCACGACGATTACTGCTCCGATGCGCACGGGTCGCCTCCTGACACGGTCCGATGTGGGTTGTCTGCAGCCAGACAGGTACCCAGATCGACCGGTTTCTTAACGGCGCCCTGCTCCCGCGGGCCCGGCGCCCGCCGGTGCCCGGTCCGCCATCATTTCTCCACGAGCGTGCGAATCGTGACGATCTCGCGCTTGATCTCCTCGTTCAGCTCGCGGTTGTACCACTGGACGACGACGAAGTCGTACTGGTTGCTGAACGCGCACACGGCCACGGACATCCCGGACTGGGTGGTCTGGCCGCACGCGGTGAAGCCGCCGAGGGCGGTGCGCACGTCCACGATGCCGGTGACCGGCTTGCCGCCGATGGACGGCCCGGTGTTGGTGAACTGCTTGTCGAATGTGGACTTTCGCAGTGGCCCGGGGATGGTCGAGCCGACGATGTAGATCTGGTCGACCTTGCGGTCGGCGGTCCCGTAGTACGCGACGACGAGGCTCGCGCCGGCGCTCAACGACGATTTGAGCTCCTTTTCGGCCTTGGTCGCCTTGGTGGCGTACTCGCCCTTGGTGATGCGGGCGCGGTCGCCGACGCGGTTCGGGCGGACCAGCACCACGTCGGCCGGCGGCCTCGCCAGCGGCGTGGCCTCGGTCGGGGCCAAGCTGCTCAGCGAGGGCGCGGGAGGGCCGGCCAGCGAGTCGCCCGCGGATCGCATGAAGCCGTAGACCAGGCCGCACCCGGCGAGGACGACGAGCACCGTGGCCCCGGCGGCGATGCCGATCCAGAGCCCGACGCGCGACTTGCCGCCCGGCGGCGTGGCGGGCGCCGGCTGCTGCCACTGCGATGGCGCCGCCTGCCCGGGCCGCGGCTGCTGCCACGGCGTCGGCGGCTGCTGGTAGCCGGCCTGCTGGTAGCCGGATGGTGCGGTGCCGTACTGCGCGGGCTGCCCGTACGGCTGCTGGCCGTAGGGTTGCTGTCCGTATTGCTGCTGCTGGCCGTAGGGGTCCTGCTGTCCGTACGGCTGCTGTCCGTACGGCTCTTGCTGTCCGTACGGCTCTTGCTGTCCATAGGGCTGCTGTTGCGGGTAGGCCGGCGGGGCGTAGCCCGGTTGCGCCGAGACCGGCGGATAGCCCGGCGGCGCGCTGACCTGATCCTGCGCCGGCGGCCAGACTCCCCGCGGCTGGCCGTTGTGGCCGTAATGCTGGTCAGGTTGCGGACTGTAACCGCTCGGCTGCCATTGATCGCGGTGCGACATCGATTCCCCCCGAGAAGACCGCGCCAGGCTAGCAGGCATGCCGTGATCGTCAGGTCCCGTAACGTGAGCTGCCCTCACGTAGGGCCGGGCGGGTAGAAAAGGGCCGCGTCCGGCCGCTTCAGGACGGACCCGCCGCCAGCCCGCCGCGGCCGCCGACCGCTAGGACGCACCCGCCCGGCGCTTCGCCCGCAAGGCGGCGGAGTCGAGAGCACCGGTACGTCGGCGGAAAGGGACGAGTGAGCGATGACCAGCGCGTCCAACAAGCCCGAGACACTGGGCAGGAGCTGGCCGCCATGGTGACGGCGGAGCTGCGCAACCTGCTGTCGGCCCTCGGTGAGCGCGCTGCCCGCGAGATCACGCAGCGCATCGGCGGATTGACCGGCAACCTGACGTCGTTGGCCAGCAACGAGGGCACACCGGGTGGGTCCGCGCTGTCGGCGGGCCTTGGCCAGCTGGCGAGCGGAAAGTCCCCGTGCGAGCGGCGGTCAGCGCGGCCACCGCCGGAGTCAAGGAGCGCGTCAAGAACGCTTTCGGGGAGCAACGGCATGGCTGACCTCGCCAGCCACCGCCCGGAGGCCGGGCCGAATCAGGGGCCGGCCGAGGAGGCGGGGCGATGACAGAGGTACCGCTGCCGGACGCCGCGAGCGATCCGCGGCTGTACGGCTCGATCGCCCTGGTGGACCTGCTCGACCGGCTGCTCGCGACCGGCGTCGTGGTCTCCGGCGACGTCGTCATCTCCATCGCGGACGTCGACCTGGTCCGCATATCGCTGCGGGCTCTCGTCGCCTCGGTGGGGACGTCGTCCCCGCCCGATCCGGTGGGTACGGCCGGATGACCGCGCAGCCGCGAGGCGATCCGGGCGGGCAGGGCTGGCGTCCGCCGCGGGTGACGCCGCTGGACCAGCGCGTACCGATCGACCGCGACTCCGTCGAGCGCGGCCTCGCCGGCTTGGTGCTGACGATCGTGGAGCTGCTGCGCCAGCTGATGGAGCGGCAGGCGCTGCGCCGGATGGACGTCGGCGACCTGACCGACGAACAGGTCGAGCGGATCGGACTCACGCTGATGGCGCTCGACGAGCAGATGGTCCGCCTGCGTGAGCACTTCGGCCTCTCACCCGAGGACCTGAACATCGACCTCGGCCCGCTCGGCCCGCTCCTGCCGAGGTGAGCCGGGTCAGCGGCTGTCGCGGCGAGCCTGTACCCGCTTCGTGGCCGCGCGGGTGGTGGCGTGGCGCTTGAGGCGGTCCGGGGTGCGGGGGCGCCGGTCCTTTCGCTGCGGCTCGGGCAGCACCGCCGACGGCCGCGCGGTGGGCGGGACGTCGGTGTTGCGGGCCATGCGCGCCTCGGCCAGCCGCTCCGCCTTCAGCTCCTGAGCGGAGGCCCGGGCGGCGGCCGCGAGCTTGCGGCTGACGCGGGCGAGCGCGTCCTCGAAGATCTCCGCTTTCGCCCGGTCGCGGGTGCCTTTCGGGTACGCCTTGCCACGGGCACCCAGGTCGTCGATCCTCGCCGCGGCGCCCCGGCGGTAGACCGACACGGACTTGTCGCGCATCTGCCGCACCCGCGCGTGAAGCGCGACGAGCGCGTCCTCGTCGAGGCCGGTGAGCTGCTCGCGCTCGGTCTCGCGCACGAGCGCCCGCTCGTTGTCGGTCAGTGACCCCAGCAGCGCTCGCATCACGCCCCCGTCCGCCGTTCTTACCATCAAACCCCAGCGGCCACGCCGCCGCTGCCGATTTGGCGAGCGTCGGTCCGCTGGCTCGGCGGCCGACGCCCCTGGGGTGACCTGCGCGACCGCCGGCCAAGTCTCCTACTAAAGTGATGGGTTTGATGGGTAAGATGTCGGCGAGCCCGAGGAGGTCTGGGTCATGGTCGGCTCGCTGTTCAGCTTTCCCAATCCGGTCAACGAGGTCTCCGCCCGGCTCGTCGCCGGCGGAGTGGTGGTCCTGTCGGTGGCGGCGATTGCGCTGGACCTGCCCTGGCTCACGGCCGTGATCGCCTACGGCTTCGTCGCGCGCGTGCTCACCGGGCCGAAGCTCAGCCCGCTCGGCCTGCTCGTCACCCGGGTGGTCACGCCGCGGCTGCCGGTACCGGCCAAGCTCGTGCCCGGCCCGCCCAAGCGGTTCGCGCAGGGGATCGGTGCCGTGCTGACCGTCAGCGCCGCCGTCCTGGCGCTGGGCTTCGCCCAGCACACCGCGGCGTACGCCCTGCTCGGCGCCGTCATCGTGGCGGCCGTCCTGGAGTCGGTGTTCGCCTTCTGCGTCGGCTGCACGATCTTCGCCGGGCTCATGCGCCTGGGGTGGATCCCCGAGGCGGTCTGTGCCGAGTGCAACGACATCTGGAGCCGCGCGCCCGCGAGCGGGTAGACCGGCAGGGCGCCCCGCCGAACCCCCTACGCCCAGGAGGACTCCATGGCACTGACGTTCCACTGGTTTCTGCCCACAAACGGTGACAGCCGCGACGTCGTCGGCGGCGGCCATGGTGTGCCCACGGGCCGCGCCGGCGGCGCCCGCCCGCCGTCGGTCGCGTACCTCGGCCAGATCGCCCGCTCCGCCGAGCAGTTGGGCTTCGAAGGCGCGCTGACGCCTACGGGTGCGTGGTGCGAGGACGCGTGGCTGACCACCGCGATGCTGGCGCCGGTGACCGAACGGCTGAAGTTTCTCGTGGCGTTCCGCCCGGGTTTGTTGTCGCCGACCCTCGCGGCGCAGATGGCCGCGACCTACCAGCGGCTGTCGGGTGGGCGGCTGCTGCTCAACGTGGTCACCGGCGGCGAGTCGCGAGAGCAGCGCGGCTACGGTGACTTTCTCGACAAGGACGACCGCTACGCCCGCACCGACGAGTTCCTCCACATCGTCCGGTCACTGTGGAGCGGCGAGGAAGTGACCCACGACGGCGAGCACCTGCGGGTGGAGCAGGCCCGCCTCACGAACCCGCCGGACCCGCTGCCGCCGGTCTACTTCGGAGGCTCGTCGCGGGCGGCCGGTCCGGTGGCGGCCCGCCACAGCGACGTGTACCTCACCTGGGGTGAGCCTCCCGGCCAGGTCGCGGAGAAGCTCGCCTGGATCCGCGGGCTCGCCCAGCGGGCCGGCCGCGAACTGCGCTACGGCATCCGCCTGCACGTCATCTCCCGGGACACGAGCGAGGAGGCGTGGGCGCAGGCGCGGCGCCTGCTCGCCGGGATCAGCGAGAGTGACATCCGCGCGGTGCAGGAAGGCCTGGCCCGCAGCGAGTCCGAGGGGCAGAAGCGGATGCTCGCCCTGCACGGCGGGCAGCGCGACTCCCTCGAGATCTCGCCCAACCTCTGGGCCGGAGTCGGCCTCGTCCGCGGCGGCGCCGGCACCGCGCTCGTGGGCAGCCACACCGAGGTCGCCGACCGCATCACCGAATACCACGCGCTGGGCCTGACCGAGTTCATCCTTTCCGGCTATCCGCACCTGGAGGAGGCGTACTGGTTCGGCGAGGGCGTCCTGCCGATCCTCGCGGCGCGCGGCCTGTGGCGGCATCCGGACGGCACCCAACCGGTGGCGGAAGCGCGCATCCCGTTCGCCGGCGTGGGCCGGACCTAGGCGGTCCGGTGCCGCGGCCGCTGCGGGCCGCGGGAGGCACGGACGAGGAGGCTGATCGCCCGATCAGTGGGGGTACGCGCGGGGAAGTCGGGTCGAGACCTCATCGCGGAACGCTTCGATCCGGCCGATCACCTGGCGCCGGCCGTAGGTGTTCTCGATGCGGTCGAGGTACAGGCAGCGTGCGGCGAGCATGTCCAGGTCAACGGTGAAGTAGATGGCCATCAGCGGGTTGACGAACAGGGCGCTGCCCCGCGTGCGCCGGGTGAACTGGACGTCGCCGAACTCGCCGCTCGTGGCGGCCGCGATCTGGCCGTGGACGATGCTCGGCCGCTGCGGCGTGGCCGCCTGGGTGTGGGCGACGGCCTCGCGGTACAGGGCCGCCTCCCGGCTGCGGCCGGGGATGGACAGCGCGCCGAGGTAGCCGCCGTCGCGGTCGAGCGCGGCGAGGTTTTCCAGCACCTGGACGTGGTTGACGCCGTGGTACGCGTCGATGCCGAAGCCCAGGCAGGTCACCAGCTTCACCGGCAGGTCGATGCCGGCCACAGCGCCGAGGCTGGTGATGTCCTCCACCGGTGTGCCGAGGGCCGCTTCGTCGCCGCGCAGCAGGATGTCAGTACCGCCGTCGACCAGCACCACCGCGTCGATGTCCAGGCGCTGGACCAGGTGGCGGTACGCCTCGCGCAGCGTCTGCACGCCGAGCGGCGGGAACGCGTACACCGTCGACGGCAGGTCCTGCGCGGCCAGCCAGCGGGCGAGCGTCCGCTCGGGGAAGTACCAGTCCGGGCTGGCCGAGTCCGGCGTCACGGCCGCGACGTGCTCGGTCTCCCACGTGGCGCGGTCGACCAGCTCGAGCTCGGAGAAGGACAGGTTGGCCAGGTGCACCCGCGCGCCGCCGTGCCACAAGGACAGGGCCAGCGGCAGCCCCGCGTACACGTCGAAGCCGCCGCCGGCACCGGCGATCAGGATGTTGCGGGCGGGGGCGAGAGCGGCGAGGAGTGGAGGAGCGGCCAGCGAGAACGTGTCCGCCTTTCCCGGCGGTGCGGCAGGGCTCGTCACCGTTCAATGATCAGCCAGGCGCGCAACCCGAGGCGGCGCGGCTGTAGCGGCGTGCCAGGTCCGCGAAGGCGGTTTTGAGCTCGGCCGGTCCGACCACCTCGATGTCGGCGTCGAACCTGCCGATCGCCGCGGCCAGGCCCGGCCACGACCACGAGCCGAGGGTGAGCCGGCAGCGGTCCGGCCCGAGCGCCTCGACGATCCCGTCGCCGGCGAACGGTGCCACCCCGGCGGCGGGCAGGTCGAGGATCACCTCGCCGCGGCACGGCCAGTCGCCGGTGCTGCTCGAGCCGCGAAACCTGCTGGTGACGAAGGCGGCGACGCTTTCTCCGGGAAGCGTCCGCGGGGCGAAGGCGGGCCCGGTCGGGCTGCGCGGGACGATGCGGTCCGCGCGGAAGGTGCGCCAGTCGTCGCGGTCCAGGTCCCAGGCGACGAGGTACCAGCGGCCGCCCCAGGTGACGAGGTGGTGCGGCTGCACGCGGCGGGGCGGGGTCGGCGGCCCGCCGTGGTCGGCCTCTGGCGGGGACGCGGGCCGGTAGTCGAAGCGCAGCACCTGGTGGGCGTGGATGGCGGCGGCGAGCGCCATCAGTACACCGCTGTCCGCCCGTGGCGCCGCGGGCCGCTCGGCCGCGACCACCTGGAGGGTGTCGATGCGGTGGCGCAGCCGCGAGGGCATGACCTGCCGGACGGTGTGCAGCGCCCGTGCGGCCGCCTCCTCGATGCCCGCACCGCTTGCGCTGGCGCTCTGCAGCGCGACGGCGAGGGCGACGGCCTGCTCGTCGTCGAACAGCAGCGGCGGGAGGTGGGTGCCGGCGCCGAGCCGGTAGCCGCCGTCCGGCCCCTTGACGGCCGCGATGGGATAGCCGAGCTCGCGCAGGCGGTCGACGTCGCGGCGCACGGTGCGCGGGCTGACCGCCAGCCGCTCGGCGAGCAGGGCTCCCGGCCAGTCCCGGCGCGCCTGCAGCAGCGACAGCAGCGCCAGCAGCCGCGTGGAGGTCTTCGGCATGTTTCTCAGTCTGCCCGAAGAAGAGGACACGCCCTGGCCGCTTCCGGTGCGAACGTTGCCCGGGTCAGGCAACGAGCGCTGAGCAGAGGAGCCGATCTTGTCCATCACGACCACGACCCACCTGAACTTCCGCGGCGACGCCCGGTCGGCGCTGGAGTTCTACAAGTCCGTATTCGGCGGCGAACTCGCCGTCGTCACGTACAAGGACGCCGGGAACGTGCCCGAGGAGTCCGCGGCCGACCAGGTGATGTGGGGGCAGGTGCGCGCCGACGACGGCTTCCACGTCATGGCCTACGACGTACCCACGCAGCTGGGCTACGAGCAGGGGAGAACTCCTTCTTCGTCTCCGTGCGCGGCGAGACGGTCGAGGAGGTCACCGGTTTGTGGGACAAGCTCTGCGACGGCGCGGCCGTCGTGGTCCCGATGGGCCCGGCCGGCTGGGCGCCCGCGTACGGGATGGTGCGCGACCGCTTCGGCGTCGTCTGGGTCCTCGACGTGCTGGGCGAACACGCGGGGTAGGCATGTGGCAAGGTGCCATGCGGAGGGGAGCATGGTGCGAAAATCTGTCAGCTACGACACCGAGTTGGAGCGGTACAACGAGGTGCTGCACAGGGCGTGTGGCGTGCGGCCGCACGAGCAGGTCCTCGACATCGGCTGCGGGAGCGGCCAGACGACCCGGGAGGCCGCGCGTGCCGCGCGGGACGGCGGTGCGCTCGGCCTCGACATCTCCGCGCCGGCCATCGAGCGGGCCCGCGAGCTCGCGCGGGCCGAAGGGCTCGGCAACGTGACGTTCGAGCGTGCCGACGTGCAGGCCCACCGCTTCGCGCCGGAGCGTTTCGACCTGGCGATCAGCAGGTTCGGCACGATGTTCTTCGACGACCCGGTCGCCGCGTTCGCCAACGTCGGGCGGGCGCTGCGTCCGGCCGGGCGGCTGGCGATGATCGTCTGGCAGTCCCGCTCACGCAACGAGTGGGACGTCGCGATCCGCCAGTGCCTCGGGGTCTCCGAGGAGGACACGGCCGGACCCGACGCGTTTACGCTGGCCGATCCCGCGACGGTGGAGCGGATCCTGGCGGCTGCGGGGTTCGCCGACATCGCGTTGACCGATGTCAACCAGCCGGTCTACTTCGGCCCGGACGTGGACGCCGCGCTCGACTGGGTGCGCGGCTTCACGTGTACCAGCGAGGCTTTGGAGCGGCTGGATGCCGCGGACGCCGCGGCAGCGGTCGGGCGCCTGAGCGCGATGCTCGCGGCGCATCTGGGCGACGACGGCGTCTGGTTCGACTCCCGCGCCTGGCTGGTCACCGCGCGCCGCCGTCCGGCGTGACGACGCGGCCGTCCACATCGGATCAGGCGTCGGCCTCGAGGGCGAAGGTGTTGCCGTCCGGGTCCTGAAACCACGCGATGCGGCCGCCGCCGGCCCGAGCGGTGATCCCCTTGGCGTCGTGCTCGAACTGGTCGTAGCGGGTGAACTCGACGCCGGAGGAGACGAGCTCGTCGACGACCTGGTCGAGGTCGTCGACGTACCAGGTCGCCAGTGTCGCCGCCGTCGTCCCCGCGGTGGCCGACTCGTACACGTTCAGCGCGGGGCCGCCACCGGAACCGTAGACGCGGCTGCCGTCGGCGATGTGGGCGCTGGGGCCGGACTCCAGCGCCCGCAGGCCCAGCTTGCCTTCGTAGAACGCGACCGCGCGCGCGATGTCGGACACGGCGATCGAAGCTCTGACGTGATGGGCGTCCAAGGGCATGCACCACTCTAAGTCGTGATCGCCGCCAGGGCAGCGTCGATCGCGTCGCCGAGCCGGTGCGGCTCGCGCTCGGCCCGGGCGATGACGTGCAGGCCCTGGAGCAACGCCAGTAGCACGCGGGCGTACGCACCGCAGTCCACGTCGTCGCGGATTTCGCCGGCGCGCTGCGCGTCGACGAGCGCCCGCTCGATCCCGGATTCGAGCTCGCCGAGTGCGCGCCGGACGATCTGCCCAGCCTCCTCGTCGTCGGGAAGCACTTCCATGGCCGTGTTGCCGAGCATGCAGCCGCGGCCGGGCGTGGACCGCGCCGCGTCCACCGCGTCGGTCAGCAGCTGCCGCACGCTGGCCAGGCCCGGCCCGCTCGGCTGGAGCGCGGCGGCCGCCTCACCCGCCTGCTCCGCGTACCGATCGAGGGCTCGCAGGAAGAGCGCGTGCTTGTCGCCGAATGCTCCGTAGAGGCTGCCGGGCAGCACGCCCAGCTCGCCCTTGAGCTCGCGCATCGACGTGCCGGCGTAACCCCGGCGCCAGAAGATCTCCTTCGCCTGGTCGACGACCTGGGCGTCGTCGAAGGAGCGCGGCCGGCCGATGCGTGTCATGGCACGATCGTACCGGCTTCTTGATCGCTCGTTCAAGAACGGCTACCGTGTGACTTCTTGGTCGCCCGACCAAGAAGTGGACGCGAGCTACCGGAGGAAGCCATGGGGCGACTCTTTCTGCACGTCAACGTGTCATTGGACGGCTACGTCAACGACGCCGAAGGCCAGATTGACTGGCACTTCGCGGACGAGGAGTTTCAGCGCTACATCGACGACCTGCTCAACGGGATCGAGGGCATGGTGTTCGGGCGGGTGGCATTCCAGGAGCTGGCGGCCTACTGGCCGAATGCCGGACCGGAAGCCTCGGCGGTGCAGGTTCGGCGCATGCACGAGCTACCCAAATACGTGCTGTCGCGGACCCTTCAACACACCGACTGGCACAACTCCCACATCATCGCCGGTGATCCAATTGCGGTAATCAGCAAAATGAAGCAACAAAGCAGCGGAGACATCGCGCTATTTGCCGGTGGTGGAGCGGCGAGCAGCGCCGCCTCGCGGGGCGTCATCGACGAATACCGCCTCGTCGTCAACCCGGTGCTGCTCGGCGGGGGCACGCGCCTGTTCGACGGCCCAATTCCGCGCACCGCCATGCGGTTGACCGGCACGAGGCAATTCGCCGGAGGTGCACTGCTGCTGACGTACGAGCCGACCACTCCGGCGGAATAGCCCTCTTAGTCCGATACCTACTACCGGGGTTGCGAACAGAGAGTGTCGATGGCTAGCGTGCGCTGTCCCTGCCCGGCCGCCACTTTGTGTCGGGTGTGGAGTCATTCAATTCTGATTGGAAGGCGTCATGCTACCCATGAAGCATCTTGCCCGCACCGCGCGGCGGGTCGGTGCCGGCGGCGCCGTTTTGGCGATGGCCGCACTGCTCGGTATCGCGACACCCGCGCAGGCGAAGGCGGCCGCGCCGGATCTTTTCGTCTCGTTCACCAGTGACCCGGTCGCCGAGGTGAACAACGCTGGAATGCAGCTCGGCGTTTACGTGTACAACCAGGGTGATGCCACGGCCACCTCGGTAAAGGTCAAGTACGACGCGAGCGGCGTGAGTGACGATGTCGCGGTCTCGTTGCCCGAGTGGGGCGAAAACGAAAACTGCACGCAGGACGCGGCGATCATCGTCTGCGAGTACGGCACGCTGGAGCCGGGCCAGACCGACATCGTCTACGACGTCGAGCTCAAAAGCGTCAAGGGCGCGGCGGTCGGTGGCGCCGGTGACATGGTGGTGAGCATCGAGGGCGCCGAGGAGGAGAGCGACTCGGAAAACAACAGCTCGACGTTCCCGGTCACCGTGATCGCCTCCGGGCCGGACCTCGTCGCGGCCGCTGACGGCATCGGGTCGGCGCAGGACCGGGTCGGCCCTGGCGACACGGCGCCGCTGCTGGCCGCCGTCTTCAACGACGGTGACGAGCCCGCGCCCGGCTTCGCGGTGACGTTCAGCCTGCCGTACGGCGCGACCTTCGCCGAGCAGTACAGCGACTGCGTCTACCTGGGCGGCATCGACCGCGACCCGCCGGCCGGGTACATCTACGGCCCGACGACCGTCACGTGCGTGGCCGACTTCCCGCTCGCGCCCGGCGAGGGCTTCCCGCTCTTCGACCCCGAGTCGGGCGAGGCCATCTTCAACGCGGTCTTCGGCAAGAACCTGCGCGGGCCGGAGGAGATCTTCGCGTACTTCGAGACCCGGCTGCCCACCGAGGACGAGGCGGCCAAGCTGGGCGGCAAGCGGGCCGCCGGCGACAAGACCTTCGCCAAGGAGGTGGGCGCGCTCGCGAAGGTGAGCAAGGCCAACCGGCTCGCCGCGGCGGAGGAGCTGGACACCTCGAACAACCTTGCCACCTTCTCCATCTGGAGCAAGGCGAACACGATCGACGTCGAGGTGACCGTGCCGCCGGTGGCCGGTGAGGTGGGCCAGACCGTGACGGTCAAGTACACGATCGTCAACAACGGTCCGTCCGACGGCGGCGGCCCGGCCTACGACATCACGGCGCCCAGCGGCACGGTGCTGGTGCACCCGGGTGGGTGGTGCCGCGTGCCGGACGTCGAGGACCAGCCGGCCGAGGCGACCAAGCTGCGCTGCGTGGTCGAGAGCGAGTGGCTGACGATCCACTCCGGCTACGGCAGGCTCACCGGCTCGGTCCAGGTGAAGATCAAGTCGACGCCTGGTACCGACGGCGCGATCCACGCGGAGAACATCGCCGTGCAGGCCAAGGAGTCCAACCCGGCCAACAACACCGCCGCGATCGTCATCACCCAGGGCGGCACCGGTGGCGGCCTGCCGGTGACCGGCCCGCGCGCCGGTCTCGTCGCGGGCGCGGGCGCGCTGCTCGTGGCCGCCGGCGTGGTGGCGCTCGTGATGATCCGCCGACGCCGGATCATCACCGTCGTCGAGTAACGGTTCGTGGTCGGGGTGCCTCCGCCCGAGGCACCCCGACCGCCTGCCGGCCGCCGGCATCGACCGCACTGCGGCCTGGTCCGCGTCGCGTACGGGTGTACCGCCTACCGTGGACCGATGGATCTTCTCGTGGTGGGTGGTAGCGGCTTTCTCGGCCAGGAGATCACGCGCCAAGCGCGGCTCGCGGGCAACCAGGTCGTGGCAACCTTCCACAGTCACGCGCTGCCCATCGCCGATGTCGACTGGCGGCCGCTTGACATCAGAGACCGCGACGGCGTCGCCACCCTGGTCGAGCAGACCCGTCCCACCGTGATCGTCAATGCCGCGTACCGGCAGGCCGACTGGGCCACCACCGCGGACGGCGCCATGCACGTCGCCGCCGCGGCGGCGGCCGCCGGTGCCCGACTCGTGCACGTGTCCAGCGACGCGGTCTTCTCCGGCACCGCCGCGCGCTACGACGAAACGTGCAACCCCGACCCCACGACACCGTACGGCGCCGCCAAGGCCGCGGCCGAGACCGCGATCAAGGGCCTCGACCCGGCCGCCGTCATCGCGCGGACCTCGTTGATCGTCGGAGACGGTGGCTCACCCCACGAGAAGCTGGTGCACGCGCTCGCCCGCGGTGCCACCGCCGGTGCCCTCTTCACCGACGACATACGCTGCCCGGTCCACGTCGCGGACCTGGCTTCGGCGCTGCTAGAACTGGCCAGCTCCTCACACTCCGGCATCCACCACGTCGCTGGTACCGACGCCGTCAGCCGCTACGAGCTGGGACTGCTCATCGCACGCCGGGACGGTCTCGACGAGGCCGCCCTGCCCACCGGAAAGCGCGCCGACGCCGGTGTTCCGGGCCCGCTCGACGTCCGCCTCGACTGCACCAGAACGCAGTCCCGACTGTCCACATTGCTACGCGGCGCGCGCACGTTCCTCGCCCCAAGGCCAGCGGTCGGCCAGCTGCCAGGGTTGAACGGGTCCCGCTAGAGACCTTCGCGGTCAGGGTGAGCCTTGTTTCGAACTTCAATCCGAACGAGATGTGAGCTGCCGCGATGTGCGTCGTGGTCCGGACCGTCGCCGCTATACCCGCGGTTGCCGTCTCACCTCTGCGGTCGCTCAGCTCAACTCAGGAGCCCGCTCCAGCAGATCTTGGCAAGTTAGCGTCGAAATAACGCGCCAACTCACCAAGATTTCGAAGCTCACACCGCATGCGACCGATCGGCAGTCATCGACCGCCTTACGGCCTACGGCCGGCTACCGGGGGTTGGGGTGAGCTGGGCGGCCGCGGAGGGTGAGGCCGCGGGAGCAACGGTCCGGACCACCGCGGGCGTCGCGGTAGCTCGCGTCTTGCTTGGGTTGGATTCACTGAAGGCCGCGGAGATCCCATCCACGCCGACCCCGAAGGGGTCTCTCTAGTCCAGAGAGCCTTGGGGTCGAGGTGGGCGAATCCGTCCACAACCGAGAGGAGTGGTCGCCGTTGCCCAAGAGCTACCACGGTCGCACCCACCCTGACGCCGAAAATCTCTAGGCGGAAGGCTCGTGGTCGAGCAGCTTCTGCAGGGTGGCGATCAGTCGCTGGGTGCCGGCGCCGCCGGTGCCGCCAAGCGGTTGGGTAAACCGGTCCACCTGCTCCTGCACCTTGGGCATGGCCGCCGCGACCACCTCGCGGCCGCGGTCCGTGAGGGAGAGCTCGATGGCGCGCGTGTCGGCCGGGTGGACGGCGCGGGTGATGAAACCTGACTGTTCGAGGCTGCGAACGAGCTTCGATATGTAGACGGGTTCGAGGCCGGTGAAGTCCGCCAGCTCGCGCTGGCTGGGCCGGGTGCCACCGACCGACAGGCCGTGCAGGGACGCGAGCGCCGCGTACTGCGCGTGGGTCAGGCCGTGATCGGCAAGCAGGCGATCGGTGGCGGCGCGCCAGCGGTTTGAGAGCCGCCAGACGAGATAGCCGACGTTTGCCGAACCGCGTGCCTGATCCATGCGAGGAGCGTACTAGCAGGTACAGGCCGTGGCGGCGGCCCGACCGTAAACATGGCTATAGTAGCCATGTCAACTATCCGAAGAGGAGTGGGCATGACCAACGCAACCTTGACCGGCCAGGACATCGCGGAAGCCCAGGGTGCCGTCCGCGGGCTCCTGGACAACGTCCTGGCGACGACCGGCACGACCGCGACCGAGTACGTCGTCCTCCGGGTGATCAGCGCCCGTGGCGAGTTCGCACCGGCGGCGCTCACCGAGTTTCTGCAGGGCCAGCGGCAGCTGGACCTCGACGAGATCGGCGTCCTCGACCTGCTCGGCGGCCTCGCGGAGAAGGACCTCATCACGGGCTGGCCTCCGCGGGCGTCCGGTCCGGTCCGGCTCAGCGCGACGGGAGCGGCAGAGTTCGCCGCGCTGAACGACAAGGTCGCCGCCGTCACCGCACGGCTGTACGGCGGCATGGACGGCGCGGAGCTGACGACCGCGCACCGCGTGCTGCGCGCGGTCATCGAGCGGGCCACCGAGCTGCGGCATCAGCTCAGCGACACGGGGCACTGAGTTGACCCGCGGCCGCAAGGCGGTTGCCGCCCTTCTCGCGAGCGTCGTGGTCGTCGGGGCGGGCGCGTGCACGGCCGAGCAGGATCCGCGACCGGCGCCGACGACGGCGCCGGGGCAGCTGCGCACCGCCGTGTCGGTGCACGTGGTTGCCCGGAAGGTCGAGGCACCGTGCGGCCTCACCGATGGCGGTGTCCCCGGCCCGGGCGCCGGTGGGGACTGGTGCTACTTCCTCGATCCGGGCCTTGAGTTCACCCGGGCGGAACGGGTCGAGTTGGTTTGGGATCAGAGCGGGGGCGTCGCCGTCATGCTGACCCTCGTGGCGGCGGACCGCGGCACCTACGCCGCGTGGACTGCGCAGTCCGTCGGCCACCAGATCGCCGTCGTGGTCCAGGGCCGGGTGCTGGAGGCGCCCGACCTGCTTACGCCGCTCAGCGGCGAGGATCTCCAGATCCCGCGCGAAACCGACGCCGAGGCGCGGGCTTTGTTGCGGCGGCTGTGGGAATGAGTGGCGGGCGGCGGTTACGGATCGCGGCGGCGAGGTTGGCGACCGCGGTGGCGAACGTGATCAGCGCGTGGAGCGTGGTGAACCAGTCCTGAGGCATGGGAGCCAGTGCAGCGGCTGGTTCCGGTCTCCGGCCAGTGCCGCGGAGGAACCCGGAGGGCCGCCGGACGGGACCTGCCGGCGGGCGGCGGTGGCTACGCTGTCCGCCGGAGTCTGCGTGGTCTGGCGAGCGGGCAGCGGGGTGATCTGGGCGATGGTGCGGCAGCCGGCCGACCCGTCCGAGGTGCACACCGCCGCCGAGCTGTCCGCCAGCCTGAAATCGCTGTACCGAGGTCGTGGCCTGTCCTACAGCCAGCTCGACGCGCGGGCACGGGCGCTGCCCGCGCCGGGGGCCGGCTGCGGGCGCTGCCGCGTAGCACGCTCGGCGACATGCTCAACGGCAAGGTGCCGGCCAGGGAGACGCTGGTGACCTTCCTGGCGGTGTGCGGGGTCGGCGCGGCCGACGAGCAGCGGTGGCTGGCGGCGTGGCAGCGGGTCCGCGACGACGACCCGCGCCGCCCGCCGGGAGGCGTGCGGGTCCGCGACGCCTCGCCGAGGGAGCTGGGGGTACACGCGGCGATCCAGGGCCGCGCCGGCGACAGCGGTGAGCTTCCGGTGTACGTACCCCGTGATGTCGACGCAGGCCTGCGGGCGGCGGTGTCGGCAGGCGCGGAGCGGGGCTGCTTCCTGCTGCTGGTGGGGTCGTCGTCGGTGGGCAAGACGCGGTCGGCCTACGAAGCGGTCCTCGCGTGCGCGCCGGACTGGTGGCTGGTGCAGCCGGCGGACGCGGACGGCGTGTGGAGGCTGGCCGCCGCGCCGGTGCCGCGCACCGTCGTGTGGCTGGACGAGCTGCAGCGCTACCTCGGCGAGCGGGGGCTGGCCGCCGAGACGGTGCGCGAGCTGCGCCGCGCCGGCGCGGTCGTGATCGGCACGCTGTGGCCCGACGAGTACCTGGCCCGCACCGTCCCGCGTGCTCCGGGGACGGACGACCCGTACGCCGGCGACCGCGCGCTGCTGGACCTGGCCGAGGTCGTCGACGTTGCCGACACGCTCAGCGGTGAGGAACGGGGGCGCGCGGCCGCCCTCGCCGCCACCGACAGCCGCCTGCGGGTCGCGCTCGAGACGGCCGGTGCCGGGACGATCCAGGTACTGGCCGCGGGCCCGGCGCTGGTGCGCTGGTGGGAGCAGTCGCCCGACCCGTACGCCAAGGCGGTCATCACCGCGGCCGTCGACGCCCGCCGCCTGGGTGCGCGTACGCCGCTGACCACTGCCTTCCTGGCCGCCGCGGCCGCGGGCTACCTGACACCCGCCCAGTGGGCCACCGCCCCGCCCGGCTGGGTGGACGCCGCCCTGTCCTACGCGCTGACCCCGCTGCACGGGGCGGCCGCCACGCTCGCGCCGGTACCAGCGGCGGGCGGCGAGCCGGGCCGGATCGGTGGCTACGCGATCGCCGACTACCTGCTGCAGCACGCCCGCCGCACGCGCCGGGCGGCCTGCCTGCCGGCCGCCTGCTGGCAGGCCATGGTGGAGCACATCCACGATCGCGACGACACGCTGCGCCTTGCCGCCGCCGCCCAGGCGCGGATGCGCTACCTCTACGAAGAGCTCCTCTGCCGGCGCCTCGCGGCCGGCGACGCCGAGGCCGCCGACAGCCTGGCCACGCTGCTGGAGCGCCAGGATCGCATCGACGAGGCGGTCGCCGCACTCCGGCCGCACGCCGCCGGCACCCCCTACGCCGAAGACCACCTTGTCGACCTGCTCCTCGCACACGGCCGGGCGGACGAGGCGATCGCCGTGCTGTGGCCGCCGGACAGACCCAGTCGCGCTTCGTGGAGCGGTGCCGACAAGCTCGTCGAGCAACTGGTCCGGCTGGGCCGCGCGGAGCAGGCCGCCGCGGTGTTGCGGCCCCGCGCCGGCGCGGGTGATGCCGACGCCGCCTACCACCTTGCCGCGCTGCTGGTCCACCAGGGCCGCACCGGCGAGGCCATCACCGTGCTGCGGGCGCACAGCGGCGACTCGGACATCGACTCGCGGCTCGCCTCCCTGCTGGACCGGGAGGGGCGGAGCGAGGAGATCATCGACCTCATGCGGCCGCACATGGACGCCGGCGGCCCGGACAGCTCGCCGCACTTCGCGATGCTGCTCGCCGAGCACGGGCGCATCGACGAGCTGCGCCAGCGCGTCGCGGCCGGCGACGAGTGGGCGGTGCGGCCGCTCGCGGACTGGCTGGCCGACAACGCCTGCATCGAGGAGCTCACGGCACTTGTCGACAGCCGGCGCGCGTACGCGCCCCTCGACTACTCGGACTGGCTGACCGAGACGCTCTTCGAGCTGGGCCGGGTCGACGAGCTGCGGGTGCGGGCCGACGCGGGTGACCGCAGCGCGCCCTGGCGGCTCGCGGAGCTGCTCATCGCCCAGGGACGCATGCGGGACCTGCAAGAACGCGTCGAGGCCGGTGACCACGCCGCCACCTGGCGCCTCGCCCAGCACCTGGAGGGGCAGGGCCGGGTCGACGAGGCCATCGAGATGTTGCGGGCGTGGGGCGATGCCGCCGGCGCGGGTGGGCTGCTGGCCGGCCTGCTGGCCAAGCAGACACGCACTGCCGAGGCGATCGACGCGCTGCGGCCCTCCGTCGAGGCCGGCGACCTGACCGCCAGGCATGCGTTCGCCGACCTGCTCGTCAAGCACGGCCGTATCGACGAGCTGCGCCAGCGCGCCGGCGCCGGAGACGACTACGCGACCTGGCGGCTCGTTGACCTGCTGATCGGGCACGGCCAGCTCGACGAGGCCATCCACGCGCTTCAGGCCCTCGCCGGCACCGGCGACTGGCCCGCCAACCGGCGGCTGGACGAGCTGCTCGCCGACGAGGGGCGCCTCGACGCGCTGCGCGAACGCGCCGACGCCGGGCACGAGCAGGCCGCCCGGCGCCTGGCCGACCTGCTGGCCGGCCAAGGGGACATCGACGGGCTGCGGGCGCGCGCCGACGCCGGCGACTCGCACGCCCTCTGGCGGCTGCGCGACCTGCTCGCCGGACAGGGCCGTGCCGGCGAGCTGAAGGAACGCGCCGACGCCGGTGACCACGAGGCCGCGAAGCGGCTGACCAACCTGCTCGCCGAACAGGAGCGCATCGACGAGCTGCGGGCGGAGGTCGACGCCGGCACGCACGGCGCGGCCGAGCGGCTGATCGCCGCGATCACCGCGCGGGGAGGGCTCGATCGGTACAGCGCCGCGCACGTCAGCGCGTTCGGCTTCACGGCGGACGGCGCGGTGTGGTGTGAAGCTCGCCCTCCCGCGTAGGTTCGAGGTCCGACGCCTGGGGGGTCCACATGCGAACCATCGACTGGCGGCACGACCGGATCGTGGCGATCGACCAGACCCGGCTGCCGCACGAGCTCGTCCTGATGGAGATCGACACCGTCGAGGGCCTCGTCGACGCGGTCAAGCGGCTCGTGATCAGGGGTGCGCCCGCGCTCGGCGCCGCCGGTGCGCTCGGTGTCGCGCTCGCTGCGCGGCTCGGCCCCGGTGACCCGGCGATGGTGGCCACCGCCGCCGCGGCCATCCGCACGGCCCGGCCGACCGCGGTAAACCTCGCCTGGGGTGTCGACCGCGCCCTGGCGCGGCTGCCCGAGGGAAGCGAAGCGGTGGTGGCCGAGGCGCTGGCAGTGCTGGAGGAGGACGTCGCGTGCAACCGGGCGCTCAGCGCGCGCGGCGCCAGCTGGCTCACCGAGCGCGTCGGGGCGCCCCTCGCCGTACAGACCCACTGCAACGCCGGCTCCCTGGCGTGTGTCGAGTGGGGGACCGCCCTCGGTGTCGTGCGGGCCCTGCACGATCGTGGCGCGCTCGCCCACGTGTACGCGGCGGAGACCCGCCCCCTGCTGCAGGGCGCGCGGCTTACCGTGTGGGAACTGGCCCAGATGGGCGTCCCGCACACGCTGGTGGTCGACTCGGCGGCGGCCACCGTCCTCGCGCGAGGGTTGGCCACGGCCGTCGTCGTCGGCGCCGACCGCATCACGGCCAACGGCGACGTGATCAACAAGGTCGGCACCTACCCCTTGGCGCTGGCGGCGGCGCAGGCCGGGGTGCCGATGGTGGTGGCGGCGCCCGAGTCGACGATCGACCTGTCCACACCGACCGGCAACGATGTGGAGATCGAGGTGCGCGGGGGCGACGAGATCGTCCGGTGGGGTGGCGGTGAGGTCGCGCCGGCCGGTACCGGCACGCTCAACTTCGCCTTCGACGTGACGCCGGCGGCACTGGTCACCGCGATTGTCACCGAGCGTCGTGTCATCGAGCCCGCCACGGGCGGGCGCCCTGATTCCACCGTCACCGGCCAGTAGCCCGCACGCCGAAGGAGCCCGACCGATGCGCGACGCGTGGGACGCCGCGACCGCACCCGCTGCGGATCAGCCGCTCGCACAGCTCGTCCACGCCTCGCGCCTGCTCGGCCGGGAGCCGAGCCTGGTGCTGCACGGCGGCGGCAACACCTCGGTGAAGACGACGGTGACCGACCTGACCGGCGAGGCGGTCGACCTCCTGCACGTCAAGGGCAGCGGCTGGGACCTGGCGACGATCGAGGTGGCCGGCTTCGCCCCCTTGCGCCTCGACCGCCTGCGGCGGCTGTTGACGCTGGAGCGGCTCAGCGACACCGACATGATGAACGAGCTTCGCTGCGCCTCCATCGACGCGGCGGCGCCCGACCCGAGCGTCGAGACCCTCCTGCACGCCCTCCTGCCGCACCCCGCGGTCCTGCACAGCCACGCGGACGCCTTGCTGGCGCTGACGAACCAGCCCGACGGCGCCGAGATCGTCAAGGAGGTGTTCGGGGAGAGCGTCGTCGTCGTTCCGTACACGATGCCGGGTTTCGACCTGGCGCGCCGGTGCGCCGACATCGTGCCGCGGCGCCTGAGCCCGCAGACCGAGGGTGTGGTTTTGCTGCACCACGGCCTGTTCACCGTCGGTGTGGACGTCGAGGAGGCGTACCGCCGGCACATCGCGCTGATCACCCTCGCCGAGCGGCACATCGCCGATCACCCGCCGGTGGCGCGGACGCCCGCGGGGCTGCCACCGGTGGACCCGCTGCGGCTCGCGCGGCTGCGGCGGGAGGTGTCGGACGCCGCCGGCGCGCCCATGCTCCTCACCCGCTACAGCGATCCCGCGGTACAGGCGTTTCTGGAGCGCCCCGACCTCGGCGCGGTCGCCGCCCGCGGCCCCGTCACACCCGACCACGTGCTGCGCACGAAGCGGACGCCGCTGGTGGGCTCCGACGTCGCCGGGTACGTCCGGGACTACCGCCGCTACTTCGACGAGCACCGCGAGCGGCGGGGGGCCGCGCTGACCGCCCTCGATCCGGCGCCACGGGTGATCCTCGACCCGGAGCTGGGCCTGCTTACCGCCGGCCGGCGGGCCAGGGACGCCGGCATCGCGCAGGACATCTACCGGCACACCATCGGCGTCATCGAGATGGCCGAGGCGATCGGCAGGTACCAGGCGCTGCCCGCGGCCGACATATTCGACGTCGAGTACTGGGAGCTGGAGCAGGCCAAGCTGCGCGGCGGGCGGGCGGCGCCGGAGTTCACCGGCGAGGTGGCGCTCGTGACCGGCGCGGCCTCCGGCATCGGGCGCGCCTGCGCCGAGGCACTGCGGGCCCGGGGCGCGGCCGTCGTGGGGGTGGACGTCGACCCGCGGATCGCCGAATCCGGCGGCGAAGACCACCTCGGCGTCAGCGCCGACGTCACCGATCCGGAGGCCGTCGACGCCGCGGTCCGCCAGGCTGTGGACCGATTCGGGGGTATCGACATTGTCGTGGCCGCCGCGGGTGTCTTCCCGGACAGCCGGCGCCTCGCCGAACTGGACATGTCGACCTGGCGGCGCACGATGGCCGTCAACACCGACTCCATCGCCTACCTGTTCTCCCGCCTCCACCCCTACCTCGCGCTGGCTTCACGGGGTGGCCGTGCCGTCGTCGTGGCCTCCAAGAACGCCCCGGCACCGGGCCCTGGCGCGGCGCCGTACTCGGCGTCGAAGGCCGCGGTGGTCCAGCTCGCGAGGGTGGCCGCGCTCGAATGGGCCGCCGACGGCATCCGCGTGAACGTCGTGCATCCCGACGCCGTCTTCGACACAGCACTGTGGACGGACGAGATCCTCCAGGAGCGGGCCGGTCACTACGGCATGAGCGTCGAGGCGTACAAGCGGCGCAACCTGCTGCGCACGGAGATCACCAGCGCGCGCGTGGCGGAGCTTGTCGCGGTCATGTGCTCGGACGCTTTCGGCGCCACCACGGGCGCGCAGATCCCGATCGACGGCGGCAACGAACGCGTCATCTGACCGCCGCCGGAGTTTGCCAAAACCGCAAGATTGTTTGCCGCCTGCGGCGGTGTCGCGGAAGCTGGACGGCGAGCCCGTCGTCGAGCAGCCGCGGCTGCGCACCGGAAGGAAAGCGGCAACATGAGTGGACACGGACACCAGCTCACCGAGGACGAGGCGGCAGCCTTGTTCGAGCCGCCGAGCTGGGACGAGCGGTACTCCGGCCCGGAAAAAGTGTGGAGCGGAAACCCCAACCCGCAGCTTGTCGCCGAGGTGGCCGGGCTGGCGCCGGGCACCGCGCTCGACGTCGGCTGCGGCGAGGGCGGCGACGTGATCTGGCTGGCGCGCCAGGGCTGGACCGTCACCGGCGCCGACTTCTCCGCCAACGGCCTGGCCCGCGCCGCCCGGCACGCCGAGCAGGCCGGTGTCGCGGACCGCGTGGACTGGTGGCAGGTCGACGCGCGGACCTTCGCTGCCGGCGGCCGCTCCTACGACCTGGTCACCAGCCACTACCTGCATCCGCCGGACGGCGCGATCGTCGAGGTGGTCGGCCGCCTCGCCGAGGCCGTCGCGCCCGGCGGCCACCTGCTAGTCGTCGGCCACGAGCCGTCCGCGCACTTCACCCACCTGACCGAGAGCCATCGGCGGGCGATGTTCCTCGCCGAGCAGATGCTGCCCGGCCTCCCGGAGGACTTCGAGGCCCTGGTGGTCGAGCAGCGCCCGCGCACCGTCGTGCGGGACGGCGCGCCGGTCGACATCGGCGACTCGGTGCTGCTCGCCCGCCGCGGCGCAGCGTGACCGAACACAGTCCGGGAACCAGCGTGCCCATCGGCCTTCGCCTTCAGTGCCGAGATGCTGGCCCGGCACCTGCCGGGCCAGCACCGTGTGACGCCGGGGCCCGCTACGGGGTGACGGCGATGTTCGTCAGGGCCCGCACGGCGTTGGTCACCGTGTTGGAGGCGTAGACGACGTTGAGGTTGCCCGAGCATTTGGACGTCGACGTCACGTTGATCGCCCAGTTGCCGACGCCGCCCAGGTCGGAGCGGTTGTTGCGCCAGACGTTGCCGCACCCGTTGGCGAACGACGGCGTGGTGCTCGGGTTGTGTGTCTCGTACCCGTTGGCGAACGTGCCGGGGCTGCGGAAGGTGCCGGTGTTGTCCTCGATGACGTACCCGACGCCCTTCGCGTCGACCCACGAGTCGCCGGCGTTCTGTCCCGTGATGCCCCGGCCGTCGAACGTGTTGCCCCGGATCACGCCGTTGAACGTGCCTTCCTTGATGTCGATCGCTTCCGCGGCGACGTTCGGGCCGATGCGGTTGCCGATGACCTGTACCCGGTCGGAACGGTCGACGCCGCCGCTGTTGCCGTGGCAGGCCCAGTTGGAGTTGGCCGAGCCGATGTACACGCCCTCGCCGTACCCGGGCTGCACAAGGCCGGTGTTTTCGATGCGCGAGTTGCGGATGGCGCTGTCGGCGGACGAGCGGCGGAAGTGCACGGCCTCGTCCTCGACGTCGTGGACGTACACGCCGTCGATGGTGGTGTGGTGCGAGTTGTCGGCGACGATGCCCTTCTTCGACTCGGCGACGGTGAAGCCGGTCAGTGTCCAGTAGGGCGCGTTGTAAAGCCACAGGCCGTACCCGGAGTCCCAGCCGGCCGCCGGTACCGGGCAACTCGGCGCGGTGCCGGACGGGCCGTCGTTGATCAGGATCGCGTTCGACGGCCCGGTGAGCCGGATGGGGCTGGACGCCGTGCCGCCGGCGGTGGCGACGAACGAGCCCCGGTAGGTACCGGCGGCGAGGTTGATGGTCTGTCCCGGCCGTGCGAACGCCAGGGCGCTGCGCAGCTCGGCGGCCGTCGACACGTCCACCACCGGGCCGCTGGGTGGCGGCGTGGTCGGTGGCGGCGCGGTGGTCGGCGGTGGTGCCGTCGTGGGCGGGGCGGTGGTCGGCGCTGGCCCGCCGCCGGCGCAGGGGCGGCCGTCGATGGTGCAGTTGAGCGGCGTGCCGAGCCCGGAGACGTTGAACCCGAACGTCTCGCTGGCGCCGGGGTTGACATCGCCGTTGTACGTGGCGTTTGTGAACGTGTAGTGCTGGCCGTCGCGGGTGCGCACCGAGCTCCACGAGCTGGCGACGATCGAGCCGGCCGGCAGGTCGAACTCCACCCGCCAGGACGTCGACGCGGCGTCACCGGTGTTGCGGATGACGTAGTCGGCGCCGTACCCGGTGCTCCAGGTCGAGGTCTGTACGAACGTGGCGGTGAGCTGCGGCGCCGCGGCGTGCGCGGTGGCGGCGATGCCCACGGCCAGCGCGGTCGCGGATCCGATGGCCGCGGCGATGGCGAGTCTTCTCATGGCTGTCCTCAGCAGGGGAGGCCGTTGACACGGCAGTTGAGGGGGAGTCCGGTACCGCTTGCGTTGAACCCGAATTCCTCCGAGGCACCGGGGTTGATGTCGCCGTTGTACGTGGCGTTTGTGAACGTGTAGTGCTGGCCGTCGCGGGTGCGCACCGAGCTCCACGAACTCGACACGGTAGTGCCCGCCGGCAGGTCGAACTCGACTTTCCACGTGGTCGTCGCGCTCGTGCAGTTGTTGGTGATGACGTAGTCGGCGCCGTATCCGGTGGACCACGTGGACGTCCGGGTGAAGGTAGCGCGCAGGCACCCCACGGGCGGCTGCGAGGTCGATGGCACGGACGTGGGTGGCGCGGACGTGGGCGGTTGCGAGGTGGATCCGTTCAGGGACCGCAGGAACAGCGACTGCGCGGTGTCGGTCCTCGTCGCGTCCACACCGTGCCCGCCGGTGTAGTCGCGCCGCTCGTTGGCGGCCCAGTCGGCGATCGGTACGCCGCCGATGTCCAGGTGCTTGAAACCGCTGCCGTTCCAGCCGAACTGGTAAACGCGCGTGCGGTCCGGGTAGTAGGCCGTGAAGGCGGCGCCGGCGGTCACCTGCTTGGTCATCGCGTTGTTGAAGAAGACGTTGCGCGGGCCGGACGAGCCGGACCACTTCACGGCCTTCTTCCCGGCCGCCCACCAGATCGGAAACCAGGTCGAGGCGTCGACCCCGCCGCCGCCCTCCTCGCCGCAGTTTGCCGTGCAGCTGGCCGAGCGGTGTTCGTACGGCACGGTGACGGTGTTGTTCTCGAACAGGTTGTTGCGCTCCCAACCGCCGTGCAGGTTGAGGTCGGAGTCGAAGTCGTTGCCGACGGCGACGTTGCCGGACGCCGACCACTGGAACGTGAAGTGGCGCAGGTCGCGCGAGGTGTTGCCGGCGTAGAGCGAGTCCCACACGCGCGAGCCGCGGAAGTACCCGTTGCCGCCCTTGCCCTTGTTCCACGAGCCGTCCAGCTCGTTGTTGACGATCTGCAGCCGGTACGCCTCCTCGGTGACGATCGGGTGCGAGCCGGTCATCTCGGCGCGCACGCCCTTGACCCACGAGTCGGCCGCCCATTTGAAGACGATGCCGTGCATCTGGTACGCGGGTGCCATGTTGCCGTAGTTGTACTTCGCCGCCGCCCGGTTCAGGCCCGGCATGTCCTGGGTGAAGGAGAGGTTTTCGAAGCCGACGCCGACGACCGGGTCCACCAGCGGCGAGACCTTCGAGGCGTACGTGGCGCCGCCGATCGCGGGCGATCCGTCCGATGTGGAGTCGACGGGCACGTCGAACTCCAGCGGCTTGTCCACGGTGACTGTACGGGCCGAGGCGTCCACGGCGGTGACCGTGAGGATCTGCTGGCGCATGTGCTGGTTGAGCAGTGTCCCGTCGGACGGCGCGACATCCTGCTCGGCGTAGAACCTGACCGTGTTGGCAGCGCGGACGTTGACCAGCGCGCCGGCGGCGAGGTTGGCCAGCGAGCCGGAGCTCGCCAGGTAGATCGTGCGGTCGCCGGTACGCGCGGCGAACCCGGTGTCGCCGGGCTTGGCGCGCAGCGCGACGCCGACCTTCCAGTGGACGTTCACCGTCCCCTCGAAGATGTCCTTGCGGTTGGCGGGCGCGGCCGCGTGGTCGCCGGCGTAGGAGGAGTGCACGCCGCGGGACTGGACCCGGAACATGCCGCGGCCGGGCCACAGCCAGCCGCCCTTGCCCTGTCCCGAAGTCATCCCGTCTTCGTCCCAGTCGGAGCCGTCGGCGGTGAGCGTGTCGTAGGCGGTGTTCGCGTCGGGCCGGTAGACGAGGCGCGTGGCGTCCGTCCCGGTGCCGGAGCCGGTGCCGCGCAGGATCAGGTAGTCGGCGTCGACGTGGATCTCGCGGGTGACGTTGAGCGTGCCGGCGGGCAGGGACAGCAGGCTCAGCCTGGAGTGCGAGGCCGACGGGCTGCAGCCAGACTTGATCGCGTCGATCGCGGCCTGGATGCCGGTGGTGTCGTCCGTGCCGTCGTTCGGGCGCACGCCGTACTGCGTGTCGAGCTCGGCGGCCGTGATCTGGCACGCCGCGTTCGGGTTGATGCTGGCGGCGCCAGGCAGGTCGGCGCCGCCGCGGTACCCGGCCTTCGTCCAGTCGTAGAGCCCGGCGACTGGCGGGCGCCGGTTTGCGGCGGACAGGTTGAGGTTGGTGAGCGCTCCGGGGCCGGCCCGGGCGCTGGAGGTCTGGGCCAGGTAGACGATGCTCGCCGAGGCGAGCAGCAGGGCAGCCGCGGGAAGGACGAGGGCTCTTCGGAACATCGGAAACCTCCGGGCTTAACAGCTCAGTAATGCGCTAGTAAAGTGAACGGCGTCCAGCGCGTCAATAGGCGTCCGTGATTAGATTTAGCATCCACATATGTGGACAGGAGGAGGCGGGTTGCAGCGCATTCTCATCACCGGTGGCGCGGGCAAGGTGGCGGCGCTGCTGCGGGCGCGGCTGGCCCGACCGGGCCGTGCGCTGCGGCTGCTCGACGTGCGCACGGCCGCGCCGGTCGAGCACGCGGGGCAGGAGGAGGAGGAGGTCGTCGTGGCCAGCGTCGACGACCTCGAGGCCATGACCCTGGCGTGCAAGGACGTCGACGCCGTCGTCCACCTGGGTGGACTGGCCAAAGAGGACACCGTGGAAAACGTGTTGCGGGTCAACGCCTACGGCACGTTCTGCGTGCTGGAGGGGGCCCGCCTGGCCGGCGTGCGCCGGGTCGTGCTCGCGTCGTCAAACCACGCCGTGGGGTTCGAGGAGGTCGCCGGCCGCACCGAGGTGCCGGCCGACATCCCGGGCCGGCCCGACACGATGTACGGCTGGAGCAAGGTGGCCGGCGAGGCGGCCGGGCGCCTCTACGCGGACCGGTTCGGGATGCACGTGTTGTGCCTGCGCATCGGCCTGTGGGTCGCGGTGCCGCCCGGGCTGCGAGGGCTGGCGATGTGGCTGTCGCCGGACGACGGCGCACGGCTGGTCGAGGCGTGCCTGTCGGCGCCGGATCCGGGCTTTCGGCTTGTGTGGGGGATCAGCCGCAACACCCGGCGCTGGTGCTCACTGGCCGAGGGCGAGGCGATCGGGTACTTCCCGCAGGACGACGCCGAGCGCTTTCTGGACGACCTCGTCGCCCGGCACGGCGCGCCCGACTTCGCGCACGACCCGGCCCTGCGCCGCGTCGGCGGCCCGTGGTGCGAGATCCCGCTCGGCCAGCGCTGCGTGACCTAGCAGACGCGAGCTACCGCGACGCCCGCGGTGGTCCGGACCGTCGCTCCCGCGGCCTCACCCTCCGCGGTGGCCCAGCTAACCCCGCTCCCGCAAATCGTGAAGTGGGGGTCGGTGCGAGCTTCGAATCTTGGTGAGTTAGCGCGCGATTTCGACGCGCGACGCCAACTTGCCAAGATCTGCCGGAGCGGGCTCCTGGGATGAGCTGGGCGACTGCGGAGAGTGAGGGTGACGGCAGGGGTGAACAAACGGTCTGGACCGCACTGGTTCCTTGGGGACCCGGGTTTAGCTCGCCCACTGCGGAGGGTGAGGCCGCGGGAGCAACGGTCTGGACCACGACGGGCGTCGCGGTAGCCCGGATCTGTTTCGAATTGGGTCTTATGAAACGCCCACCTGGCGCCGAAGGTCTCTAGCGGATGCCGGCGCGGCGCAGGGCCGCGGCCAGGAGGCCGGTGTGGCGGGTCAGGGCGTCGGCGATGCGGTCGACCTCGTCGGCGTCGGCGAGCTTGGCCGGCATCGAGCAGCTGATCGCGTCGGTGGCCGGGATGCGGTAGTCGACCGGGACGGCGATGCAGGCCACGCCCTCGGTGCCCTGCTCGCGCTCGAACGCCCAGCCGCGCGCCCTGACCGCCTCCAGCTCGGCGTAGAGCTCGTCCTTGTCGGTGATCGTGTTGACGGTCAGCGCGTCGAGCCGCTCCGGCAGGACGGCCTCGACCTCGGCCTGGGTCAGGCAGGACAGCAGGCACTGCCCGAGCGCGGTCACGTGCGCCGGCAGGCGGCGGCCGACGCGTGAGACGACCGACGTGCCGCCGCGCGACTCGCGGCTGGCCAGGTAGAGCACGTGCGCGTCGTCGCGGCGCGCGTAGTGCATCGTGTGGCCCAGCTCGGCGCGCAGGTCTTCCAGCGTCGCGTAGGCGAAGGGGAGGGCCGGGTCGCGGTCGAGGTAAGCGGTGCCGGACAGCAGCGCGTGCGGCCCGACGCCGAACGCCGAGCCGCTGGTGTCGGCCTCGACCCACTTCATCTCGCGCAGCGTGCGGATCAGGGCGTGCAGGCTGGATCGGGGATACCCCATCCGCTCCTGCAGCTCGGCGATCGTGAGCCGGGTGGGTGACGCGGCGAGTGCCTCGAGGATCCGGACCGTCCGCTCCGCGGACTTGACCAGCGAAGTGTCGGATCCGGTCTGGTCCTCATTGGAGTCCCGGCGCCTGGCTGCCATGTGCGATCCCCTGCCCCCAGTGTGTTGACGGCCATGTTACAGGACGTTAGCTTGTCTGTGCATGCCTTCACATGCAGAGATAGCGTCCACATATATGGACAGGAGGCAAGGAAGTGTCTGGACGGCACCCCACGCTCGGACTTGTCGCCCTGCTCGCATTCGCGAGCCTGCTGGCCGCCTGCGGCGCGGACGCGGACCCCGCCGCGGATCAGGACGCCGGCGCGCAGCTGGAGATCTGGGTGCGCAAGCCCCCGGGCTCCAACACGGAGAAGACCACCAAGGAGCTCGCGGCGACGTTCACCGCGAAATCCGGTGTACCTACCCACGTGACCGCGCTGTTCGACGACTTCGAAACCAAGCTGCAGCAGGCCGCCGCGCAGAAGCAGCTGCCGGACGTGGTCATCAACGACACCGCGCAGCTCGGCTCGCTCGTCAAGCAGGGCCTCGTGCGCGAGGTCGACCGCAACACCATCGCGGGCCACGACAAGCTCACCCCCGCCTCCTGGGACGCCGCGAAGGGCGCCGACGGCAAGTTCTACGGCGTGCCCAACAGCGCGCAGTCGTTCGCCCTGTTCATCCGCAAGGACTGGCGGGACAAGCTGGGCCTCGCCGCGCCGAAGACGTGGGCCGAGCTGGACGCGCTCGCGGCCGCCTTCACCACCAAGGACCCGGACGGCAACGGCAAGGCCGACACCTACGGCTACGTCGTGCCCGGATCCACCAAGCGCGGCTACATCTCGTGGTACTTCACGAGCTTCCTGTGGGCCGGCGGCGGCGACTACTTCACCGAGAAGGACGGCAAGTTCACCCCGGCGATCGCGAGCGACAAGTCGGTCGCGGCGGTCGAGTGGTTCAAGGCCCAGTTCTGCGCGGCCAAGACAGTCGCGCCAGGCGCGGTGACGATGGAGACCACGCAGGCGCACCCGGTCTTCGAGACCGGCAAGGCCGGCATCTACTTCACCGGGCCGTACAACATGGCCCGCTTCGACAAGAACCTTGGCGCCGACAAGTACGAGGTCGTGCCGGCCCCGCCCGGTCCCGACGGCACCTCGGCCTCGCTGGCCGAGGGCGAGAACATCTACCTGATGGCCGGCTCGAAGAACCAGGCCGGGCAGGAGAAGTTCGCCGAGTTCGCCATCTCCGTCGAGGGACAGACCCTCGGCATGGCCGGCGACACCGACGGCAACATCGTCCGGCTGCCGGTCAACTCCGAGGTGACGCTCGCCTCGGTACGCAAGGACACCCGCTGGGCGGTCTTCGACAAGGTCTACAAGGACGTCGGTCGGTACACCCCCACCGTGCCCGACTGGACCCCGTTCCGGCAGGCGTCATCCGACACGATCAACGCCATCGTCGCCGACTGCGGCTCGGACACCAAGCGGGAGCTCACCGAGCTGGCCTCGACGTTCCAGCAGGAGCTGACCAAGCAGGACGCGGCGGGCTGATGGCGGCCATCGCACCGCCGCGGGCAGGGGTGCGCCGCACCCCTGCCCCGGCTCCGCCCGGCACCCGGCGCGTGCGGATGCGCGCCGGCCTCGTTCCCTGGGTCTTCCTGGCACCGGCGCTGATCCTGTTCACGCTCTTCAAGTTCGTGCCGATGGCCCGCGCCATCGAGATGAGCCTCTACGAGGTGCGGCCGTACCTCGGCGACCGTTGGGTCGGCGCCGACAACTACCGGCAGGTCGTCACCGACGACACGTTCCTGGCCGCGATCTGGCACACGGTACTGCTGGCCGTCGGCCAGACCGGCGGCTCGATCGTCATCGGCCTGATCCTCGCGCTGCTCGTCGAAGGCCAGGCCAAGAGCCTGTGGTTCGTGCGCACCGCGGTGTTTCTGCCGACGGTGGCCGCCATGGCCGTCGTCGCCGAGGTCTGGCGCATCCTGTACTACCCGGCGGCCGACGGCACGATCAACAGCATCCTGGGCTGGGTGGGGCTCGGGCCTTCGCAGTTCCTCAACTCGCAGGACACGTCACTGTGGTCGGTCATGGCCGTCGGCATCTGGCGCGGCGCGCCGTACGACATGATGATCTTCATTGCGGGCCTCGCCGGCGTCGACCGGACCCTCTACGAGGCCGCGTCGGTCGACGGGGCCAGCGGCTGGCGGCGCCTGTGGCACGTGACGTTTCCCGCGCTGCGGCCGGTCTTCGCCATCCTGCTCACCCTCGCCGCGATCCGCGGCATGCGGGTGTTCACCGAGGTCTTCCTGCTCACCAACGGCGGTCCCAACGGCTCGACCGAGGTGCTCATGACGCTCATCTACAAGCTCGGCCTCGAACGCAACGAGCTCGGCGTCGCCGCCGCCGGTTCGGTGGTGCTGCTGCTGGCCACAGTGGTGCTCACCCTCGCGGTCCAGTACGGCCGAGCCCGGAGGGCGGACCGGTGAAGGCGTCGCGCCACGACACCGCCCTCGGCTTCGCCGACCTGTCCGGCGTACCGGCCCGCATCGTCCGGTTCGTCGTGTACACCGCGATGGTGCTGGTCTTCGCCGGACCGCTGCTCGCACTGCTGGTCAGCGCGTTCGGCGCGGTGCAGGACCCGACCGGCTTCACGCTCATCCCGCGGCGGCTCACGCTCGACAACTTCCGCGCCGCGATCGAGCAGGACGTCCTGAAGTACCTGCTGAACTCCTTCATAGTCGTCGGCGGGGGACTGCTGCTGCAGATCCTGGTGAGCATCTCCGCGGCGTACGCGCTGGCCCGCAAGCGCTTCCCAGGCATGCGACTTGTGTTCCTGCTGATCCTGTCGACGATGATGCTGCCCGAGGAGATCCTCGCGATCCCGCTGTCGCTGGTCCTCGCCGACGTGCCGGTCGTACACGTCAACCTCATCGGCAGCCTGTTCGGCATGATCGTGCCGGTCGGCGCCTGGGCGTTCTCGATCCTGGTGATGACCGAGTTCATGCGCGAGATCCCGATCGAGCTGGAGGAGGCCGCGCGCATCGACGGCGCCGGGGACCTGCGCATCTTCTGGTCGGTCGTGCTGCCGCTGTGCCGTCCCGCGCTCGGCGTGATCGGCATCTTCGGCTTCAACATGATCTGGGACCAGTACATGCTGCCGCTGCTCGTCGCGCGGGACTCGGCCCAGTTCACGCTCCCGCTGGCACTGCGCAGCCTGCGCGCGGACGAACAGGTCGGCGTCGGCGTGGTGCTCGCCGCCGCGCTGCTCGCGCTGCTGCCGTCGGTCGTCGCGTTCCTTGGCTTCCAGCGCCAGTTCATGCGGGGCCTCACATCCGGCGCCGTCAAGGGATGAAGGGACATTCGCTCATGCGCCTCCACGGCCTGCTGTCGTTTCCACTGACGCCGTTCACCGAGGACGGCAAGGTCAACCTCGCCGTGCTCGCCGACCACATCGAACGGCAGCTGGCCGCGGGACCGTCCGGGCTGTTCGTGGCCTGCGGCACCGGCGAGTTCACCAGCCTGTCGACGCAGGAGTACCGGGACGTGGTCGGCACGGTCGTGCGGGTGGCCGCGGGCCGCGCCCCGGTGTTCGCCGGTACCGGCGGCGGGCCCCAACTGGCGCGCGACTTCGCCGCCGCGGCCGCCGAGGCCGGCGCCGACGGCCTGCTGCTGCTCCCGCCGTACCTCGTCAGCTCCACGCCGGCCGGCCTCGTCGAACACGTCCGGTTCGTGGCGGAGGCGACCGGCCTGCCGATCACCGTGTACCAGCGCGGAAACGCCGTGCTCGACCCGGCCGCCGCCGTGGCGCTGCTCGACGTGCCGACCGTGGTCGGGATCAAGGACGGCCGCGGTGATGTCAGCGCGATGCTGCAGCTGGTCACCGCGATCCGCGCCAGCGGGCACCCGCGAGCCGCCGAGTTCGGCTTCCTCAACGGGCTGCCCACCGCCGAGCTGTCCGTCCAGGCGTACCGGGCCATCGGCGTCGACAGCTACTCCTCGGCCGTGCTGTGCTTCGTGCCCGACATCGCCACCGCCTTCTACCGGGCCGTCGAGACCGGCGACAGCGCTGCCACCCAGGCCCTGCTCGCGGCGTTCTACCTGCCGTTCGTGGCGCTGCGCGACCTGGTGCCCGGCTACGCCGTCGCCCTGGTCAAGGCCGGCGCGCGGCTGGAAGGCCTGGACGTGGGCGCGGTGCGGCCGCCGCTGGTCGACGCCACACCCGAGCACGTGGAACGCCTCGCCGCGACAATCGAGGCCGGTCGCGCGGCGCTGCGCGGGCTGAGGAGGGCGGCATGAGGATCGTCGACGCGGTGGTCACGCCGATCGCGTTTCCCGACCCGCCGCTGCTGAACTCCGCGGGCGTGCACGAGCCGTGGGCGCTGCGCACGATCGTCGAGCTCTCCTGCGGCGACGGCCTCATCGGCCTGGGGGAGACCTACGGCGACGCGCCGCACCTCGAACTTGTACGTAAGGCCGCGGTGGCGCTCGCCGGCGCCGACCCGTTCGATCTCACCGCGATCCGCCGGACGGTGACGGTCGCGGTGGCCGGGCAGGACGCCGCCGACCGGCACGGGCTGACCGGCCTGCCCGACACGGTGGCGAAGGTGTTCGCGCCGTTCGAGGTCGCCTGCCTGGACCTGCAGGCGCGGTCGATCGGAAGGCCGGTGTACGCGCTGCTGGGCGGGCGCTGCCGGGACTCGGTCGCGTTCTCCGCCTACCTCTTCTACAAGTGGGCCGGCCACCCCTCGGCGCCGCCCGACGCGTTCGGCCCGGCGCTCGATCCGGACGGGATCGTGGCGCAGGCGCGGATGCTCGTCGACCGGTACGGGTTCCGGTCGATCAAACTCAAGGGCGGCGTCTTCGAACCGGGGGCCGAGGTCGAGGCGATCCAGGCGCTGCGCACCGCCTTTCCGGAGCATCCGCTGCGGCTCGACCCCAACTGCGCCTGGTCGGTCGCCACGTCGCACTCGGTCGCCGCGTCGACGGCCGGGCTGCTGGAGTACCTCGAAGACCCGACTCCGGGCATCGAAGGCATGGCCGAGGTCGCCCGGGAGGCGGCGATGCCGCTGGCCACGAACATGTGCGTCGTCCGCTTCGCCGACATCCGACCCGCGTTCACCCAGGGCGCGGTCGGTGTCGTGCTCGCCGACCACCACTACTGGGGCGGCTTGCGCGCCTCGGCCGACCTGGCCCGGATCTGCGACACGTGGGGCGTCGGCGTCTCGATGCACTCCAACAGCCACCTCGGGATCAGCCTCGCCGCCATGGTCCAGCTCGGCGCCGCCCTGCCCAACCTCACGTACGCGGCGGACACGCACACCCCCTGGCAGGATGGGCTCGACGTCGTCACCGCGCCACTGCCCATTGTGGATGGAGCGGTCGCGGTGCCGGACGGGCCGGGCCTCGGCGTCGAGCTGGACCGCGACACGCTGGCCCGCCTGCACGAAAACTACCTGCGCTGCGGGGTGCGGGTCCGCGACGACACCGCGTACATGCGCACCTTCGATCCGGCGTTCCGGAAGCTGCGCCCGCGGTGGTGACCCTCAGCGGCCACGCGTACTGCTGGGATGTGCTCGGCGACCCGGCGTTCGCGGACCGGGCCGCCGACCTCGGCCTCGACTTCGTCACCCTCGCCGCCGCGTACCACAGTGTCCGCGCCGCGACCCCGCTGCACCCGCGCCACCAGGTTGTCGACGCCCGGTACGCGGTGCTCTACCGGCCGGTGCGCGAGTCCGTCTGGCGCGGCCGGCGGCTGCGGCCACTCGCGCCGGACTGGATGGACGGCCCGGACCCGTTCCGCGCGGCGGCCTCGGCGCTGTCGGTGCGCGGGATCGAGGTCGCGGCGTGGGTGGTGCTCACCCACAACAGCCGGCTGGGCACCGCGCACCCGGACCTCGCGGTGGTCAACTGCTTCGGCGACCCGTACCGCCACGCGCTCTGCCCGTCCTGGGAGGAGGTCCGCGACTACGCGGCGCTGCTGGCCGCCGAGGCGATCCGCGACGTGCCGGTGGCCGCGGTCTCCCTGGAGGCGTGCGGGCAGCTCGGTGTCGTGCACGCCGCCCACCACGACAAGACCGCCGGCGCCTGGAGCGAGCAGGCACGGCGCTGGCTGTCGGTGTGCTGCTGCCCCGCCTGCCGACGCGGCTGGGACGCGGCGGGCGCCGACCCCGAGCGGATCGTGGCGCAGCTGCGCGCAGGGGTGCGAGCCGGAACACCGGTCGACGACGCCGAGACCATAGTGGACAGCCGGCTGCGCGCGGCGGAGACGTTGCGTGCCCAGTGCGTCGCCGCACTCGGTGGCACACCCGTGATCCTGCACGCCAGCGTCGATCGGTGGGCCACCGGCCCGTCACCCGGCCGCGCCGCGGCGACGCCTGGCCGGCTGCTGCTCAACGCGTGGGCCGTCTCGCCCGAACCGGTCCGCGCGGTCCGGACGGCGGTCCAGCGCGGCGACACGGTACACGCGTACGTCACCGCGCTCGCGCCAACCTCCACATCGGACCTTCCCGAACACGTCCTGCGGCTCGTCGACGCCGGAGCCAGCGGCATCAACCTCTACCACCTCGGCCTCGCACCACCGCAGGGCCAGCAGGCCATGCGCGCGGTCGCGAAGATACTGGAGCGAACGTGAGCCACGCCCTGCACGACGTCGCCGACGCCCTCGACGCCGCGCGCGACCCGGTGCTCAAGGTCACGGCCGCCGAGACCGGGCTCACCGGGGCCCGGCTGGCCGCGGAGCTTGACCGGACCACCGGCCAGCTGCGCCTGCTCGGCGAGGCCGCCGCCGGCGCCCGCCAGCTGATCCGCTCACCACGGGCCGCGCCGGACGGTGCCGACATCACCCGGGTACAGGTGCCGATAGGCCCGGTGGCGGTGTTCGCCGCGCCCAACTTCCCGCTCACCTTCGGCGTGCTCGGCGGCGACACCGCGTCCGCCCTGGCGGCCGGCTGCCCGGTCGTCGTCAAGGCCCATCCCGCGCAGCCCGAAACGGCCGACCTGCTCGCCGGCATCGCCGCCACCGTCCTCACCCCGGACACCTTCCGGCTCGTCCACGGCGGCCCGGACGCGTCGCTCGCGCTGGTCCGCGACCCGGCCATCCGGGCCGTCGCCTTCACCGGATAAGGTCCTACCCCGGTCCGCCTAAGGTCCTTCGTGGACGCCGCGTAGGAGATCTTCCGATGTGGAGGCCGCCGAGCCCGTGCGACCGTTGCCGCCATGAATTTCAGGCAGCAAGTCTCGTCGCTGCGCGCGCGGCTCAGCGTCCTCGTGTCGCTGGCCTTGCTCGTCGCAGCAGCGCTCGTCGCCGGTACGCCGGGCGCCGCCCGCGCCGACCCGGGAACGTGCGGAAACTGTCCGATCCCCTGGCCGCCGCCGCGCATCGTGTACGTGCCCTGCTCGCAGCTCGGGCCCATCGACTGGTGGTTCTTCAACCAGGGGCCGCCGTTCGTCCAGTCGGGCGTGCGTTACACGATCGTCTCGTCCACGCCGACCCTGGACGTGGCGTACGGCCGGTTCGTGGAGAACCCCACCGATCAGCCCATCACCGGCAACTGGACCGCCACCCAGCAGCGGATGGTCACCATGACCTCCAGCATCGCGCTGACCATCGCCGGCAACGGCGGCCGCGCCAACCCGGAGGCGATCGCGCTCAGCGTCACGCTGGCCACCGGCATCCAGGTCGCGGTCTCCTACACCACCACGATTGGCGTCGGCGCCACCGCCGAGGTACCGCCGCGCCGCACGATGCTCGGCGAGTACGGCCTGCGCAGCCTGGACATCGTGATGGATGTCCAGGTCGTGTCGATGATGCAGGACCGGGTGACCTGCGCCTACCGCGAAGGCGGCGCGGAACGGCATACCGCGCACGTGCCAACCATCAACGAGGGCTGGCGCTTCACCCTCACCTGACGGTCCACGAAGGAGCAGGGCCCCCGGTCAGGACGACGGAGGCACCTGCTCCTCGACGCCCGCCGGCGCGCGCCCAACTCAGCGACCGAACGAGGAAACCAGGGCGGCGACGGCGAAGATCAGCGCTGCAGCGGCCCGCGCGGCCGGCACCCGCCGCGCCGGCGCGGGACGACTTCGACGACGAAGAGCTGCACCCGCGCTGGGTGTCGGTGCGCTCCCGGCCAGCCGGGTGCTGGTCGAGGAGCGACCGCCCGGGCTGGCTCACCCCTGCACGCCCGCGGCGGGTCGCTGGGACGCGCGGCCGGGCGCGGATGAGACGGAAGCCGATATCCTTGCCCGACGAACGCGGCGCGCTGCCGGTAGGGAGGGGAGCCAGGTTGTCACATGCCGAGTCGGGTGAGGTCGTGGCCGACCGGGAGGACCCGCGCGGCGACGCAGCCCGGCCCGTGACGATCGCCTACATCGCCGAGAGCGCCGGCGTCTCCATCCCGACGGTGTCGAAGGTCATCAACGGGCGCAACGGCGTCTCTCCGGACACCCGCGCCAAGGTCGAGGCGCTGATCAGCCGGTACGGGTACCGCCGGCCGCCGCCGTCCACCCGCAGCAACATGATGGAGCTCGTCTTCGACCAGCTCGAGCACATGTGGGGCGTCGAGATCATCCGGGGTGTGGAGCGGGTGGCCCGGGAGCAGCGGGTGGGCGTGGTGCTGACCGAGTTCGGCCCGCAGCGCAGCGCGATCCACTACTGGATCGACGACACCCTCGCCCGCCGGCCGGACTGCGTCGTCTCCGTCGCGCAGCTCTCCGACGAGCAGCGCGACCAGCTGCGCGCGCGGGGCATCCCGTTCGTGGTCTTCGACCCGACCGTCGAGCTGCCCGACGGCGTTCCCTTCGTCGGCGCGACGAACTGGTCCGGAGGCCGCTCGGCCACCCGCCACCTGGTCCAGCTGGGGCACCGCCGCATCGCGATGATCGCCGGTCCCGACCGGGTCCTGTGCTGCCGCGCCCGGCTGGACGGGTACCGCGCCGCCATGGAAGCGGCCGGCCTGCCCGTCGACACCGACCTCATCGTGCGTACCGACCTTAATACCGGGTCCGGCCGCGCCGCCGCGCTGGAGCTGCTCGACCGCCCGCAGCGGCCGACCGCGATCTTCGCCAGCAACGACCTGCAGGCCCTCGGCGTGTACCAGGCCGCGCGCGAGCGTGGTCTGCGGATCCCGGCCGATCTGAGCGTGGTCGGCTTCGACGACCTGCCGCTCGCCGCCCTTGTCGATCCGCCGCTGACCACCGTCCACCAGCCGCTGACCGAGATGGCGGTGGCGGCCACCGAGCTCGCGCTCGCCCTCGGCCGCGGGGAGAAGACGCCGCAGGTCGGCCTCGAGCTCGCGACCACCCTCGCGGTCCGAAGCAGCACCGCACCGCCGCCGGCCAGGTGACGCAGGGCAAGATAGGGGGTGCCACGAAAGGGGTGACCTCACCATGATTGGCCGACTCAAGACGGTCGTGCTCGACGCGCCGGACATCGCCGGACTCTCGGCGTTCTACGCCGGGCTCGCGGGATGGACGCAGCGGTACGCCGACGACGAGTGGATCACGATGACCACCGACGACGGCTGGCGGATCGGCTTTCAGGCCGCCCCGGACCACGTGCCGCCGACCTGGCCCGATCCGGCCCGGCCGCAGCAGGCCCACCTCGACCTGCGGGTGCCCGACCTGGAGGTGGGCACAGCGCGGGCGGTCGGGCTCGGCGCGACCCTGCTCAGAAAGAACGAGAGCTGGCACACGCTTGCCGACCCGGCCGGGCACCCGTTCGACCTGTGCCTGAACGCGGACGATCCGAAGACCACGCTGATGGGCGTCATGATCGACTGCCCGGACGCCAAGGAGCTGAGCGGCTTCTACGCCGAGCTGCTCGGCAAGCCGATCACGTACGAGGGCGACGGCATGGCGATGATCGGCGCGGACGGCGAGCATCCGGTGCTCTTCCAGCAGGTGTCGTCGTACCAGGCGCCGAGGTGGCCGGACCCCGCGTACCCGCAGCAGTTCCACCTCGACGTCGTCGTGGACGACGTCGAGCCGGCGGACGAGGCAACCCTGGCCCTCGGCGCCACCCGGTTGCCGGGTGAAGGGGAAAACTGGCGGGTCTACGCCGATCCGGCCGGCAAGCCCTTCTGCCTGGTGTGGGACGTCGAGTAGGGGGTACGCGCCCGGCTCAGGCCGGGGCTGGGGGAGCTGGCCGGCCTCGATGTGGTCCAGCGTGTAAGCCAGCAGCCAGCGGTAGCCCAGCGAGCCGGGGCGGGACAGGCGGTCGCTAGCAGCTGCCGGCGTTGTCGTCGCGTTTCACTGTGGTCCAGCCGAGCCGTTCGCCCGGTACCGATGGCACCCAGTAGGGCTCTCCGTCGTGTGTGGACAGTTCGGCGGCGTACGAGTCGCTGACGGCGTACGCGTGCAGCTCGAACCGCTGGCCCGCGCTCGTCTGGTCGCCGACCACGACGCGGTTGGCGCGCCACGTCTGGCGGGCGGCGTCGAAGCGCAGCGGCTGCTCGTAGTAGTAACGCGTGTGGCCGGGGACGCGGACGAAGAGCACCGCGGTGCGACCTCTCGGCGGCGAGTCGCCCGTGCCGTGCACGTCCGAGCAGTTGGGCACCGTCCCCGCGCTGGTGAAGCTGAACGCCACCGGCGGCGGGGGCGCCGGCGTGCTCGGCTTGGCCAGGGTGGGCGTGGGCGTCGCCGATGGTGACGCAGTCGGTGACGGGGTCGGGGACTGGCTCACCGGCGGCTCGGTGGCCGGTGCCGTCGTCTGCGGCGAGGCCGGGGAGTCGTGGGTGTGCCCTGTGGAGTCGTCGAAGTCTGTGGCCCAGGCTTGTCGGCGGCGAGCACCAGGTACGTCGGCAGGGCGCCGAAGACGCCGACGATCAGGGTCGCCGCCACACCGAGCGCCGCGACCTGGCCGCCCGCCTTCAGGGAGCGCCACCACCGCCGGAAGCCGGTCCGCCGCCGCTCCGGTGTGCCTGCTGCCATGTCGCGGGCCTCCTCGGTTCCGTGCACGTTGTCAGTGCATCGGCTGCGGCGGCGACGCGCCCGTTCTTGTCGGATGGCCGACGGTCAGATCACGCCGGCGTGGGGTCCGTGGGGTCCGAGTCGGCGCGGATCGTCCACAGTGTCCCCTTCAGCTCGGCGGTGAATGGGACGCCGCTTTCGAGCAGCGTCTGAGCCAGCGGTGCGGCCGCTGGCCCGTCCGCGTTGCTGCCGAGCCAGGCGCGCGTGGCGTCCTCCAGCCACCGCACCTCGTCGCCGGTCAGGTCGTCGCGCCGCGCGACGGACGCGATAACCAGATGGGCGTTGGTGACCTCGGCGAACGTTGCCAGCCACGTGCGGGCCAGGCGCATGACCGTCTGCCGGATGTCGGGGTCCAGTGCCGGCTCGCCGACGATCACTCCCAGGGTGAACCGGCTCTTCGGCGCGCTGATCCGCTGCTCGATGACCCGCAGGTGCCCGGCCAGGACGTCGCGGACGAGGTCGGGCTGCGCGGACTGCCGGTGGAAGAGGGCCTGGAGGACGAACCGTGCACCGTAAGCGTGCAGCTTCTCCCGGCTCAGCCAGAGCTCCGCCGCTTTGAACGCCCGGGGTAGCAGGTCATCCGGCAGGTCCTGGCTGCCCAGCACGTCGGAGATGATCTCGGACGCGCGCGGCGTTCCGGCGTACTCGTCGAGCCAGCCCACCGCGGCCCGAAGCACGCGGCGTCGCGTCCGGGCGTCCGAGACGTGCGGCTGCAGCATCAGGACGATGACCTGGCGGGCCTCCGTGGTGGATTCGAAGTGCGAGAGCCACTGCAGCGCCCGTTCCGTCAGCCGCAGGCGCTGGTCGTCGGTGAGGTCCCAACTGCCCTCGTCCGGGCCGTCCTGGAGAACGGCTCGGAGGGCCGCGCCGGCGGTCGCCTCCTGCCACCACGCGTCCAGCCAGGACATCACCGCGTTGACGGCGGCCTGGCGAAGCGCGGACGGCCGGCGGGCGATCTGCAGCAGGGCGTCGATGAGGTAGCGCGTGTCCGGCAGCTTGCCGTGGTCGTGGAGCCAGGTTTGCGCGGTGGTGAAGGCGGCGGTGCGCAACGCCGCCGGCAGCTCGTGCGCCTGCAGCAGCGCCTGGATGAGAAACCGCGAGTCCGGCAGTTTGCCGTGTATCCGCAGCGAGGTCTCCGCCGCGCTGTACGTGGTGGTGCGCAGGTCCGCCGGCAACCCGGTGACGCGCAGCAGTACCTCGATGAGAAAGCGCGCGTCGGGGTGCTCGCCGTAGCGCCGCAGCCACGTCTGTGCGGTGCTGTAGGTGGCGGTGCGCAGGTCCTCGGGCGGATCTTTGGCCTTCAGGAGTACCTGCAGCAGGAAGTTGGTCCCGGGGTCGTCGGGATGGGCACGCAGAGAGGTCAGGGCCGCGGTGAACGTGGTCGTGCGTAGCTCCGCCGGCAGTCCGTCGGCCCGGAGCAGGATCTCGATGAGGTACCGCGCGTCGGGGTGCTTGTCGTGGGTCTGCAGCCAGGTTTGGGCGGTGCTGTAGGTGGTGGCGCGCAGCTCCTCGGGCAGGTCGTCGGCCTGCCGGAGGAGCACCTGGAGCAGGTAGTTGGTGCCGAGGTGCTTGCCGTGGGTCCGCAAGGTGGTGAGGGCGGTGGTGTGTGTGGTGGTGCGCAGGTCGTCGGGCAGGTCGGCGAGGCGGAACAGGATCTGGAGGAGGAAGGCCGAGCCGACGTCGGCGCCGTGGGTCCGCAGCGACGTCCGCGCCGCGGTCAGGGCGGTGGCGCGCAGGTCCGCCGGCAGCCCTTCGGTCTGCAGCAGCACCTCGATGAGGTACCGCGCGTCGGGGTGCTTGTCGTGGGTCTGCAGCCAGGTCTCGACCGTGGCGTAGGTGGTGGTGCGCAGGTCCTCAGGGGCGTCTTTGGCCTTCAGGAGCACTTGCAGCAGGAAGCTCGCCCCGAGGTGCTCGCCGTGGATCTGCAGCCAGGCCCGTGCCGTGCTGAAGGTGGCGGTGCGCAGGCTCTCGGGCAGGTCTTTGGCCTTCAGGAGTACCTGCAGCAGGAAGTTCGCGCCGAGGTGCTCGCCGTGGACACCGAGCCAGGCTTCGGCCGTGCCGTGGGTGGCCGTGCGCAGCTCCTCGGGCAGCCCGCTGTCCTGCACCAGCGCCTGCAACAGGTAGTTTGCCGTCTCCGTCGTCCCGTACCGGCTCAGCCAGTCCTGCGCCGCGGCACGGACGACCGCGACCATGTCCGCGGACATCGCGGGCTGAGCCAGCGCCCTGCGGATGAGGTAGTCGGCGGTCGCGCTGTCCGAGTTTTCCTCGAGCCACTCCCGGACGTGCCCGAGCGTCTCGGTGAGCGTCGCGTGGGTGAGGTCGCGCCGTCCCAGCAGGTGCGCCAGTACGTAGTTGGCTTCCGGCATCGTCGAGTGGCTTGCGATCCAGCGCCGGGCGAACCCGATCAGACCGGAGGAGCGGTCTTCCGGTACGCCCGAGTCGCTGAGCAGCCCGGGCAGCACATAGCTCGCGTCGACGCTCTGGCCGTGCGGGCGCAGCCAGGCGCGGGCGAACGTGACGAGGGGGTCGATGGCGTGGGCGGGCAGGTTTTTGACCTTGCTCAGCGCTTGCAGGAGGTAGGACGCCCCCAGCTGGGTGCCGTTTTCGGCCAGCCACTCCAGGGCGAAGTCGACCAGCCGCTCAAGGTCGGGGTCCCCGTCGTGGTCCACGACGTCGCACCACAGGATCGCGCTGAGCAGAAAGTCGGACTGCGCGTCGCGGGCGTGGAACTGCAGCCAGTTGAGTCCGAGCTGGACGGCGGCGCGGCCCTGCTCCGGCGGCAGGTCGTCGCGCCTGACCAGGATGCGCATGAGCTGGCTGACGCCGCCAAGAGGGCGTCCGGTCAGCCACGCCAGGGCGTAGTCGGCCAGTTCGGCGGCCGTGTCCCGGCGTTGCGGGGGCAGGCTGCGGGCGGCCGCCAGAAGCAAGGTGTACGCCTCGTGCCGGTGCCCGAGCGCGGCGAGCAGCGGGCTGAACAGATGCTTCCAGTACTCCTGCCGGGTGGTGGTGAGCATCCCGCTGCTCAGCAGCACCGCCGCCGTCCGCGCCCCCGCACCCGGATCCTGCAGCAGCAGCTGCGCCACCTGCTCGCGCCGCTGCGCGAACCACCGGTCGGTCTCGGCGACCACCGCCGCGTGCTGCTGCTCGTCGAGGTCGTCGACAAGCCGGCTGAGCGCGACGAGGGCGTGCTCCAGGGAGCCCGGCCGCCCGCTGACGGCGTCCAGCAGCTGAGCCGTGATCGCCGGTCGCAGGGCGTGCGTGGTGCTCCAGAACATGACGCCTGCGACGAGGAAGTCGGTGACGACGTCGTGCACGGATTCGAGGACGTCGTCGACCTTGGTGAGCCAGCCCATCTCGGTGAGCAGGCGTAGCAGGTTCGCCGCGGAGGCGCGGTCGCCGAACAGGTGCGTGGCGGCCTCCAGCAGCGCCGGCTCGTCCGCCGGCGTGGCGAGGAAGACCGCCGCGGCCGCCTGGATGTGTACCTTCACCTGCGGACCCCAGAGGCTGTCCGGGGTGTCGAGCCGGGGTACGAGCTGGTCCTCGTCCAGCCGGATGTCGAGCCACTGCTGCAGATCGCTGGCGTCCATGCTCGCGCGGGGCAGCGGCGGCAGGTCGCGCTTGATCCGGTCTTCGATCTGCCGGGCCACCAGCAGGGTCAGGATCGGGCGGATGGCGCCGGTGTACGCCAGCAGCGTCTCCGGTCCCAGCGTCTTCGCCGCGCGCGGGGCGGCCGCCTGTGCGAGCGACGCGCAGATGGCCTTCAGATCTTCGCCTTCGGGCTCCAGGCGGATCTGTTCCAGGGCGACCACGTCACGCGCGTGGGCCGCCGTGAGCAGCCAGCCGGTACGCGCACTGGCCACGACGGCAAGGCGCGGGCTTGCGCCCCGCCGGCTCTGCTGCACCAGTGCCAGCAACTGCGCCAGGTCCAGGTCCTTGGCCATGCTCTGGTTGAGGTAGTCGACGACCAGCAGCACCGGCGTAAACGAGGACCGCACGACCGCGGCCACGTGATCCACCACCGCGGCGGCGTTTCCCGGGCGGACGTGCAGGACGGTCCAGTCGTCCTCGACCGCCAAGCCGGCGACCTCCAGCAGCGTGCGGGTCTTGCCGACGCCACCGTGCCCGCTCACCAGCACGGAGTTCGCCCCGTCGCCGGCACGCAGCCGCCGCCAGATGTTGCGTGGATGCCACGCGGTCGTGGACGGTGGCTCGACGTAAGGCATCACGTCGTACAGCAGGCTGGACCGGTACCCCTCGAGCGACCGCAGGATCGTCTGGTGATGCACGACGCACGGCGGGCCGGCGGGCCCAGGCCGTACGACACTCAACGAGGCGCTCCGCGTGACCCCGAGGGCCGACCACCACTGGTCCGCCTCCGCCGCGCCGTCCAGCGCGGTCAGCGGAATGGCGATCAGCGCACCCGGACCCTCGGACAACCCGTGTGTCGTCACGACGGCCGCCAAGTGACCGTCGACCAGGACCGGCGCCCCGGAGAAACCCTGCCACGGCGAACCCGGCCCGGTGGTCGCCGGCGGGCTGCCGCCGACGTCGATGCGCAGCAGGCCGTCCCGCAGCCGGCTCATGACGTCGATGCTCCCGACCGCCGAGTAGGTGCTGCGGCGCGCCCCGACCGGGCCGTCCATGAACCGCGGCCAGCCCACCACCCGCACCGACTCCAGCGCGCCCATGCCGCCGCGGTCGATCTCCGCGACCGGAAAGGGCGGCGCGTCCAGCGCGGGGTCGTCGATCTCCACGATCGCCAGGTCCGGGGCGGTGCCGGCACCGGGAGCGCGCGGGTCGCCGCGCCACCGCACCTGCCCGGTGTACCGGTTGCCCACCGCGTCGTCCAGCAGCACCGTCCGGGCACCGGCGACTACGTGCGCGCAGGTGAGCACCGCCCGGCCCGCCACAAGAAAGCCCGAACCGTAGGCATAACGGCCACCTGGGCGACCGCTGCCGCGATCGGCGACTATTCCGAGGACACGCTCTGCGACCCGCATTGGAGGCTGCCTGTGGAACGCCTCACCGCTTCAACTGGTCCGCCGTGTCTGTGACGCTCACCTGATTTCCGTGCGCGTCCACAGGAGCGCCCAACTCTAGGATGATCGTGCTGACCGCCTCGTCCTGCCGGCCCACCTCGCCGCCCAGCTCCGCGTTGACGAACGGCACCTTGAAGCCCGCCTTGCCGCTCTTGCTGCGGGTCGCGACAACCTTCAGCTCGATCGTCGCCGACGTCACCGGAAACGTCGGGAAGCCGGACCCGCTGGCGGCGGCCGCCGCGAGATCCGCCTTCAGCGCCTCGATCGCGTCAGCGAGGCCCCATCCCCGAGCGTCCGTGTCGTCGACATCCATCGGCACACCCTCCCGGCGCTTCGCCTGCCTCGCGGTAGCTCAGGACCCTACCAGTCGTGGTCCACGAGGGACTTTCCCAAGACTCCTTGTTGACACCGCCCTCGGCCAGGTGGTCGTCCATGACCGCGGCGATCCGGACGGGGGCCGCTGCGCCGCTCAGCCACCCGCGACCGGCCGCACGGCGTCGAGGCTGGGCGCGGCCGACAGCGGCCGTCTTCAGCCCGCTGCCGGCCCGCCGCCGACGGCGAGCCCATCCGCCTCGGCGTCCGCGCCCGTGAACTGTTTGGCCACCTCCAGCGCGCAGCTGGCCATCCTGCCGGCCGGCGTGGCGGCGGGCACGAAGGTGCGCGGTCAGCCCCGCGACCGCGCACGCACCGGCGGAATCAAGATGCCCGCTCTACCCCTCCGAAACTTCCGGAGACGTGCCGGAATAATCGATCAGTCGCATGGCGTCACGGCGCATTGACTTATCGAGACCTGTCGAGTGCGTGCCGCGTTCTCCAGGAGTTGGCGACAACCGCACCTTCCGCAATCCTTCCGGGAACTTGTTGACAAGTGCAGTCGGGTTGATCAATACTGCGAACATTGATGAACCTCTACGTCTGCCGCCGCCGGGCCACGGGCAGCGCAGTTCATCGCGAGTCGTGTCTTGCAGCGGCCCTCGGGCCGCCTCACGAAAAGGATGCACGCGCGTGAATGACAACCCCACCATCGCCAGGCGCCGCTGGCGCACCCGCACGAGACTGCTCGTCGCCGGTGCCAGTGCCGTCGTGCTCGCCGCGACGTCGGCGACCCTGGCCACCGTCGCCCACGCCGAGGCCGACCGGACCGTCACCTCGAACGTCGAGGGTACCCACAACGGTTACTTCTTCTCGTACTGGAAGGACAACGGCAACGTCACGATGGTGCTGGGTCCCGAGGGGAACTACCGGGTCCAGTGGAGCAACATGAACAACATGGTCGTCGGCAAGGGCTGGAACCCCGGCTCGAGCCGCACCGTGAACTACTCGGGCACCTTCAGCCCGAACGGCAACGGCTACCTGGCGCTGTACGGCTGGACGCGCAACCCGCTCATCGAGTACTACGTCGTCGAGGACTTCGGCAGCTACAACCCCAGCTCGGGCGCCACCCGGCTCGGGTCCATCACCACTGATGGCAGCACCTACGACCTCTACCGCACGCAGCGCGTCAACCAGCCGTCGATCGACGGCACCGCTACGTTCTACCAGTACTGGAGCGTCCGGCAGCAGCACCGGACCAGCGGCACCATCACCACCGCGAACCACTTCAACGCGTGGTCCCAGGCCGGCCTGAACCTCGGTACGCACTACTACCAGATCATGGCCACCGAGGGGTACCAGAGCAGCGGCAGCTCCAACATCACGGTCAGCCAAGGTCCCGGCCCCAACCCGCCGACGACCCCGAACGTGACCACCCCGCCCCCGAACAACACCACCCCGCCCCGAACCAGGGCGGCGCCTGCCGGGCGACCAACTCGGTCAGCGCGTGGAACACCGGCTTCACCAACAACATCACGATCACGAACACCGGCTCGTCCGCGATCAACGGCTGGTCGCTGAGGTTCAACCTGGCCTCCGGGCAGACCATCACCAGCGGCTGGAACGCCTCGTACTCACCGAACAGCGGCCAGGTGACGGCCACCAACGTCAGCTACAACGGCTCGATACCGGCTGGCGGGTCGACCACGATCGGCTTCCAAGGCACACACACCGGCAATACCGCCGCGCCGAGCGGGTTCACCCTCAACGGCGCCACCTGCAGTTAAGCAATGCTCGTCGGTGCCGGGCCTGGCAGCAGGCCCGGCACCTTCGGCTATCCACGTGGGCCCGCTTTCGCGCTCAACGCTTCGAGCTTGTGACGCAGGTCGACCGCGGGGATCCTGGTCCGAGCCGGGTCCGGCGTCTCGGCGTACGTCACGTCGACGAACACGTCACCGGCGGCCTTGTACACGAAATGCGGCGTGATGGCGGGCTCCGGCTCCAGGTCCAAAGTGGATCGGACTCCGCCGAAGATGACCAGCCGCGTGCCGGGGGTGAACGTGCTCTTTGCCGGCGCCTCGTCGATCACGTACCGCAGGCCACCGGCCTTTCCGCCCATCGAGCGCACCGTGACCTTCGAGCCGGCCGCCGCGTCACCCACATAGCTGCGCTCCACGACGACGGTCACGGGCGTGTAGACCGCCTCGATCGTCCGGCCGCCGGACAGCGAGTCAGCCACCCGGCGGTCGGCCCGTACGGCGGTGACCGTCCCCTCGAAGACGTACGCGTTGTCGAAGAAGGCCAGCGCGCTGTCCGGGCTGCTGTCCACGGCATACGCCTGCGCCCGGACCACCCGGTCGCCCGCGGGGGCCGGATCGGCACATCCGGTGGCACCGAGCGCCACCGCGGTCGAGGCCACCAAGAGCACCGGCCAGTTGCTTCTCATCCCAACCTCCTCAGTAAAGCGAGCGCACGCCGGCGATGTCGTCGGTGGTCAGAAACCGTCGAGTACCCGTGTTGACGGTCGTCATGACGGCGAACTGCTCAGCGGCGGTGTAGTCGGTACCGTCGGTGCACGGCCCTGGGTTGGGATGGGCGAGGCCGGTGAAGTGCCCCATCTCGTGGACCACGACTGTCGCCGTGTCGGCCACGCCGCCGGTGACGTTCTGGTTGCCGTTGATCCATTCGTACCGGTCGGACAGCCACAGGTCGCCTTGGTCGTGGGTCGTGCCGCTGATGAACGACCGCTGCGCGTACCCGGGCGCCGTCCCCATGATCGAGCTGTACGCGTGCTCGCCCCGGAACTTGAACAGCAGCCACCCGTCCTGATAGGAGGGTGCGTTGTAGCGCAGGACGGACTCGCTGCGGTTCCACTGGCTGGTGCCGTGCTCCAGCCCCCACCGCATGCCGCTCGGGAAGCTCGGGTCGAGCCCCATCCCGCGGCTGGTCGTCGGGTTTTTCCACGTGGTCAGGTTGCTGGTGCAGAACGCCGCGGCCGGCGCTCCCGTCACGGCGACTGTGCCCGCGACGAGCGTGCCGGCCAGCGCGGTCCGCACCATCCAGGTGAACGGTCGCATGGGTCAGCGCACCTCGTACCACGCGTCGTAGAGGCGGGGCGGGCCGGAACAGGTGGCCGATGACGTCGCCTGGATGTTGACCCAGGGACCGGGGCGGGTCGCGATGATCGGATCGCTGCCGGGCTTGATGGTGATGCACTCCAGCACCACGCGGGACTCGCCCGTGCCGCCCGAACACCACACGTTGGCGCCATCCACGGGCGTTTCCATCTGCAGGACGCAGCCGGTCGGCACGGCCTGGGCCGCGGTGGCGCCGCCGCCCAGCATCCCGGCCGTGACGATGGCGCTGCTGACCAGCAGCCGCCCAGCGAGAGTTTTCATCCCTGCCTCCACGACGCTCGTGGTCCGGACCGTCCGGACCTCGTGCCACTGCCGAACAGCGTCGTGGGTGGCCTTCATCGAAACGGCATCGATCCATTCATCGCCTCAGCGGGCGTCGACGCGCCATTCGTCGTGCCACTCGATGAGCGGCATGTCGCCGTCGAAGCGGATGGGGAGCCAGACGTAGTCGGCGACCGAGGTGTCGACCGGCGGGGGAGTGAAGGAAGCCCCGCCGCTGGCGTAGAGCTGGTGGAAGGCCTCGGTCTGGTTCGACTGCTCCTCGGCCAGGTGCGGCAGCCACCGGTCGGCGAGCGCGATGTAGAGGTCCGGCTCGCTCGGGTGACGGAAGACCGAGCTGACCTGCGAGCGAAACGAGGTGCCGCTCGGGTCCGTCGGGTGCGGGTCTCCCAGGACGGTGTACGGCCCGTGGTACGTCCCGGCCACCGCCACCTCGGACGCGTTGGGGTAGTACCAGGTCGTGCCCGAGGTGATCAGGTAGTGCCTGTCGCGGCGGCGGAAGTACGCGGGCGCCTCCCGCACGAGCGGCGGGTGCGGCTGCGGAAAGTGCCTGGAGTAGCGGCCGGTGACGTCGGTGAGGTCGTCGGTGAGGTCGGCGCAGATCAGCTCGCTGCGGACCCGCTCGAAGAAGTAGTAGCCCTTGCCGTCGACCGGGTCCACGGCAAGGTCGAAGTCCCCGGCGTACATGCCCAGCGGTGCGAGGCCGGTGCGCACGATCTGGTACGGCCCCAGGACCGAGTCGGCGGTCAGGACCGTGCTGAGGTGCGACCCGTCGTCGGCCCAGACCTTCAACCAGCAGACCCATTTCCCGGTACGCGCATTGTGGACGATGTGCGGCCGGTCCATCCCCTGGGCCGGGTGCAGCGGGGAGTCGGGGTCGTGCGGCACCGGTGGGATGATCAGGCCGCGGTCGTCCCAGTTGTAGAGGTCGGTGGAGGAGTAGCAGCGCACACCCCAGTGCCAGATGCCGCTGCCCGGCGTGGAGCGCTCCTTGTTCTCGCCGTACCAGTAGTAGGTGCCGTCGACGAACAGCAGCGAGCCGCCGTGCGCCTGGATGCGCTCACCCTTGGTGTCGTGCCACACCTGCCCGGGCCGGAACGAGTCGTACATCGATCGTTCCCCGCGACACCGGCCTCAGCGGATCTGGATCGCGGTCGGCGGTACGGAGCCGTGCTGGAGGCCGCCGCCTCCCTCGACGTAGCCGGAGGCGCTCCACGTCGCGCTCGCGCGGCGGAAGGCGGTGCCGTCGACGGTGGACACGCCGGCCGCGTACCACTGTGGAGTGCCGTCGCAGACGGTCGGCGTGAGGTAGCCGATACCGCGGCGGGTCGCGCCGTTGACCTGCTGGTTGAGGCTCAGGTCGATGACGCCGCGGTCCGGGACGCCGCCCGGGAACGGGCCGCAGGTGTACTGCCCGACAAGGACCGCCGTCGCGGGGGCGTCGCTGAGCAGGGCCCAGCGGGCGGTGACCGTGAGGCCGGCGTCAGCGGCGGCAGTGGCCGTGGCGGCTGGTGCGAGGGTCAGCAGGAGGGAGACGGCGAGCATGAGGGTGGTCGCGATCCGGCGCATCAAACCCCTCCGATCGTTGTTTCCCGCAGCGTATCCACGATCGTTGATCCATTGGCTCGGCTGTTCGACCCTATCGACCGGATCGCCGCGCGGCCCGTGCATGATGTCGGCCATGGCGAAGCCTCCTCCCGGCCGCGGCTGGTACGCGGTCGCGGGTACCGTCACCGCACTCGGCCTGATCGCCGCGACCGTCGTGCTGGTGATCGGCGTGCGCTCGTGGCTCGACGGCTTTCCCGACCTGGGCGAGCGCTTCCGCGGCGGCGAGACCGTGCGGATAGACGTGCGGGCCGGCGAGACCGTCATGCTGTACGCCAGCCCGGACTCCGCCCCGGCGGAGTACGTGTGCGAGGGCGAGGTCGCGGGCTCGCCGATCCAGGTGACCGAGTCGCGGACGTTCACGTTCTTCAGCGGGCTGCAGACCTGGGCGGCGCGCTACGAGCTGGTCGCCGACCAGACCGGGACCGGGCAGCTCACCTGCGTGGCACCCGCGGGGCGCGGCGCTGAGCTGCTGGCAGTGGGAGAGATGCCGGACAACGGGCGGCTCCTGCGCATCCTCGGCACGACGATCGCGATCGCCGGCGGGGCGGCGCTGATCAGCGTCGCGGTCGGCGGCGGGATGGTCCTGGGCGTCTGGAGGCGCCGTCGCCCACGTCGCGGTTGAGGATGCTTCTGAGGCAATAGGGGTGGGAGGGGCCGGCGTGGCCGGCCCCTCCGTCGCATGCCGCCAGGCGTCGTCAGCGCAGCGGCTGGCTGATGCCCGTGGTGGCGTCACCTGACTTGTAAGAGACCAGCACGACGCTGCCGGTCGGGAGCGCTTCGCTGAGCGGGAGCCACACGTACCGCTTGCCGCTCTGCTTGAACGGCACCGTCGACTCCGCCAGGATCCTGCTGCCGTCCCAGATGAATACCCGGGCGGTACCGGACTGGCGTGCCTTGAGATCCACTCCGACGCCGTCGCGCCGTTTCGCGACATCCTCGATGCGGATCGTGTTGGCGGTGAGGGCAGTCCAGCCTCCCGGCGCTACACCGTCCTCACTGGACTGGAGGATGGTCTGCGGCGAGTTCACGCTCAGCGCCGCGGTGTCCGGGATGATCGGCTCCTTGGGCGCGGATGGCTGTGTGCTGTACCCGGCCAGTTTGGCCACGCCCCACCGCCACGGGTCGGCGCGCACGCCGCTCCAGGTGGACCAGCCGACGCGGGTCTGCGCTGCCAGGTCCTGCGTGTCGGAGTCGTTGACCAGGATGTTCATGCCCATCTTCTCCGCGTCCACGCCGTCGGGCAGGACACTGAACGGGACCTTCACCTCGATCCGGTACCCCGTGTAGGGGTTGCTGGTGACGACCGACGCGACGCTCATGCCGGGCGCGGTCTGCGGGCCGGGACCCTGGTGGTTGTCCCGCTCCCGGGCGTAGCAGGGCGGGTTGCCGTTGGCCGGGTCCTTCGTGGCCGGGAAGAGCGCCACGTTGAACACCGTCGACGTGTTCGGCGAGCCGCCGCGCGGGTCGATGCCGAACTCGATGTTGTCGTTGCGCCGCGGTCGCTTGCAGTCCTCCGGCGGGAGTACCGTGCCGAGCACGTCGTCCGTGATGGTGAACAGCGCGTAGACGGCGTCGTCGGTGTAGGTCAGCTGCGCGGTGCCGGAGATGTCGGTCGCCGGCGCCGCGGTGCCCTCCCAGCGGGTGGAGATGTCGATGACCTCACCGGTGTACTCGCCGGGGCTCGCGGTGCCGTCGACCGTCGGTGCGGCCGCGGCCCTGGGGACGCTCGTGACCGGCACGATGTTGAGGATGCCAGGCTCGACCGCGCTGCCCCCGTTGTAGCTGGTCTCGATCTGTACCGGGTAGCGGCCGTCGTTCGGCGCGCGGTTGGCGGTCGGGAGCGACGCGTCGCTGTTCGTCACGGTGAATGTGACCGAGCCGCGGGCGCCGGGCTGCAGGCCGCTGTATGTCTGCTGCGCCTCCGCCACGGTGAAGCCGGCGGGGACCGTGAGCTTCACGGCGCCGGACTGCACGGTGGTGCTGTGGTTGGTGAGGTCGACGCGGACCGGCCGGGTACCCCCGCTGGGGATGCTCAGCATGGAGTCGATCAGCGCGTCGAGCGACTGGACCTGGTTGCGCTCGGTCCACTCGCGGAAGTCGCCCACCTCGGGTAGCGGCTCGAGCGTGCCGCGTACCGGTGCGGTGGCCTGCACCAGCGCGGTGTTGCTGCCGGTGCCGTCCTTCTTGGTGGTCATGAGCGCCCGCAGCCGGAACCGCGTGCCGGCGGTCAGGTTCTGCGACGGCGTCACGGTGAACCGGGCGATGGACTCGCCGTTCTTGGTGACGGTGCCGATGTTGCCGTCACCCTTGACGGTCCAGCCCGACGGGACGTCGAGCGTCACCCGCGCGCCCGGGATGGCCTGCGTGGCCCGCACGTGGGTCTTGACCACGAACGGCTGCCCGGCCAGCACCTCCCAGCTCTCCGGACGGACGTGCACCTCGGTACCGAGCGGGAGGCCGCCCTTGGCGCGGATGCTGGTGCCCTGCAGCGCCGCGGTGCCGCCGACGTTCGGGTCGGGGTACGGGCTCCGGCTGTCGATCATCGTGATGCGGTTGCAGCCGATGCTCGCGGGGTTGGTCTGCGCGTCCGCGGTGTCGGCCCAGCCCTGGGACGCGTACTCGCGGCGCGCCCACACGTTGACCTGGTTCCACCGCGTGCCGTCGTGAGTGGCCGACTCGTAGCCCTGCCAGGTCCCGAAGATGACGTTGGTCGGCTGGGCCGGGGTGAACGTGGTTTCGCAGGCCGGCCCGTTCTGGCTGCTCCCGCTGCCGCCGGCCTGGAAGAGCCGGGCCACCCGGAACGGCCGGAGCCCTTCCTTCTTGATCTGCTCCGGGAAGGCGTTGGGGTCGGCCGCGGCATAGAACGCCTCGACGGCGAGCATCGCGGCCTCTTGGTGGTTGCCGTGGTTACCCTGCGTCGCCGACGGGTTCATCGTGACGATGACCTCGGGCCTGGTGGTCCGGATGGTCCGCACGATGCGGGACAGGGAGTTCTGGTAGCCCCAGATCTGCTCGGACAGGGGCGCGCTCGCGGTGTAGTAGAAGTCCAGCGCGTCGAGGTTGTACACGTTCTTGACGCCGGCCCAGCCGACGGCGCGCCGCTCCTCGGCCTCACGCAGGATGCCGAGCGCCGGACCTTCCTCGAGACCGACCGCGTTGCCGCCGCCCTCACCGCGGGTCATCGTGATGACGCCCGCCTTCATGTCGTGAGTCTCGTTCCAGTAGCCGAACATGCCGAGCTGTCCGGCCTCGTCGTCCGGGTGTGCGCCGATGAACATGATGTCGAGGTCGATCGGTTGGCTTGGCTTCGCTTGCGCGGGGCTGGCCAGGCCCGTCAGCAGCAGACCGCACGCGGCGATCACGGCTTTGGCGCGCCATCTCATGTGGACATACCTCTTCGTGTGGAGGACGGGGGTACCAGAGGGCCGGCGTCCGGCGGGAGAGCCTCGGCCGCCGGTTAATTCGGATCAGAAAAAATGCCATGCGCAGGCGGTGTCGACCCGCGCGTGCCGTCCGCGTCCGGAACGGCCGGCGCGGCATGTCACAGCACCACGGCGCACCCCGTTGGCGCTGGAAGGACCTTCGAGCCGTAACGCTAAAGATCACTTCGGAGGGCCGTCAATACCCGTCTGGGCACTTTCTTCGCTATGGAAAGAATCATGGCGAGTCATGGGTCGAAACATCTGGTATGCCCGATGTGAAGCCCTATGTGGACATGAGAAGTGCCAGGTCAGCGCCCTCAGTCGAGATCATTTCGTGACTTGACCGGGGGAGTTTCTTCGCACTAGTAAGAAAGCATGATCACCGAGGGGAAGACGCCGACCAGTCCGGTCAGCCGCGAGCGGTCGCGTGAGATCAAGCGCCAGTCGGTGATCTCGGCTGCTCGGCAGGCACGCCTGCTGTCGCGCGTCGACCTGGCCGAGCGCACCGGGCTGCCGCCCGCAACCCTGACCGCCCTGGTGCGCGAGCTGATCGCGGAGGGCTACCTCATCGAGCGGGGCACGGCCGCGCAGACCACCGGCCGGCCACGGGCGATGCTCGAGTTCAACCCCCGCGCCGAACTTGTCGCCGCGGTCTCCCTGGAGCCGCCGCGGATCACCTGCGAGATCGCCGACAGCAACGGCACGGTGATCGCGCACCGGACGTCGCGGCTCGGCGGCGACATGGTCCAGACGGTCTGCCATTTCGTCGCGGAACTCGTCGGGGACAGCCGCCCCGCGCTGTGCGGCGTAGCGATCGCGGTGCCCGGGGTCTCTTCGGACGGCGCGGTCCGGCTCGCCCCGTCGGTCGGGCTCGTGGAAGCCGAGCCGATCGGCCAGACCGTGCAGCGCGAGCTCGGCGTGCCGGTCGTCGTCGACAACGACGTCAACCTCATGGCCGCGGGGGAGCGGGTGGCCGGCGCGGGTAAGGACGTCGACGACCTGCTGCTGCTACACGTAGCCGACGGGATCGGCGCCGGGCTCATCCTCGACGGCAAGGTGCGCCGCGGGGCGAGCAGCGCGGCCGGCGAGGTCGGCTTCCTCCCGCTCGACCCCGAGCCGGCGCCCGCATACGGCGGCGTCGGTCCCTTCGAGGCGCGTTGGTCGGCCAACGCCATCGCCGAACGGGTCGTTGCCCTGCATCCCGGCCGGCGACCCGAAACGCCGGTCAGCGAGCTGATCGGCCTCGCCGACACCTCCGCCGCGGCCCGTGACTACCTCGATGAGGTGTTGCACGCCTGGGCCCGGCTCATCGTCACCTGTGCCTGCGTCGTCGACCCGGGCCGGGTACTGCTCAGCGGCGCGGCGGCCCAACTCGACGACGCGGCGCTGGCAAAGATCCAGAACCTGGTCTCCGCCAAGGCGCCCGCCTCGACGGAGGTACGGCGGGCAGTGCTCGGAGACCAGGCGGTGCTGCACGGCGCGATCAGCTATGCCCTGTCGGCCGCGGTACGCCTCCCCGCCCTCACCTGACCGATTCCTGGCGCAAACCGATAAACCACCCCCCGGAGGTACCCATGAGACGTCGCCTGGCTCTCAGCATCGCGCTCGGCGCGATGGTCGCCAGCCTGGCCGCGTGTGGCGGCGACAGTGACGAGACCGAAACCCCGAGCGGCGGCGGCGCCGCGGCCGAGAAGATCGTCGTCTACAGCGCCCGCGACAAGAAGGTCACCGACTACGTCGTCGAGCAGTTCGTCGCCAAGCACCCCGAGTACAAGGGCAAGGTCGAGGTGCTCAACATGGGCGCCCAGGAGGTGCTGGAACGCACCCGCGCGGAGAAGGCCAACCCGCAGGGTTCAGTCTGGTGGGGCGGTACCCAGCAGGGCCTGTCCAGCGGCGCGAACGAGGACCTGCTCGAGGCGTGGCAGCCGGCCTTCGCCGGCGAGATGGACGCCAGGTACAAGGACGCACAGGGCCGCTGGTTCGGCGAGATCCTGCTGCCCGAGGTCATCATGTACAACAACAAGGCGATCCCGGCCGACCAGGCGCCGAAGGACTGGGACGAGCTGATCGATCCCAAGTGGAAAGACAAGGTCATCATCCGCGACGTGCCCGCGTCCGGCACCATGCGGTCGATCTACGCCTCGATGATCCAGCGCCTGTCGGCGGACGGCAGCAACCCGCAGCCCGGCTACGACTGGCTCAAGAAGCTCGACGCCAACACCGTCGAGTACGCCGCCAACCCCGCTGACCTCTATCTCAAGATGTCCCGCGAGCAGGGCGTGCTGAGCGCCTGGAACCTGCAGGACATCCTGCTGCAGTCCGAGCAGTCCAACATGCCGTTCGGGTTTGTGATGCCCGCGTCCGGCGCTCCGGTCCTGGTCGACGGTGTCGCCGTCATCAAGGGCGGCAACTCCGAAGGCGCAAAGACCTTCCTGGAGTTCCTTTACGACGGCACGCTGCGGGCCAGCCTGGCCAAGGACTTCTTCCAGATCCCGGCCGTACCGATCGCGGAGCAGCCGGAGTGGTTGGCCAACCTCGGTCTCAAGCCGATGGACGTCGACTGGGACGTGATCGCCAAGCACGAAACCGAGTGGATCAACCATTGGAACGCCGAGATCAAGAACAAGGGCTGACCGGCAGCCGGGCCGCCGCGCACTCGCGGCGGCCCGGCCCGGGAGCTGACCTGGAGGACAGATGATCGACGTCGAGCTCGAATCGGTGAGCAAGCGCTTCGCCAAGTCCGGCGACGCCGCCGCCGTCGACGACGTCAACCTCACCATCGGCGCGGGCGAGTTCTTCACGCTCCTCGGGCCGAGCGGATGCGGGAAGACGACCACACTGCGCATGGTCGCCGGGTTCTACTTCCCGAGCGCGGGCAACATCCGCTTCGGCGGCCAGGACGTCACCCGGCTCGCGCCGAACAAGCGCGACACCGGCATGGTGTTCCAGAACTACGCGCTGTTTCCACACATGACCGTGGCGCAGAACGTCGCGTACGGCCTGAAGGTCCGCAAGGTCTCCCGGGCCGACGCGGCCCGGCGGGTGGCCGAGGCGCTCGCCGAGGTGCATCTCGACGGGTACGGACCGCGCCGCATCGACCAGCTCTCCGGCGGCCAGCAGCAGCGCGTCGCGCTGGCCCGCGCACTGGTGATCCGGCCGCGCATGCTGCTGCTCGACGAGCCACTGTCCAACTTGGACGCCAAGCTTCGCGAGGAGACCCGCACCGAGATCCGCCGGATCCAGCGAGAGTCCGGCACCACCTCGATCTACGTGACCCACGACCAGGCCGAGGCGATGGCCATGTCCGACCGCATCGCGGTCATGCAGTCCGGGCGGGTACAGCAGGTCGGCACGCCGCGCGAGGTCTACCACCAGCCGGCCAACGCGTTCGTGGCGCGATTCATCGGCCGCAGCAACGTGCTGTCGCTGCCGGTCGCCGCCGCCGAGGCGACCCGCGTCGACGTGGTGCTGCCCAGCGGTGGGCAGGTATCCGCCGGCGCGCCCGAGGGACACGGGCTGCGCGAAGGCGACACCGCCTTGGTCTCGGCCCGCCCCGAGTACGTCACCCTGGTCAGCGCCACCGACGCCGACGCCCTGCGGGGACAGGTCACCGCGGTCGAGTTCACCGGCATGACCACCCACCTCACCCTCGACGTTGCTACCCGCGACGTTGCTACCCGCGACGTTGCTACCCGCGACGTCGACACCGGCGGCGAGAAGACGCAGATGACCGTCGCCGCCGTCGACACGCCGGAGCGGATCGGCGTCGGCGACCGGGTCGGGCTGCGCCTGCCCTCGGCCCAGCGGCTGTGGGTGGTACGGCCGTGACCGCTGTGCGGCTGAAACAGCGACTGCGCGGCGGCGCGAACTCGGCCTGGTTCCCGTACCTGCTGGTCGCCCCGCTCGTGCTGATCCTCTGGGGTTACGTGGTGCAGCCGATGCTCGCCACCTTCGTGGAGAGCGTCAGCGAGGACGGCACTGCCAACTACACCCAGTTCTTCACGTCCTCCGGCGTCGCACGCACGTCCCTGCTCACCTCGCTGGTGATCTCGGCGGCCAGCGTGTTGCTCTGCGGGGTCGTCGGCGTCGCGATGGCGTTCCTGCTCAAGCGCTTCTCCTTCGCCGGCCGCCGCCTCATCGAGGCGTTCATCCTGGTGCCCGCCGCGCTGCCACCGCTGATCGGGGCGGTCTCCTTCCAGATGCTGTACAGCGACATCGGCATCCTCCCGCGCGCGCTGCAGAAACTCTTCGGCACCGAGCAGCCGGTGCTGGCGTTCGACGGCATCGCCGGCGTGCTGGTCGTGCACACCTTCACCATGTACCCGTTCTTCTATCTCGCGGCGTCGGCCGCACTCGCCGGCATGGACCCCTCGATCGAGGAGGCCGCCTACAACCTCGGCGCCGGACGGGTCCGGGTGTGGCGCACGGTCCTGCTGCCGATGCTGACCCCCGCGCTGGTCTCCGCCTCACTGCTGGTCTTCATGACCTCGCTCGCGTCCTACACGGCGCCGCTGCTGTTCGGCGTCGACCAGACCATGACCATGCAGATCTACATCAACCGCACCAACGGCGACCTGCCCATGGCCTCTACATACGCCGCGGTGCTCGGCCTGGTGTCGATCGCGTTCCTGCTGATCATGCGCTGGTACGAAGGGCGGCGCAGCTACATGTCGCAGTCCAAGGGCATCTCCGCCCAGCGCCGGGAGATCGCCAACCCGGTCGGGCGGTGGCTCGCCCCGGTGGCCTCGGTCCTGGCGACGATCGTGCTGCTCGCCCCGGTCGCCACGATCGCGCTGGTCGCCCTCTCCGCTGACGGGTCGTGGACCACGGAGGTCATCCCTCCGAGTACACAATGGAGAACTTCGTTACGATCCTGACCGAGCCGAAAGCCTTCGAGCCGATTCTCAACTCGCTCCAGATGAGCCTGCTGGCCACCGCTGGCTGCGTCGTGGTGGGCGTGCTCATCGCGTACGCCGTGCGGCGGCTGCGGTTCGTCGGACGGAGCCTGCTCGACATCGGTGTCATGATCGCCTGGGCGCTGCCCGGCACCGTCGTGGCCATCAACCTCATCTCCGCCTTCAGCACCGGCAACGGGTTCAGCTTCGGGCAGGCGCTGATCGGCACCTTCTGGATCCTGCCGCTCGCCTACTTCGTGCGGTTCCTGCCACTTGTGTTCCGGGCCAGCTCGGCGTCGCTGGCGCTGGTCGACCACTCGCTCGAAGAGGCGGCCCGAAACCTTGGCGCGTCCTGGCCGCGGGCGTTCCTGAACATCACCGTGCGGCTCATGCTGCCGGGCGTGATCGTCGGTGCGCTCCTCGCCTTCGTGCACGGTGTCGGCGAGTTCGTCGCCTCGGTGCTCATCTACACCTCGTCCACGGTCCCCATCTCCGTGGCCATCAACAACCGCATGTACTCCTTCGAGATGGGCACCGCGGCCGCTTACGGCATGCTCCAGGTCGTCCTCATCTTCGTGGTGATGTGGTTTTCCGGACGGCTCGAAAGCGGCGGCGGCCGAGCCGCGTCACGGCAGGCGGAGCAATGGACGAACTGATCGACACCTGGCAGGCCCGCGGCGGGTTGGTCCCGGCCAGCCGGCTGCCGGGGCACGAGCTGGCCCGTGTCGCCGAGGCGGCCGACCTGGCCGTGCTGCCCGTCGGCGCCGTCGAATGGCACGGGCCGCACCTGCCGCTCGGCACCGACCTCATCCTCGCCGAGGGTTTCGCGTCCGAAGTAGACAGTGCCGGGGTGCGGGCCGTGCTCTTCCCGCCCGTGGCGTACGCGGCCTGCCCCGGCCAGACCCGGCCGTGGCCCGGGACCGTCGCGGTACGCCCCGAGACCGCCGTCGCCTACCTGTGCGACGTGCTCGAAGGCATCGTGGCCGCCGGCTTCCCGCGCGTGCTCGTGGTCAACGCGCACGACGCGAACATGTCCGTGGCGCGGGCGGCGATGGAGTGGGTGTCCGGCCGCCGGCAGGCCAGCCTCATGCTGGTGAACTGGTTTCAGCTCGTCGGCGCCGACGAGACCACGGAGATCTTCGGCGAGCTGACCTCCCGCGGTCACGGCGGCGCGTACGAGACCTCGGCGGTACTCGGCTTCGACCCGGCGGCGGTGAACCCGGGCGCCGCCGCCGACCTGCCGCCCCGGCCCAAGCTGCCGACACCCCACCCGTACGCCCTGATCGAGTCCCGACCCGAGCCATGGCAGGGCTGGAGCGGCTACGTCTCACTCGCCAGCGAGACGGCCGGCCGGCGGGTACGCGAACTGGCCGCCACACGGCTCGGCGAGATCCTTCGGGCCTGGGTCGCGGCGCCGCTGCCCAGCCCGCCCAGCACCGATCCGGTACCACCATCACAACCGGGGGAAACGCCATGACCCGTCCGTCGTTGACCACGTACCAGCAGCATCACCTGCGGTTCACCTTCGATCACCACGCGACCCAGCTGTACGGGCCGATGGTGAAGGCGAGCGAGGCGCACGTGGTGATGCTGGCCGAGCGGGGCCTGATCCCCGCCGAGTCCGCGGCGCAGATGCTGGGCGGGCTGATCACCCTCCGCGATGACCGGCCGGAGACGTTCACCTATGACGGCTCCGTCGAGGACGTCTACTACACGCTGGAAAAACGCCTCGCCGAAGCCTGCGGCATACCGACCAGCGAGCTCAACGTGCAGCTCGCCCGCAGCCGCAACGACCTGGATGCCGGCGTGTTCCGGATGATCCTGCGCGACCAGCTGCTCCGCGTGCTGGCCGCGATCATAGACGCGGGCGCCGAGCTGCTGAACCGTGCCGACCGCTACGCCGACGTGGTCGTCGTCGGGTACACGCACCGGCGCCCGGCCCAACCAACCAGCATGGGGCACGTGCTCGCCGGGTACGCCGAGGCGCTGGCGGGGCAGGCCGCGGCCTACTCGAGCTTGCTGGCCGAGATGAACCGCTCGCCGCTGGGGTCGTGCGCCTTCGCCGGCACCGACCTCGACATCGACCCGCGCCGGCTGGCCGAGCTGCTCGGCTTCGACGAGCTGATCGTCAACTCGTACGAGGCGGTCGCCGGCGCCGACCACCTCATGCGGACCGCCGCGCTCAACGCGCAGGCGATGGCGACCGGTGCCCGGTTCACCCGCACGCTCATGGACTGGCTCAGCTGGGAGTGGGTGCGCACGCCCGAAGACTTCACGCAGGGCAGCACGATCATGCCGCAGAAGCGAAACCCCGTCGTCATGGAGCATCTCGTCTCGATGGCCGGAGCCGCGGCCGCTGACGCCGCGTCCGTCTACAACAACGTCGGCGCGGCGTGGTGGGAGGATTCCAACAACGCCACCACGGACGTTCAGGTGCGGCTCTGGGAGAGCAACGACCGCGCGTACCGGTTCTTCGCCCTGCTCGGCGGGCTGTTCCAGCGGCTGGAGCCGCTGCACACGCCGACCGGCGAGGCCATCGTGGCGACCGGTGCGACGACGACCGCCGCCGCTGACGCGCTGACTCGGCACGGCGTGCCGTTCCGCGCCGCCCACTCCGTCGTCGGCCGGCTCGTCCGCGCCGGCGCGCCTTCGACGTGGACCGACGCGGGGGTACGCGAGGTGGCGCAAACCGCCGGCGTCGGCACGCTCACCGACGACGCGGTCCGCGACCTCGTCGCCGCGGCGCTGCGCCCCGAGCTCGTCCTGGCCCGGGAGCAGGTCGACGGGCCGGGAGAGGCGGCCGTGCGCGCACAGGTCACTCGAATCCGCTCCACATTGGACGACGTGGTCGGGCGCGCCACCGCTCTGCGCCAGCGGCTCGAAGATGCCGACGTCACGCTCGCGGCCGCCGTCGCGGAGAGGGCCGCCAAGTGAACCTCCAGCACGACCGGCGGCTCCTGGGCATCGACTTCGGCGGTACCAAGATGGCGATCGGGATCGGTGACGCCGACGGACGCCTGCTGATCTCCGAGCGGGTACCGACCCGCGCGGCACGCGGTGCGCGGCAAGCCCTGGCCCGCGCCCTCGACCTGGCGCAGAAGCTCGTCACCGACACGGGCGGCACCCTGCACGCGGCCGGTATCGCCTCACCGGGCGTGATCCGTGACGATGGGATCGACCTCGCCCCCAACGTCCCGGGCTGGGAGCAGCTGCGACTGGCCGAAGCGGTCCGCGACCATCTCGGCATCACCCGCGTACAAGTGGCAAACGACCTCAATGCCGCCGCCCTCGCCGAACTGGACCGCGGTGCGCTGCGCGACGCGGACCCCGGCCTGGTGATCGGGCTCGGTACCGGCGTCGCGGCCGCCATCACGGTCAACGGCGCGGTGATACCCGGACACCGCGGCGCGGCCGGCGAGATCGCGTACGCCGTCAGCGGCCCCGGCTGGCCGACCTCGGCTGAGGCGCGGCTGGAGGCCGACTTCTCCGGCCGAGCCCTCGACGAGCTGGCCGACCGGCTCAATCTGCCCGGCGGTGCGGCCGGCCTGTGCACCGCCGCCCGGTCTCCCGGCCCGGCCCGGGACGCGTTGATGCCGCGCATCGACGAACTTGCCCGCCACGTGGTCACCTGCTGCCTGCTCTTGGACCCGAAGCGCGTGGTGCTCGTCGGCGGCGTCGCCCGCGACGAGCTTGTCCGCGACCTGCTGATCGAGCGGCTCGCGCGCGCCCTGCCGTACCCGCCTGAGGTCGTGCTCTCGACGTTCGCGCAGGATGCCGCGCTGCTCGGCTCGCTCAGCCTCGCCGCCCAAGCGTGAGCTGGGCCGCGCCTCAGGTCGCCGCCGTCTCGTACCGCGGCGCGGACTGCCGGAGGTTGTCAGCTGCCGGGAGCCAGTCCCATGAATGTGTGAATACCGCCGCCGGGGGAGCACCGCCGCCGAAATACTGCTGGTGAGGACCGGTGTACGGATGCTCCGGCACCGCCACCTAGCCGCCAGGGGTGATGAGATGCGCGTGCTGATGAAGGCAGAGTTCGACACGGAGGCCGGCAACCGGGCGATCAAGGAGGGCCGGCTGTCGCAGGTGCTCGGCGCGACGATGGAGCAGCTCAAGCCCGAAGCCGCCTACTTCACCACGATCAACGGCCACCGCGGCGCGTTCATCGTGTTCGACCTGAACGACCCGTCGGACATCCCGATGCTCGCCGAGCCGCTCTTCGTCGAGATGGGCGCGAAGATCGAGCTCCTGCCGGTGATGAACGTCGACGACGTGCAGAGCGGCCTGAGCAAGTGGCAGCAGGCCAGCGGCGCCTGAGATTAGGGCTCCACCTGCGGCCCGCGCCGGCGTGATCAGATCAGCCGGTGGGTTCCGCGGCGAAGCGGGCAAGGTGGACCATCACCGGACGCAGGCCGCGGCGCTGGTAGAGGCGGATCGCGGCGTCATTGCCGTGCAGGGCAGCGATGAAAAGGTCGCCGATGCCCTGCGCGGCAAGCTCGGCGTCCACCCCGTCGAGCAGCATGGTCCCGATGCCCGCCCCGCGTGCGGCTGGCGCTACCGAGAGCGTCTCCAGCTCGGCGATCCGGTCACCGGTGACCCAGGTGTCGTCCGGCCCCGGCTTGACGTGGACCATCGCGTAGCCGACCGCCTCCTGCCCTTTCTCGGCGAGAAGGATGAACGAGCCCGGCGACGCCAGCCATTCCAGGTACGCGCCGCGACGGGCGGCCCACGAGCGATGCGGCGGCTGATAGACCGCAGGCGGTGCGACCGACTGGTGGTGCTCGTGCAAGGCCAGCCACAGTGGCTCCAGCCGGTCGACCGCCTCCGCGCCTACTTTGTGGATGGTCACGTCTGCCATGAAATGATCATCCCTTACCCGCCGCGCCGGCCTGATCAGTCGCCGGCACTTGTGGACGGGACCGGCGCCGGCGTTCCGCCGCCGCCGGCGGTGTTGGGGCGCTCCTCCGCGGGCGGGGCCGGTCGCAGTTCGGCTGGCACGGGCAGCGCGCTGCCCTCGACGAACTCGTCCCAGCTGACGTTCCAGGCCGTCCAGCCGTTGCCCGGTGCCAGGTCCACCCCGGTGCCCTTGACCGTGACCAGGTCGCCGACCTGAGTGACGCTCATCAGCCAGTCGGCCGCGGCCGAGGAGACGTTGGTACAGCCGTGCGAGACGTTGGTGTGGCCCTGATCGCCCTCGGACCACGGCGCCGCGTGGATGAACTCGCCGCCCCAGGTGAGCCGCTGGGCGTCCGCGACGTCGACCACGTAGCCGCCGTTCGGCTCGTTGCGGGTGTCGAACCGCGTGTAGTCGTGCTTCTCCATGATCACCATCTTGCCGCTGGAGGTCGGCGTGTTCGGCCTGCCGAGGCTGACCGGGATCTTGCGGATCAGCTTGCCGTCGCGCAGGACCGACATCTGTTTGGTGGCGTTGTCGATCTCCAAGGCGACCTGGCGGCCGATCTTTGCGGTGGCGGTGCGGTCGACGTCTCCGACGTGGCCCTTTCCGATCGGCAGCCCCTGCAGGCCGGTGCGGACGCTGATCGTCGTGCCGGGACGCCAGAAGTCGGGCGCCCGGTAGTAGGCCTCGCCGCCGTCGGCAAGCCAGGACCAGGTCCCGGGCTGGGGCGGGTTGGTCTTTACGAACAACCTGCGCTGCACATCCGCCCTGGCGTCTTTCGCAATTGGTGGGTCGAATCGCACGGTTACCGGCATTGCGGTGCCGTACGTCCGGTCGTCGGTGAAATAGAGCGTAGTGGTGACGACCGGCTTCGTCGATTTAGGCATCGTGGTAAATGTTGTTTTCTGGGTGACCGTTTTTCCGGAATCGCCGGTGGCGGTCACCTCGGCGGTGTAGGTCCGGCGGGGTTGCAGGGGCGTGGTCGGGACCCAGGCGGACGCGTCCTCGCGCGGTTCGGCCTTGACCGGTGTGCCCTTGTCGTCGGTGATCCGCACGTCGGTGACCCGCCCGCCCTTGACGGCGGTGCCCAGCTCGGCGCTGATCGGCACGTCGCGTGCCTGGTCGGCTGGGGTCACGACAAGTTCCAGCGGCGCGACCGGCGCCCCGGTCGGCCGGCCGTCCGGACTGTTGTGCGAGGTACATCCGACCAGGACCAGCGGTGTAATCGCGACGGCCACGTACAGCAGGTTTGATCTTCGCCTCGACTCCATGCTGTTTCCCCCCGTTTTGAGCTTCCCTTCCACACATTTTCCCCAAGCGCCGTGAGGCGGCAGCGCAGTTTTCCAACAATGGCAGGAGCCGCGATTACGACGAGCGGGCTTGCTGGCGGCGGGCGCTTCGCCGGGCGCGAACCATCCGCCACAGGTACCCCGGCGTCGGCGGCACCCAGCCGAGCTGGCTGGCCATGCCGAGGTCGTCGCGGTTGGCCCAGTGCTCGACGACCTGGCCGTCCCGGAGCCGGAACCAGTGCGTCTGCGTGATCGCCATCGTGCGGCCCCGGGAGGGGAACGCCTGGGCGACCTCGCCGCGCTCGTCGTATGCCAGGAACGTGCCGGTCTGGCGACCGGACATGGTGCAGTGCACGACGACCAGGTCGCCGTCGGTCGCGACATCGTGGATGTCGAAGTCCAGGTCCGCGAACGCGGATCGCAGCCACCGGGCTGTGGCGGCGAACGCGGCCGGTCCGCGGCCGCGGCAGTCGAGCGGCTCGTCCTTCGCCTCGCGGTTGACCGCTTCCGGGTGGACGACCCGGGCCAGCTCGCCGAGGTCGCCGGAGGCCATGATCTTCATGGACGCGACGCAGGCGTCACTGTCGATGGTGCGCAAGATGGCTCCTCGATAGTATCGGGTACACCACGCAAGTATTGAATACCGTTTGGTGGTACGCAATGTCCCGTCGGGCATACGACAACACCCGCCGTGCCGAGCAGGCGCAGCTGACCCGCCGCCGCGTCCTCGACGCCGCCCGCGACCTGCTCACCGAGCGCGGCCCCGCGGCCGTCACCATGCGTGACGTCGCCGCGCACGCGGGCGTGTCCGCCGAGACCGTCAAGAAGGCGTTCGGCACCAAGACGGCGCTGATCAAGGCCGTGTACGACGTCACGCTCGCCGGCGACGACGAGCCCATCCCGATGATCGACCGGCCCGAGATCAAGGCCGTGCGTGCCGCCACCAACCCCCGTGACAAGCTCGCCCGATACGCCGCCGCGGCGCGCCAGATCGGCGAACGCGTCGGACCGATGCTCGCCAAGGTGCTCGCCGCCGCCCGCGGCGGTGATCCCGAACTGACCGAGTTCCGCACGACCATCAACGGCGAACGGCTCATCGGAGCCGGTCACATGGTGAGCCACCTGGCCTCGACCGGCGGTCTACGTGCCGATCTCGACGCCGACCGCGCCCGCGACATCGTCTGGACGCTGATCTCCCCAGAGGTCTACGAGCTGCTCGTCAACGACCGTGGCTGGTCGCCCGACCAATATGAGCAGTGGCTGGCGAAGGCTCTGGCCGACGCTCTCGCGCCGTAGCGCGCCACCAGCGGCGCGAGGCCAGCGCGGCCAGTCCGGCGCCGGCGGCGTTGAGCAGGACGTCGTCCACGGACGAGACCCGATCCAGTCGCAGGAGGTACTGCGCGGTCTCGACCAGGACCGAGCAGCCCGCCGCCAGTGCCAGGATCCGCGGTACCGACGCCAGCGCCGCGAACCGCATCGGCGCGAAGAAGCCCAGCGCCGCGAACACCAGCAGGTTGCCGACGACCTGACCGACCAGCGTCACCGGCCCGCCGTCGGAGACGATCGTGACCAGATCCCGCAGCGGTACCAGGCTCAGCCGGCCGGAAACCTCGCCGGCCTTCTCGCCCGGCAACATGATCATCCATACCCACGGCACCGTCCCGTAGACGATGCCGACCTCGGCCAGCGACATCCGCCACGCCCACGCAGGCGTGGCGCCAGTGCGGGTGCGACGGCGTGCCATGACCCAGACCAGCAGCGCGGCCAGCGGCAGGACGAGCACCGTGAGAAGGACGACGCCGGTGAACGTGCCGACCCAGCGGTGCCACCCGTCGACCATGCCCGCACCGTACAGGTGGGTCGTGAAGAACCGCCGAAGAAGCGGGCTTGACCCTGACGCAGCGTCAACCCTCCATGCTGGCCGCCATGAGCATCCCGCCGGCAACCGGTCAGGCCCGTGGGCCCGCGATCCATGTGCAGGGCCTGGAGAAGTCGTACAAGGAGCTGCACGTGCTGCGCGGCGTGGACTTCGACGTGGCGCCGGGCAGCATCTTCGCCCTGCTCGGCTCGAACGGGGCGGGCAAGACCACGGTGGTGAGGATCCTGTCCACGCTGCTCAGGGCCGACGCCGGTACCGCCCGGGTCAACGGCTTCGATGTCGCGACGCAGGCGGCCGACGTACGCGCGTCCATCAGCCTCACCGGGCAGTTCGCGGCGGTCGACGAGATCCTCAGCGGGCGGGAGAACCTCGTCCTGGTCGCCAGGCTGCGGCGGCTCGACGACCCGGGCGCGATCGCGGACGACCTCCTCCGTCGCTTCGCGCTGAGCGAGGCCGGCGCGCGGCGGGTGGCGACGTACTCCGGTGGCATGCGCCGCCGGCTGGACATCGCGATGAGCCTGGTCGGGAGCCCGCCCGTCATCTTCCTCGACGAGCCGACGACCGGGCTCGACCCGCAGGCGCGCATCGAGGCGTGGCAGGCCGTCAGGAAGCTCGCCGAGGGCGGCACGACGGTGCTGCTCACCACGCAGTACCTGGACGAGGCCGAGCAGCTGGCCGACCGGATCGCGATCCTCCACAAGGGCCGGATCATCGTCGACGGCACGCTGGCCGAGCTCAGACAGCTGCTGCCGCCCGCCAAGGTCGAGTACGTCGAGAAACAGCCCTCCCTCGAAGACGTCTTTCTCGCTGTGGTCGGCGACGCCGGCGAAGATGGGAACTGAGGAGCGACAATGGCCACACGCTTTTTCGGCGACACCGCCGTCCTCACTGGACGGACCATGCGCCACGTCACGCGAAGCCTGGACACCGTCATCACGACCGCGATCACACCGGTCGCCATGATGCTGCTGTTCGTCTACGTGTTCGGCGGCGCGATCGACACCGGGTCGGTCTCGTACGTGAACTACCTGCTGCCCGGCATCCTGCTCATCACCGTCGCATCGGGGGTCGCCTACACCGCCCTCCGGCTCCTGATGGACCTGAAGGGCGGGATCTTCGAGCGGTTCCAGTCCATGCCGATCGCCCGCTCGTCGGTGCTGTGGGCGCACGTGCTGACCTCGCTGGTCGCCAACGTGGTCTCGCTCGCGGTCGTCGTCGGCGTCGCGCTGCTCATCGGCTTCCGCTCGGGAGCGGGGGTACTGGCCTGGCTCGCGGTCGCCGGCCTCCTCATCCTGTTCACCCTGGCTCTGACCTGGATCGCCGTCATCCCCGGCCTCACCGCGAAGAGCGTGGACGGCGCGAGCGCGTTCTCCTATCCGCTCATCTTCCTGCCGTTCATCAGCTCGGCCTTCGTGCCCACCGAAACCATGCCCGGCCCGGTGCGCGTCTTCGCCGAACACCAGCCGGTGACCTCGATCGTCAACACGATCCGCGACCTGCTCACCCAGCAGCCGGTGGGCACCGACATCTGGACCGCCGTCGCCTGGTGCGCCGGCATCCTGGTCGTCGCCTACATGTTCGCCTCCGGCGCCTACCGCCGCAGGATCTCCTGAGCCGGCGCCGGCCGGGCGCGTCGAGGGCAGGATCAGAGCATGCTGACGATCGGTCAACTGGCGGAGTACGCCGGCGTCACGGTGCGGGCCGTGCGGCACTATCACCAGGTCGGACTCCTGCCCGAGCCGGAGCGCGACGCCTCGGGGTACCGCCGGTACGGCGCGACGGCGGTCGTGTCTCTGATCAAGATCCGCACCCTCGCCAACGGTGGTGTGCCGCTGTCCGAGATCGGCCGGATGCTCGAAGCCGACGCGTCCACCTTCGCCGAAGCGGTCGAGCGGATCGACAGCCGCCTGCGCGAGGAGATCGAGCGCCTCGAGACAAGCCGCAAGCAGATCGCGCAGCTCACCGCCGGGGACGGTCTGGCGCTGCCACCCGAGGTGACCGCCTATCTCGATCGGCTGCGGGAGATCGGGGTCTCAGAGCGGATCGTGCAGGCCGAGCGGGACGGCTGGATCCTGGTGGTGGCACGCTGGCCCGATCGCATGCGGGACGTCATGTCCGCCAAACACGCGCAGCTCGATGACCCGCAGGTCATCCGGCTCTACCGGCTGCTGTCGGAGATGCTCGAAAACGACGCCGAGGCCGACGACCCCCGCCTGGAGGAGGTCGCCGACATCATGGCCGGCCTGGCCGAGCGGGCGTACACCTCCGGCGAGGTCCTCCCCGAGGAGATGGCCCACGACGACCTGCCGTTTCACCTCCTGGACGCCCTCGCCATCGAGTCCGATCCCCGCGCGCGGCGGATGTTCGACCTGATGCGCGAGCGTGGCTGGGCCAGTTGGACCCGGTCGGAACGCCTGGCCGAGCCGCCCGACTGATCGGGTCCGTCAGGCGTACTTCCATTTGATCCCATGCGGCCGCCGGTTCTGGTACCGATCGGCATATTGGCATTGTGCGCACTACACGGTGGGACCGCACGAGGGCCGAGTCGCGCACCGCTGGTGTAGCGGTTCGGGGTAGTCTTCCCGGAAACATTTGCATGTGGGGGTGTGGAGTCGTGGCGCGGCAGGTAATCGAGACGCTGATTGACGACATGGACGGTAAGGCTGCGGACGAGACCGTCAGGTTCGGCATTGACGGGGTCGACTACTCCATCGATCTATCGGGCAGAAACGCGGGTAAGCTCCGCTCGCTGCTGGCGGTGTATCAGGAGGCTGGTACGCGAATCGGTCGGTCGGGGACGTCCACATCAGGACCGCGGGGAACGGTCGGTGGGCGCCGGGCAGGTGGCCGGGATGAAAACAAGGCAATCCGCAAGTGGGCGGCCAAGCAGGGTAAGGAACTGTCGGACCGTGGCCGGATCCCCGCGGCCATCGTCGACGAGTACCACGCCGCAAACAAGTAGTGCCGGTTGACGCGTTGGCGGCCATGGCCGTCGCCGCCAACGCATCACCGGTCCACGCGGCCGCGACATTTGTCGCCCGCTGGAGGCCCGGCCGGGCGGCGAGGTGACCTGGCCGGTGGTGGCGATGCCAACGGGGGCGGCGATGAGCACCGACGAGCGGATCGAACGCGCAAGAGTTGCCTATGCGCGGGCTGTTTACGGCGGCGATACCAGCGCGCTTGGCGACGCTGAAAAGGGCCTGGCCGCAGTCGAGGCCGATGCCGCGTTGGCGCGTGGGCTGCTTCTGCACGCGCGGTTTCAGAGCGCGCCGGCCGACGCTGGTTCTCCGCCCGTCGAGGATCCCGAGGAGCTGGCGTCCTTCGAGCGCGCGTTCGAGTTGTACCAGGCGCTGGGGGACACGCGCGGTGAGGCCGAGGCGTCGTTCTGGATCGGCTGCCTGCACCAGTTCATCCGCCGTGACGACGAGACCGCGCTGCCGTACCTCGAGCGGTCCCGCCGGCTCGCGGCGCAGGCCGGTGACAAGCCGACCTGGTCCGAGGCGCTGCGTCACCTGGGCATCGCGGCGCACGCGGCCGGCCGGCTGGACGAGGCGCGTGAGCGGCTGGAGGAGTCGTCGCGGCTGCGCCGGGAGGTCGGTGCCCTGCCGGGCGTCGCCTCCAACATGGTCGGGCTGGCCTACATCGCGGCGGCTCAGGACCGCCGGGCGGACGCGTTCGCCACGCTCGACGAGGCGCTTGCCATCGCGCGCGCCCACGACGCCCACGCCATCGTGCGGCACATCGAGCAGGCCAGAGCGCGGATCTGAGCTTGGGGCAGGCCGCGGCTGCCGGTCGCGCTACGGTCGAGCCTATGACGTCGACGATCGGCAGCCTGGCAAGCGTGGGAAACGTCGTGGACGAGGACTATCACCACGTCACGAAAGCGATTGTCCCGCGGCCGGCGCTGGTCCTGCCCGACGCATATCTGAAGTGGTACGACCTCCACCGCGAGGACCAGCGGGTCGATCCCGACGTCGACCTCAAGGCGCGCGAGTTTCTGCGCGCCGAGGCGGCCACCGGCCGGCTGCCCATTTCCGGCGACCTCGGGTTCGTCATCGACCACCTTTCCGGCGAACACATCCACCTCCTGCTGGTGTTCACCTGGCGGAGCAACAACGAGATGTGGGAGTCGGTGTACTACATGGACGTCCGCGACGGTGAGCCGTTCCGGCTGCTTCCGCAGGGCACGCACCGCGGCGCCATCTGCGTCTGGGAGTTCGGCGCGGTGGCGCACGAGCACCTGGCCTGGACGCGATATCTGCGCTCCGACCGTGACGAGCAGGCCAAGCGGGCGTACGTCGAAAGCCAGTTCACCGGCCTGATCTGACGCGGTCAGACGCCGCCCACGCGGCCGGGCTCCGGGACGGCGGAGGGCGTGCGCAGGTCGGCCGTCCTGCGGATGAACTCCGCGGCCTGATCGTCGCTGAGCTGAAACGCCGTCGCGGCATCCACCACGGCGACACCGGCGGCGTCCAGGGCTTCCTCGGTGCGGGTCAGCAGCCCGTCGAGCCTGATCCGGGCGTCCTCGAACTCTTCCACCGACCGCGGGAAGAACCGGGCGAGCGACCCCGGCGTCATGCAGAACGCGAGTTCCCGCGAGGCCTGCGCGTACTGGCCAGCGGCACCGGCCAGGTTGACCTTGCCGGCCCGGTACAGCGCGACGACGGTCAGGACGACGGGATCCCGGTCCAGTGGTACGCCGGTGGACCTGTTGAGCGTCAGAGCCTCGAACGTCTCCGCGCCCGGGTTGGCGATCTGTGGCGGGTCCATGGCCATGCCGGGGTTGGCGAGCGCCCTTTCGCTGGTCAGGACTTCCGCGAGGGCGGCCGACAGCTTGACGTCCCCGTCGGTGAAGGACTGCTCGATCGTGGTGAGCGTCTGCCAGGTGGCCTGGATGACTTCCCAGACGGTGCCGCCGTCGGCCCCCACCTCGGCGACTCCGGGGTTCGCTCGGGGATCGACGACGTACGGCGCCGCGAGCGTGACGACACCCGCGCCCAGCGAGATGGGCCCGGCGACCGGCGCGAGAGGCGGAAACAGCGACAGCGCGCCGAACACGACCGACGCGATGGACAGGCCGAGCATCGCGCTGGCGAACTCCTCCTCCGTCGGCGGGATGCCCGGCTTGCCGAGTGCGGCGAGGCACTCCTCCGCGGCCATGAGCAGCGCGTTGCCGATGGCGATCACGTAGTCGTGCAGCGTCTGTGCCGTGACCGCCATCTGGTAGACGTACGCCCTCTGCCGCAGCGAGGTGTCGTGAAACGGCACGAGGAACCTGCTGTGGAAGGTCTGTGCGGCATCACCCTGCCACTGCCACTCGACGATCAGCGCGCTGACCTCCGCCACGGTGAGGTCGGCGTACCCGATGCGGTCGTGGATGGTGGCTGGCGGCCCGTCGGGCGGCGGCTCGGCGCTCTGTCCACCGAGCAGACCCACCAGCGCGGTCAGGTTGAGCGAGTCCAGGTCGTAGTACGCCCGGAACCGGGCCAGGAGCGCGTCGAGGTCGCTGTTGAACCGGGACGTCTGCTCCTGCGCGGTGGCGATGAGCTGCCTCTGCGCCTCCTCGTCCCATTGCTGGCCGAGCGTCGGCTGGTTCATCGGATTTGCCCAGTCGAAGGCCACCTCGCCCCGGTCGTCGAAGTGCAGCCCGTACTTGTGCAGCTCGTTGGCGGCGAACAGCTCCATCGCCCACCTGCGGATCTCAACCAGCTTCGGTTCGAGCTCGTCGGCCAAACGCATGCGATTTCCCCTCCGGCGGTCGGCCCGCGAATACGGCTCAGCGCGCCCCGTTGAGCACCGCTGTGGCGGCCTCGTCCTGACCGCGTAGGAGGCCCTGCCACTCGGTCAGCGCGGTCGGCTCGTCTCCGAGCTCGCGTCGCTGGGCGTCGGCGAGGCTGGCGTACGCGTCGGCGAGGTAGCCGGTGTCCTGTTTGCACTCGACATCGGCCCGCGTACCCGGGTCGGTGCGTGGATCGGCGTTGACGGGCAGGTCCCGCTGCACCTCCAGCGGGTTGGCCCAGGTGAAGCCGCGCTCGCGTACGCACGCGCGCCACCGGTCGGTCGCGGCCCGGAAGCGGCCGTCCTCAGGCAGCCCGCGCAGCGCCCGGTCCTGGATCTTGAAGAGCTGGATCTGCAGCTCCATCCACCGCGCCCGCCGGTCGCCGAGGAGGCGCTGTTTGGCCTCGGCGATGCATCCCCCGCCGGGCCCGGAAACGCGCATGGCGTCGACCTCGACGGTGAGCCGTTTCGCGGGGTCGCCGTGCAGCGCGCGCCCGTAGGCCGGATCCTCGGTACCCGTCTCGGCCGCTGGCGGAGCCGACGTGCCGGCGGCGGCCGGCAGGGTCTCGTAGCCGAACGGGGTGGGTCGGTCGGCCACCTGCCCGTCGGAGGGCGGCGCGGCGCGGTACTGGTACCCCTGCCTGGTCATGCAGGCGGAGGTGAGGCGGTGCTCGGCAAGCGCGACCCGGTGCGTGGCCGGGGTGGTTTCGTAGATGACGTCGATCGGCGGTGGCCGGTGCTGCGGTGGCCGGCCGGCGGCCGAGGAGCCTGGCGTGCTGCGTGTGGCGACGGTCGCGACCACCGCGACCAGTGCCGCGACGGCGAGCACGCTCGCGACCCGGTAGTTGAACCGGTCCGGCGGCCGCTGGCCGCCGGACCCTTGCGCGCGGTTCAGGAGAAGCATGCCGCCGAGGCCCCGACGATCATGCGTAGTGAACCTGATTCGTCGGCCTGCCCGATGTAGTCGCCACGCACGCCGTTGTTGCTCAGCTCCCACGACTCGACCCGGCCGCCCGGGTTTACGCAGAAGTTGTAGTTGGAGTAGTTGTAGCCGTAGTAGTAGACGCTCCGATAGTTGCCGGAGGAGGAGTTGCTGGCGGACTGGATGTTGTTGTCCACCGTCACGCCACTGGGAAAGTAGTTGTCCCGGAAGTCCGGGTCGCTGTTGAAAAACGCGTGCCGGTCACTGCCGATACCCAGGACAAAGCCGCAATGGTGGCTGGGTGGGCAGGATGGATCGGCGGCGGCGGGCGCCGCCGGCCACAAGGCCGCCGCCATGAATGCGGCCACGGCGGCGGTGAAGAACCTGCGGGTATTACCCATGCCTATCCCCCTATTTGGACGTGTCCCCCTATTTGGACGTGGTTGTCCCGCACGGCGTCAAGAGACGGCTGGCGCCGCACCGGCCGGCCCCCGTACTCCGGCCGCTGCGGCGCCAGCCGTCAGAGAGCCTGTCGACTCATCGACATCAGCAGGGTGGTGGGCGAGGCTAGGCCGGATACTCAACGTATTCTTAATGGCCGATCAACGAGGAGGCCGTCTGGCATGAGCGGCCAGTTGCTGGAGGTCCGCTTACTCGGGCCGGTGGAGGTGTACTCCGAAAAGAGGCTCCTCCCGGCAGGACCACCCCAGCAGCGCCGCCTGCTGGCGGCGTTGGCGGCTGACACCGGCCGGATGGTGACAGTGCAGGCGCTGATCGACCGGGTGTGGGACGAGGCACCCAGCGGCGCCCGCCACACCTTGCACGTGCTGATCACCCGCCTGCGCGGGGTCCTGCGCGACGGCGACCAGACACTGGCGCGGATCACGCACCGCTCCGGCGGATACGTGCTGGAGATCGACCCGCCGCAGGTGGACGTGCACCGCTTTCTCGCCCTCGTCGCGTCGGCCCGCGGCGCTGACCTGCCCGGCCACGACCGGGTCGAGATGCTCCGGCAGGCCCGGGAGCTGTGGCGTGGCGACCCGCTGGCGGACGTGCCGGGGCAATGGGCGGCGCGCACCCGCGACGCGTGGCGCCAGCAGTACCTGGACGCGTCGCTCGCGTGGGCACGGGCCGAGCTTTCGGCCGGCGACCCCGACGCCGTCATCGGCCCGCTGACCGAACTGGCCGGTGACCACCCGCTCGTCGAGCCGCTGGCCGCGGTGCTGATGCGGGCGCTGTTCACCGCCGGGCGCGCCGCCGACGCCCTGCAGCACTACACGGTGATCCGCGAGCGTCTGGCGGAGCAGCTCGGCGTGGACCCGGGCCAGGAGCTGCAGGCCATGTACCGGTCGATCCTGCGCGGCGACCCGCACCAGCCGCCGCCCCCGGTCGCCGCCCCGTCCGGCGCGGCCCCGCGGCGGGTGCCGGCACAGCTGCCGGCGGACGTGGCCGCGTTTACCGGCCGCGCCGGTGAGGTGGCCGAGGTCGACGCCCTCCTGTCCGGCCACTCCGAAATGGAGGGTCCGAAACCGGAGCCCACGGCGGTGGTGATCACCGCGGTCTCCGGCACCGCCGGGGTGGGCAAGACCGCCTTGGCGCTGCGGTGCGCCCACCGGGCGGCCGGCCGTTTCCCGGACGGGCAGGTGTACCTGAACCTGCGCGGCTACGACCCCGACCAGCCGGTGAAGGCCGCGGACGCGCTGGCCCGGCTCCTGCACACGCTGGGCGTCGCCGCCTCCGACATCCCGCTGGACGCCGACGAGCGTGCCGCCCTCTACCGCACGGGGATCGCCGGCCGGCGGATGCTGATCGTCCTGGACAACGCGGCCACCGTCGAGCAGGTGCGCCCGCTGCTGCCCGGCACGCCCTCGTGCGCGGTGCTGGTGACCAGCCGCGACTCGATGGCCGGACTCGTCGCCGTGCACGGCGCCCACCGGGTCAGCCTGGACCCGCTTCCGACCGACGACGCGATGGCGCTGCTGCGCCGGCTCGTCGGCTCCCGTGTCGACACCGAACCCGAGTCCGCGCTCGCCCTCGCCGAGCAGTGCGCCGGGCTGCCGCTGGCGTTGCGGGTCGCCGCCGAGCTGGCCGCCTCCCGCCCCACGACCCCACTGTCCGACCTGGTGGCCGAGCTCGCAGACGGGCAGCGGCGGCTGCACATGCTCAACGCGGGCGGCGACCCGCGCGGAGCGGTGACCGCCGTGTTCTCCTGGTCGGTGCGGCACCTCCCCCCGGACGCCGCCGCGGCTTTCGGCCTGCTCGGCCTGCACCCCGGCGCAGACTTCGACGCCTACGCGGTCGCCGCGCTGGCCGGCACCAGCCTCGACGACGCGCGCCGCATCCAAGGGGTACTCGCCCGGGCCCACCTGGTCCATCCGGCCGGCCAGGGCCGCTGCGGCATGCACGACCTGCTGCGTGCCTACGCCACCGGTCTGGCCACGGCCGGCGACCCGGCACAGGATCCCCAGGCGGCCCTGGGCCGGCTGCTCGACTACTACCTCGCCACGGCGTCCGCCGCGATGCGCCCCTTGTATCCCGCCGAGGCGCACTACCGGCCTCGCGTCCGGCCGGCCAGCACGCCGGTACCGGCCCTCACCGACCCGGACACCGCCCGCACGTGGCTGGACACCGAGCTGCCCAACCTTGTCGCGGTCGTCGCGTACGCCGCCGCGCACGGCTGGACCACTCACGCGACGCGACTCGCCGCGACCCTGTTCAGCTACCTCGACGGTGGCCACCACACCGACGCGCTGACCGTACACACCCACGCCCACCAGGCCGCCCAGGAGGCCGGGGATCCGGACGGACAGGCGCACGCGCTGCTCGGCGCCGCCGCCGCCCACCGGCGGCTGGGCCACTACGGGCCGGCCGCCGACCACTACGAGCGGGCGCTACCCATGTTTCGGCAGGCCGGCGACGAGCACGGCGAAGCCCGCGCGCTCAACGGACTCGGCACCGTCGAGCGGCGGCTCGGCCAGTACGGGCCGGCCGTCGAGCACCACGAGCAGGCCCTGGCCCTGTTTCGGCGCACCGGCGACCAGCACGGCGAAGCCAACGCCTTGAACAACCTCGGCCTGCTCTGGCGGCGGCTCGGCGACTACGTGCGGGCCGCCGACCACCACAGGCAGGCCCTCATCCTGTACCGGCAGACCCGTGACCGGGACGGCGAGGCGCACACGCTCAACAACCTCGGCCTCATCGAGCAGCAGCTCGGTGAGCACCGGCCGGCCGCCGAGCACCACGAGCAGGCGCTGGCCCAGTTCCGGGCACTGGGACACCGCGACGGCGAGGCGAGCGCGCTGGACAACCTCGGCATCGTCCACACTCGACTCAGCCAGCCCGAAGAGGCGATCTGGTACTTCGAGCAGGCCCTCACCATCGTTCGCGAGATCGGGGAGCGGGGCGGCGAGGCGTGGATCCTCAACGGCCTCGGCGAGGCAAGCCACACGCTGGGACGCCCGGGCGACGCCCTCACCCACCACACCGCCGCCCTGACCCTCGCCACCGAGCTCAGCGCCGAGGACCAGCAGGCCCGTGCCCACGCCGGCCTCGGCCGCGCCCACCACACGCTCGGCAACCACGGCGTCGCGCGCGCACACTACGACCACGCCCTCGCCACCTACACGCGCCTCGGCATGCCCGACGCCGACGGCATCCGTACCCGGCTGGCCACCCTCGACCACGCACACTCGGCGTGACGGCCGCGGCGGGGGAGGCTCAGATGTTGCGCCGTAGCGCCGTTTCGACGGCGTCTACCAGCGGATCCGCTTCGGTGCGGGGGTGACGGGCGAGGCCGAGCTCGACGTCCGGCAGGGCGGGCAGGGCGTCCACGTCGTGCAAGGCCATGGCCGGTTCGACGTTGACGGGCATGAGCACCCCGACGCCGAGCCCGGCCCGCAGCGCGGCGAGCACGCCGACGAGGCTGTTGCTCTCGAACGCCACCCGCCAGCGCCGAGAGCTGCGTTCCAAGGTGTCCACCGCCGCCGCACGCCAGGCGCACGTGTTCGAAAACAGCACCACCGGCAGCGGATCGGCGGTGACGTCCACGCCCTGGCCGATCGCCCAGACGAGCGGTCGCCGTACCGTCCAGCGCGGCGGCCCGGGAAGGTCCGGCACCTCGTCGAGCACGAGGTGAACGCGGCCCGCCTCGTATGCCTCCCGCATCGCGGCGGTGGAGACGCTGAGCACCTCCAGCGTCGCGCCGGGGTGCAGCCGGGCGAGGTCGGCGAGGGCCTGCGGAAGCGGGGACGCGGCGAGGTCTTCGAGCAGCCCGACGCCACAGTGGCCGGTCAGCGCGCGCCCGGTTTCGCTGAGCGCCTGCGCGGCGAGCGAGAGGATCCGCTCCGCGTAGGGCAGAAGCTCCTCGCCAGCCCGTGTGGGCAGGACGCCGGACGACGATCGGTACAGCAGGGGATGGCCGACAGCGCTTTCGAGCTTGCGCAGCTGCTGGCTGATCGCGGGCTGGGTGTGGCCGAGCGCGGTGGCGGCACGGCTGATGCTGCCCTCCCGCACGGCGGTGACGAACGACCGCAGCAGCGCGAACTCCAGATCCTTGGCCATAAGCGTTCATTATGTCGACTCCAATGAAATCAACGGTTCCTATCGCGCGGCGGTTGATCTAGCGTCACGCAGGTGACCAGATACCGGCAGGTGCTCGCCGTGCCGGGGATGGCGCCGCTGCTCGGCATCTCGCTGCTCGCCCGTACCGCGATCACGGCCGACGTGATGGCGCTGACGCTGTACGTCGTGCTGGGCCTGGACCTGAGCTATGCGGCGGCCGGTGGTGTCGCGGCGGCCATGACCGCCGGTGTGGCGCTGGGCGGGCCGCTGCTCGGCCGCGTGATCGACCGGCGCGGCCTGCGCGTGGTGGTGCTGGCCACGGTCGCCCTGCAGGCCGTGTTCTGGCTCAGCGTGCCGTTCCTGGCGTACGGGTTCCTGCTGGGCGCCGCGTTGGCCGCGGGTCTGCTGATGGTGCCGGCCCAGGCCGTGACCAGGCAGGCGATCGCCGCGATGACGACGGCGGACCAGCGGCGGGCCGCGTTCGCGCTGGAATCGGTGCAGGGCGAGCTGTCATACATCGTGGGCCCGGCCGTGGTGATCCTGTGCGCGGCCAAGGCGTCCTCCGGTGTGGTGGCGTGGGGAGTCGGCGCCGCGATCGTGGCCGGCGGAGCCGGGATTGCCCTGCTCAACCCGCCGGTGCGGGCGACACACGAGGCGGAGGCAGCCGCGGCCGCCCGACCAGGACGCCGGCAGTGGTTGGGCGCCCGCATGATCGCGGTACTGGCAATGGCGTTCGGGACCACGATGCTGCTCAGCGGAGTCGACCTCGCCATTGTCGCCACGCTCGAAGAAGCGGGTCAGGTCTCCTGGGCCGCCGCGGTGGTGGCGGTGCTCGGCCTGGCGTCCGTCGCCGGCGGGCTGATCTACGGCGCGTTGCCCCGGCCGTTGCCCACCTGGCTGCTGCTCGGCTTGCTCGGGCTCGTGACGATTCCCGCCGGCATCGCCCAGGACTGGCCCTGGCTGTGCGTCGCCATCGTCGGCACCGGGCTTCTCACCGCGCCGACCCTGTCCACAGTGGCCGACGCGGTGAGCCAGCTGGCACCGGCCAGCGTGCGGGGCGAGGCCACCGGCCTGCAGTCATCGGCGCAGAGCGCGGGCTTCGCACTCGGCGCCCCGCTCGCCGGGGCGGCGATCGACCTTTCCACGCCAGCGGGTGGCTTCGTGGCCGCCGGCCTGGCCGCACTGGCCGCCACGCTCGCCGGCGGCATGCTGTCCCGAGCACCGTCTCCCGGTACGGTCAGCGCTGTCCGGCCCGCGAGCGGCGCGGGAGTGCCGGTGGAAGGAGAAGCTGCCCGGTGAACGACTCCGCCTGGAGGGTGCTGCTCTGGCTCACCCTCTCGCTGATCAACGCCGGCCTCGCGCAGGGCAAGGGCCGCAGCGGCTTGGTGTGGTGGCTGTCGTCGCTGGTGCTTGGCCCGCTCGCCACCCTCTTCATCGTCATCCGGCCGGCGCGCGACCGCTGAGCCGATCGAGATGAGCGAGGTAGTTTTCCGCGCGCGAAGGCATGACCGGATTCTCCAACAGCCCGTTGGCGCGGGCTGGCTCAGCCGAGGATGCCCTGGGCGAGCTCGCGTGCGTCGCGGGCGGGCCGGCTCGTGTGCCGGGCGGCGCCGGTGGCGAGGGTGCCTTCGATGAGGAGCATGAGCTGGTCGGTGACGTGCGCCGGGCGGGGCAGGCCCAGCCGCTTGACCTCGGGTGCGAGCAGTTCGTGCAGCGCCTGCCGGTACTCCCGGGTGACGGCGTGCGCGGGATGGGCCGGATCGGCGAGGGCGAGGTCCGCGCTCAGGTAGCGGCAGCCGCGGAAGTCGGGCGCGCTGACGACCTCGTCGAGCATGTCGAAGACGGCCAGCAGCCGCTTGCGCGGGTCGTCGCCGGCGGCGGCGATCGCCGAGCGGTATCTGTCGAGGTCTTCGGCCGCGGCGCGGCGCAGCACCTCGGCGATCAGGCCGTCCTTGCCGCCGAAGTGCTCGTACAGCGAGCGGCGGGCCACGTTGGCCGCGCTGAGGAGCGCGTCGACTCCGACGTTGACGCCCTGCTGGTAGCTCAGCTGCTGCGCCGCGGTGAGCAGGCGCTCGCGCGGGCCAGGCTGGGTCCGTGCCACCAGGAAAGAGTGCCACACCTTGAAAAGTAGAACAACCGGTCGGTATAGTCGCCGAGTAGACTGATCGTTCTACTTGAAGGAGGGTCGGCCATGTCCGACACCAGCGAGGTCATCCGGCGGTTCAACGACGCGTTCCTGCGGCACGAGCCGGATCAGCTCGACGAGCTGGTCGGCGAGGGATGCGTGATGGAGGCGATCCAGCCGGCTCCGGACGGAGCGCGCTACGAGGGGCGGGCCGCGTGCCTGGAGTTCTGGCGGGCGCTCGCCGCTGATCGCACCACCCAGTTCGAGGACGAGGAGATCGCGGTGGCCGGCGACCGGGCGACCATCAAATGGCGCTACACGTACGGTACGGGCGAGGCTGACTACGTGCGCGGTGTCAACCTGATGCGGGTGCGGGACAGCAAGGTCGTCGAGGCGCTCGGCTACAGCAAGACACCCGGCGAGGTGGCGGTGCCGTTGGCGGCCGATTCCACATCGGACCGTTAGCGCCGCCCGTCGGCGCGCCGCCTATGCCATCAAGGCGGCGCGTGCGGCCGCGCCGGAAGGTGACAGCGATGCCGCCGGGCGCCTGGAGTGCCGGTGGCAGCGTGCCCAGCTCCCGGCGGCGATCCGCGAGTTCGTGCTCGACGACCAGCGGTTGCGCAACGACATCTGCTGGTCGCCGTTCCGGCCCGGCAACGCGGCGATCACGGTGCGCTACGCTGCGGCGGTGAGCGCGGTTGAAGCGGGCAAGCAACGGATCGCCGGCGTCTTCGACCGGGCGGCACCGACGTACGAGCAGACCGGGGTGGCGTTCTTCGACCCGATCGGCGCGGCCCTGGCCGAGCGGGCCGGCCTGCGCGCGGGCGAGCGGGTGCTGGACGTCGGTTGCGGGCGCGGTGCCAGCTTGCTGCCCGCCGCCGAGGCCGTCGGTCCCTCCGGAGTCGCCGCCGGCATCGACCTCGCTCCGGGGATGGTCGCGGCCACGGCGGCGGAAGCGCGGCGGCGGGGCTTGACGCAGGTACACGTAAAGGTCGGTGACGCCGAGGCCCCGACTTCCCGGATGCCTCCTTCGACGCTGTCCTCGGCGGCCTGGTGCTGTTCTTCCTGCCCGATGCGGCGGCGGCCGTGCGCGCGTACGCCAGGCTGCTGCGTCCGGGCGGACGGCTCGTGCTCAGCACGTTCACCGAGGTGACCGACGCCGACAAGGAGTGGTTCCAGCACCTCGGCGCGGCGCTGGGGCCTTACCTGCCGGCATCGCCGGAGCCGGCGCCGGGCTCGCCACCCCCGCCAGAAGCGCGACTGCGCACCCAGCAGTCGCTGGCCGACGTGCTGACGGATGGCGGGTTCAGCGACCTGCGGTTCGCCGAGATCGCCCATCGCACCGTGTTCGCGAGGCCCGAGCAGTTCTGGGACTGGCTCTGGTCGGCCGGCATGCGGGGGATGATGGAGAGCATCGCGCCGCAGGACCACGACGCGGTCCGCACCGCGCTCACCGCCCTGGTCGCCGAGCGCCTACGTGCCGCGGACGGCACCCTCGGCTGGACCACCTCGATCCGCTTCACCACCGCTCGCCGCCCTTAGCTCGCTGCTGCCGTCGCGCTGACGCGGGCTGAGCGCGCGTGTCAACGCGCTGTAGGTGAGGTGTCAGGAGCGGCGTCGATTGTCGGTGCGCACGGCGGACGTTCGAGCCGCTGAGCACCGGAGTGGACGATGCAGCAGTTCGACACCCCCGCGCCCGCCGCGGTCGGGCCGTTCGGCTCTTTTGTCAGGTTCGTGATGTTCGGCGGCGGTGTCGGGCTCGCCTGCAGTGCCGCCGTGCCGCTGGTGGCCACGCTCATGCCCTGGGTGATCGCGAACGCGCTGATCACCGTCGCGTCCACCCTGCTCTGCACGGAGCTCCACGCCCGGTTCACCTTCGGTGCGGGTCGGCGCGCGCAGTGGCACCAGCACGTGCAGTCCGCCAGCTCGGCGCTGGCCGCGTACCTGGTCACCTCCGCTGCCGTCCTCGTCCTGCACGCGGTGCAGCCGTCCGCCGGCATGCGCTGGGAACAGGCCGTCTACCTCAGCGCCTCCGCGCTCGCCGGAATCGGGCGGTTTCTGGTCCTGCGCCTGTACGTCTTCGCCCGCGGCCGCGCGGCCGGCACCGACCTCGACGGCCCGTGGCGACCGGCTGACCGCGAAGTGGCCGGGTCGGCGCCGGCCGCTGGGCGTGGCGGCTCCGCATGCGGAGGCAAGCGCCCTATCTTGAAGGGGCATTTAGGACATTCCACCCGCGATGCTGGGCATCGTCCGAGGAGGCTTCGGCGTTGGTCAGTGGTCCCGCGCGCGCCCTGGCAGCGGTACTCGTCGTCGCGGTCCCGTGGCTCGGCACCACGCCGGCCGCGGCCAGTCCGGCGCCGCCCGTGACCCGCCTCGGCGACACCCAGCTCGATCCCACCGGTCTCTACTTCGTCTCCTACAACGGACTGGTCAACGGCACCTCCTACCAGCAGCACGGCCTGATCACCCACGGTGGGTTCCAGTACGCGGCGTGGTACACCGGCAGCCGGCACGCCATGGTCGCCCGGCGAGAGCTGCCCACCGGCGCCTGGGAGACAGTCCGCCTTCCGCACCAGCTCAGCACCAACGACTCGCACAACTCCATCTCGCTCGGAGTCTCGCCCACCGACGGCCGGCTGCACGTGGCGATGGACACCCACAACAACCCGATCTTCTACGTCAAGTCCGAGCGGAACCTCGTCAGCAACCCGGCCCGGGTCAGCTGGTCCGCCGCCCGGTTCGGAGCCCTGCAACACACGCTCGACGGCGTTGACCTGGGGTCCATCACGTACCCGCGCTTCGCTGCCGCGCCCAGCGGCGAACTGCTGTTCAGCTACCGCACCGGCGTCTCCGGCAACGGCTGGTCCGAGCTGGCCGAGTACGACGGCACCTGGCACAAGCTCGGCAAGTGGTCCTCCGCGAGCGGCGCCTACACCTTCCACAGGGCCACCAGCAACACCCGCAACATGTACCTGCACGGACTCACCTACGAACCCGGCGGACGGCTCCATGCCGCGTTCACGTGGCGGGAAGGCAATCCGGCCGTCCTGTGCCACCGCGGCGGCGTCACCAACCACGACACCGGCTACGTCTACAGTGACGACCGCGGCAGGACCTGGCACAACGGCTCCGGCACGCGCGTGGCCACCACGGGCTCCGGCACGCTCGTCGGGATCCGTTCACCTGGGCTGGTGGTCGATCCCCTCGACGTCGACCACGGGCTCATGAACGACGAGAGCCAAACCGTCGACTCCACCGGCAACCCCCACGTGATCATCAGCTACGTGCCCGGCCGCTTCACCGGCTGCGTGACCGACTTCGCGCGGCAAAGGCGGTCTCACGGCAGGGCCCTGCACCTGTACCGCGACGCCCAGCGCAGGTGGCACAAGAGGGAGCTGCCGGTGCCGCTCAACGCGTACGGACGTTCGCAGATCGTCCTGGACGCGGCCGACAACGCCTACGTCGTCATGCCGTACGGCCGGATCGTCGCCGCCAGCAAGGCCACCGGCTGGACGGACTGGACGCTCCGCTTCGACGGGGCAGGCCTCGACGCCCACGGCGAGGTGGTCGTCGACCGCACCCGGACCGCCGACGGCGTCCTGTCCGTCCTCTACCAGCGGCGTTCGACCGGCACGACGCCCTCACCGGTCCGGGTGGCCGACTTCCGCCTCGGCCTGATCGACAGCCGCCACTAGCCTAGATTTCGCTTGCGGTGCCGCTTGTGCCCGACGGCTCGGCGGTCTTCAGAATCCAACCCGAATCAGATGCGAGCTACCGCGATGTCCGCTGTGGTCCGGACCGTTGCTCCCGCGGCCTCACCCTCCGCGTCCGACCAGCTCACCCCGCTCCCGCAGATCGTGGAGACTTAGCCCTCGACTTCGGAGTTGGGTCTACCTCCCGTGCGGCAGCTTCCTGTGTCTTCCCAGCTCATGGTTCTTTCGAAGCGGGAGTGCACGAGTCCGCCCGCAGTTCGGCGCCGTCGTCGCGGTCGGTGACTGTCGATCAAGTACAGGCGGTGTGAGCTTCGAGATCTTGGTGGGTTAGCGCGCCATTTCGACGCTAGCTTGCCAAGATCTGCCGGAGCGGGCTCCTGGGTTGAGCTGGGCGACTGCGGAGGGTGAGGCGGCGACCGCGGGCCTGGCGGCAGCTCACCTCTAACTCGGACCACCTTGACGCCGAAAGCTCGGTCACCCGCTCATACGGTGAAAGCGGCTCCGGGGCGGCCGATGCCGATGCGGCCGTTGGCGAGGCGGCGTTCGAACGTGACGTCTAGCTCGCTCTCCCAGCGCTCCATGATGTCCTGCTCGCCGCGGCGGTCGATGTCGTCGAGAACGATGGCGTAGTCGTCGGCGAACGTCGAGGCGAAGAAGGGGCCGGCGGGGTACCGGGAATGTTCGTACCCGGCCTGGTAGGCGGGAGGGCCGTCGACGACGAGCAGGTCGATGGGCTGGCCCGCGGTCATCTCCTTGAGGGCGCTCTGCTCGTACCAGGCGGCCTCCTCGTCCGGCCACACCGACTGGACGGGCACCAGGGGAGCGTGCACCACGGTCACGACGTCGTCCAGGCCCTCGCTCGCCAGCTCCCGCGCGAGCAGGTCCGCCCAGCGCTCGTCGTGCTCCACGGTCCAGATGTGCCCGCCGCGCTGTCGCAGCAGGCGGCCAATGTAGAACGTCGAGACACCGCTGCCCAGCTCGACGACGAAGCTGCGCCGGTTGACGAACATCTCGTTGAGCACCGCGACGACCCCGCTGGGCCGCATGGCACTCGTGCTCCACGGCAGGTAGCTCGACGACAGCGGAGCCAGCGCCTGCATCGCCAGCATGTCGTTGCGCTGGAGCTCGCCGCGCTGCAGCGTTGTGCGCGCCCGATCGTCGTAGTTCATTTCCCCGTTCAATGCCGCAACACCCCAACCAGCCAGGAGGGCAACTGTCCTTCGTCGAGCAGGTCCAGCACCACCGCCTTGGTCAAGGAGGCGGCGAAATGAATCTGGGCCGCGCCGCTTGGTGACTGCAACCGCGCCTGAAGTCTCGCATGCTCCCGGCGATAGCTGGCCGCCTGCTTGCCGTTGGCGCGATAGTCGCTGGTCCAGCGCGGCAGCTCGCAGAAGTTGGCCACAGCCGGCGCGAAGTTTTCGAACAGGGCCGCGCCGTTGTCGAGGCCGACCATGTCGGGCTCGAGGAGCTGGACGAGCGTCCAGTAGTACTGGTCGCTGAAGCCGTAGACCTTGTCCGTGTCGAAGTCGTGCGTCCGCAGGTGCCGCAGGAGTGGGAAGTGCTCGCTCGGAGGCTCCGGGTACTTTGCGCAGAGCGCCAGGATGTCGCCGGCCAGCCCGATGAAGCCGCCGCTGTTGAGGTACGGGTAGGGGCGGACGGGTGGGTCCTTCTGGATCGCGAGGCCGATGTGGCCCATTGGCCAGCTGTTTCGCTCGGCGCTGAAGACGACCGGGTGGGAAAGGCCCGCGTGTGTCTTTCGGACGTACTCCTCGCCCCGGATGAACAGCGTGTCGTACGCATCCGTGAACATGACCAGCTCATCCGGGGCGGCGGACCGGGCGAGATAGTCCGTCAGGACCGCTCGCTTGTCTCTGGGCCTGAATGACTTCTTGGTCGCATGCAGGACAACCAGATTGAGCCCCACCGCCTCGCAGGACGGCATCAACAGTCTAGTGAGGAAGGGATGCTCAAGGTCGCTCGCAATTGTTACAACCTTCATCCGCGGCATCCAATCGTGCTGGCCAGACAAGTGCCAAGCTACCCATCAATGACCATCGCTGTCGAGAAGCGAGACGTGTTGTCGAGCCGTCCTCGAGCCGGTTCGCCGCCGGCGCGGGGTGATGACTGTCTCGTGTGGACGCTTCAACGGCCGCGGGTCTGCCGGAGTATGAGATGGTCGAGGACCTGGGTCAACCCGTCGTCGCGCGGCGCCACCTCCAGCACCGGATCCTCGGCCAGGATCGCCTGCTGCAGCAGGTGCAGCCGCTTGGACGGCTCCAAGCCCAGCTCCTCGACCATGGTGGCCCGCAACCGGTGGAACGCCGCGAGCGCCTCCTGCCGCCGCCCGCTGCGGTGCAAGGCCACCATCAGCTGCGCGCACAGGTTTTCGTTCAGCTTGTGTTCGGTCATCAGCATGGTGAGTTCGGCCAGCACGTCCTGGTGGTGGCCGAGCCGCATGCGCGCCTCGATGCACTGTTCCAGCGTGTGGAGACGGACCTCTTCCAGCGCCTTCAGCCGCGGCTCGGTGACCGTGCCGGCCCGGATGTCGGCCAGCGCCGGGCCTCGCCACAGGTCGCGGGCACGCGTCAGCAGCGTTGCCGCTTCGAGGTTTCGACCGGCGGCGAGCGCGCGTCGCCCGGCCGTGGCGAGCTGCTCAAAGGTCCGCAGGTCGAAGTCGGCGGAGTCGACCCGGAGCTGGTATCCGCCGGGCACGGTGACCAGCACCCGCTTGGCGACCTCGCTCACCGCGGCGCCCAGCAGCCGGCCCAGGCACTTGCGGACCTGCAGGACGTATGTCTGCAGCGTCGTCTGCGCGCTGATCGGCGGGCTCGTACCCCACAGGTCCTGCGTCAATGCAGAAGCCTGCACCGTCTGATCTGCGTTAAGCAGAAGCAGCGCCAGCACACTACGTGGTTTCGGGGCTGTTGGTGCGACGGTGTGACCAGCGTGGCTGAGCACAAGTGGACCGAGGATTCGAATTTCCATACCCACCCCCGAAATCGATACGAAACATTACATCGATGGGCCCGACCGAGAGGCTAGCTCGTTTCACCGCCGCTGTCCGCAGTTGCTCAAGTCATTTCCTAGCAACGGCCGGAAGACTCGGGTCGGAGCCATCACACGACGCCGACACGAGAGGCGAGACGGATGACCAGACGTGGCAGGTCGGCACAGTCGAAGGTCTCGACGCCGACCGGGACACCGGTTGCCGTGGTGGGCATGGGCTGCCGTTTCCCGGGCGCCAACGGGCTGGCGCAGTTCTGGCAGCTGCTCAGCGGTGGTGGTGACGCGATCATCGAGGTCCCGGCGAGCCGATACGACATCGACGCCTACCACGACCCGCGGCCGGGTACGCCGAATCGGATCGTCAGCCGTGGCGGTGGCTTCCTCGACCAGATCGACGAGTTCGACGCGGGCTTTTTCGGGGTGGCGCCGCGGGAGGCGGAGCGCATGGACCCCCAGCAGCGCCTGCTGCTGGAGACCGCGGCCGAGGCAATGGCCGACGCCGGACTGACCCGCGAGCGACTGTCCACAGTGCGCACGGGTGTCTACATCGGTGGGATGTCCTCGGCGTACGGGCACATGCTGGACGACGCCGGAGTGCTGGACCTGCACGCGGCGACCGGCGGTGCGCGCAGCTTCCTGTCCGGCCGGGTGTCCTTCGCCTTCGACCTGCGCGGGCCCAGCGTGTCGGTGGACTGCGCGTGCTCTTCCAGCCTGGCGGCGCTGCACCTGGCGTACCAGAGCGTCCGCAACGGGGAGACCGGGCTGGCGCTGGCCGGCGGGGTCAACCTGGTGATCTCGCCCGCGGAGACCATCCCGTTCTCGGCGGCCAAGATGCTCGCGGCCGACAGCCGGTGCAAGTTCGGCAGCGCCCACGGTGATGGTTTCGTGCGCAGCGAGGGCGTCGCGGTGCTGGTGCTCAAGCCGCTGGACCGGGCCGAGGCGGACGGTGACGCGATCCACGCCGTGATCTACGGGTCCGCGGTCGGCAACGACGGCCAGTCCGGCGGATACCTGCTCACGCCGGCCCAGTCGGGGCAGGAGGAGACGCTGCGCGCGGCGTACGCCGACGCGGGCGTGCCGGCCGGGCAGGTGGACTACGTCGAGGCGCACGGCACCGGCACCGCCGCCGGTGACCCGGTGGAACTCGGCGCCCTGGGCGCGGTGCTCGGCGACGGCCGGGAGGCGCAGGCACCGTGCCTGGTCGGCTCGGTCAAGACAAACATCGGCCACACCGAGGCGACCGCTGGGCTGGCCGGGTTCATCAAGGCGGTCCTCGCGCTCCAGCACCGGGAGATCCCGCCGAGCCTGCACGCGGAGGAGCTGACCGACGCGGTCGACTGGGAGCGGCTGCCACTGCGGCTGGTCCGCGAGAGCACCCCGTGGCCGCAAACCGGCCGGCCGGGTCTTGCCGGGGTCAGCTCGTTCGGCATCTCGGGGACCAACGCGCACGTGGTGCTCGGTGAGTACCAGCCGGCCGCGCCGACCGCACCCGCCACCGGTGGCGGAGACGAGGCGCAGCTGCTGGTGCTCTCGGCGCCCACCGAGGACGCGCTCGCCGCGCTCGCCACCGGGTACGCACGGTTCCTGGAGCCGGGCGGCGCCGGGCGGGAGCTGCCGTTGCGCGACGTGTGCTTCAGCGCGGCCACCCGGCGCGATCACCACGAGAGCCGGCTGACCGCGGTCGGTGCGACGCCGGACGAGCTGGTCGAGCGGCTCCGGGCGTACGCGGCGGGCGAGTCCCGGCCCCGCCTGGGTGCCACGGCCTCCGCGCCGGTGGAGGACGGCCGGCCACAGACCGTCTTCGTCTTCCCCGGACAGGGCTCGCAGTGGGAGGGCATGGGCCGCGAGCTGCTGGCCAGCTCGCCGGTGTTCCGGGAGGTGCTCACCCGCTGCGACGAGGTGATCCGGTCCGAGGTGGGCTGGTCGGTGCTGGACCGGCTGACCGGGGCGGCGGACGCCCCCGCGTCGATCGACACGATCCAGCCGACCCTGTGGGCGATGGAGACCGCGCTCTGCGCGATGCTGCGGGACTGGGGCATCGAGCCGGACCATGTGGTGGGGCACAGCATGGGTGAGGTGGCCGCGGCGTCCGCCTCCGGCGCGCTCAGCCTCTCCGACGCGGGTGCGGTCATCTGCCGGCGCAGCCGGCTGCTGAAGGCCGTCGCCGGGCAGGGTGCCATGTACTCGGTGGAGCTGTCCGCCGCCGACGCGCAGGCCGCGCTGGCCGGCCACGAGCACCTCGTGTCCGTGGCGGTGAGCAACAGTCCCACCTCGACGGTCATCTCCGGCGACCCGCAGGCGCTGGCCACCATCGTCAAGGGCCTGGACGAGCGCGGGGTGTTCTGCCGGCAGGTCAAGGTGGACGTCGCCTCGCACAGCCCGCAGATGGACCAGCTGCGCGATGATCTGCTGGCCAGCCTCGGCGGGGTGATCCCACGGGCCGGGCAGATCCCGCTGTACTCCACAGTAGACGACGCGTCGTGTGACGGCTCCGGGCTGGATGCTGCCTACTGGGTGCGCAACCTGCGCGAGCCGGTGCGGTTCGGCGCCGCCGTGGCGCGCCTGGCCGGACAGGGCGAGACGGTGTTCGTGGAGATCAGCCCGCACCCGATCCTGCTGCCAGCCATCCGGGAAGCCTTGGCGCTCACGCAGAGCGGCGGCACGGCTGTCGGGTGCCTGCGCCGGGACGAGCCGGAGCGCGCCAGCATGCTGGACACCGCCGGCGCGCTGCACCGGGCCGGATGTCCGGTCGACTGGCACCGCGTGTTCGGCGAGCCGTCGCCCCGGTACGTGCGGCTGCCAGCCTATCCCTGGCAGCGCCAGCGATACTGGCTCGCCCCGCCCGCGGCCGCGCCCGCCGCCGACCGGGGGGCGCGGCATCGCGTGGAGCGGGTCGTCGACCTGGACCGCGAGCGGTACCTGCTCGACCACCAGGTGCAGGGCACCGTGGTCATGCCCGGCACGGCGTACGTGGAGATGGTGCACGGCGCCGCCAGCCAGCTCTGCGGCGGGCAGGTGCCTCTGCTGCGCGACATCCGGTACCTCGACGCGCTGTTCCTGCGACCGGACGAGCCGGCGCCCGCACTGTCCACTGTGTTCACGTCGAGCGGTCGGGACACCTGGGACTTCGAGGTGACCAGCGAGGAAGCCGTGCACGTCACCGGCACGGTGACCCGGACGTCACCCGCCGAGGAGCGCCGGCTGCCGCTGGACGCGGTCCGGGCGGCCTGCCCCGACCATCTCACCGGCGCCGACTTCTACCGCCGCTTCACCGCGCGGGGCAACGAGTGGCGGGGTGCGTTCCAGGGCATCGCCGAGCTGTGGGTGGGCGACGGCCAGGCGCTGGGCCGCATCCAGGTGCCGACCGGCGTCGACCCGACCGGGTACGCGTGCCATCCGGCGCTCCTGGACGCGTGCGGGCAGGTGCTCGCGTCGCTGATCCCGGCCGAGGACCGGTCGTCCGCCTTCGTCCTCGGCAGCATCGACGACGTGGCGATCCACCCGAGCCCCGGTACCCCCGCCTGGGCGCACGCGGTCCACGTCACCGCGTGGCGATCCGACTCGTTCTGCGGCGACCTCGTCGTGTCCGACGTGGACGGACGGGTGATCGTCGAGATCAAGGGGCTGCGCCTGCAGTACCTGCAGCCGCCGGACTCGGTGCGCGACCCCGACGGCTGGCTTCACGAGCTGCGGTGGCAGCCCCTGCCGGCGCAGCCCGGCGCGGCGAGGGCGGGCGGCCGCCGCCTTGTCTTCGCCGACCGGTCCGGCGTCGGCGCCGCGCTCGACGCCGAGGTCCGGGTCTACGCGGGCGCCGGCTACCAGCGGCTCGCACCCGACCGGTACGAGATCGACCCCGCCGCGCCGGCGGAGTACCGGCGGCTGCTCGCCGACGTCAGGGCCGAGTTCGACGGCCTGGCGCCGACCGAGATCGTGCACCTCTGGGCGCTGGACGCCGACGAGCCGGACCCGTCGACGTCGGCGCAAAGCCTGGCCGAGGACGCCGAGCGCCTCGGCTGCGCCAGCATCCTGCGCCTGCTGCGGGCGCTCGCCGACGCTGGCCTGCCCGAGCCGCCCCGGCTGTCGCTGGTGACCCGGGGAGCGGTCCGGGTCCTGGACACGGACCGCGGCGTGTCGATGTGGCAGGGCGCCGTGTGGGGCCTGGGCCGGGTGATGGCACACGAGCACCGGGAGCTGCGGTGCGCCCTCATCGACCTGGATCCGGCTGGGACACCGGCCGACCTCGCCGCCGCGCTGGGCCGGGAGCTGGCCGGCGCCGGCCTGGAAGACCAGCTGGCGGTGCGCGGCGGCCAGCGGTACGCCGCGCGGCTGCTGCGAAGCACCGCCGGTGCGGGCCGGCCGCACGGCACCGAGCTCGCCCACCAGGTGCAGGCCACGACGCCCGGCATGCTGGACGGGATGCGCCTGGAGCCGGTGCCGCGGCGCGCGCCGGGACCGGGCGAGGTGGAGGTGCGTGCCGACTACCTCGCGCTGAACTACCGCGACGTGCTGGTGTCCATGGACCGGTACCCGAGCCTGTCCGACCGGCCCGCAATGATCATCGGTGAGTGCGCCGGCACGGTCACCCGGGTCGGTCCGGGCGTGGCCGGGCTGCGGCCCGGCGACGAGGTGGTGGCGATCTCGCTGGAGACGCCCGCGGCGACCTACATGTGTGTCAACGCGCATCTGGTGCGCCGGCGTCCGGCCCGGCTCACCGCGCAGGAGGCGGCCAGCGTCCCGGTCGGCCTGGTCACCGCGTACCAGTCGCTGGTACACCTGGCTCAGCTGCGGCCCGGCGAGCGGGTGCTGATCCATCACGCCACCGGCGGCGTGGGCATGGCCGCGGTGCAGCTGGCCCGCTGGCGCGGCGCCGAGGTGTACGCCACCGCGGGGAGTCCCGAAAAGCGCGCGATGCTGCGCATGATGGGTGTCGCACACGTGTCCGACTCGCGGAGCACCGACTTCGCCGACGAGATCCGGGAGGCCACCCGGGGCGAGGGCGTGGACGTGGTGCTCAACACGCTCGCGGGGGAGGGACTGCGCAAGAGTGTGGAGCTGCTGGCCGACCGAGGGCGGTACATCGAGCTGAGCCGGCGAGACCTGATCGAGGGGACCCAGCTGGACATGCGGCTGCTGGCGCGTGGCGCCTCGTTCTTCGTGGTCGATGTCGTGGACATCGGGCTCAGCGACCCGCGCCGGCTTGGCGCGATCATGGATGAGACGCTGGCCCTTGTCGAGGCCGGCCTGATCGGGCCGCTGCCGCACCGGGTCTTCCCCGCCGCCGACCTGGTGGGCGCGTTCCGGCACATGGCACAGGCCAGGCACATCGGCAAGGTACTTGTATCCACAGTGGAGCTGACCGCACCGAAGCAGGACGAGGCACCGGCCACGGCGCACCGGCCGGTCCGGATCGATCCGGACGCCGGCTACCTGGTCACCGGCGGGCTGGGCGACCTCGGCCGGGTGGTCACGGACTGGCTGGTCCGCGAGGGCGCCCGGCACATCGTGCTGACCGGCCGCACCCCGCTCGACCAGACCGGTGCCGCCGGGTGGCTGGAGGACCTGCGGCGGCACGGGGTGCGCGTGGCGTACGAGGCGGTCGACGTGGCCGACGAGGACGCGATGCGGGCGGTCGTGCGGCGCCACGAGCGGGATGGCGCGGTGATCCGAGGTGTGCTGCACGTGGCCGGCGTCATCGAGTACCGCGCTCTGTCCGATCTGGACGCCGGGACGCTGTCGGCGGTCCTGCGCCCGAAGGTCACCGGCGCGGCCGTGCTGCACCGGCTGTTCGCCGAGCGGCCGCTCGACTTCTTCGTGCTGTTCTCGTCCGGCTCGGCGGTGCTCAGCTCCCCGATGCTCGGCGCGTACGCGGCCGCGAACGCCGCCCTGGACGCGCTGGCCGACCAGCGCCGCCTGGCCGGGCTCACCGCGCTCAGTGTCAACTGGGGATTCTGGTCGGTCGGCATGCCCGCCCGGGCGGGGCAGCAGCAGGGCCGGGCGATCAACCCGACCGGGATGGACACGTTCAGCCCGCGGGAGGGCATCGAGGTGCTGCGCCTGCTGCTGGCCAGGGACGCCACCCATGGCGTGGTGCTGCCCGCGGACTGGTCGCGGTGGGCCGCCGCGCATCCGGACGCGGCCGCGTCGCCGCTGCTGCGCGACCTGCTCGCCGGCCCCACCGCCGCGACGCTGCCGCCCGCTCCCGTCACTCCGGCGCCCGCCGTGCCGTGGGAGCCGCCGACCCCGGCGCCCGTGAGCCCGCCGCAGGCCGACATCGCCGGAACCGGCAACGGGGGAACGGGCAACGGCGCGGCCGGCAACGGTGTCGCTGGCACGCTGACCGACCAGGCCGCCGTGGAACGCTACCTCGCCCAGGTCCTCGCCGACGTGCTCGGCATGTCGTCGGGGCAGGTAAACCTGCGGCGCCCGCTCAAGCGGCAGGGCCTGGACTCGCTGATGGCCGTGGAGGTCCGCACCCGGGTCCAGCGCGACCTGGGCATGATGCTGCCGATCGCGAAGATGCTGGGCGGCCACAGCGTCTCCGACCTGGCCGGCGAGGTGTTCAGCCAGCTGGGCGAGCCCGGCCACGGCTGATCACGGGGGGCTCAGCGCCAGCCTCGGATCAACCGGCCGGGCTGCGCCGCAGCGCCGCGACCGCGGTCCGGTACAGGATTCGCGGCTTGCGCAGGCGCTCCGGGCCGGCGGTCATGTTGACCACCTCCAGGAAGGCGCGGTGCACCACCTCGTCGGTGACGGTGGCGGCGAGGGTCGCCTCGAAGAGGCCACGGCGGACCCGCCAGCCGAACGGCTTCGGCGCGTTGACGTGCGGGAGGTAGCAGTCCTGTTCCGCCGAGGTGCGCCAGGCCTCGTCCACCATCCGGCGCACCTGCCGGAAGTACGGGTACGCCGGGGCGTCCACGGCACCCGGCTGCCGCAGCCAGTCGGCGAGCGCGACGGCCTGCCGCGCGGCCACCGAGATGCCCTGCGCGTACACCGGGTTGAACGAGGCCACCGCGTCACCGATGGCGACCACGCCGGCCGGAAGCCGGTCGAGCCGGTCGAAGTCACGCCGGACGCTTTCCGGGAACCGGTGCGCGTACACCTCGCTGACCGGCTCGCACGTGTCGGCCAGCGCGCGCATCGGCGCGGCCGGGCTGGCCCGGCACAGGTCGAGAAACTCGGCGAGGTCGCGACCCGGACGCCGCTCGCCGTAGCCGCTGAGCAGCGCCAGCCAGCGATCGCCCTCGACCGGCGCCAGCGAGCTGGGCCCGTCGTACGCCCGGCTGGGCGTGTAGACCGAGTACACCGCGGTGTGCCCGGCCAGGCGCTGTCCGGGCGTGCGGCGGAACAGGCAGGTCGCATACCCGAGATCCAGGACCATCCTGCGCTTGGCCGGTGGCGGGTACCCGTGGCGGGCGAGCCAGTCGCCGAGCCGGCTGGACCGCCCGGTGGCGTCCACGACGAGGTCGGCCGCGTGCCGCACGGGCTCGACCGCGCCCGCCGGCCGGACCAGCGCGCCGTCGACCCGGTCACCGGTCATGGTCAACCCGGTCGCGGTGCCGCGTACCAGCGCGACGCCCGGCAGCGTGAGCACCCGGCGCTGGATGTGCCACTCGAGGAACGGGCGCGACACGCTGACCGCGCTGCCACCGCGCACCGGCGTCTTGGGCCGGCCGTCCAGCAGCCACTGCGCACCGCCGGCGCCGCTGTTCAGCAGCTGGCCGCCCTCCCGGACCATCTGGCGGACGATCCCGGGCAGCAACTGCTCGATGGTCCGCCGGCCCAGCCCAGGCAGGTTGTGCGCCTGGCTGCCGTGCGGCGCGCCGCGCCGGATCGCCGGAGCGTCGCCGAGCTCGTCCGGCTCGACGATCCACACTTCGTCGGCGTGGTCGGCGAGCACGCGTGCCGCGATCAGGCCGGCGATGCTACCGCCGAGAACGAGAGCGGTCTTCATACGCAGTCCACATAGGACTCATCTGCCACGGCCATCCGCCTCCGCGTGACTCGGCTGTCCCGTTCCGACGTTATCGGGCCCGACTTGGGATCACCTTGAGCACAGCTACACATAGGACGCGGCCCGCTCGAACTCGTGGCCGCCGCCGGTAGACTTGCGGCGGCGTGGAGAGGGAGGCGTCGATGGCAGGTGACCGCGACTACCACCGGAAGCGGTTGCTCGGCATGCTGCGTGCGACCTGGGTCGCGCAGGCGTGTTCGGTGTTCACCATCCTGGGCCTGCCGGACCGGATCGCGGCGGGGGAGACGACCGCGGTCGAGCTGGCCGCCGCGGCAAACGTCGACCCGGTGGCCCTGCGGCGGCTGCTGGGTGCGCTCGCCGAGGCCGGCATCCTGCGCGAGGTCACCACCGATCGGTACGAGCTGAGCCCGGTGGGCGAGTACCTGCGCTCGGACGTGCCCGGCTCGGCCCGCTCCACCGCGGTGCTGTACGGCCAGGAGGTCTACCGGTCGTTCGACGGGCTGCTGGAGACGGTGCGCACCGGCCGGCCCAGCTTCGGCGACGTCTTCGGGCTTCCGTTCTACGAGTATCTTGACCGAAATCCGGACTTCGCCACGACCTTCAACACGGCGATGGCCACCGCACCGGTGTCGCGGGCCCTCACCGCCGACCTGCTCGGCGGCGCACACACCATTGTGGACGTCGGCGGCGGCGACGGCGGGCTGCTCGCCGAGGTGCTGCGGGACGACCCGGACCGGCGGGGGGTGCTGGCGGAGCTGCCAGAGGCCGCCGCGCAGGCGCGTGAGCGGCTGGCCGAGGCCGGCGTGCTCGACCGGGTGCGGATCGTGCCGGGCAGCTTCTTCGACGAGGTTCCCGGCAGCGGCGACCTGTACCTGCTGTGCCGCGTGCTGCACAACTGGAACGACGCGAACGCCGGGCGGGTGCTGGAGCGGGTCCGCGTGGCGATGCCGGCGACTGCCCGCCTGGTGGTGCTGGAGGAGCTGCTGCCGACCACCGCGCAGCCGCGGAGCGCGAGCGCGGGCGCCTGGGCGGCGCCCCGCACCCGGATCGTCGACCTGCTGATGCTGGTCCTGATGGAGGGGCGCGACCGCACCGCGGAGGAGTACACGAAGCTGTTGGCGGACAACGGATTCGCCGTGAAGAGCGTCACCGAGGATGCGATCGAGGCAGTGCCGGCCTGATCACACGCCCTTCATGACGCGCCTGATCGCGGCGGCCAGCTGCTCACGGTTGGGCTGCATGGCCAGGTCCAGCGCGGGCACGCTGCCGAGCACCGCTCCGTCCGGGCGGGTGATCCGCCTCGGCGGTGCGACAAGCCGCATCTCCTCGGACGCGGTGGCGATGATCTCGCCCGCCATCCCGCAGGCCCGGTTGGCGTCGTCCAGCACCACAAGCCGCCCGGTGCGCTCCACCGAGGCGGCCAGGCCCGCCCAGTCGAACGGATGCAGCGTGCGGGGGTCGAACACCTCCACGGACACCTCGTCGGCCAGGTCTTCGGCCACCGCCAGCGCGTCATGGACGAGGTGGCCCATCGCGACCACTGTCACGTCGTCGCCCGCGCGGTGCACCCGGCCCACGCCGAGCGGTATCGGCACCAGGTCCGCGAACGCGACGGTCTCCTGTACGCCGTGCGCCGCGGCCGGTGCGAACACCACCACCGGATCGTCGTCCCTGATGGCGCTGGTGAGCAGCCCGTACGCGTCCCTCGGCGTGGCCGGCAGGACGACCTTCACTCCCATGTGGACAAACAGTGGGTACGGCTGGTCGGAGTGCTGGGCACCCCAGCCCGGCTTCCAGCCCGAAGCCGGCAGCAGGTAGGTCACCGGTACCCGGAACTGGCCGCCGCTCATGAGTGAGAACCTGCTGGCCTGGTTGACGATCTGTTCGAGCACGAGCATCAGCAGGAAGGGGATCTGGTACTCCACCACCGGCCGGCGCCCGGTCAGGGCCGCGCCGGTGGCGAAGTTGGTGAAGCCCTGCTCGGACAGGGGCGTCTCGAGCACGCGGTTCGGCCCGAACTTGTGCAGCAGGCCGGTGGCCACATTGGTCAGTGCGAGGTTGATGTCCTCGCCCATCAGGAAGACCGCCGGGTCGCGGGTCATCTCATCGCGGAGCGCGAGGTTCATTGCCTTGAGGTAGTGAAGCTTAGGCATAGGAAACTCCTCCACGGGTACGCAGTCCGTCGGCGTACAGGTAGCGCAGCGGGTCGGCGGGATCTGGCTCCGGGCTTTCCAGCGCTGACCGGACCGCCTCCTCGAGCGTCGCCTCGATCTCCGCGTCGATCAGCTCCCGCTCCTGCGCACCCAGCCGCTCTGCCTGGATGCGCAGCGGGTCGCGCTCCTGCCAACGCGCCACTTCCGCCTTGTCCCGGTAGAGCAGGTGGGTCTTCAGCTCGAAGGTGTGGTGGCCCTGGTACCGGTACGTCAGCAGCTCCAGCACGCTCGGTCCGCCGCCGGCCCGCGCCCTGTCTACTGCCTGCCGTGCCGCGTCCCGGACCACGACCGGGTCCTGCCCGTCTACAGTGGACGCCGGGATGCCGAAGGCCTCCGCCCTTCCGACGACAGAGCCGGCGTTGCCGACGTGCGCGGCGAGCGTGGTCGCGTACAGGTTGTTTTCACACACCAACAACACCGGCACCCGCCACAGCGCCGCGAGGTTGAACGACTCGAGCAGCGCGCCCTGGTTGACCGCGCCGTCACCGAAAAAGGCGACGGCCACCCTGTCGCCGCCCTCCTGCGCCAGCGCCCAGCCGACCCCGGTGGCGATGGCGGCACCGTGGCCGACGGTGGCGGTGGCGCCGTACACGCCGCTGTCGAGGTCGGCCGGGTGCAGCGAGCCCCCGCCTCCGCGCCCGACGCCGGTGACCCGCCCGAGGATCTCGGCCATCAGCCGGCCCGGGTCGCAACCCTTGGCCAGCAGGTGCCCGTGCCCGCGGTGGTTGGACAGCACGACGTCGTCCGGCCGCAGGGCCGCGCACACGCCGGCGGCGGCCGCCTCCTGGCCGATGCACGGATGGATGCCGGGGATGTCGCCGGACTGCACGAGCTCGATCGCGCGCTCCTCGAAGCGGCGGATCAGCCGGATGGTCCGGTACAGCTGCGCGTGCCCGTCCCCGGTCGGGGGGCCGGGCGCCTCACCCGTGGTCACCTGGGCGCCCCGCCGGCCTGCGCGACCGACTCCGCTCGTTTGGCGACCTCCGCGGCGAACTCGCCGAGCGTCATGATGGCCAAGGTCTCGACGTCATCGTCGTCGAACGTCACGCCGTACTGCTCTTCGATGCGAAGCGCCAGCTCGGACACCGCGAGTGAGTCAAGGTCCGCACCGGACGGTCCGAGCATTGTCTCCGGACCTGTCTCTTCGGTGTAGAAGTTCATTTCACGCAATGCTTGGATGGTGAACGCCATGACGTCGTCGGCTGACATGGTTCAGCTACCTTTCCTTTCGGGCGGAGGTGCGGGGTAGCAAGCCGGCGTCCGGAGTGGACGTCCCGGCATCCCTGGTAAATGGCCAGCCACCGACTCCAGCGTTCCGCCGCGGAGCCGGCTTATGACGTGCGCAGCCGGCCAATCAGCGAATGTCGGCCCAGCCCAGATCGACCGCGACGTCACTGGACAGGGTGGAGTCAGTCGATAAAGTCGAATTCTGCCACCGACGGCCCCCAGGACTATTGCTCATGCCGATAACACATTCCAAAATGCGTGCTTCGAAGCTATCAGCGGGTTGCTGTACCGGTCAACGTCGGGCATTACGGTCTCAACGCATGCTGCAGCCGAAACGGTGGCAAGATTCAAGCGGTCCTCAGTCCAGGGTCGAGGCCACCTGTACCAAGTCCATCCATCAGGGCCATTAGAGTCTGTCCGAAAGACAGTTATCGCGCTATGGCCGGCCGATTTGGGAGATGCGTTTGAAAGTCAACGACGTCTACATCTCCGGCCTGGGTGTCTTTCAGCCTCCGGTGCAGGACGCCGGGCAGGCCGCCCGGCGCGGCGAGTACAGCCCGGCCGCGTACCTGGAGAACAGGCTGACCGGTGCCGGCGTCGCCGGCGACATCTCGCCCCCGGAGATGGCCGTGCGCGCGGCCCGCCAGGCGCTGTCCCGTGCCGCCGCCGATCCGGCCCGGATCGGCATGGTGCTGCACGCGTCCGTCTTCTTCCAGGGGCCCGAGATGTGGCTGCCCGGCCCGTACATCCAGCGGGAGGTCGCCGGCACGTCGGCACCGGCGTTCGAGATCCGGCTGGGCTGCAACGGCGTGTTCGCGGCGCTGGAGATCGCGGCCGGCCGCATGTCCGCGGCGGCGGACGACCGGACGGTGCTGGTGACCACGGCGGAAAACCTCGGCTCGCCGCTGATGGACCGGTGGAACTCGGCGCCCGGGTTCATCCTGGGCGACGCCGGCAGTGCGCTGCTGCTGGACCGCGGCGACGGCTTCGCCCGGCTGCGGGCCGTGGGCAGCGCGGTGGTGCCCGAGGTCGAGCCGCTGTACCGCGGCGGCGAGCCGCTCTACCCGCCCACCGTGCCGCAGGGCCGGAAAATCGACATGCGCGAGCGCGCGGAGTACTTCCGGGACAACGTGATGTCGCTGACCGACGCCGCCGAGCTGAGGACCCGGGTTCGGCTGGATCTGATCGAACGGACGCTGGACGAGGCGGACCGGAAGCTTGTCGACATGACCCGGGTCGTCTGCGGAAACTCCGCGGCCTACATGGTGCAGCACGACCTGCTGGAGCCGCTGGGCATCACGATGGAGCGCACCACCTGGCAGTTCGGCCGCGGCGTCGGGCACACCGGCGCGAGCGACCAGCTGCTGTCCATCAACCACCTGCTGGTGACCGGTCAGCTCGCGGCCGGTGACCACCTGCTGCTGTTCGGCGGCGCGCCGGCCACGATGTCCTGCGCGGTCCTGGAGGTGCTGGACATCCCCGGGTGGGCGCGGGAATGACCGCGGGCGCCCGCACCTGGCTCGTCACCGGAAGCTCGGCCGGTCTCGGCCGGGCGATAGTGACCGAGCTGCTCGCACGGGGCGAGACGGTGGCGGCCACCGCGCGGAATCCAGACGCGCTGTCGGACCTGCGACCCTCGCCACCGAGTCTGTTGTGGACGGCCCAGCTGGACGTCACCGACCCGGAGCGGATCCGGCAGGTGGTCGACGACGCCGTCGACGCGCTCGGCCACATCGACGTGGTGGTCAGCAACGCCGGGTACGGGTTGTTCGGCGCGGCCGAGGAGGCCACCCGCGACCAGGTCGAGCGGCAGATCCAGACCAACCTGACCGGGCCCATCCACCTGGCCCAGGCGGTGCTGCCGCACCTGCGGGCGCGGGGCCACGGGCGGATCATCCAGATTTCGAGTATCGCCGGACAGGGCGCGGCCCCCGGCATGGCGGTCTACTGCGCCACCAAGCGGGGCGTGGAGGGCTTTTTCGAGTCGCTGGCCGCCGAGGTGAAGAGCTTCGGGATAGGCGTGACGATCGTCGAGCCCGGCTCGGTGCGCACAAGCTTCTTCGACCGCGGCAAGGAGGTGACCGCCGCGTTGCCGGCCTACGCGGGCACCCCGGTCGCGGCTCTTCGTGACCGGGTCGAGGACGGTCGCGTGTCGTGTCGCGGCGACTTGGCGAAGATGGCCGGCGCGATCGTCGACGCCGCCACGCGTCCGACCGCTCCGCTGCGGCTCGCGCTCGGCAGCGACGCGTACCGGCTGATCCGGCACGGGCTGACGGCGCGCCTGGCGGAGCTGGAAGAGCAGAAGCACATCGCGCTCTCCACCGACACATCGTACGCATGACGTCCCGTGGGCGGCATGAAGGAGGGGGAAGAGGATGCGCATCGCAGTCCTGGCGCTCGGTACCCGCGGTGATGTCTATCCGCTGACGGCGCTCGCCGCCGAGTTGGCCCGCCGCGGCCACCAGATGCGCGTCGGCGTGTCACCCAACCTTGTGGATGTTCCCCGGCGGCTCGGGCTCGACGTGGTGCCGGCCGGGTGGAACCAGCAGCAGGCAATGGAGTCAGAGCGCGGCCGGGAGTGGGTCACCATGACGGACGTCGACTCCTTCGTCCGGCGCACGCACGAGATCTACCGGGAGTACGGCGAGGGGTTCGACGCCGAGGCGATCGACATCAGCGCCGGCTGCGAGGCGGTCATCTGCGCCGCCATGAGCGAGTGGTGGGCAACGGCTCTGGTGGAGGCGCTTGACGTCCCGCTCATCGCGCACGACGTCGCGCCGAACCGGCCGAACGATGTGGTGCCACATCCGCTGATGACCCCCGACCCGCTGCCGACCGCCGCCGCCAACCGGGCGACCTATCTGAACTTCGCGCGGCGGGACTGGCGGCACCGGCGCGACCAGGTGTTCCGGTTCCGTCGCCGCCTCGGGCTTCCGCCCATGCCGCCGCGCTCGACGCTGCTGAAGCGGCGGCCCCTGGAGCTGCAGGGCTACAGCCCCACACTGGTTCCGGGCCTGACCTGGGACTCCTATCGGCCGATCGTCGGCGACCTGCGGTTGACCGAGGCCGACCTGCACCGCGTCGGGGTGTCCACACTGGACCCCGGCCTGGTGGAGTGGCTGGACGCGGGCGAGCCACCGGTGTTGTTAACGTTCGGCAGCACACCGATGCCGGATCCGGCCGGGATGCTTGCGGGCATCGGTCGGGCCTGCCGGTCGCTGGGCCTGCGTGGCCTGGTGGTCACCGGCTGGGGCCTGTCCGGCGTGGAGCGGTCCGCGACGCCGGAGCTGCGTGTCGAGTCCTATGTGGACTATGACGTCGTGCTGCCACGCTGCGCGATGGTGGTGCACCACGGCAGCGCCACCATCACGGCGGCGGGTGTGCGCGCGGGCCTGCCGACGATGGTTTGCTCATCCTTCTGCGACCAGCCGTTCTGGGGCCGCCAGCTGGAGCGGCTCGGTGCCGGCGTGCACATGCGTTTCATCGACCTGACCGAGGAGCATCTGCGGTCGGGATTGTCACGCCTGATGGCGGATCCGGTGCGGCGGCGTGCGGCGGAGCTCGGCGAACAAGTGCGCGCGGAACCTCACGGCACGCTGGCGGCCGCCGACGAAGTCGACAAGTACCTCGCGGCATGAAGCAGGAGGAACAAGGATGCGCATCACCGTCCTGGCGCTCGGCACCCGCGGTGATGTTTACCCGCTGATGGCGCTCGCCGCCGAGCTGGCCCGCCGCGGCCACGAGGTGCGCATCGGCGTGTCGCCCAACCTGGTGGACATGCCCCGGCGGCTGGGGCTCGACGTGGTGCCGGTCGGGTGGGACCAGCAGAAGGTACTGGAGTCCGAGCGCGGCCGGGAGTGGGTCACCATGACCGACATCGACTCCTTCCTCCGGCGCACGCACGAGATCTATCGGGAGTACGGCGAACGGTTCGACGACGAGGCGATCGAGATCAGCGCCGGCTGCGAGGCCGTCGTGTGCGCCGTGGTCAGCGAGCAGTGGGCCGCGGCGGTGGCGGAGGCGCGGGACGTCCCCCTCGTCGCGTACGACCTCGCGCCGGCCCGTCCGAACGACGTGGTGCCGCATCCGCTGATGACCCCCGATCCTCTGCCGGATGCCGCCGCGACCCGGGCGACCTTTGTGAACTTCACCCGGCGGGACTGGCGGTACCGGCGCGACCAGGTGTTCCGGTTTCGCCGGCGCCTCGGGCTTCCGCCGATGCCGCCGCGCCCGACGCGGCTGGGCCGGCGCCCACTGGAGCTGCAGGGCTACAGCCCCACGCTGGTTCCGGGCCTGACCTGGGACGCCTACCGGCCGATCGTCGGCGACCTGCGGCTGACCCCTGCCGACCTGCACCGCGCCGGCATGTCCACACTCGACCCCGAGCTCGCGCGGTGGCTGGACGCGGGTGAGCCGCCAGCGCTGATAACGTTCGGCAGCACCCTGGTGCCGGACCCGGCCGCGATGATGGCGGCCATCGGGCGGGTCTGCCGGTCGCTGGGCCTGCGCGGCCTCGTGGTCACCGGCTGGGGCCTGTCCGGCATCAAGCCGTCCACGACACCCGAGCTGCGTGTCGTGCCCTATGTGGACTATGACGTCGTGCTGCCACGCTGTGCCATGGTGGTGCACCACGGCAGCGCCACGATCACCGCCGCCGGTGTGCGCGCGGGCCTGCCGACGATGGTTTGCTCATCCTTCACCGACCAGCCGTTCTGGGGCCGTCAGCTGGAACGGCTCGGTGCCGGCGTGCACATACGGTTTACCGACCTGACCGAGGAGAGGTTGCGGTCCGGCATGTCCCGCCTGACGGAGGAGCCGGTGCGGCGGCGCGCGGCGGAGCTCGGCGAGCGGATGCGCGCCGAACCTCACGGCACGCTGGCCGCCGCCGACGAAGTCGACAAGTACCTCGCGGCATGAACGGCGAATCGGCCGTCGACGAGCTGGTCGAGCTGCTCGACCTGGCACCGCTCGCACCCGATGGCGAACCCACCACAATGGATCCGCTGGTACCCGTCGCCGGCGTCTTCGCCGGACGCGGTGCGGCGCGTGGGCCCACACGCCGGTACGGTGGGCTCATCGCCGCGCAGGCGCTGGCCGCGGCCGGCCGCACTGTCAGGCCCGGTCGGCCGGTGCACTCGCTGCACGCGTACTTCACCCGCCCGGGCGACAGCCGCAGACCGATAACCTACGCGGTCGAGACCCTTCGCGACGGCCGCTCCATGTCCGCCCGGCGCGTGGTCGCGATCCAGCGCGGTACACCGATCTTCTTCCTGAGCGCCTCGTTCCACGACCCGGACACCGGGCTGGAGCACGAGCAGCCGCCGCCGAAGGTGCCCGCACCGGACGAGGTACCGACACTGGCCGAGCTGCTCGCGGGCGAGCCACGCCGGCTGGCCGCCGTGGAGCACATGCTGTTCGCGTTCGACGCCAGGTACATCGGACCCCCGCCGTGGGCGCAGGAGGCGGCGGAGCAAGTGGCCGGCATGCCGCGCCAGGCATGGGTGAGGGTGGCCGGCAAGCTGCCCGACGACCCGCTGGTACACGCCAGCGCGCTCACATTCATCTCGGACCTGCCACTGTTGATCAATTCGATGGTGGCCGGGCACGAGCAGGAGTGGGGACCAGCTGACGCCGGCGTCAGCATCGACCACACGGTGTGGTTTCACCGCCCCTGCCGCGCGGACGAATGGCTGCTGTACGACTGCCGCAGCCCGTGGGCGGCGGGCGGTCGTGGCCTGGCGACCGGACGCCTGTACACGACGGACGGCGACCTGGTCGCCACGGTGGCCCAGGAGGGCCTGCTCCGCTGGCACGGCGGCCCAGCCCGCCCACCGCACCAGGCCGCGCCTTGACCTTGGCCGGGACGTCAAGCAGCGTCGCGCGTCGGGGTGCGGGCGTGGTTCAGCAAGCTCGGAGAGGGTGGCCGTTCCCGGCGGACATAGCATCTGATGTATGTCATCCTCGGGTGCGGCGGTGGTCATCGGCGCGAGCATGGGCGGGCTGTTGGCGGCCCGCGCGCTTCATGAGGCGTACGGAAAGGTCGTGATCGTCGACCGCGACGCGCTGCCGGACTCGGCGGCGGCCCGGCGGGGCGTGCCTCAGGGCCGGCAGCTGCACGTCCTGCTCTCCCGGGGGCGCGAGGCGCTGGAGGAGCTGTTTGCCGGCCTGACCGACGAACTGCGACTCGCCGGCGCGCCCCTTGTCGACCTGCACAGCGAGGTCAACTGGCACAACGACGGTTACCTGATGCGCCGGGCACCGTCGTCGCTGCTGGCGCTCGGGCTCAGCCGGCCGCTGCTGGAGCACGCGGTGCGGGCGAGGGTGGCGGCGCTGCCCGGCGTCGAGGTCCGGTCGGGGACCGAGGTGGTGGGGCTCGTGACCGACTCGGACCGGCGTCGCGTCACCGGCGTGCGCACCTCCGCCGGCATCGTCGAGGCCGACCTGGTCGTGGACGCGGGCGGCCGGGCCTGCCGTACGCCGGTGTGGCTGGGCGAGCTGGGCTACGACCGGCCCGCCGAGGAGCGGGTGCGGGTCGGCGTCACCTATGTGACCCGGACGTACCGGCGCCACCCCGGACTCATCGGAGACCTGGCCGGTGCGATCACCAACGCCGTGCCGGGTTCGCCCCGGGCCGGCATCGTGGCGGCGATGGAGGGCGACCGGTTCGCGATCGCCCTCAGCGGCATGCTCGGCGAGGAACCACCCACTGACGACGCGGGGATGGCCGACTTCGCCGGTACGCTGCCGCTGCCCGAGATGGCCGAGATCATCCGTACCGCCGAACCGACCTCGGACGCGGTGGCGATGCGCTTCCCGACGAGCGTGCGCCGGCGGTACGAGCGGCTGCGCCGTTTCCCTGACGGCTACCTGGTGGTGGCCGACGGGCTGTGCAGCTTCAACCCGATCTACGGCCAGGGCATCACGGTCGCGGCGCTGGAGGCCCTCCTGCTGCGACGGCTGGTCACCACGGGCACCCACGACCTGGCACGGCGCTTTTTCCGCGGCGCCTCCCGCCTCATCGACGCCCCTTGGTCGATCGCGGTCGGCACGGACCTGCGGTTCGCCGAGGTCGAGGGTCGTCGCGGGCCGAGGGTCCGGTTCGTCAACGCCTACGTCCACCGCGTGCACCTGGGCGCGACCGCCGACCCGGTGCTCGGCGCGGCTTTCCTGCGCGTCCTCAACCTCGTCGACCCACCGACCAGGCTGCTGGCTCCGGGCACCGCACTGCGGGTGCTGCGCGGCATGTTCCGCCGTGCCGTCCCCACCGCACCCGCGGCGGCCGCGCCGCTGCCGGCACGTACGAGCGGTCCTGGCCTGCCGTCATGAGTCCTTGCCGATGCGGCGTAGCCATTCGTCGAGCAGGTCGCGTTCGCGGTCGGTGAGGGCGGTGGCCTCGTCGAGGTGGGCTTGTAGTGACACCGCGGCGTTGAGCAGACCGGTGGACGTGGCGGCCGCGGGGTCGGTGGTGATGGTGGCGAGAATCGACTCTCGGGCCATTGTGGACAGACTGAGGTCGCGCGCCTCGGGCGGTGTGGCGATGAGCGTGAGGGTGACGCCTTTGCCGGTGGAGTGGACGAGCTGAGCGGCACGTTCTTCGGTGACGCGCAGCCGGCCGGCCTGGGCGATGCGGTGGATCCGGTGAGCGAGGATCGCGCTGGCCTGCGCGGCGGCCGGTGGCTCGTGGCCGGGGCGCACGTCGCCGAAGATGAGCGTGTAGAGGGCTGGCTGGGTGAGGCCGAACTCCACGTGGAGGTCCCACCCGGCGCGCAGGTCCTCGACGGGGTCGTCGGTCTCCTCCAGCGCGGCCTTGTCGGCGAGGTAGCTGGCGAGGCCAAAGCTGCCGGCGGCGTCGAGCACGCCCTGCATGTCACCGAACAGCCGGTAGATGGCTGGTGCCTGCACGCCGGCCGCCGTGCAGACGGTGCGGGTGGAGACGGCGTCGCGTCCGCCCTCGGCGAGGAGCGTGGCCGTAGCCTCGATGATGCGGTCGCGGGGGGCCTTGGCGGACATGGCCGTAATGTACATCCGCTCAGCCTGGTTGGATCTCGACGCGCAGTATGCGGTCGTCGCCGGGACGCGCGTCGGTGCCGCCCCAGGTGGCGCCGTCGGTGTTGGAGGTGACCAGCCACAACGCGCCGTCGGGTGCGACTTCGACGGTCCGGATGCGCCCGTAGTCGTCCTCGAAGTGGGGGTGGCGTCCCCGTTCGCGGCGTCGCCCGCGACCGGCAGCTGCCAGAGACGTTGACCGCCGAGCGCGCCGATCCAGAGGGAGCCGGCGGCGTAGGCGACACCCGAGGGTGAGGCGTCGTCGGGGTGCACGGTGAAGATCGGCGGCACTCCCGTGCTGCCCTGCACGCCCTCGGTCTGCGGCCAGCCGTAGTCCCGGCCCGGCCCCAGCACGTTGACCTCGTCCCAAGTGCGGTGGCCCAGCTCGGTGGCGTACGCCGTCCCGTCGGGCCCGAAGGCGATCCCCTGGACGTTGCGATGGCCGGAGGAGTAGATCGGCGAGTCTGGCGAAGGGTTGTCCGGCGGGATGGAGCCGTCCGGGCGGATCCGCAGGATCTTTCCGTTGAGCGTCGCGTCGTCGGCGGCGTTCCGCGGCTCGAACGCGTCGCCGGTCCCGATCCACAGGTTGCCGTCCGGGCCGATCACGATGCGCCCGCCGTGGTGGCGGTCGGCGGTCTGGATGCCGTCGAGCAGCACCCGCTCCTGCCGCAGCGATCGGAAATCGTCGGCGACGCGCAGGGCGACTATGGCGTTTTCCCGCGCTCCGGACACCGAGGCGTACACCGTGCGGTCGGTGGCGAAGTGGGGTGAGGCGACGATGCCGAGCAGCCCGCCTTCGGAGCTGGGCACCGCACCGGGCACAGAGCCGACTCTCTGTGGCGTGCCACCACCGGACGGAACTCGCACGATGTCGCCGGTGATCCGCTGTGACACCAGGGCCGATCCATCCGGCAGGAAGGTCAGGCCCCACGGCGCGTTGAGGCCGTTGACGATCTCCACGGGCTCGCCGAGCGTCGTGGGGGAGTCGTCCGCGCAGGCTGGAAGGGCAAGAACGGCGATCACGTAGGCGCCTGTCGCGGCGCGCCGAAACGGTCGACGTAACACGATCTGCCTCCCGGACCCTTGTGTGTTAGCGCTGATACCAAGCTAGCCAGTAGTGACGCTTCGGTCAAGCTGCTAACAAACTCTCGGTAGCACCTTGACCGGAATCACGTCTACCTCGTATGGTGGTAGCACCGCTAACACACCTCCGAGGGAGGCAAGCGTGTCTGAGCAGGATGCCGTGCCGGTGCGGCGCCGGACGGTTCTGAAGGCGGCCGGGGCGGCAGGGTCCGTCGTGGCCGCGGGGCCGGCGGCGATGCAGACTCCCGCAGGCCCGCCGACCGAAGTGTCCCTGGGTGCGATACCAGCAGGAGCGACGGTCCAGATCGCCCTGTCGGTAAACGGTGTGCCGCGGCGGGTGCTCGTCGAGCCGCGCGTCACGTTGCTGGACGCGTTGCGCGAGCGGATGGGGCTGACCGGTACCAAGAAAGGCTGTGACCGCGGCGAGTGCGGTGCGTGCACCGTGCTCGCGGACGGTGAGCGGATCAAGTCCTGTCTCACCCTCGCGGTCATGCGCCAGGGCAGCGAGATCACCACGGTCGAAGGCCTGGCCCGAGACGGCGAGCTGCATCCCGTCCAGGAGGCCTTCATCCGCCACGACGCGTTCCAATGTGGAGGTTGTACTCCCGGCCAGATCATGTCCGCGGTGGCGTGCATCCGCGAAGGCCACGCCCGCTCCGACGACGAGGTGCGGGAGTGGATGAGCGGCAACCTCTGCCGCTGCGCGGCGTACCAGAACATCGTCGCCGCCGTCCGCGACGCGAGCAGGGAGATGGGCGCATGAGACCGTTCGGTTACGTGACGGCCACGGACCCGGCGGCCGCTGTGCGCCTCGCCGCACAGCCGGATGCGGCGTACATCGCGGGCGGTACCGACCTGTTGAACCTGATGCGGGACGGCGCCGAGAGTCACCGGGACCTGGTGGACATCAACCGGTTGAGGCTCGCCGACGTCACAGTGGACGGTGACGGCCTGCATATCGGCGGGCTCGCCCGGATGCGCCAGGTGGCCGAAGACCCGCGCGTGCTCCAGCGCTTTCCCGTGGTGTCGCAGGCATTGCTGGCGTCGGCGTCGCCTCAGGTGCGCAACATGGCCTCGATCGGCGGCAACCTGCTGCAGCGCACGCGGTGCGGCTACTTTCGCGATACCGGCTCCGCCTGCAACAAGCGCGTGCCCGGCAGCGGCTGCCCGGCGATCCAGGGTGAGAACCGGATACACGCGATCCTCGGTACGAGCGATCACTGCATCGCCACGCATCCGTCGGATCTGGCGGTGGCCCTGACCGCGCTGGACGCGACGGTTCACGTGCTGGGGCCGGGCGGCGCACGGCGGATACCGATCGCTGACTTCTACCTGCCGCCGGGCGACACCCCACACCTCGAAAACGACCTGCGGTACGGCGAGCTGATCACCGGTGTGAGCCTGCCGATCGGCCCTCCGGAGCCGTTGTCGCGATACCTCAAGCTCCGCGACCGCGCCACGTTCGAGTTCGCCGTCGTATCCGTCGCCGCCGTGCTGCGCGTCCGCGGTGGGCGGGTGCGGGGAGTCCGGCTGGCCTTCGGTGGCGTGGGCACCACACCGTGGCGCTCGGCGCAGGTGGAGGCGACCCTGGTCGGGCACCGCCTGACGGACGAACGGATGCGGGAGGCGGGTCGCGTTCTGGTGCGTGACGCGGTCCCGCGGGCGAGCAACGGGTTCAAGGTGGAGCTGGTGCAGCGTGCCCTGGCCGGCGTGCTCAGCGAGCTGGGAGGCGTTCGATGAGCAGGAACCTGGTCGGACGGGACGTCGCCCGGGTCGACGGCCGGGCGAAGGTCACCGGCACCGCGCGGTACGCGGCGGACCAACCCGTAGAGGGCCTGTTGCACGGATTTCTGGTGCTGAGCACGATCGCCCGCGGTGACGTGGCGCGCATCGACACGGACGAGGCACGGCGCAGCCCCGGGGTGGTCGCCGTCTACACCCACGAAAACATGCCGCCGCTCACAGTGCCCGAGGGCTTCTTCGTCAAGGGCTTCCTGCCGATGCAACAGGCGTGGATCCACCACAACGGGCAGCCGGTGGCACTCGTCGTCGCGCACACCTTCGAACAGGCCCGTGACGCCGCCACCCGCGTACACGTCGAGTACCGGACGGAAACGCCGGCCGTCGCGCTCGCCGATGCCACCGAGGACCCCTTCGTTCCGCTGCCGTTCCACGGGGAGGCGAACGAGGTGATCCGCGGCGACGTCGAGCGGGCGTTCGCCGGCGCGGCCGTCCTGCTCGACGCCGAGTACCGGTCCCCGGTCCACCACCACAACCCGATCGAGCCGCACGCCACAACCTCGGTGTGGGAGGGAAACCGGGTGACGGTGTACGAGACCGCGCAGGGCGTCAACGCCACCCGGGCCATGGTGGCCGCCGCCTGCCGCGTGCCGGAGGACGACGTACGGGTGATCTCGCCCTATCTTGGCGGCGGGTTCGGCGCCAAAGGGCTGGTCTGGCCGCACACGTTGCTCACCGCCGCGGTCTCCCGTGACCTGGGCCGTCCAGTGCGGACAGTGCTGACCCGGGCGCAGATGTACACCTCGGCCGGGCACCGGTCCGAGTTTCGCCAGCGGCTGCGCATCGGCGCCGACAGAGACGGGCGGCTGACCGCGATCGAGCACACCACCACCGCCCAGCTCACCCGCACCGACGAGTCCGTATTCAACCCGAGCGTCGCCACACACACCCTCTACGCCTGCCCGAACGTGCACGTGCGGCAGCTCGGCGTCCGGCTGGACATGCCGACCTCCAGCTTCATGCGGTCACCGGAGCTCACGGCACAGTTCGGGCTGGAGACGGCGCTGGACGAGCTGAGCCACAGCCTCGGGATCGACCCGGTCGACCTGCGCCTGCGCAACGACGTCCACGTCGACCAGCGCACCCGCGAGCCCTACACCGGCCGGCACCTCGCCGAGTGCTACCGGTTGGCCGCCGAGGCGTTCGGCTGGCGGCGGCGCGACAGCCGCCCTGGTGTCCGCCGGGACGGCGACGAGTACGTCGGCTGGGGCATGGCCACCGAGACGCACACCTTCGGCAACTTCCCGGCGAGTGCCAGCGCGAGCGTGCTGACGGACGGCCGGATACGGGTGAGCGTGGCCACCCAGGACATCGGCACCGGCACGTACACGGTGCTGTCCCAAGTGGCGGCGGACGCGGCGGGCGTGCCGCTGGAGCAGGTCACCACAGCCATCGGTGACACCGCACTGCCGGAGGCGGGACTGTCGGTCGCCTCGTCGACGGTGCCGAGCGTCGTCCCGTCGGTGGACAAGGCCGCCCGTGACGTCCGCGACGCCGTGGTCCGGCTGGCGGTCGCCGACCGCCGCTCGCCGCTGTACGGCGTCCCGGTCGACCGGGTCGTCGTCGAGCAGGGCCGGTTGTTCGACTCCCGCAGGCGGTCGCGATCCGACACCTACCGCGCTGTCGTCGGCCGCCACGGCCGGCCGGTCGTGGCGGAGGCCGCCGTCGAGAACGCGCCGGGGCACACCTACGGTGCGGTCTTCGTCGAGGTGCGGGTGCACGCTCGGTACGGCCGGGTGCGGGTGACCCGCGTCGTCGGCGCGTACGACCCCGGTCGCGTGCTGAACCGGCGGACGCTGCGCGGACAGGTCCTCGGCGGGGTGACCTGGGGCGTCGGGCTCGCCCTGATGGAGCACACGGCGGTCGATCGCGCGACCGGGCGGGTGGTCAATCCGAACCTGTCCACCTACCTGGTGCCGGTCAACGCCGACGCGCCACCGCGGGTGGACGTGCTCTTCGTCGACCAGCAGGACCCGGGCAGCACGGCGATCGGCGCCAAGGGCTTCGGCGAGACCCCCATGACCGGGGTACCGGCCGCGATCGGCAACGCCATCTTTCACGCCACCGGCCGCCGCCTGCGCGAGGTCCCCTTCACCCTGGACAAGCTGCTGTGACCCGCGATCCTGGGCGCGTGCCCATCCTTCTCCTACCCGGCTCCTGGCACGGCGCCTGGTGCTGGAACGAGGTCGTCGCCCACCTCGTACCGGATGGCCGCCCGACGCTGGCGGTCGACATGGCCGGGCACGGGTTGCGCGCGCGCCGACCCGAGTGCCTGACCACCCGTCCGTTCGACCCGGCGGGGCTGGCCACCGAGGTCTCGCCAGTGACCACTGTGGACCTCGGTGAGGCGGCCGACCCTGCTCGTCTCCCAGATCAGACACCTCGGACGTGGCGGCCCGGTGACCGTGGTGGCCCACAGCATGGGCGGCCCCGTGCTGACCCGGGTGGCGCAGCAGGTCCCCGACCTGGTGGCGCACGCCGTGTACCTCGCCGCGGTCATGCCCGCCTCCGGCAAGGCGGCCGGCCCGTACTTCGAGCTGCCGGAAAACGCGGGCGCACTCGTCCTGACCGCACTCCGGGGCGATCCCGAGGCATTCGGGGCGCTGCGGCTCGACCTCGCCTCGAACGACCCCGCCTACCGCCAGCAGGTTCGCGACGCGTTCTACGGCGACGTCGCTCCGCACCTCGCCGACGCCGCGCTGGGCCTGCTTACCCCGGAAACCCTGCGCCCGGCGGGGCATGGTTCGCCAGGGAACCCGGCGAACCATAGTGGTCACCGCACTAGTCTTTTGGTTGTGGCTGCTGGTCGCCTGCATCGTGTCGCCGTCCTGGTGCTTGAGGGGGCAAAGCCGCTTGACGTGGGCATCCCGGCACAGGTGTTCACCACGCGGGCGAGCATGCCGTACGAGGTGCGGGTCTGCGGGGCGGCGCCTGGCCTGGTGACCGGCGGCGACGGCCTGTCGTACCACGTCGCCGACGGCCTCGACGCGCTCGCCTGGGCCGAGATCATCTTCGTGCCCGGTTACCGCTTTCCGGACCGCGAGGACCCGCCGCGGGTCGTGGTCGACGCGCTGGTCGCCGCGCACGAGCGGGGCGCGCGGTTGGCCGCCATCTCGACCGGCGCCTTCGCGTTGGCCGCCACCGGCCTGCTCGACGGGCGGCGCGCGACCACGCACTGGCACTACACCCGGGCCCTGAAGGAGAAGCACCCGGCCGTGCGGGTCGACGAAAACGTGCTGTTCGTCGACGAGGGCAGCGTGCTGACGTCGGCCGGCGCCGCCTCGGGCATCGACCTGTGCCTGCACATCCTGCGGGGTGATCTCGGGGTGGGCGCCTCCAACCACGCGGCGCGGCGGTTGGTCGCGGCGCCGTACCGCAGCGGCGGCCAGGCACAGTACGTGCCGCGTAGCGTGCCCGAGCCGCTCGGTGAGCGGTTCGCGGTCACCCGCGAGTGGGCGCTGCACCGGCTGGACAAGCCCCTCACGCTTGAGACGCTCGCCCGGCACGCGGCGGTGTCGCCGCGCACGTTCTCCCGGCGGTTCGTCGAGGACACCGGCTACACGCCGATGCAGTGGGTGCTGCGCGCCCGCATCGACCTGGCCCGCGAGCTGCTCGAACGCTCACAGCGCAGCGTCGAGCAGATCGCCGCCGACGTCGGGCTGGGCACGGGCGCCAACCTGCGGCTGCACTTCCAGCGCATTCTCGGCACCACTCCGAGCGAGTACCGCCGCACCTTCGCACCCGGCGAACAGCTGGCGTGATCCTTGCGGACCGTGGCGCGCACGCCGCTGTCCGGACGCGTGCCGTACCGCGAATCTTGGGTCATGACACGCATCGCCATCAACGGATTCGGCCGCATCGGCCGCAACGTGCTGCGCGCTCTGCTGGAACGCGACAGCAAGCTCGACGTCGTCGCCGTCAACGACCTCACCGACCCCGCGGCACTTGCCCGACTGCTCGCGTTCGACAGCACGGCGGGACGGCTCGGCCGCCCGGTGACCGTCGACGGGGACACCCTGGTGGTCGACGGTCGCCGCATCACGGTGCTCGCCCAGCGGGAGCCGTCCGAGCTGCCCTGGGCCGAGCTCGGCGTCGACATCGTGCTCGAGGTCACCGGCCGCTTCACCTCGGCGGACGCCGCCCGCGCCCACCTCGCCGCGGGGGCGAAGAGGGTGCTGGTCGGCGCGCCCTCCGAGGGTGCCGATGTCACGCTCGCGTTCGGGGTCAACAACGACGCGTATGACCCGGCCGTCCACACGATCGTCTCGAACGCCTCCTGCACGACAAACGCGCTGGCGCCGCTGGCCGCGGTGCTCGACGAGCTCGCCGGCATCGAGCACGGCTTCATGACCACGGTGCACGCCTACACGCAGGAGCAGAACCTGCAGGACGGCCCGCACCGCGACGCCCGCCGCGCCCGCGCCGCCGCGGTCAACATCGTGCCGACCACGACCGGTGCGGCGAAAGCGATCGGCAAGGTGCTGCCACGCCTTTCCGGCAAGCTGTCCGGCGACTCGATCCGAGTGCCGGTACCGGTGGGCTCGATCGTGGAGCTCAACACGACCGTCGCCCGTGACGTGACCCGCGACGAGGTGCTGACCGCATACCGGGTCGCGGCGGACGGCCCGCTCGCCGGCATCCTCGAGTACTCCGACGACCCCCTCGTCTCCTCCGACATCGTCGCCAACCCCGCGTCGTCAATCTTCGACTCGGCCCTCACCCGCGTCGACGGCCGCCACGTCAAGGTGGTCGCCTGGTACGACAACGAATGGGGCTTCTCCAACCGCGTGATCGACACGCTCGAACTGCTCGCGGCGGAGTAGACCTTGCGCTAGAGACCTTCGACGTCAGGGGTGGGGTGCGATCGTGGTAGCCCGGTTCAGAACGATCAGTTCAAAACAGATCCGGGCTACCGCGACGTCCGCCGTGGTCCGGACGACGGCGGACATCGCGGCAGCTCACATCTCGTTTGGGTTGGACATTTACCAGAAGCTCACCCTGACCGCGAAAGGTCTCGGCGGCTCAACGGCCGGTCTGGCCGTCTATCTGCTCGCGGATGATGTCGGCGTGCCCGGCGTGGCGGGCGGTCTCCTCGATGACGGCGAGCAGCACCGATCGAAGGTCGCGCACCTTGCCGTGTCGGTGCACCGGCGAGTCCGCGTCGCCGGCGGCGGCGATGATCTCGTTGCTTGCCGCACAGGCGGCGCGGTACTCGGCCCGGAGGGTCCGCACCGAGACCGATGGGTCGACCTGCATCGACCGGTTGCCCCTGCCTGCCTTCCCACCGGCGACGACCTCCTCGAACCACAGTGACTCGACGAAAGTGAGGTGCTGCACCAGCCCGGCGAGGTTGGTGCCCGAGTCGACCGTGCTGCGCCGCGCGTCGTCGTCGCTCAGTCCGGCCAGCTTCCTGAGCACCGCGGCCCGTAGCCCGTCGAGCACCGCGCGCAGCTGCTGGACCTCGGGAGTCATGCGGGGAGCATGTCCGCCTCGTCGAGCAGCCGGGCGGCGAAGGCGTCGTCATCCAACGCGTACGTCACGACGAGCTCGGCCAGGTCCTCGGGTGCCAGCCGCCGCACGGCCTCGGCGTATACGGCGCGGTCCGGGCCGTCAAGGTCGTCTTGTAGCGGAGGCTCGGCGGACGAGGAGAAGGGCATGCCGCCGGTGACGGCCGTCAGCATGAGGGCGGCGGCGTGAGCGCACAGCTCGTCGCCGGCCGCCGCGCAGGCGCACCTGCCGATGACGGCCCCGTCGACGATGCCCACCCACGCATGGAAGGCGCCGTCCGGGGCTTGCACCAGCGCTTGGACACCCCCGCCGGCGGGCTCGGGCTCGCCGATCCCGTCGTCTTCACGCAGCCGCTCCGCCGCCTCCCGCACCTCCGGTGGGATGGACTCACGAAACGCCTCGATGTCAATGCGGACGGCCACGCCGGCACCCTACCGGTAGTCCTTGATCACTGCTGCATCACCCAGATGGTGAGAGGCTCGGTGACGGTGCGCACGACCTGCCACCCCGCGCGGCGGTAAAGCTCGACGTTGGCCGGGTTGCTGGTCTCCAGGACCGCAGGGAGGCCGTCGTCGGCGGCCCGGCGCAGGCCAGCGTTCATGACCGCGCGGCCCCAGCCGCGACCGGCGCTGGCGGGGTGTGTGGCCAGCACGCCGAGGTACCAGAACGGCGTGGCCGGCAAGGCGGCGTGCACAGCCTCCTCGTAGGCGAGGACACGGGCGAGCGGGCCGGCCGGCAGGTGAGCGGACAGGTCGTCCTCCCCGGCCGCGGTGCCGGTCTGCGGCGGTTGCCAGATCGCGGTCGAAGCACCGCGTTCGATGGTCCAGATCGTCTGCTTTTGTACCCTCTTGTCAAAGAGGTGCCCGAAGAACGCGGCGGCGTACCGCGGATAGGTGACCTCGTCGGGGAAGAGGTACCGCAGGACCGGGTCCTTGGCGAACGCGGCGACCGTGCAGCCGACGACCACCTCGCGGTCCGCCGGGGTGGCAATCGTGATCTCGGGTATCGGCACCCTCCGAACCTATCCACCACCCCCGTGTCGGGTTCAGCCGCCGGTGGCGGAGAAGTGCATGTAGTCCTTCAGCGACCGGTAGTCGCCGCCCCACTTCCAGCCGACCGCGGCGAAGGCGCGCACGACCGGCCCGCGCGGCCGCACCATCCCGGGCCGCGCCTTCGCGCGATCGAGATAGGCGGTGGCCAGCTCCGGCAAAACCACACGACCCTTGTGGTACGGATTCTGGAACGGGTTGACGTCCACAGCCAGCCCGTAGGCGTGCTGCGACCACGCCGTATTGCCGCGCACCGGCCGGCACGCGAACGCCTCGGTGGTGTTGCCGTCGCCTGTCGGCGGCGCGTCCATGTCCGTCGCGCTCGAGATGCGCATGCGCTCGATCGGGAAGTTGGCGGCGAACAGCCGGCCGAACACCGCGACCATGTCGTCGGCCGCCCGTGCGTTGACCAGCAGCTCGCCGGTGTGCGCGCGCCCGTCGAAGCCGCGGAAGCCGACCGTGAGATAGCGCAGGTCGCTCGCCGCCACCGGGCACGCCTTGGTCCAGCTGGAACGGGCGAGCACGCCGGCGGGCACCGCCTCGACGGTCGCGTGGAAGCGGCCATCGGGCGGCGGGGGCAGGTCGTCGACCGTGATGATGGAGCGGTTGCGCAGCTCAGGCGGGGTGTCCCGGGCCGCGGGAAACCCGTTGGGCCCCACCGGGAGGACGCGCGTCCCCAGCCAGCGCGGCGCGGGTGTGGCGTTCCCGATGCGGGTGGTGGTCGGGCTGGGGGAGGGAGCGCGCGTGGTGGGCGAGGCGGTCGGAGCGGGTGGTCCACTCGGCCGCGGGCCGGGCGGCGGGCCGCCGGAACAGCCGGCCACGGCGTGGCCGAAAAACAAGGCCGCGACCAGCAGACCCCACATCCTGCCGGCACCGCGCCGCACTCTCACCGCCACTCACCTCCACCCGCACGCCTGGGTACCCGGTGCGCGTCCGCCCAACCTACGACGGCTCATGGCGGAGCCGCCGCGGGCTCCGCCATGAACTCGGGTGATGGGCGCGGTCAGGTCCGCGGGGCCTTGCCGGACGTGGTGGCCGGCAGGAGGTCGGCGGCCGCGTCGATCTGCTCGGGAGTGACCCTCTGGAACCCGAAGATGCGCACCGCCTCGTAGTAGACCGTCGCCAGGGCGTAGCAGGCGGGCCGCACCGCGTCGCCGTAGTTGGCGCACACCCGCTGCATGTCGCCGTAGAAGGCGAGGTCGAGCCGGTCCTTGTTCGCCTCGAACCGTTGGGCCGCCTTGTAGTTGCGGTACCCGAAGTCATGCCGGGCGCAGGCCGACTCGAACGTGAAGCCCAGCGGGTTGTCCGGCGCGCCGGTGCAGAGGTCGGTGGACCAGTCGAACTGGTACGCCCCGTAGGTCTCCGGGAAGAACCGCCCCACGTTCCACGCGTCGTAGCTGCCCGAACCCGGCGACGTCAGGCTCTCCAGCACCGCCAGCCGGTTGGGCGCGAGGCCGGTGGAGATCTCGCCGGAACCGACCGATGCCGACACCGTGCTGGTGCCGAGACCCGAGCAGGCGCCCAGGTAGCGCAGCCCGTTCGGCAGTGCGAGGCAGCCGATCCAGATGCCTCCGTCGAGCGTCTGCAGCGCCAGGTTGAACCCGACCTCGATCTGCGCGCCGCCGTCGTACACGCGCCCGTCGATGATCACCGCACCGTAGCTGTAGCCGTAGTAGTCGTTGACGAACGAGAACGGCGCCGCCGCCGCGACGACCTGCCCGTTGTACGGCGAGCCGGACGTCCGCTCGATCAGGTACGCCTGCCCGGCGCCCGCGAGGTAGAAGTTGCAGAGGACCTCGGCCAGGTAGTCGATCCGCACGGTGAGCCCGACCTTGCTGATCGACCCGCTGATGTAGGGCGTGCAGCCCGCGTCCGCCGGCCGCGCGCCGGTGACCATGCGCGGCGCCTCGCCGGCGGCCGGTGGGCGCAGCGCGATCGCGGAGCCGTCCGCAAGCTCCGCCACGGATCGCCGGCCCGCGGGTCGCTTGGCGGCGTCCGGCTTCTCCGCCGACACGCCGGGTGCCGCCGTGACCGCCCGATCGGGCAGGCTCGGGGCGTCAGCGCCCGGCGCGGCCTGTGCCGGGAGCCCGTGTCCCACCGCGCCGAGCAGCGCGAGCGCCATCACCGCCGCCGATGCCAGGGTCCGTCTGATGGCCGGTCTTTGTCTCATGTCCCACTCCCGTCCGTCGTACCTGGGTGCGGGCAGGCTTTCAGCCGCCACTGGACGGGAACTGGACCTCGAATGGACGCGGCGACCTCAGATCGGAAGAGGCTCGATGTCGCAGTCGATCAGGACGCCAGCGCGTGCGGTCACCGCCTCCGGATGCTCCGGACCGAGCTGCCTCACAAGCTCCTCAATGGACAGTGCGTGCAGCTCGTCGGCGCGTTCCTCGTCGCCGGCCGCCCTGATGTGCACCGCGAGGTTGAGGGCGCAGACCAGCGAGTACGGGTGGTATTCGCCGCGGGTCTGCCGCAAGAAGTGTTGCGTCTGCTCGGACAGCGCCAGGGCTGGTGCCCGTTCGCCGGCTCGGGCCAGGTCGTTGGCGAGGTTGTTGGCAGCGCACAGCGTGTGTGGATGCTGCTCACCCAGCGCCCCGGTAAGGCCCTCCAATGCCGACTCGGCCAATGCCCGGGCCTCGCGATCCTTGCCAGCCGCCCGCAGGACGATCGCCTCATTCACCATTGCGGCGAGGGTGAGCGGATGCCGACCTCCGAAGGCGCGGCGGTACCCTTCGCTGACCTCGGCTGCGAGCTCCCGCGTCTCGTACAGGGCGCCGGTGGCGCGCAATGTGTTCACGTAGCTCGTCGTGGCGGCCAGGGTGTGTTGGTGGTCGCGGCCGAAGCGGGTGCGGAAGGCCATGTAGTTCTCCCTCGCGTGGCGCAGCGCCTCGTCGTGGCGGCCGAGCTTGCGCAGGCAGTTCGCGAACGTCAGCGTCGCGCGGTGGCCCGGCGGCCGGTTATGCAGCAGGTTCAGCGCGGCCTCGTACCTGCCCAGCTCATAGAGGTCCAGCGCGAGGGCGAACGCCGTCTCGGGCTGGTCCGCGTCAAGAAGACCTTCGTCGACGTCGTGCGCCGTCAACATGTCGCCGAGCAGGCGCTGGTCCGCCGTGAGGGCCTGTCTCGCCGCCCGGGTCAGCGAATGGTTCGGGCCGAAGTTGCGCTCCGTCTGCGCCTGGAGCTCCTGGTCCAGCTCGTACGCCTGCACGTAGTCGCCGGCGATCCGCAGGTCGGCGGCGAGCGACCGGCCGGCAGCAAGTGTGTACTCGTCGGCGGTGCCGAAGACGGGCCGCATGCGCCGGTAGGCGTCGGCCGCCAGCTCGCGGGCTCGCTCGTTGAAACCGAGGGCACGCAGGGCGGCCGCGAGGTGAGCGGTGGCAAGGAGCGTGTGTGGGGCATCCGGCCCGAGTGCCTGTGGCCATCGTTCCACCGCGCGCTCGCCCAGCCGGCGGCTGGCGTCGTAGTCGCCGATCGCCCACAGGTAGCGGATCTGGTCCAGGATCACCTGACGCGCCTCGTCACCGGGGGCGTCGATCAGTCCGGTAGGGGCGATGTGCGGGCCGATCTGTGCGTGCAGCGACCAGGTCGCGGGATTCTCGGGATCGCCCGGGTTGGCCGTGGCGAGTAGCTGCCACGCATCCGCCCGCCCTTGTCCGAGATCCTGTTCCGGTATCCACTCTCGTAGCGAGAGTTGCACGAGGCGCGATACTTGGATGAAGTCGTTCATCGGGCCGGTGTCCGCCAGGCCAGATCGCTGGAGATTGCGGATGGCGCCGTGCGCGGCGACCCGGTCGGACAGACCACCGATCAGCAAAGACGTCGAGATCGCCTCCGACCCCAGGTGCGCGAAGAGCTTCAGTAGGTAGGCAGCCGTCGGGTCCGTCGCCTCCATGTGGTCGAGGGCGATGCTGACCAGCACGATGAGGGTGACCGGATAGAAGGCGGGCCTTCCTTCGGACAGCAGCTCCCGCACCTCAGCGTCAAATAGGGCCAGAAACTCCGCGGTGGGCATGCCGGTGAATTCCAGGAGGCTCGCGGCCAGGCCCATCGCGAGGGGCAGGTCGCCGAGCTTGTCGGCCAGCCGGTCGGCATCCTCGGGTGAGAGGTGGGGTGCGCGGCGCAGGACCAGCTCGACGCTCTCCCTGCGCATGAAGACGTCGACCTCGACGGCGGACCAGACGTCACTCCAGGCCAGGTTTCGGGAGGTGAGGATGACGTGACCGCCGACCGACGGGATCAGGTGCGCCAGGTCGTCGGGGTCGTTCGCGCTGTCGTAGATCAGGAGCCAGCGCAACGGACTGGCCGCCAGGGCGTCCAGCAGCATCATGGCGGCCTGCTGCTGGTCGACGGCCTCTGGCAGGCCCAAGCGGCGACCGAGTTCGCGCAGCGACTGCCGGGCCGACGCGCCATCCTCGGCCGGGACCCACCAGACGACGTCGTAGGAGTCGGCGTGACGGCGCGCGTACTCGAGCGCGAGCTGGGTCTTGCCCACGCCGCCCATGCCGTGCAGCGCGAAGGGCAGGACAGATACCTTCGAGCCCTGCGTGAGCCTTTCGCGAAGTTCACGTAGCAGCTCCTCGCGGCCGCTGAACGTCAGGTTGGTGCTGGGCAGGTTCCAAATCTCTGGGCGCCCCTCTTCCTCGGGCTCGTCGTCGGGCTCGGGTGACCGTTCCGGGTCGGCCGGCGCGCCGCCCGGCATGGCGCCGAGCAGGCGCAAGGTGTCCCGGGTCGCCTCGGCGAAGGGGTGCAGCCCGGCCGGGAGCCGCACGTCGCCGGTGGGGTCGTAGATGACAGCGGCGAAGCCCGCAGGCAGGCCGGCGCTGGAGGCGACGTGATTGCTCAGGACGGCGTACATGCGCCAGGCGTCCTGGGCGCCGAGCATCTCCCGCAGCCGCTCCTGCACGCCCGGCCTTGGGCGCAGGATCGGCGGCTGTCCCGCCTCGGTGACCGCGTTGAACAGGCCGATGACCACCTCGGCCAGGTCGGACACCGTGGCCTCGGGCACAAGCTCCTGGCGGATCAGGTTGAGCAGGGGGAGGCTGACCTGCTGGTACGGGGCGCAGAACACGGCCAGCCGCACCGCCGCGGGTGAGGCGACGAGCTGGAAGGTCTGGACGAGCTGCGCGCCGGTCATGTGCCCGCCGTCGGCGGAGGAGGCGTCCAGGCGCCCTTGCGCGGGAATCAGCACGGCGTCGCAGCCGCCCGGGTCGCCGCGCATGACGGTGCGTGCCCAGCGGCCGAGGGAGTGGGGCGTGAGGCTGACGGCCGGCAGCGGTGTCCACTGCGACGCCTGCGTCTGCAGCAGCAGCGGCACGCCGTACCGAAGTCCGGTGTTGCGGGTGCCCGGCGTGCCCGGACCGACGCGCACCCCGGGCAGGTCCAGCCCGGTCTGCCGCCACAGCTTGGCCGGCAGCGGGTTGAGCAGGGTGGTGGAGGCCGAGGCCGACCAGCCGCGCAGCGCCCGCCACATCGCCGGTCGGCGCCACGCGGGCGCCGAGCAGTCCGAGACGACGAGCACGAGCCGCCGGACGCCCGCCGGGCACAACCGGTCGGCGGGGGTGGGCCGGTCGCGGTGGTCGCGCAGCACCGGGCCGTTTTCGGTCGCGGTCAACCGCCAGGTCTGCACGGTACGGAACGCGCCGAGCTGCTGCAGCAGCTTGGTCAGCTCGCCGATCACGTCCGACCAGACCGCCATCGACGGCGACTCGTCGACGACGAGGACGGCGTCGAACCAGCGTTCAGGCGCGGGCACGAAGGCGGGGATGAGCTGCCCGACCCGCGCGTAGTCGCGGACCGTGGCGTCCAGGTCGAGCTGGGAACGCCGCCCGGTCCGCCACGGCGTCTTGAACGGGCGCAGGGACCGGGCCAGCTCCAGCGGCCGGGGCAGCAGCCGGCTGTGCCGCACCCGCACCCGGCGGCCGGTCGACTCGGCTTCCGCTTCCTCGGAGGCGTCGTGCAGCTGCTGTACCGCATCGGGTGGTGATGTGGAGGGTGCCTGCTGCTCGGCCGAGGCGGACGCGGCGGTGGCGGCGCCGGCCGGCACCTGCGCGGCGGCCGGCCCGGATCCGCGGTCGAGGGCCGCGGACTGCGCGGCGGCAAGCCAGATGGCTTCGGCGATGCCGGTCGCGTCGAGCTCCGGCGCGACCGTCCGCAACCAACCGACCAGGCCGCGCGGCGGGTCAGGCACGGGACAGCTCGCGCAGCAGCATGGCCACAAGGTGTTCGCGCTGCCCGTCCTGCGGTGGCTGGTCGCCGGAGAGCATGAAGACGGCGTTGAGCAGCTGGTCGATCGCGAGGTTTTCGCCGTCGCGCAGGCGTTGCAGGAAGTCGTCGACGAGGTCGGCCAGCGGACCGGAGCCGGGCACGGCCAGGTCGAGGTGGGCACGGACCACGCGGTGCAGCATGTCGCGGGTCGGCAGCGGCATCGTGTAGCGGATGCACCGCCGCAGGAACGGCGCCGGGAAGTCCCGCTCGCCGTTGCTGGTCATCACGATGACCGGAAACTCGGTACAGCGCACCATCCCGCGTTCGATGGGATGGGTGGCGCTGCCGCCCCATTCACGCACGGCGACCACCGGATGTTCGTGGCGGGCCAGCTCCGGGATCTCGAACTCGCCCCGTTCCAGGGCGTCGAGCAGGTCGCTGGGCAGGTCGAGGTCGCTCTTGTCGATCTCGTCGATGAGCAGCGCGCGGGGCCGGTCGGCGGGCAGCAGCGCCGTGCCCAACGGGCCGAGCTGGATGAACGGCGCGATGTCGTCGGTGTGCGCCGGCTGCCCCAGCTGGCGGGCGTGGATGCGGCCCAGCACGTCGTACCGGTACAGGGATTCCAGCAGCGTGCTGCGCGAGGTGATGTGCCAGCGCAACGCCGGACCCAGCTTCAGCTCGGCGGCGACGGAGTCGACCACTGTGGACTTTCCCGAACCCGGCGCGCCGGTGATCAACAGCGGGCGGCGCAGGCTCAGGGCGGCATTGACCGCGTCGGTCAGGCCCGGCGGCGGCTGAAACACCGTCGCCAGCGGCCGCCGGGGAAACTCGCGCCACGGTGGCGGCCGGTGCAGCGTGACGTCGCGGGGCACGCCGTCGCCGCGGTAGTAGGGGCTCCACGTCATCACGGGCTCCTCGGTGGGTCGGTGAGGCGGCGCTGGAAGTAGCGGCAGAACTCGAGCCAGTCGCGGTCGTCCCAGACGGCACGCAGGTCGGCGATGGCCTCGGCGGGCTCGGCGCGCCACCGCTGCCGGTAGGCGACCAGAAAGCCGGCCGGCAGGTCCGGCCATGACGTGTCCAGCCCGTCGCGGTGCTGAGCGCGGAACTCCGCCGTGTCGTCGGGCCACAGAAGGATCGGGCTGAAGGCAAGCAGCATCTCCATCAGCCGCTGGTCCTCGCCCGGGCTGCTGCTGAGCCCGATCGCCCGGGTGTACGCGCCGGAGCGCAGCCGCTCGTGCAGCGCCCGCAGCTCGCGGGTGTCCTGCTCGGCCAGCCAGTCGATCGGCGCCTGCCCCTCGTACGCGGAGATCTCCTCCAGCCGCTTGGCGGCGTAGGTGTTGATCCACCGCAGGCCGTGCGGCGGGCTGAGCCGTTCACTCCACCGGGTCACCACGTCGTAGTCGACCCCCAGGCGCGCGCCGTACTCCACTTCCTCCGGACGCCAGCGCAGCAGCAGCGGCGTGGGGATCGCCACGTCGACGCGGCGCAGGGTGAGCCGCCCTTCCGCGGCGTGCTCCTCCGCCCAGTCGATGGCGGAGGCAAGCGCCGCTTCCACGCCGGCGCGGCTTGGCTCGCAGGGGAACTCCTCGCGCTGGTACAGGTCACCGTCACACAGCAGCCACCCGCCGAGCGTCTCCGGCCAGTCGCCGGCGATGGACGCGTGCAGGCTCACGATCAGGCGCAGGCGCTGCTCCCGGGAGCGGGTACGGATCGCTTCGGCCGCGTCGTTGGCCTGCACGGTCGCGCCGACCGACTCCGCCCAACCGCGCAGCTCGGGCCCTTCGACGTCGAGGCCGGCGTCGGCGGCGAGCAGGATCAAAAACCGGACCATCGTCATACGGCAGGTCTGGCTCACCGGGTGCGAGAGCGCCACATGCTCGACAAGGTCGGCGTCCGTGGTCAGCTGCCGGTCGGCCACCGGGATGCGCAGGATCGCCGCGGCGCGGCGCAACCGCGTGCTGGTCAGCGCGGCGCCCAGCCAGGTACGCAGGAAGGCTGTGGTGCGCAGCGCCACCAGCAGGCTGTCCGCGGCCCGCGCTGCCCGCACATACTCCGGCCCGGCCGGCGCGGCCGCCTCCATCTGCTCCCTCAGCTGACGCAGCGCGGACTCCGTCCACTCCGCGGGTAGCGGGACGTGCTCGGGCAGCCCGGAAAGCGCCGCGCGCAGCTCCGCCGCGCCGACCCGGCCGAGCGCTGCCCGTGCCGTGCCCGAGCGGTGTGGCCTTCGGTAGGCGACGTTGTGTCCGAGCCACAGGCCACCGACCGCCGTCGGGTCGCCGTCGAACGCGGATACCACGATGTCCTGCCCCAGGCCCGGCCGCCGCAGCTGGGTCGCGACACTGTGGACGTCGAGCAGCAGTCCCGCGTCGGCGACCCCGGCCCGCAGGACCCCGGTCGCGCCGCGGCTGAGCCGCAGCTCGTACGCGTCCTGCCCGACCGCGGCGGCCATCAGCAGCGCCAGCCGGGTGCGGCCGCCCCGGGTGCCGGTGGCCAGCTCCGCCATCGAGGGTTGGGCAGCGGCCGCGGTGCAGGTGTCGATGATGCCGACGACGCCGTTGACACCGGGCCGGTCGGCCGCCTCCAGCAGCAGGCGCCGCACGTCGACCGCGCCTTCCCGCACTCCCTGCCGCGAGTGCAGCCCCATCAGGTACAGGGTCGGTGCGGTGCCGGGAATGAAGCCGTGCCCCAGCAGCGCCAGTACCAGGGTTGCCTCGTGCCGCGCGGCGTGCCCGGCGGCGGCGCGTACCAGCTGCTCGATCTGCTCGGCGGCCAGCTCGCCGTGGTGCAGCGACCCGCCGTCGGGCAGCCCGGGCGCGCAGCCGCCGACCGCGGCGTCGGCCAAGGCGTCGTGCAGGCCGCGCGCCGCCTCCTCCAGCCCGTCGAGGAACGGCAGGTCCCGGCACTGGGACGCGACCACGAGCAGGTGACGCCGCGGATGCGTGGTCATCGGGCACTCACATGGCGGCGCAGCGTCTCCGCGATCGGACCGGCGACGTCGGCCTTGCTCAGGTACTTGGTCGCGGTGTGCACCCAGAGCCCGTCCGAGTCGATCCGCGCGCTCTGCGGCAGTACCCCCGTCTCGTTGGGCTTGAGGTCCTCGGCCAGCCGCGGCCGGCTGACGACGACGTCGTCGCGGTCCCAGAAGTTGAGCCACCGCCGCACCGCCCGCGGAGTGCGCGGTGGTTGCGGCACCAGGCGGGGCAGCACGACGGTACGCATCGCGATCGGCGAACCCAGCGTCACCAGCAGCGGCACCTCGCCGGTGTACTCGTGCAGCGCCTCCAGGCCGACGACTGTGCCCAGCGAATGCGTCACGGCGATCACCGGCCCGTCGCCGAACGCCGCGCGCACCCTGGCCCGGATGCGTACGTCCAATGTGGCCCCGCTCGCATCGTGCTCGCCGCGGGCCAGGTAGCGCGCCACCTGGGCCAGGTCTCCCACGAGGAACTTCGCGCTGACCCACTGGCCGGAGCGCCGCAGCGGCCCGATGCCCAGCAAGGTCGTGGCGGCGTTGATCGCCCGGCGGAGCAGGTCGCCCGCCCCCTGCGCCGGGCCGGGCGGGCGTAACTGCGCGCGGGCCGCGAGCAGCTGCGCCCGCACCTGCTCCTGCGACACCTCCGCCAGATGCTCCTCGACCGTCTCGGTGAGCAGCTCGACAAGGATCTGCGCCTCGCCCGCGCCGAGCGGGGCCGCACCCGCGCCCTGCGCCTGGCCGGGGGTGAACAGGTCGCCGTAGTGGCAGAAGTGCACGTCTACCTGCCGGCCGCCGGCGAGCCGGTCGGCCAGGTCCGAGTGTCCGGACCGGCGAAAGCCCTCGGCCAGCGCCGCGCTCCACCGCGCGCACTCCTCGTCGGCACGGCGTGCGGCGCCGATGCCGTGGACGAACACCAGCCGAAGCGACATCGACTCTCCGAGGCCAAACAGGACGGATCACGTCGGGACGTCATCTTTTCCAACGTACGAGGCGTGGTACAAGTGCCAGCCTCGCCGATGAGCGCCAGTGGTTGTCGGATGCCCGACAGCCTCGGGCGCCGAGCTGCCGGCTCAACCAGCGAGCGCCGATGCGTTCGGCGATGACCGTCCTGTAGGCACGGCGGGATTGTTCGGGACTTCCGTCCCGGCAACCTCAGGAGTTTCGGCAGCGGTGCGATGCGCGTTGTCGCCGGGAGGCTGTGGGTGTCAAGAGGTACGACTTCCGCTCCCGGAGGCAACGATGACCACCAACACCGGCCGGGTCAAGGTCCCGGCGCACGCGCTGGAGAAGGCCGAGGCTCCCGGCCACATGCTTACTACTGTCGCCGCCCGGGCTTTGGCGGTGTTGCGGATCAGCACCGGCATCGTGTTCCTGTGGGCGTTCCTGGACAAGACGTTCGGATTCGGCTTCGCCACGCCGGACGAGCGGGCGTGGATCAACGGTGGCTCCCCCACGAAGGGCTTTTTGTCCCGCGTGGAGGTCGGCCCGTTCCAGTCGATCTCCCACGACATGGCCGGTCTGTGGTGGGTCGACGCCCTGTTCATGATCGGTATGGGTGCTGTCGGTCTGGCCCTGATCGCCGGTGTGGGCCTGCGCGTCGCGGCGGCCGCCGGTTCCTTGATCATGGTGATGATGTGGGCGGCGGAGTTCCCGCCGGACCGGTTCACCGCTGCTGGTGAGGCGTCGGGCTCGACCAACCCGTTCATGGACTACCACCTGATCTACGCGATCGTCCTGGTGGTGCTGGCGCTCACCTACGCCGGGCACACCTGGGGCCTGGGCCGGTTCTGGGCCCGCCTGCCCTTCGTCCAGAAGAACCGCTGGATGATCTGACTCCCCTCCGGGAGGCCGTGCCGGGTCGCCGCAGGCGGCCCGGCACTGTCGCGGGCAGGAACGCGTCCGCGGCGCCTGTGCCGAACGTCCACGCAGTCGATTACAGCCACAGCGGCGCGAGCCAGCCGAGCAGGACGGCGCCCAGAGCGATCCCACGACGAGGGCTATGACGCGGCGGCGGGCGACGAGGAACAGACCGTTCAGCGGTGGCACGACAGGGTGCGCCGGAACAGCTCAATGAGTGCGTCATTTGCGTTCGCGGAGTTCACCGGGGTTGGGTAGTCGTCATAGTAGATTCCGAGCCCGCCGTCGCCGCGGTACGAGTGATAGGTCCACGCCAGGTCGCGCGTGGCGAGCAGGTCGAGCATGTCGGTCAACCACTGCAGGCCGCCGCGCTCGAACGATGAGCGAATGGTGCCGAACTCGCCGAGGTAGAGCGGAACGTCGTGGGCCTCGCCCCAGGCCGCGTACCGGTCGACTTCCGCGGCGAGCATTGCCTTCTCCCGTCCGACGACCGGCACCGCGCTGGTGAGGAACTCCAGCCGCCCCAGCGACGTCGAGCCGGTGGCGCTGCCCTCCGCCCGGGCCCAGTACTTGAGCTCGTAGGTGTTTCCGGTCCGCACTTTGAACCAGTAGGCGTCGGATGACAGGGACGCGTCGGTGTTGGTCTCCGAGATGCCGACGGAGCGAGTGCCGGAGTGGCCGTCGGCACCGGCGACGCGGGTGCCGCCTGCGCCCGGGGTGCTCGTGTCGAGCCACAGGTACCAGGAGACAGGGTCCTCGATGTCCACTTTGGCCAGCTGCCGGACCAGGCGGCCCTCTGAGTCGTACTCGTTGACCTCGAAGTCGTCGAAGTACACGGTCCCGGCGTTGTGTTGGGACATGAAAGTGGGGCGCCCGACGTTCCAGGTGGGATCCGTGACGGTGTACCGGACGCTGTACGGGGTCCATGGTGTGGTGCCGTCGGGGACGCGCAACACGTCGGCCGGCGGCGTGCCGTCGAAGGTCCAGTGTCTCCAGGTGAGGTTGCTCCAGGAGACAGTGATCGCGGAGGGGTCGGGGTACGAGGTCGGGATCTGGCAGCAGCTCACCCAGGGCGCGAGCTGATGGGTGAACTCGATAGGCGTGTAAGTGTGGAACTCGTAGAGAATGTTGGGGTCGTCGACGAGGACGAAGCCGTGGTCCTCGTCAGTCACCGGCTCGGAGGAGCCACTGCCGTCGGCGTTCTTCCCGTTCAGGCGCTCGACGGTCACGATGTGCCAGGGGTCGACCTCGCGGATGGCGTCCACGAGGCGGTGCGCGAGCTGTACCCACTGCTCCTTCTCACCGGCGGTGATCGGCTCGTTGAGCAGGTCATAGCCGAGGACTGCTGGCTCTGCGCGGTACCGTCGGGCGATCTCCCGCCACAGCGCGAGAAGTCGATCCTGGTTACGCACGTCGTTCCAGAGCGCGACACCCTTCCCCAGTGACTGAAACCCGCCCTGCGGCACGTGCATGTTGAGCTGCAGTCGGATGTTATGCGCCTTCGCCCAGGCGATGTTCTGATCGATCCACCGGAAGCCGGCCTCCTTCCAGACGCCGGGTGCGGCGTCGTCCTCGAACGTCCGGTAGTTCAGATAGAACCGGACGAGATTCATCCCCATGCCTCGCACGCGCTCATAGTCGATCTCGCCATGGTGTGCGGTGGGCAGCTCGACGTCGGACCAGACCGCGTTTCCGAATGCGACGCCGCGAAGCGGGATCGGCCGGCCCACGTCGTCGACGATCTTCCGGCAGGAGACACGGAGAATGCCGGCCGGGCGTGCGCCGTCGCTCATGAGCTCGGTACCCCTGGCCAACCCACCGACGGGGTCGGCGAATGCGGACCTCACGGAGACAGCGAGCACGGCTACCAGCGCCAGAACGCACAGCGACGAGTGCAGGATCCCGAATCGCCGAAACATCTCATTCCTTTCCAACCGGGCCAAGGTCTCAGGACGATTGTTCGGCTAGCTGACCTCATGCGATAGAGGTTCACCGATATTTGTCTGACTCGTTCCGTCAGGCTCTCCACTTGCTGCGTGAGATCGCACCGCTGTGCCGTCCGACCCTGCCCGTAGCGACAATCGGCCCTTGTTGCGGAGCGTGCGTCTGCGTGAAAACGGAACTACGAGCCCGGGTGTGGGTTGCCGGGCGCCGACGAGGGGGTGAGGACATGACTGACGAGCCGATCCTGCGTAGTGGTGATCATGGCGAATGGGTGCGCCATCTGCAGCAGATGCTCACCGTCGCGGGACACGATCCGGGGCCTGCCGACGGCGCCTTCGGTGATCGGACACTGGCCAGTGTCTGGGCCTACCAGAGTTCCTTCGGCCTGGTGGTCGACGGTGTGGTCGGGCCGGACACCTGGTTCCAGCTTTACGTGCCTCCATCGTTGGATACGGTCGTGCCGACCGTGCGCCGCTTGAGCAGATCACTGGTCAAGGTCGACGTGCCGGCCGTTTGAGCGACGAGCCAGACCTACTACATCGACCGCGCTTAGGAACGCGGTAGCGGTGGCGAGGGTGGCGAGCTTGGCGTAGTCCTCCTCGTCGATGCGCAGAACCGGCCCGTACCGGCGTGCTCGCGCCGTCGCGGAACGCCCTCTGGACGACCCGCGGGCCCCGCGAGGTCGCGGAGTCGGGCCTGACAATCTTGGGCCTGACCGCGATGACGGATCCGCCGTGCCCGGACGTCGCGGACGCGGTCGCCGACTGCCGGCGCGCCGGCATCCGCATCGTCATAGTCAGCGGCGACCACCCGCTGACCGCCGAGGCGATTGCCCGGCAGGCTGGCATCGTCGCCGGCGGCGCACTGACCGTGGTCACCGGCGCCCGTCTGGAGGCGATGGACGAGCCGGCGCTGGACTCACTACTGGCGGCGCCGGGCGACCGGCTCGTCAGCCGGGTTACCCGGAGCACAAGCTGCGGGTGGTGGCCGCGCTGCGCCGCCGGGGCGAGGTCGTGGCGGTCACCGCCGACGGCGCCAACAACGCACCCGCGCTCAAGCACGTCGATATCGGCGTCGCGATGGGCGCGTGCGACACCGACGTCGCCCGCGAGGCGTCCGTCATTGTGCTGCTGGACGACTCCTTCGCGAGCATCGCCGCCGCGGTGCGGCTGGGCCGATCGGTGTACCACAACATCCGCAAGTTCCTCGTCTACGTCTTCAGCAGCGGGACGGCGGACACCGTCCTGCTGCTGGGGCTCGCCAAAGCCGAGGTTTCGCTGATCACGACGGTCATCACGAGCTGGTCGCGGAGTGCCGGCCGGGACCTCGCCGCCATACCGCCGCCGCCCGGCACGCTCGTGGCCGCGGTCGTCCGCGACGAGACCCCGCTCGCCGCCGGGCCGGGATTCCGCCTCCGTCCGGGAGACGAGCTGCTCATCGTCTCCGAGACGGCCGGCGAACAGGAGATCTAGGAAGGCTTCCAATAGGCGGCCGCGACGGGCAACGTCAGTCGATCCAGGGTGAGGTGACGCCGAACGTGGCGGCGATCTGTTTGACCTCGTCGGCAGTCAGACCTTCGGCCGGACTGCCGGCGATCAGGTTCATGTACTCGTAGCGGGCGGCGGTTTCGGCGTACTCGATGAGGTCGACCGCTCTGGTGATGGAGTGGTCAGAGCGGGCCATGACCCCGTGCTTGCTCCACAGCACGACATCGAAGATGCGCAGCCCATCGACGTTGGCCGCCATGAGCTCAGGTGAGCCCGGCATCATGAAATCGAGCACGCCAACGCCTTGTGGCAGGCTGATAATCGTCTCGGGTTCCCAGCGCAAGATCCGCCGGTTGAGCACGCCAGTGTTCCGGTAGGTCGGAATGTGGCTCAGGTAGGTCAGGTGCGGTGGTTGGGCGTGCACGATGGCTTGGAAGTGCAGGCCCTGACGCGAGACCTGGTCGTCGTGTACGGCCAGGTGTGAGTTCAACTCGCTGGTCAGTTTGTCGAACAGGCGACGTGGGGCGGTGTGCAGCGTGGCCGTCCGACCGCCGTCGTGGACCCGTACGGCGCCGACGTTCCCCAGTGGGTCTGTGCCGATCTGACGCAGCCGGCGACCGGAGCCGGTGACCAGCAAGGTGTGGCCGGCTAACGACGGGGCGGGTAGCGGCAGGTCGATCCGTTGCTGTGCGGGAAAAAAGCCTCGCAGATCGACCTCCCAGCCGATGAGGACAGACATGTTTCCGGCGCCGGCCTCGCTGGCGTCGATCTCGCAGATGCGGCTGCCGGCGACGCCCATCCCAGTCAGCAGATCGTCGAGCGAAGGAAGTGGTTTGTTTGTCGACATGCCGCAAGCGTGCGGCGGCCGGTGCGGTTCGCGGCAGGGCCAAAGGTCACGCGGCTGGGCGGCGGGCCGATGAGAGAGTCATGGTCCTGGGCGCGGGACGGGACGGCCCTCGCATGGCGGTTCGCGCACGCAGGTGTCGGTGCGGGTCGGGTCCCGCTTCGGCCTCACCGGCTTTGCGTGCTCGGCGGGATGCGGAAATCGCTCCCGCCTGTAGTGGTGTCGGCTCTTCTAATCGGGCTCAGTAAGGCCGTGATGCCCAATGGACGTCAACCCGTTGATCGCGTTTCGGCGAGTGGTGGCGGGGCGGTGAGGATGGTGTAGGTCACGACCGACACCGGCTTCGTCGTCGAACGGGCCAACGGCATCGGCGCCTCCGTGCCGGTCGCGACCTCATCCGCCCAGGGTCATCACCAGCACACTCCTATGTGGACGCTAGTGTCCAGGCGAGCGAGCACGACCTACCGCTACCGGGTCCGGGCCGCCGACCTGGGCATACCGTCGGAGTGGTCGAACGTCATCACCGTGACCACCCCGTGAACCACCTCCACGCCGGCGCCAGCCGTATCAGGCTGGCGCCGGCGCCGTGTCGCTCCCCGCCTGGCGGATGAGGTCTCGCCGGCGGGCGGGTCGGCGGCCCGGTGGCTGGACCGGCTCTTCGGTCAGAGGTGTCGCGGTCGGAATGGGGCGGGCCACCGGGGTGGCCGCGGTGAGGAGCACCGGCTCGCCGTGGTGCCACAGCCGCAGCGTGGCGTCGCCGTCGCTCGTGCGCAGCGAGTAAACAGCCTCGTGCGGGCGGACGGTCACCCGCAGACGCAGCCCTTGCCAGAGCAGGGAGAAGGCGAGCCGGTCGATCCGGCTGGGCAGCCGCGGTGCGAAGGACAGCATGCCGCCGTGGTCGCGCATGCCGCCCAGCCCGGCAACCAGCGCCAGCCACGCGCCCGCGAGGGAGGCGATGTGTACCCCGTCGCGGGTGTTGCGGTGCAGATCGTAGAGGTCCATCAGCGCAGCCTCGCCGATGTAGTCGTGCGCCAGCTCCAGGTGGCCGACCTCGGCGGCCAGGACGGCCTGAGTACAGGCGGACAGAGAGGAGTCGCGCACGGTGCGCCGTTCGTAGTAGGCGAAGTTGCGGGCCTTGTCTTCCGCGCTGAAGTCGTCGCCGCACCAGTGCATCGCCAGGACCAGGTCGGCCTGCTTGACCACCTGCGTGCGGTACAGGTCGAGGTACGGGAAGTTGAGCAGCAGAGGGTACATCTCTGGGCCGGTGGCCTCGAAGTCCCACTCCTTGAAGAGCGTGAAGTTGCGGACCTGAGGGTGCACGTCGAGCTGATCGTCGTACGGGATGCTCATGGCCGCCGCCGCGGCGCGCCAGGCGGTGATCTCCTGCTCGTCCACGGCGAGGGCACTAGCCTGTTCGGGATGGCGCGTAGCGGCGTCGGCCGCGGCGGTGAGATTACGCCGCGCCATCAGGTTGGTATAGACATTGTCGTCGGCGACCGCGGTGTACTCGTCCGGGCCCGTGACGCCGTTGAGGTGGAAGGCGCCGTACCGGTCGTGATGGCCGTACGAGAGCCACAGCCGCGCGGTCTCCACCAACAACTCGACCGCAACGTGGCGCTCGAACACCTTGTCGCCGGTTGCGTTCACGTACCGGACCGCGGCGTCAGCGATGTCAGCTCCGATGTGGACGGCCGCAGTGCCGGCGGGCCAGTAGCCGGAGCACTCGTGCCCGCGGATTGTCCGCCACGGAAACGCGGCGCCTGCCCAGCCCAGCGTCTCCGCGCGCTCGCGGGCGAGGTCGAGCGTGGCGTGCCGCCAGTGCAGCATCTGCGCCGCCGCACCGGGCTGAGTGTAGGTCAGCACGGGAAGTACGAAGCGCTCGGTGTCCCAGAAAACGTGCCCGTCGTAGCCGGGCCCGGTGAGGCCCTTGGCCGCGATCGGCCGCCGCTCGCACCGCGCTCCGGCCTGGAGCACGTGGAACATGGCTAGGCGGACCGCCTGCTGCACCTCGGCGTCGCCGTCCAACTCGATGTCGGCGCCGTCCCAGAACGTGTCCAGATAGGACCGTTGGGCGGCGCACAGGCCGTCCCACCCGTCGAATAGCGCGCCTTCGAGCGCGGCGGCGACCTGGTCGCGGATCGCGGGCAGTGACCGGCGGCTCGACCAGCCGTAGGCCACGAGTTTGACAAGGCGCAGCCGCTGGCCGGGCGCCAGCCGGCAGACCACCGTGGTGCGGGCGAGGTCCGCGTCCGCGTCGCTCTTGACCCGCATGTCGGGCGGCCCGTCCAGGATGTGGTCCATCGCGGCGGCCATACGCAGACGGCTCTCGCGGGTGATGTGCGCCAGCGCCGCTCGGGTGCCGCCGGCGTAGCAGGCCTCGGCCATCAGCGGTGCCGCCAGCACCGCCGCCACCCGGGGATCCTTGACGGGGCCAGGCAGCGTCTCGTTGGCCACGAGCTCGGACTGGACGATCACACGCACCGTGTCGTCCACCGGCGCCACCTCGTATTCGATCGCGGCGATAGAGCGCTGGCTGAAGGACACCAAGCGGGTCGACCGCACGCGGACCGCGCGGCCGGCCCCGGACTCCCACTCCACATCCCGGCGCAGTACCCCGTCGCGGAGGTCGAGCACCCGCTCGTGCCTGCGCAACCGGCCGTCCCGTACGTCGAACGGCGCGTCATCGACCAGCAGGCGGATCAGCTTGCCGTTGGTGACGTTGACGATTGTCTGGCCCGACTCGGGATAGCCGTACCCGGCCTCGGCGTACGGCAACGGCCGCAGTTCGTAGAACGAATTGAGATACGTACCAGGCATGGCGTGCGGCTCACCTTCGTCGAGGTTGCCGCGCAGCCCGATGTGCCCGTTAGAGAGCGCGAAGATCGACTCAGACTGCGCCAGCAGTTCGTGGTCGAGGTGAGTCTCCCGCACCCGCCAAGGCTCCACTGAGTACGCGGGACGCCGGCTCATCCAAACATTCTCCACCCGATGGGCGAACATCTCACGCGGTGACCAGCCCCGCCGGTGGTGCAGGGATCGGGAAGCAGGCGCAGGATCGGGATCTCCTTCCTTCACCCAGCGTGCGGGCGCAGGCTCGGCGGGGACAAGGCCGCCTGTCCTGCGCCACCGGGACTGTCAACGCGGGACGCGCCGACCGCCGCCGGCGGCGGCACGTTTGTCCAGCGCAGCCAGACGATGTTGGTTCCCTTCGGCTCAACCCATTCGGCGGTCCATCCGTCGCCCTCGCAGATGAGATCGGCGGGCATCGCGAACATCATTGTCAGGTGGTGCGGCCGGACAGCCTTCCGCACGGTGACGGGCCGTGTGGCCGTGGGCACCTCACCCGACGGTCGAGATCTCGACCGTCGTGGCGTTGTTCCAGGTCGCCAGGTCCACCATGTACTTGTTCTTCGCGGCCCAGCTCTCGGCGGTGACCGTCACGAAGTTGTCCCGGGTCACGCTCTGCGCGCGCGCAAAGCCGAAGGTGAACGTTTGGGACTTACCGAGTGTGGGGCTGGGCAGGTTGTCCAGATGCACCTGGAGCCACCCATGGCCTTCCTCCTCGACCCGCGCACTGGTCCAACCGTTGCCCTCCCGTAGGAGGCTGGGCGCCATATCGAAGGTCAGCGCGACATGGTGCGGCGCGACTGGCTTATTCACTGTTACCGTGACCCGCAAGGTGCCATGCCGCAACCCGCTTTCGGCCTGCCCGAGCACCAGTGCTGACGCGGTCACCGACAACTCGGTCACGCGCGGGTTGGGCGGAAACGACCGAGGTCCCGCCACCTGGACGAACCGGCTCGAACGCCAGCCGTACACCCGGGTCTGCCACTGCGGGATCGTCTGGTCCTCGTCGGCGCGGACCAGGAAGTCGGCCAGGTTGGCCTTGACCAGACCGGCTGGCGTCACCGTGAAGCTGTCGCTGATGCGCTTGACCTGTCCGGTAGTCGCGACAACCGGGCCGATCGTGCGGATCTTGCCAGCCGAGGTCCGGTCGAGCGCCAACAGCTGCCAGCTGCCGTACGTGTAACCGCCGTGCACGTTAACGACCGTCTCCTGTGCGCCGTCACGGTCGACGTCACCGTACGCCACAGCGGTGACGCGGACGTCCCCGATGTGAGGCTCAACGAACAGGCCGTCGTTGAAGGTCAACCAGCCGGATGGTCCGCCCGCGGGCCACGGTGGGACAAAGATGGTGGCGTTGCGCAGGACGCTCATCGGGATGCGGCCGTCCGGGGCCACGGGTGGCCTGGTGGACCGTGCACCGGGCGCCGGCGCGTCAGGCGCAGGCTGGTTCAGATCGGGTGTGGTGACCGACTGGCCCGAGCTCGGATCGGCCGCTGGCCGGCTCGCCGTGGAAGTGGCCGCTGGCTGGCCCGTTCGGGAAGTGGTCGCCGGCCGGTCCGCCCCGCTGGAGCGCGTGACCGCGTAGGCCACGAGCGGTACGAGCAGCACCAGCGCGGCGACAGTCGCCATGATCAGCCACAGTCGGCGCGGGTGTCCATGGCCGCGGCCGCTGCCTCCCCGACCGCCGCCGCTTTGGTCCGGTGGGTCTCCGGCCGGCGGTGGCCCGAGCGGAAGGGTATCGGCATCAACGGTGGTCACGACTCGTCATCTCCCTCATCGCGGGCGTGACGCGGCCCTGGGGGCGCCGTGCACGCAGAACCGGAGGGCGTGTCGTCTCACGCACGCTCCTACGCTCCAGAGTCGACGGTCGGCGACGGCGGCAAACACGGCCGGGAAGCCCGTGGCGGAGGGCCGGACGGCCTTCCGCAAGGTTTCGGCGGCGGCGCCCGGTAGATCGCTTAGAGCTCCCAACAGAGTCGTTGGACGTGGCGGAACGGCTGCGGTCACCGCCGCGTAGTTGCGGGCCGTGGTGGGTGGCTTGTCGCGGCTGGGCACTGGCGGCCCGGTGACCCAGATGTCTGGGTGGTGATGGACGCCGGCTATGACGCGGCCCGGCTGGCTGATCTGCTGCGGGACCCGCCGGTGCGGGTCCTGGCGCGGATGCGCACCGCGGCTGGCCCGATCACTCGCCGCCGACCCACGCTGCCCATGGGAACGCCGCAGCCCCACCCGAACAACTCACCCCGCCCGGGTCCGCCGCCGATTTCGGCACCTACGCGCGACAAGCGCTTGTCCCGCCAGCGCGCCAAACCCACCCTGCCAGGACCCGGACGACCCAGCCGCCAACTCGCCCGCCGCTACGACGTCCACACCGGGCGGGGGCTGTGGAAGGCATCGGCGATGCCGGTGTCGAAACTCTGCACGGCCTCCCGGGCGCCCTCGTCCAGCTTCCAGCGCAGGGCAGCGCGCCCGTTCGTGACCTTCGGGCATCCCGAGGCCCGTCGTCTTCTGTGCCGCGGGCGGCGTGGACAGCTCCTCGGCCAGCCGGAACGCGAGCAGGTCGGTGGCGGCTTGGTCGTCCTCGGCGTAGAGCTGGAGTTCCCGCTGGCTCATCGCATCGCTGTGGTCGTTCCAGATGTTTATCGGCGCGCCGATGGCCCGGTTGGCAACGGTCATCACGATCGGCAGCCCTAGTCGGGAGGCGTTGTAGAGTGCCTCGGCCATGTAGAGCAGACCCTGGCTGGCGGTCGCCGTGTGGGCCTGCGCACCTCGCCTACTGATACACCGGGGTGGCGATCCGTCCTGAACAGTAACCCATGCGCGGAGGATTTGCGCGGGACGGCGGCTGATACGCGAAAAACAACTGTGCTGTCAGAGAGAGATCAGTCTCGGGTCAGGTGTGGCGACGATATTGGCGTGAAGGCCAAACGCCAATCGACACAGCAAGGGAATCAGACCATGCTCGACGAAGCACAACAGGTACTCGACTGGCCATTTCCCCGCCCCAGCAACGGGCACGTGCCGCACATTCTCGCGGAACTGCGTGAGGCGCCGCCGTGTGTCATCCGCATTCCGGCGGGCGCGGTTCCGTCCCGGCGGGCGTGGCTGGTGACGAGGTATCCCGATGTCACACAGGCGCTGAAGGATCCCCGACTGAGCGTCGACGAAACACTGCCGGGCGCGCCGGTGCGAATCCAACTCCCACCGGGTGAGAAACCGTCCTCGTTTTTGCGCGCGGACGACCCGGAGCACGACCGGCTGCGCGGAATGGTGGTTTCGGAGTTCACCGCGCGCCGGGTCCGGACCATGGGACCCGCCATCGAGCGGCTTATCAACGAACTGCTCGACGACTTCGAAAGCAAGCCACGGCCGGCCGATCTGCAGGACGCTTTCACGCGGCAACTGCCGACGCTCGTCATCGCGCGCCTGGTGGGGGTCCCGGACGAGGAGTCGCCCTTCTTCGTGGAGAGCACGCGTGTCTCGATCTCGCAGGGCAACCCCCAGCGGTCGTACGCGGCCTTCATGACGATGTCGGAGCGCCTGCGTGAGCTGGCCGCCGAGCGGGCCGCGGACCCCAAGGACGACGTGATGAGCCGGCTGGCCGTGAACTACATGGCCAAGGGCGAGCTGACGATGGACGAGCTCGTCGCGCTGGTCCGCCTGCTGCTGATCGCCGGCCACGAGACCACGACCAACCAGATCGCGCTGAACGTGCTCAGCATGCTGCTCGACGATGAGTTGCGTGACGCGGTCATGGCTAACGACGGAGCGCTGATTCCGCAGTTCGTCGAGGAGGCTCTGCGCTTCTGGTCGATTTCGCAGGACGGCATTCTTCGGATGGCGCTGGAGGACATGGAGCTGGGTGGCGTGCAGATGAAGAAGGGCGACGCGGTCGTCATCTCGATTCCGTCGGCCAACCATGACGAGTCGAAGTTTCCCGACCCCGGTCACATCGACGTCCACCGTGACACGCACGGCCACATGCAATGGGGAAACGGTCCACACTACTGCACCGGCGCGCCGCTCGCGCGGCTGGAGATGCAGCTCGCTGTGAAGATCCTTTTCCAGCGTTTTCCCACCCTGAAGCTGGCCATCGACAAGCCGGACGGGCTGTTTCGTCGGGAGACTGTCTTCCACGGCGTGTACGAGCTGCCGGTTACGTGGTAATGGGTGTGACCTTCGCCATTGCCGATGGGGTGCATTTATTACCTGCCAGGTAATCGACGGTGCACCGCCGGTGTTGAGAGCATGGCGTCGTACATAGGCTGACCAACCATTCGGGAGCACCAGGGATGACCGCTGAGTCCGACGCGCACGCGACCACGCTGGCGGAGCGGGAGCCGCCGGCAAACCGGTTCCCGCGCGGCGCCCTGGCTGTGGTGATGGTGGGCACCTTCGTCACGGTGCTGGACTACTTCGTCGCCAACGTCGCGGTCTCTTCCATCCAGGAAGACCTGCAGGCGACCTCGGCGCAGATCCAGGGCGTCATCGTCGGATACGGGGTGGCCTTCAGCGCGGGCATGATCACCGGAGGGCGGCTCGGAGACCTTTACGGCCGCCGGCGGCTGTTCGTGCTCGGCCTCGCGCTCTTCCTGCTGACCTCCGCCGCCTGCGGCCTCGCCCCGTCGGCCACGACGCTCGTGGTGGCCCGGATCGCGCAGGGAGCGGCGGCCGCGCTGATGGTCCCCCAGGTGCTCGGCATCGTCAGCACCATCTGCACCACCGACGAGAGCCGTGCCCGCGCGTTCAACATCTACGGGTTGGTGATCGGGATGGCCGCCGTCTTCGGGCAGGTGATCGGCGGCCTCCTGATCACGCTCGACGTCGCCGCCGTGGGGTGGCGGGCGATCTTCCTGATCAACGTCCCGGTCTGCGGCATAGCGCTGGTCGCCGCCCGCCGGGTGGTCCCCGAGTCGCGCAACCCGCGAGCGGCCCGCCTGGACCTGCCGGGTGCGGTGCTGGTGACCGCGGCCCTCGGCGCGGTCGTGTTCTTCTTCCTCTCGGGCCAGGAGCTCGGCTGGCCGTGGTGGAGCTGGCTCTGCCTCGCCGCGGCGGTGCCGCTGCTGGCGGCGTTCGTCCGGCACGCCCGCCGCAGCGAGCGGCTCGGCGGCAGCCCGGTGATCGAGCCGGCGCTGTTCCGCGAGCGGTCCTTCACCGCCGGCGTGACCGCGATGGTCGTCTACTTCATGGCTCTGGGCTCGTTCTTCTTCCTGCTGGCCGTGTACCTGCAGGACGGGCACGGCCTGTCGCCCCTTGAGTCCGGGCTCATGTTCTTTACGCTCGGCACCGGCTTCTTCATCTCTTCGATGGTGTTCAGCAAGCTGGCCGCCAAGGTGGGGCACCGCCTGATCGTCTTCGGCCCGCTCACCGTCGCGGTCGGCTACCTGCTGGTCATTCTCGTCACCGCGCGCACCGGCGTGAGCGGCAGCGAGGGGTGGCTGATCCTCCCGCTGGTGATCGCCGGCGTGGGCATGGGCATGACGACGGGCCCGCTGACCAACGCCGTGCTGACCGGTGTGGCACCCGACCACGCCGCCTCGGCCGCCGGGGTCGCGAACACGGCGCAGGAGGGCGGCGCGGCGGTCGGCGTGGCCATCGCCGGGGCCGTCTTCTTCCCGGTACTGGGTGAGCTGACCGACCGTGCGGCCTACCCGCACGCCTTCCAGACGGCCCTCGTGCCGCTCATCGTCTTCTGTGTGTGCGCCGCCGCGCTGGTGGCGCTCATGAGTCGCCGGTCCGCACAGCCGGCTGCCGCCTGATCGTCCACGGTGGAGGATTACGATGCCGACAGTCGTCACTGGCGACGGTACGGGCCTTCGGTGCGAGGACAGGGGAGAGGGCCGGCCGGTCGTCTTCCTCAACAACGCCATGATGAGCTCGGCCATGTGGGACTTCCAGGTGCCGGTACTGGTGGACCGGGGCTACCGCTGCGTCACCTATGACCGGCGCGGCTGCGGGCGCTCGGGCCGGCCGGGCGGTGGGTACGACTACGACACCCTCGCGGACGACCTCGCCGCGCTCGTCGAGCGGCTGGACCTGCGCGAGGTCACCCTTGTGGGCGGCGCGATGGGCGCCGGCGAGGCGGTCCGCTACCTGACCCGCCACGGCGACGCACGGGTGCGCCAGCTCGTGCTGGTCAGCCCGGTCACGCCGTTCCTGATGCGTACGCAGGACAATCCCGACGGCGTCGACCTCGACTTCTTCGAAGGGGACATCGCCCGTATGAAGGCGGACCGCGCCGGCTGGCTGGCGAGCCTCACCGGGCCGTTCTTCGGCGGGGCGGGCGCGACGCCCGACCGCCTGTTCATCCCGCCCGAGGTCGCCCGAGGGCTGGTGGAGCTGGCGTTGACCTGCTCGCCCCAGGCCGCGGTCGAGCTGTACCGGACGATGGCCATCACCGACCTGCGCGCCGACACGGAGAAGGTGACCGTGCCGACGCTGATCATCCACGGCGCCGCCGACCTGGCCGCCCCGCTCGACCTGTGCGGGCGGCGTACGGCCCAGCTGATCGCGGGCAGCCGCCTCGTCATCTACGACAGCGCCGCACACGGCCTGTTCGCGACCCACCCCGGCCGCCTCAACGAGGATCTGCTGTCGTTTCTGGCGAGCTGAGTGACCACCTGCGCCGGCACCGGACCAGTTTGGAGGGTTCGGTGTCGGAGAATCATGCCGGCGTAGCGGAGAATGTACGGGCCGACTACCCGTCAGTGACAAGGTGATGATCACGTGACCATGCAATCGCAGCTCACGCAGCCTATTGGCGATCTTCTACGGGAGTGGCGAAAGCGTCGCAAGCTGAGCCAGCTGGAGCTGGCGGTGCATGCCGAGATCTCCGCGCGCCACCTCAGCTTCGTGGAGACCGGCCGCTCGGTGCCCAGCCGCGACATGGTCCTGCGGCTTGGTGAGGCGCTCGATCTGGCCTTGCGGGAGCGCAACCAGCTGCTGCTCGCGGCCGGCTACGCCCCGGCATACCGGGAGTCCAATATGGAGGATCCGCGCATGGCATCGGTTCGCGAGATGGTGCGCCAGGTGCTGGCCGCGCACGAGCCGTTTCCGGCCCTTGTCCTGGACCGCTACTGGAACCGGGTGGAGGCCAACGACCCCGCCTGGCTCTTTCGGGTGGGCGTATCACCCGTGCTGCTCGAGGAGCCGGTAAACGTGCTGCGGCTGGCCCTGCACCCCGAGGGGCTCGCTCCGCGCACCGCCAACCTCGGCGAGTGGCGGGCTCACCTGCTGGCCCGGGTGCGCCAGCAGATCACGATGACCGCCGATCCCGCACTCATCAAGCTTTACGACGAGCTGGTCGAGTACCCGTGCGACCAGCCCGAGCCGGAGGTGGAGCTGCCCGGGCCAGGGGAGATCGCGGTCCCGCTCCGGCTGCGGCACAAAGAGAAGGAGCTGGTCTTCTACAGCACGGTGAGCACGTTCGGCACACCGCTTGACATCACGGTCGCCGAGCTCGCCATCGAGTCTTTCTTCCCGGCCGATCCGCAGACCGCCGAGGTGCTCCGCGCCACCGACTGGCAGGCGCTCGCAGAAACGTGCTGCGCCGGGTAGCCGGGGGCGCGGAGCCTTGCTCGGTGTCGTGGTGGGTCACTGCCCGTCGGGCAGTGGAGACCATCCGCTGGGTGCCTTGTCGACGAACTGGTGGTCCTGCACCATGCGACCGTCCGGGCCGACCATGGCCACGTGGGTGCCGACCGAGTCCGGCTCACCGCCGGCGGCCGGCCTCATCTCCCACACGTAGCGCACGGCGTCGTGGTTGACGTCCACCTTGGCGACCTGAAAGACGAAGCCCTTCTTGACGAAAGCCTCGTACGCCTCCGTAACCGCTTCCTCGACGCCCTTGTGGCCGTGGAATTCGGCGCCAGCGTTACGGTAAACCCCCGCCTCGTCCCAGACTTCGGCGATGGCTTTCCGGCGAAGCTCGGGATCCGGCATATGCCAAGACGCGACATACTTTCCGACCATCGCTTCTTTGTCGCTCACGGGTTCTTCTCCCTTGCAGATATGAGGCTTTCCGGAGCGCGGTCGCCGCGACCACTCCGGCAGGTCCGATCTTGTCACCAGGCAACTGATCGTGTCGATTACCTTGGAGGTAATCTCTACGTCGTCGTGCCGTCCGGTCTGATGTGCGTAAAGCCGGTCAGCGCCGTCAATGCGTCAGGTATCCGGATCGAGCCGTCGGCTTGCTGGAATTGCTCCAGGATCGCTGCCAGCGTGCGGCCGATCGGCAGCGCGGAGCCGTTGAGGGTGGCGGCGAACCCCCGGGCGCCGTCGCGGCTTCGGGTGCGGATGTTCGCCCGCCGTGCCTGCAGCGTGCCCATGTTGGAGCAGCTGGAGACCTCCCGGTAGCTGTTCTGCCCGGGTAGCCAGACTTCAATGTCGTAGGTGTACTGCGCGGCGAAGCCCAGATCGCCGGCGGGCAGCACCACCACCCGGTAGGCCAGCCCGAGCTCGGCCAGGCACGCCTCGGCATGCCGGACCATGGCCTCGAGTTCGGCGCCGGCCCGCGCGGGCTCGCAGATGCGCACCAGCTCCACCTTGGAAAACTGGTGCAGCCGGATCAGGCCGCGGGTGTCCTTGCCGTACGAGCCGGCCTCGGAGCGAAAGCACGGGGTGCATGCGGTCAGGGCAAGTGGCAGCGACTCCGTGGCGATGGTCTCGCCGGCGAAGAGGTTGGTCAGGGGCACCTCGGCGGTGGGAACGAGAAACAGCTCGCGGTCGGCGACGCTCGTGCTGAACAGGTCTTCCTCGAACTTGGGCAGCTGACCGGTGCCGGTCATGGTGGCCCGGTTGACCAGGACGGGCACCGAGTGCTCGACGTAGCCGTGCCGGGTGGTGTGCATGGTGAGAAAGAAGGTGGTCAGTGCCCGCTCCAGGGCCGCGCCCGCCCCGGACAGGACCGCGAAACGCGCTCCGGCCAGCTTGGTGGCCCGCTTGAGGTCCAGGATGCCGGTGCGTTCGCCCAGGCTCACGTGGTCCTGCGGTGCGAAGTCGAACGCCGGTATCGAGCCGACCCTGCGTATCTCCTGGGCGTCCGCGTCCGAGGCACCGTCGGGCGCCGCGTCGTCCGGCAGGTTCGGGATGGTCAGCAGCAGGTCGCGCAGCTCCTCGTCGCACCGTCGCTGCCGGGCCTCCGCCTCGGACAGCGCGGACTTCACGTCGCGGGCGCGGGCCACCAGGCCGTCGCGTTCGGCGGCCGAGGGTGCCCGGCGCACCTGCTCGGCGAGGCTTTTGGTCTGCGTGCGCAGTGCGTCGACCGCCTGTGCCGCGGCGGTGCGCTCCGCCGACATCTTGCCCAGCAGGTCGAGATCAAGCTGGTAGCCGCGCCGGGCCAGCTTCTGGACGGAGTTCGTGGCGGGGTCGAGCAACGCTCGTGGATCGTGCATCAGCGGACCTCGTCTTCGTGGGCGCGGTGCCGGTTGGTACCCCGGCTTGCAGCATCCCGCCCGGCTGTTGCGCCGACCTGACCGCGCGCTGACGGGTACGGTGGCCTGCCTATTTGGCTGGTTACATCGCCGGGTGGAGTGGCTTTCGCCGCGGTGAAAAGTGGCGAAACGGCTGAATGCATGGGCCTCGCGATGATCTGTTGAAGCATTCGAAACTTTCGGCGACGTCTATGTTTATCAAATAGGATGGGCGTGCATGCGCAATTTCATTCGGGAAACTGCGTGGTTGCGCAGCGTGATCGCCCGTTGACATTGGGTTGATCATCATCTATGGTTTCCCCATCGGTAAATGCTGCCCGAGCCTGGTCTGGCCGCGAGACCCAAATATCCTCGGGCAGTTGGTCGCCAAGTGTCGGCGCCGCCTTTTCCGGGTACACCTTTTTTGTCCACCGGTGCGTCGAAGCACGGTGTTGGGGCCTGTCGCGTGCAAGCCAATGGGGGAGTAAGTGATGTTGAGCTTTCTGGTGCTCGGTCCTATGGAGGTTCGCACTCATGACCGCACAGTGACGTTCAAAGGGCCAATCCAGCAAACGTTGCTCGCCATGTTCCTGTGCAGCGGTGAGAAGCTGATCACCGTCAACGCGCTCATCGAGGAGCTCTGGGGCACCACACCACCAGCAACCGTGGAAAACGCACTGCAGGCCAACATCAGCCGGCTGCGCCGCACTCTCGCGCGGCTGGAGCCCCGCCGCCAGGAGTCGCGGCTTGCCACCAGGACCTCCGGATACCAGTTCAACCTCGAGCGCGCCGAGCTGGACGCGGCGAAGATGCTCGAAACCGTCGATTCGATCCGGGCCCGAGCCGGCAACTACCGCCGCCGCGACGTCGCCGACCTGCGGGAGGTGCTCGCCCTGTGGCGCGGTCCCGTATTCGGCGGCCTCACCGGCGGTCCGATCTGCCAGGCCGCCGTCGCCAAGTACGACGAGTACCGGACCGCCGCGCTGGTGATGCTCTACGAGGCCGAGCTCGCCGGCGGCGAGCACGCCAAGATCGTGCCGGAGCTGCGTGAGCTGGTGACCGAAAACTCCTCCCAGGAGTGCTTCAGCTCGTTGCTGATGATCGCCCTGTACCGCTCCGGCCGGCAGACCGACGCGCTCACGGTGGCCCGGCAGCTGCGCACCAACCTCATCGACGAGTTGGGCATCGAGCCGTCGCCGGCGGTACAGGATCTCGAGCGGGCGATCCTCAACCACGACATCCGGATGCGACAGGAGAACACCGAGCTTCCCTGGCTGTCCTACCGCAGCGGCCGGGCCGCATAGCCACCGGGCGCTCACGCCATCGACAGCCCCGCCTGCGACGCGGTGGTGCTCGGCGGGCTGAGCGCGTCCTGCAGCAGGCTGCGCACCTGCGCGGAGTTCAGCTGGTCGAGGTCCGCGCAGGCCGCGGCGATGTCGGCGCCACCGCCGTTGGCCAGAAACTTCTTGCGTACCAGCTGGTGGTGGTGGACGCGGGTGTCCGGCCCGGCGGCTCCGATCGGGATGTCCCGCTCCCGGCTGATCGAGCGGCCGTCGGCGAACCGGACCGTGACCCGCGCGGCCGTCTGCTTGGTCGCCGCCTCGAAGGTCGCTACCGGAGGCGCCGCCGCCTCGAACGCGTCGACGAGCGCGGAACCGCCGAACTGGCTCAGCCACCCGGTCGCCCGCTCGCCGGCCTGCCGCAGCGCCTCGCCGAGCGGGGCGTCGGAGGCGAGCAGCTTGCGGGTCATCTCCGGGCTGTGCGACAGCCGCACCTTGCTCGCCAGCGCCCACCGAGCCGCGTCGTCGATGGCCGGCCGGGCGAAGTCGGATACCGCCAGGTCGCCTCTTATCAGCGCTGTCGCGACGGTGTACGGAACCGACAGCGGAAGCGTGCTGGTCACCGGCACCGCGGCGCCGGTGTAGGAGCCGGAGATCCGGCTGGCGTACGTCGTGTAGAACGACGCGTCCACGAGAATCTCCGCCACATCGTCCGGCGCCACGTTGCCGATCTGCTGATTGATCTCGATGGCGCAGTCGACCGCCGCGTCGATACCGGGCCCTCCGGGGCGCACCTTGAAAGACAGCGTCTCGGTGTGCCACCGCCGTCCCAGGCCATTGACGATCGTCTCCGGCAGTGGCACGGACGCGAAGCGCGACAGAAATCCGTCGGCGTGCTCGAAGATGTCGGAAGGCCCGGCCAATCCGGCCCGGGCGCTGTCGCACGCGTCCATGCCGATACGCACCGGGATGAACGCGCTCAGAACGCGGGCGTCACTTCCCAAAAAGGCGTGAAACAGCGTCCAGGGCGGCATGGAGAACGCCAGCCCGAACGCGTCGACCCACTGCCGGGCGGGCGCGTTTTCGGCTTGCAGGCGCCCGCTCACCGCGCCGGCGAGGCTTGTCTGCGGCGCGGTCTGCCCCCGAAACGGCCCGAGGGTCGCGCTCGCGGTGATGCGGGCGGCGCATTCGTTCGCCGCGATGACCGCGGTGAGCAGGTCCGCACCGTCGAGGTGGCGTGCGTACGCGAACGCGAGCGGGACCGAAACGGTCGAGTTGGACAGGTGCCCGGCGTAGGCGGTGTCGTCGAGGTTGAGCCAGGAGCCGAGTCCGGCGAGGATGCACGCCGACCGGGCCGGGTCGGCCTGCAGCGGCGGGCCGAACGCGCGCACCAGCGACGCGCCGAGCGGGTGCGCCATACCGGCACGTATCGCGGCCAGCTGCGAGAGGATCTGGCTTTTCGCCAAGCTGACCACGCGGTCGGGTATGTCGCCAAGACGTAAAGAGCTCGCCCACTCGGACAGTTCCTCGGTGAGACTGGCCATCACTTTCCCTTCTTGACTGGCGCGTTGATCGGTTGACCCATCCCCAGGCCGGGCCAAGAATTGAGAACCGCCGGAACAGTCGCATGCGCGGATCCTGCCGGCATGCGAGATTGCGAATGGCACGCCATACTTGGCTTCACGCCACCATTCATCCGGCCGTCAACTGCACCGGATGCCATCACAATAATCGTCCGTGTCGCTGACAGTCAGGTGATATGGCGCTGATCGGTCGATCCTGCGAATACCCGGTTCAGTGATAATGCGTCCCAGGTGCCGTCAGTGTGCTGTCAGTGCGCGCTCAGCGCGGTCTGCCATAGTTGTTATCAGCGAAGCCGGACGGGAAAAAGAAAAAGTCCGGGAAGCTGGGAGAGGTACCGCAGAGGCCTAACGGAACCGAGCTTCGGCTTGGTGAGGGATCTGATCCCTTCGCAGGTTCGAATCCTGCCCTCTCCGCTCCACACGAGCCGATGGAGACGCGGCGACGGCGCCGTCGCCGCGTCTCCTCGTCGCTGTTTCGCACCGGTGGCCGAAACACACGGTCGAGAATCCACGTCGACGACGTCTTGGAGTGACGAATGGCGCAGTCCGCAGACCTGACCGCGGTCAGTTGTGTCGTCATCGCGAATCCCGCCGCCGGCACCATCACGGCGAGCATCCTCGACGACCTGATGGACCGGTGCGGACGGCACGGCCCGACGCGCCTGCTGCGGACCCATCGCAAAGGCGACGGCACGCTGCTGGCCCGCGCGGTCCTGGCCGAGCCCGACGACGGCACGCTGCGCGTGGTGATCTCGGTGGGCGGCGACGGCACGACCAGGGAGGTCGTGGAGGGCGTGGTCGGCGGCGGTCACGCCTCGACGCGGCACGCGCTGTTCATCGTGCCGGCCGGCACCGGCAACTCCAACTACCGCGCCCACTGGGGTGAGACGGACTGGCGCACCGCGCTGGACACCGCCCTGTCCGCGCCGCAGGACTCGCTGCGCCGGCTCGACGTCGCCCGCTTCGTCGAGCGTGACCGGCTGGTGGTGCTCGGCGCCGGCGCGGGCCTGACCGCCGACGTGCTCAACCTCGCGCCGCAGTCGATGAAGGGCCGCGACCGGCTGCGCGCCGGCCTGGAGCTGGCCGCGCTCCGGTTCGTCCCGTACCCGGGGCGCGTCACCGTGGACGGCGTGGTGCTGCACGAGGGCCCCACGGTGTTCGCCAACGCCGGCGGCGGCCGGTACCGGGCCTGGCAGTACCTCATCCTGCCGCACTCCGGGCTCGACGACGGACTGCTGGACGTGTGCGTGGTCGGTGCCGCGGTGCCGGTCGCCGGCGTGCCCGCACTGCTGCGTTCGGGCGCGCACCTGTCCGAGCCGGGCGTGCGTTACACCCGCGGCCGGCAGGTGGTCATCGAGCGCACCGACGGCGAGCCGCTCTGCTTCGAGCACGACGGCGAGCTGGTGGCCGACGCCGGCGCGAAGGTCACGCTCGAAGTGGTCCCCGCGGCCCTGCCCGCGCTGTGCACGCCACAGCCGGACGACGACCGTTTCGCGGCGCCGGGTGCCGGTCCGCTGGCCCGCTCTGCCGCCGGCGACGCCTGATCCGAACGACAGCGACGCCCCTCCACAGTGGAGGGGCGTACTCGCGTGTCGTGAAGGCGAGACACGGGCTGCGCCCCGGTCCACGATCCGAAGTGGACCGTGAACCGGGGCGCCGGGGGGGGGCGTCAGTTTCGCTGGAGGGCGTCGAGCTGGCGGTACAAGTGGCCGCAGAAGTCCTGCGTGACCGCGTCGGCGTGCCGGTCGATGAAAAAGTGTCCGCCGGAGTACTCGCGGTGCCCGAGGTGCTGCGGGCTGCGCGGCAGCCACGACTCGAACGCGTCGTCCTCCTCCTGCAGCGGGTCGTTGCGCCCGCCGTACGACACCAGGGGGCAGGGCACCGTCGCGCCCTCGTCGACCCGCTGCGCGGCCACCGACAGATCGGCCCGCAGCGCCGGCACGACCATCGCGAGCATCTCGGGGTTGTCGTAGATCTCGGCGGGGAAGGAGCCGAGCCGCTTGATCCAGACGACCAGCTCCTCCTGGGGCATGTTGATGTGTTCCTCGGTCGGGTTGAAGAAGCCCTTCGGCGCCCACCCCGACATGCCGACGACGAGAGGCACGGGCAGGCCGTCCCGTTCCATCTGCACGGCCAGCTGGTACGACAGCTGAGCACCCAGACAGTGGCCGAAGAACGCGAACGGCCGGTCGTCGAGCTCGTTGAGGACGGCCTCGTACAGCCCTTCCACGAGTGAGTTCCAGGCGGTGTACGCGACCTCCTCGCGGCGCTCCTGCCGGCCGGGCAGCGTCACGGCCTGCGCGGAGATGTCGTCCGGCAGCAGGTCGCTCCAGTCGCGGTAGATGATGGCCCCGCTACCCGCGTGCGGGAAGAGCAGCAGGCGGATCCGGGCCTCGGGGTCGGGCTCGGCCGGGTGGAACCACTGACCTGGCGTGGCCACCTTCCCGGCGAGAGAGATGGTCATTGTCGAGCTCCTTCACGGGTGGTTGCGGGGTTGGTGCGGACCGGCACGCGAGCGCGGCGCGGGTCAGGAGGCCTCGGCTTTGAGGCGGTCCCGGATGGCGCGGCGCAGCACCTTGCCGGCGGGGTTGCGCTCCAGGCTGGGAACGAAGTGGTACACGGAAGGGATCTTGTACGCGGCGAGCCGCTCGCGCAGGAAGAGCGTCAGCTCGCGGGGCGTGGGCCGCGCACCCTCGGCGAGCACGATGCAGCTGTGCACCACCTCGCCCCAGCGCTCGTCGGGGATGCCGACGACGGCGACGTCGGAGACGGCCGGGTGCTCAGCGAGCTGCATCTCCACCTCGGCCGGGTAGATGTTCTGGCCCGCCACGATGATGGTGTCGTTGATCCGGTCGCCGACGAACAGGTAGCCGTCCTCGTCGACGTACCCCATGTCACCCATCAGCAGCCAGCCGTCGACGATGGTCTTCTTGTTGGCCTCCGGCAGGTTCCAGTAGCCGAGCATCCGCGACGGCGTGCGGATGCAGACCTGGCCGATCTCGCCGGGCGGCAGCGGGTTGCCGTCCTTGTCGATGATCTTCAGCTCGTTTCCGGGGCAGATCCGTCCCGCCGAGCGCAGCCGTGGCCCGGGCTTGTGGTCCTCCGGTGGCAGGCACACCGCGACGCTCGCCGTCTCGGTGCTGGCGTAGATCTGCGCGAACTCGCAGCCGAAGACCTCCAGGCAGCGCAGCAGGAGGTTGGTGGGGATGGGCGCGCCGCCGTACGAGATCTTGCGCATCGAGGCGAACGTCTCGGGCGAGGCCTCCCGCTCGTCGAGCATCATCCGGAGCATCGCCGGGGCGGCGAACGTGATCGTGACGCCGTGCGCCTTGATCAGCCGTACCGCCTCCTGCGGCTCGAACATGCGCATCACGACGCTGGTCAGCCCGACGTTGAAGCCGAGGAAGAACCAGGCGATGCCGGCGGTGCCCAGGCCGGGCAGGGAGATCAGGCTGATGTCCTCGGGAAACCAGTCGATCCAGTCCACGCCCGCGTCCTTCATGATGGCGGGGAACGTGTAGAAGGCGCGGTGCGGCACGACGGCACCCTTGGGCAGGCCCGTGGTGCCGCTGGTGTAGATCTGCACCACCGCGTCGCCGGGCCCGGTGCCGGGGTCGAGGTCGGTCTCCGGCATCGAGGACCACCACTGCTTGACGCCGGCGCCGGGATCGTCGACACCCACCTGGTCGACCTGGACGAGGGTACGCAGGGCGGGCAGCTCAGCCCGCACCTGCTCGGCCACCGCCCGAAACTCGGCGTCCACGAACAGCAGCGCCGCCCCGGAGTCCATCAGGATGTGCTTGACCTCGCGCGCGGTCAGTCGCCAGTTGATGGGCACCAGCACCGCGCCCGCCTTGGCACAGCCGACGATGACGGTGTAGTAGTACTCGGACTCGCGGCCCAGGTAGGCCACTCGCGTGCCGCGGCCGACTCCCGCGGCGAGAAGCGCGTGCCCCGCCCGGTTGCTGGACCGGTGCACCCACTCGTAGTCCACCTTGCGCCCTTGACAGATGACTGCGGTGTGCTCGGCCCGATCGCGGGCGTGCGCGGCGGACGTCGCGACCAACGTCCACGATGGAGAGTCTTGCATCGTCTCCTCCATAGGTGACTGGTGCCGGATCAGCCGGATGCCTGCGGTCCGCGGGCGTCGTCCGCACCGGGTGCGAGCTGCCCGTCCAGAAACTCCGTGAGCTGCTGCGGCGAGGGGTGGTCGAACGTGAGCGAGGCGGGCAGCGGCAGCCGGAACGCGGACTCCAGGCGCGTCCTGACCTCCAGCGACATCAGCGAGTCCAGGCCGAGGGCCACAAACTTCGTGGTGCTGTCGATGCCGTCCGGGTCGTCGGCGTGCAGGGCGGCGGCGACGCTGGCCAGCACGAGCTTCTCGATGGCTTCCATCCGCTGCTGCTTGGGCTGGGCCATCAGCCCGCTCAGGTCCACACCGGACTCGCCGACGGTGCGCTCGCCCACGAGCCGCGAGTACAGCGCGTTGTCCAGCGGGCTTGTGGACACGTGCGCGTCCCAGTCCCACTGGCCGACGACCGGCTGCGACGGCGGCGCCGACAGCAGCCGCTCGAAGGTACGCAGCGCGCGAGCCGGGGAGAAGTACCGGATACCGCCGCGCTCCAGGCCTTGCGCGAGGTTGTCGTCCAGCCGGGCCGAGACGCCGACCCGGGACCACACGCCCCAGTTCATCGACAGCGCCGGCATCCCTTGCCGGGTGCGCCAGGCGACGAGGCTGTCCAGGAAGGCGAACGCGGCCGCGTAGTGGGACTGGGTCGCGCCGCCGATCACCGCGGAGATGGACGAGTACACCACGAAGAGCTCCAGCTCCGGGAAGTCCAGGCTCGCCTCGTGCAGCAGCCATCCGCCGTACGCCTGCGCCCGCAGTTGCTCCTCGATCGCTTCCCAGGTCAGGTTGGAGACCAGCGAGGTGCCCGCCACACCGGCGGCGTGCACGATGCCGCCCAGCGGTACCGCGCCGTTCCGGATGTCCGCCATGACCCGCGCGATGTCCGACGGGGAGCCGAGGTCGGCGCGGGCGAGCCGCACGTCGGCCCGCTCGCCGAGCCCGCGCAGCAGCTCGGCGTACTCGTCTCGCGGCTGGCCGCTGCGGCTGACCAGGACCAGGTGCCGGGCGCCGAGGTCGACGAGGCGTGCGGCGGTCACGAGGCCGAGACCGCCCAGGCCACCGGTGACCAGGTACACCCGGTCGGGCCGTATGGTCACCGGCGCCCGCTCGGTGCTCGGCGCTTCCACGGTCGAGATGACCGCTGGCGCGTGGGCCAGCGCCTCGCCGGCCTCGTCCAAGCTGTAGACCACGGTGGACAGCGGCGGCAGCTCGCCGCAGTCGAGCAGGTCCGCGATCCGGGGCATCAGCTCGCCGGCCTTCACCGGGTCCGCCGTGCGCTCGACCGCTACGTGGCGGCCGCCTTCGGCGAGGGGGCCGGGATCGGCCAGCTGGCCACCGTCGACCACGACGTCCGCGCCGTGCCCGCCGGTGAGCCGCCGCACCTCGCCGGGCAGGTCGGCGGCGTGCGGGTCGACAACGTGCCGTACGCCTGCCCGGGCCAGCCACGGCCGTGCCTCCGGCCCGGCCACGGCGATCACCTCGGCGCCCGCGCGGACCGCCAGCGCCGCCACCGCTTGGCCGGCACCGCCGCCCGCCCGGACCAGCACCCGCTCTCCGGCCGCCACCTTCGCACGCTCCACCAGAGCGACATGCGCGGCGACGTACGGCACCGGCTGCCCGGCCGCGGCGTCGAGCCCGACACCGACCGGCACCGCGGCCGCGGCGAAGGTGGGCACCGTGACGGTCTTCCGTACGGCGCCGACGTGATAGGCCATCACCTGGTCACCGGCGGCGAATGTGGCACCCTCGCCGGCGGCGACGACCGTGCCCGCGAAGCCCGAACCCGTGACGGGGGCGGCCTCGCCGGACTCGTCCTGCTCCACGGCCACGGCGTGTACCCGTATCTGGATCTGTCCCCGGGCCGGGGCGCCGTCCGCCGGCACCGGCGCCAGCTCCGGCTCGCCGGCGTCCTGGCGGCGCAGCTCGAACTCGCCGTCCCACGGCGGCGTGGACTCACCGGCGAGCAGCCGGCGCACGTACCGCTGGCCGTCGCGGTAGGCGACCTGGAACTCGCCGCTGTCCAGTGCCTGCCACTCCTCGGCCAGGACCGCGAGGTCGCCGCCGAGCGGGAGGTCGACAAGCGTCGTGCGGTACTTCGGGTTTTCGTTGAGCAGGGAGTGCGCGAAGCCCCAGAGCGTGGCGGCGCCGAGCTGCTCACCGGTCCCGGGGCGGTCTCCGGGCAGCCACTGGGCGGACTCGGTGACCAGCCACAGGCGCGCCGAAACGCCGGTACCGGCGGCCAGAAGCGTGCCCACGACGGCCAGCAGGTCGCGGTAGTTGGTCTCCCACTCCCGGTGCCAGCGCTCGACCGACGGCGGTCCTTCCGCCGGCTGCCAGAACCAGCACAGGTCGGTGACCGAGTTGTCGGCGAGCGCGACGGCCAGGCTGTTGTGACCGTCCGGGTAGGACAGTCGCAGTCCCGGTGTCGCGGTGAGGGCGGCCAGCCGGGCCCGGTCACCGCCGAGGACGACCACGTGGCGGGCGCGCCCGGCCGGGCCGGGTGTGGCACGCTGCCGCAGCCAGTTCAGGCGGTGCAGGAACGCCGGGCGCTTCTGCGGTGCGCCGGGCAGCACGAGGCGCACGTCCAGCAGCTCGGCGACCGGCGTGGCGCCGTCGAGCAGCAGGATGTCGGCGCGCCGCTGCTCGCTGGAGACGGCCTCGACGCGGGCCACCACGCGCAGGTGCTCGCCGCGTGGCTTGCGCAGCAGCCGCACGCTGCCGAACCGCTCCGGCGTGAACGCCGGGCTCTGCGTGTCCAGCGCGACGACGCTGTGCAGGGCGCACTCCAGGATCTCGACGGGAAGGTGCTCCACGGCGGTGCCGGTGCGGCCGGTGAGCGTCGCGGTCACCACGCCGTCCGGATGGCGGCTCGCCGACGTGACGAGGCGGTAGGCGCCCTCGTACCGGCGGTCCACTGAGGCCAGGTCGGTGTAGATGTCGTCGGCGTCCGCGACCTCCAGCACCGCACCCGGCTCGCTGGCGAGCGCGCGCAGGCGCTCGTCGACGCCAGCCGCGGATTCGTCGCCGGTGAGGGTCGCGGTGGCGTACCGCTGCAGGTCCGGCCCGGCCACCACCTCGACCTCGGCGCCGCCGTCCGGCAGGGGGCGCAGCCGGGTACGCACCTCGACGGTCGCCTCGGTGGACAGCGGCAGCGGTTCGTGCACGCGCAGGTCGCGGATCGCGGCGCGGGTGTCGCCGTACACGGCGTCGCGCAGCGCCAGCAACAGCTCGACGTAGGCGGCCGCGGGCAGCACCGGCTCGTCGCCGACGGCGTGCCCGTTGAGCGTCGCCGGCTGGTCGGCGGCGTAGTGCGCGACGAACTCGCGTACGCCGCCGTCGCGCGGCACGTCCTCGTGCACCTCCGGGCCGAGCAGCGGGTGGCTCGCCGCACTGGCGGGACTCGCCGTGCGGCTCTTGGCCGGCAGCCAGTACCGCTTGCGCTCGAAGGCGTACGTGGGAAGCGGCACCTTCGGGTGCTCCTGGTCGGCGTAGACCGCCGGCCAGGCGACGTTGACGCCGGCCGAGTAGAGCTCGGCGAGGCCGCGCAGGGCGTGGTCGCCGTCCGGCTGGCTGCGGCGCAGGCTGGCGATCCAGCGGTGGTCCCCGGCCGGAAGCGACAGCCTGGCCATCGCGGTCAGCGCCGTCGACGGCCCGATCTCGATGAAGGCGTGCCGCCCGCGCTGCTCGATCGCCTGCAGGCCGGCCATGAACAGCACGGGCTCGCCGATGTGCCGCACCCAGTACTCCGCCGTGCCGATCTCGGAGAACTTGGCCACCGCGCCGGTGAGGTTGGAGATCAGCGGGATGGCCGGCCGGCGGAACGTGATGCCGGCGATCGCCGACCGGAACCTGTCGAAGACCTCGACCATGAGAGGGGAGTGGAACGCGTGCGACACGGTCAGCCGCTCGACCTGGTGGCCGAGGTCGCGCACCTGGGAGATCAGCTCCACCAGCGGCGCCTCTGCGCCCGACACGACGGTCTGGTTGGGCGAGTTGACGGCCGCGAGGGCGAGCCCGGGGTGGGCGGCGAGCAGCGGCTCCACGGTGGCGACCGGCGCGCTGATCGCGGCCATGCCGCCGGGCGCCTGTACCGCCTGCATCAGCTGGGCCCGGTGCGCGACAAGCGTGACCGCGTCGGCGAGGCTGAACAGGCCGGCGATCGTGGCCGCGGTGACCTCACCGATGCTGTGGCCGATCAGCACGTTGGGCCGCACGCCCCAGGACATCCAGAGCTGGGCCAGCGCGTACTCGAGCGTGAAGAGCGCGGGCTGCGTGTACCCGGTCTGGTTCAGCAGCGTGGCGTCGGCGGCCTGGCCGTGCATGACCGCGCGCACCGACTCGGGCAGGTGCCGGGCGAACAGCCGGTCGCACTCGTCCACGTGCCGGCGGAACACCGGAAACTGGGCGTAGAGCCGGGCGCCCATCCCGGCGTACTGCGAGCCCTGGCCGGCGAACATGTAGGCGATCTTGCGTACGCCGGAGCCGGCCGCCGGGCGGTCCGCCGCCATGCCCGCGTCCAGCAGCTTGACGAGGTCGGCCCGGTCGGTGACGACGCCGGCGAGGCGGTGGGGCAGGTGTGCGCGGGTGAGCGCCGCGGTGAAGCAGAGCGAGGCGACGTCGATGTCGGGTTCCCGGTCGACGAAGGCCCGGTAGGTCTCGGCCTGGCGGCGCAGCCCGGCCGCGTTCTTGCCGGACAGCGTGAACACGCTGGGTACCGCCGGCCGCCGCGGCGGGGCGTCCGGCTCGGCCCGCTCCGGCGCCTGCTCCAGGACCGCGGCCGCGATCGTGCCGGCGAAACCGAAGCTGTTGACCAGTGCCCGCCGTACCGGCGCGTCCCACGGCCGGCACTCGGTCGGCACGCTCACCGGGTACGCGTCCCACGGGATGCGGCGCGAGGGCTCCTCGAAGTTCAGATGCGGGTAGATGGTGCCCGAGCGCAGCTGCAGCACCGACTTGATCACGCCGACGATGCCGGAGGCCGGCTCCATGTGCCCGACGTTGGTCTTGGCCGAACCCACGATCAGCGGGTGGTCCTTGGTGTGCGAGGCGGCGAAGACGTTGCTGATCGCACCGAGCTCGATCGGGTCGCCCAGCGGCGTACCGGTGCCGTGCGCCTCCACGTACTGGATGTCCGCCGGCTTGAGGCCCGCGTCGGCCAGCGCGTTGCGGAAGACCAGCTCCTGGGCCGGACCGTTCGGGACGGTGAGGCCGGCGCTGTCGCCGTCCTGCCCGATCGCGGTGCCGCGCACGACGGCGAGCACGTTGTCGCCGTCGCGTTCGGCGTCGGCGAGCCGCTTGAGCACCACCATGCCGCAGCCCTCGGCCCGCGCGTAGCCGTCCGCCGACTCGTCGAACGTCTTGCAGCGCCCGTCGGCGGCGAGCATCTGGCCGTGGGAGAACATGACCATGATGCGCGGGTGATGCAGCGCGTTGACCCCGCCGCACAGCGCGATGTCGCACTCGCGCAGGCGCAGCCCCTGCATCGCCATGTGCAGCGCGCTCAGCGAGGAGGAGCAGGCAGTGTCCACATTGACGCTCGGGCCGCGCCAGCCGAGGAAGTACGAGAGCCGGCCGGAGATCGGAAACATCGTGATGCCGGCGGCGAGGTGACCGTCGAGATCCTCGTACGCCAGGCTGTCCAGGGCCAGCGCGTAGTCGAACGACGTCGCTCCGATGTAGACACCGCCGTTGCCGCGGCGCAGCGGCGTCGGGTCCACGCCGGCGTGCTCCAGCGCCTGCCACGCCGTCTCCAGCACCATGCGCTGCTGGGGGTCGACGTAGGCCGCCTCCTTCGGCGAGATGTTGAAGAACGGCGCGTCGAAAAGGTCGATCCGGTCCAGGAAGCCGCCCGCCGACGGCGTGATCTTGCCCTTTTCCTCCGTGCCGTTCGCCTGGAACGCCGCTACATCCCAGCGGTCCTCAGGAATTGGCCGGATGCCGCTTCGCCCATCGCGCAGAAACTCGTCGAAGTCGTCCGCCGACTCGCTGCCACCCGGAAACTTCAGCCCGATGCCGATAATCGCGATCGGCTCGTGCAGATCAGTCCCGTACGCTGCCGATGCCTCGAACTCACGCGGCATGGATTGTCTCCTCATCGGCCGGTACCTCCGACAGCGCGTCGGTCAGGTAGTTCACCAGGTGCCCGACAGTGGGCTCGTTGAAGAGGACCGTCGCGTCGATCGTGACGTCGAGCAGGCTCTGCAGGTAATCCCTGGCGTCAGTGAGCGTCAGGGAGGTCATGCCCATGTCGAAATAGCTGCGGTCCACCGCGAAATCCTCATCGTCGGTCATCGACAAGACATTGCGCAGGTAGGCCAGGACGAGTTCCTCCAGCGCGTCTCGACGCTCCAATGAGGACATTTCGCGTAGGCGCTGGCTGATGGTCATGGGCTCATACAAACAGCCGATACTGACGACTCCCTGATTGAGCGCTGACGCGGGGGTGGGCGCGTCCGACCTTACGGTGGCCGGCGGCGCCGGTGGCGAGAGGTCTCAGGCCCCGGCCGACGCGGGCGCCTGCCCGTACAGCCAGGTCAACCGCGCGGAGCAGGCCGCCTCGGCGCCGTCTTCGATGTCGAGGTACGCGTCGTAGACGGCCTGCCAGAAACCGCGCGGGCGGGCGCGCGAGTCGGCCAGCACGAAACGCGCGCGAATGTGTGAGCCGACCGGCACCGGCGTGTCGAAACGCACGTTGTCGACGCGGCGGTTCAACGCCAACTCACACCCCTTCACGCAGACGACCTCCGCGAGCAGGGCGGGCAGCATCGACGCGATGAGAAAACCGTGCGCGATCGTTGTCCTGAATGGCCCTTGCGCGGCGCGCGCCGGGTCGACGTGAATCCATTGATGGTCCGCGGTCACCTCGGCGAACCGGTCGACCCTGGCCTGGGTGACCTGATGCCACGCGCTGGTGCCCAATGTTTGGCCGACGAACGGCGAGAGATGGTCGGGGCTCGGAAAGATCCTCATGGCATCGGCCCTCAACAGGTGACGGTGGAGGTTGCGCGGCGTTGGCCGCGAAACGAAATCCGAGTCTATGGCACGCGGTCGCCGGGACAAACGACTGTGATATGTGCGCAGCACCAAAGAAAATGCCAGCGAACGCCCTTTCCCTGCCTGTTTTTCGTGCGTCAGCGCCGTGTCAGTCGCGGGTCAGTGAGGGGGGCCAGAATCGGCGTGTCGCTCAGCGCGCAGGAATTGAGTGCCGAACCCCGGAGGCAAGATGGCACACCATGTCCAGCGGTCCGTCCGACGCGCCTTCGGGCACACGCCGGCCAGACTCGACATGGCTTCCGCATGTCTACGCTGATCGAGGATTTGTCGGAGTTTCTCGGTGGTCTCGACCTTGCCGACGTGCCATCGCGCGTCGTCGATCTCGTGACCAGCCAGATCCTCTCGCAGCTCGCGACGATCCGGATCGGCATGCGAAACACCTACGGCCGGCAGCTCATCGAGGCGTTCGGCCCGCCGCTGCAGTCGGACGTCCAGCGCTCGGCGTGCGTGCTCGGCGCCATCGGGTCCTGGCTCAACCTCGAGGACACCTGCTTCGTCGGCCACCTGTCCAGCTCCGCGGTCGGTGTGCCGCTCGCCTACGCGTACGCCCGGCGGCTCGGTGGACCGGAGCTGATCACCGGGGTGCTGGCCGCCAACGAGTGCGCCGCCCGGCTGAGCGCCGCCGCGACGCTGGGCCCGTTCCGTGGCCAGACCGCCATGCACACGCACCTGGCCGGAGCGGTGGCCGGCCGGCTGCGGTGCGAGCGGGCGCCGCTGGAGCAGTGGAGCAACGCGCTGGGCATCGCCTTCACGATGGCGCCGTGGGCGTTGAACCACGGCTTCATGACCAGCGACGCGCGCGTGCTGCACGCGTTCAACCCGATCCGGTCGGCGATGGACTCGTGCGACGCGGCCGCGGTCGGGCTTACCGGACCAGCGGACATCCTGGAGCACCCGGGCGGCTTCCTCGACCAGTTCGCCACGGTGCCGCTGCCGGAGTCGGTCACCGCGGGGCTTGGCGAGCGCTGGCACACCGACACGCTGTCGTTCAAGCTGCATCCCGGCGGGCCGGGCATCGACACCGCGGTCGACTGCGCGATCGAGCTGCACGACGCCGTGGCCGAGCGGGGCGTCGACGACATCGCCGAGGTGACCGTGCGGGCCTCGCTCTACACGACGCTGGCCGACCGCACCGCCGCCGCGTACGTCGACGGGCCCGCCACACCGATGGGCGCGCTGCTGCTGCGGACCGAGTATTCGGTCGCGACGGCTCTGATGACCGGCGGCCTGCGGCCGGACGACTTCCTGCCGCCGGCCGTCGGCCGGCACGAGCGGTGGCGGCTGGCCGCGAAGATCAAGCTGGACCACGACGAGGTCATGACCCGCGAGCTGTTCTCCGGCGACGCGCCCTTCGGCGAGGCGATCCGGCAGGCGGGCAGCCGCGCCGACCCGTGGCTGCGGTCGGTCGGCGGCGACGAGCTGGTACAGCTGCTCGACGTGCCGGCCCCACCGCGCAAGTCGTTCACCAACGCCACCAAGCGCACCCCCGCGCGGGTGACCGTCAAGTTTCGCGACGGCACCGTCGTCTCCCGCGGGCGGCTGATCCCGGTCGGCGCGGCCGGGTCCGAGCGGTACGCCACGCACTACGAGCTGACCCGGGAGAAGTTCCTGGCGGCCGGCGGGCCACCGGACGTCGCCGACGCGGTGGCCGAGCTGTGCGACATCGGCCCGGCGGCGATGGGTTCGCTGATCCGCCAGGCCCTGTTCGGCTGACGTTGCTGGTTGACAGACCGTAGGGAGCGAGGATGAGCGTGCGCATCGGAGTCCAACTGCCGACCCGGGAGATGGCGATCACCGGCGACAGCTCGGTACCGCCGCTGCTGGAGTTCGCGCGCGAGGCGGAGCGGCTCGGCTTCGACTCGGTGTGGACCGGCGACTCGCTGACCGCGCGGCCGCGGCTGGACCCGATCGTCGTACTGTCGGCGGTCAGCGCCGTGACCGAGCGGATCACCATCGGTACGGCCGCGCTCACCGCCGCGCTGCGGCATCCGTTGATCGGCGCGAACATGCTCGCCAGCCTCGACCACGCCAGCGGCGGACGGCTGCGGGTGGGCCTCGGTTCGGGCTTCCCGATCCCCGAGTCGGTCGAGGAGTTCGCCGCCGTGGGACTGCCGTTCGAGGCGCGCGCGGCCCGGCTCGACGAGATCGTGCGGCTGTGGCGGGAGACCTGGCGCGACGGTACGCACCGGGCGGCCGCCTTCGACGGCAGGTTCTGGCAGATCAAGGGCATCGACCGGCTGCTGCCACCGGCCACGCCCGGCGGTCCCCGGCTCTGGCTGGCCAGCAGCGACACGCCCCGCGTGCTGAAGCGGGTCGCCGCGCTGTACGACGGGTGGCTGCCCTTCGTGCCCAGCGCCGAGCAGTACGAGCGCGCCTGGCGCCGGATCGGCGAGCTGGCCGGTGAGCGCGGCCGGCCGCTGGAGTCGATCACACCGGGCCTCTACGCGACCGTCCACGTCAACCCCGACCCGGCGCGTGCGGAAGCCGAGCTCGAGCGCTACGTGCAGGGCTACTACGCGCGCTCCCTCGAGTTCATGACCTCCATCCAGGCGTACCACGGCGGCAGCGCGGCCGACTGCGCCCGCTGGCTGGCCGGCTACGTCGAGGCCGGCGCCCGCCACATCGTGCTGCGCATCGGCGCGATGCGGCCGGTGACCCAGCTGGAGCGGGCCGCCGAGGTGCGCGAGCTCGTGCTGGCCGGCCGCTAGAATCCGGCTCGACCGCGCCGCGAGACTCGGAGGACCCGCATGGCGGCAGACCGCCAGGGTGACATCGACAAGCTGATCGCCCTGATGCCTTATGGTCTGGCGCTCGGCATCCGCCTGCGGGAGGCCACCGCGGAGGTGGTCCGGGGGAGCCTGGACTGGTCCGCGGAGCGCTGCACGACCGGCGGCGTGCTGCACGGCGGGGCGCTGATGAGCCTGGCCGACGCCACCGGCGGCATCAGTGCGTACCTGAACCTGCCGGGGGGCGCCAGCACCACGACGGTGGAGTCGAAGACCAACTTCTTCCGCGCCGTGCGCGCCGGCGCGGTCCACGCGACGAGCCGGCCGTTGCACGCCGGCAGGTCCTTCATCGTGGTGCAGACCGACCTGGTCGACGACGAGGACCGGCGGGTGTCGCTGACCCTACAGACGCAGGCGGTGCTGCGACCCACGGCATGAGAACACCGGGGCGGCGGGACAGCCCGCCGCCCCGGTTCCGGTGGGTCAGCGCCTGGACCCGAGCACCACCTCGGGGCGGGCGGGGACGGGGGCCGGATCGGACTGTGCCTGCACCTCGGCCAGATCCCGGTACCGCTCGGGCCGGGCGGTGCGCATCCACCTGGCGTAGACCAAGCCGGCGACGGCGGCGATCACGTAGAGCCAGGGCATGTAGTTGATGACCGCCAGGCTTGTGCCGGTCAGCAGCGAGTAGTTGAGGCTGAGCAGCACCGTCGCGGCGATCAGCCCGGCCGCGCCGAGCGCCGGAGCGAGCGTGGTGCGCCACCAGTGCCGGTCGGGATGCCGGCGGAAGTACGCGATGACGGAGATGGCCGCGCATCCCTGCAGCAGCACGATGCCGAGCGTGCCCAGGCCGATCATGCTGGATGCCAGCGCGACGTACGGGTCCAGGCCGCCGATCGCGAACACCACGATGACGGCCATGGAGATGGTGATCTGCACCAGGCTGGCGCGGTGCGGCGACCGGTGTCTGCTGTGGACGCCGCCGAGCCAGCCGGGCAGCACCCGCTCGCGGCCCAGGACGTAGACGTACCGGTTGGTCGCGTTGTGCAGGGCGAGCATGCACGCGAAGAGGCTGGTGCAGAGCAGCACCTGCATGATCGTGGTGGCCGCGCCGCCGATGTGCCGGTCGCTGAGCACGAAGAACAGGTCACCCAGCTGCTCGCCGGCCACCTCGCGCACCCGGTCCGCGCCGACGCCGCCGACCGCCACCAGGCTCGTGAGCGTGTAGAAGAGCGAGATGACCACCACCGCGATGTACGTGGCCCGAGGCACGCTCCGCGTCGGGTCGTGTGCCTCCTCGCCGTACAGCGCGGCGGACTCGAAGCCGATGAACGAGGCGAACGCGAACATCATCGCCACCGCCGCCCCGCTGCCGAACGCCACGCCCGGGCTGAACGACGTCGTCGCCGGCAGCGCCGACAGGCCGTCGTGCGCGACCACCGCGATGTCGAGCGCCACCAGGATCCCGACCTCGCCGACGATGAGCAGCGCCAGTACCCGCGCGCTGAGATCGACCTGGCGGTAGCCGAGCACCGCGACGACGAGGCCGCCGGCGGCGGCCCACACGACCCAGTGCACGTCCAGGCCGTGCGAGCGCGCGATCGACTGGGTGAAGTAGCCGAACGCGCCGAGTACGCCGATGGTGATGGCGTTGTAGGCGATGGCGGCGATGAGGCCGCCGGCGACGGCCACCGGCTTGCCGAGGCCGCTGGACAGGTACGTGTAGAAGCCGCCGGCGTTGACGATGCGCCGGCTCATCGCGGCGTATCCGACCGAGAAGCACAGCAGCGTCAGCCCTGCGAACGCGAACATCGCCGGTACGCCCGCGCCGTTGCCGATGACGAACGCGAGCGGCACGGTGGCGACCATGGCCCCGAGGGGCGTGGCCGCCGCGACGATCAGAAAGACGATCTTGCCGGTGGACAGCGACGGCTTCAGGTGGGTGGCGGCCGCGGTCGGGTTGGTGGCCATCAGATTCTCGCCACTCGGCTTTCGATCAGGTCGATGATGGCGTCCAGCCGCTGCGCCTCGAGCAGCTCGTCGTCGGTGACCTTCGGCCCCCACTCGTGCTCGACGGCCATCGCCAGCTCGACCACGTCCAGGGAGTCCAGACCCAGGTCATCCAGCGTGGCGTCCGGTGTTATCCGGTCCACCTCCACCTGGTACTTGCTGGCGATGAGGCTCTTCAATGGTTCGAACATGGTCAACCTTCCTGGGTTTCGATCGATGTGCGGGTCGCGTCAGCGGCTCGGCAGGGCGGTGACGTGAGGCCAGACCAGCGTCGTCGCGCCCCAGGCGAGGCCCCCGCCGAACGCGGCGACGAGCACCCGGTGTCCGGGCTCCAGCCGTCCGTCCGCCGCGGACTCGGTGAGCAGCAGGGGTACCGAGGCGGCCGCGGTGTTGCCGACCTCCGCGATGTTGCCGAGCACGCGGGCGGGCTCGATGCCCAGCCGCTCCGCCACCGCGGCGGCGATCCTGGCGTTGGCCTGGTGCGGTACGAAGCGGTCGACGTCGCCGGGCTCCCAACCGGCCAGCTCCAGCGACTCCAGGGCCGCCGCCGTCATCCGCTCCACCGCGTGCCGGTACACGTCGCCGCCGCGCATCTGGAAGTAGTGCTCCGCCGGCGCGGCGGGTACCCCGGACGAGCGCTGGCGGGACCCGCCGGCCGGAATGTTGATCAGCTCGCTGTGCTCGCCGTCGCTGCCCAGCACGCAGCGCCCGATGGCGCCGGGCTCGTCCGCGCGCCCGGCGCGCAGCACCAGCGCCGCGGCACCGTCACCGAAGATGGCCCGGGTGGTCCGGTCGGCGGGGTCGAGGATCGTCGAGTACGTCTCGGCGCCGATCAGCAGCACCCGGGTCGCGGCGCCGGAGGCGACCAGCCCGGCGGAGACGGCCACGCCGTAAAGGAAGCCGGCGCAAACCGCCGAGACGTCGAACGCCGCGCGGCCGGTCAGGCCCAGCCTGGCGGCCACCTCCGGCGCGGTCGCCGGGCAGAGCCGGTCCGGGGTGGTCGTGGCCAAAACCACCGCGTCGACCATGTCGTCGTCGGCCGCCTTCATGGCCAGCATGCCCGCCTCGACCGCCAGGTCGCTGGTGCTCACGCCCCGCTCCACCCAGCGGCGCGTCGCGATGCCGGTGCGGCTGCGGATCCACTCGTCGGAGGTGTCCAGATGGGCGGCCAGGTCGTCGTTGGTGACGATCCGGGGAGGCAGGTACGAGCCCAGCCCGGCCACCACGGCGTGCGTGCCCGCCCGCGCCGCGCTCATGGCTCCTGCCTGGTCAGCATCAGCGGCAGCGCCTCCGGGATGCCCATGTACGAAAGGCGCACCTTGGCCATCTCGTCGGTCCACTGCTCGGCGGTGTCGTAGCGCCCCTCGGGGGTGGTGTCCAGAAGCCGCACGCCGGGCCACGCCTCGTAGTCGGCGATCAGGTGCGCGTGCTCGTGCATCCCGGCCTGGAAGAGCTCCTCGCGCTCCAGCACGTACTTGCGGTCCGGGATCCCGTCCCACAGCTGCCGGCCCCGGGTCAGGATGTCCAGCAGGCGCGGGCGGTAGCCGGGCTCGCGGATCAGGCGCTCGCGGACGATCGAGCTGCCGACGGACAGGTGCCGGATCTCGTCGATCGACGCGCCGCGGGCGATCGCGCCGGCCGCCGGGTCCAGCACGTTCCACTTCCGCTCGCTCAGCTCTGCCGCCGGAGCCAGCACACCCTCGATGACGATGGTGAACACCGCGACGCCGCCGATGAAGTCGTCCTCGTCGCGGACCGCGCTCAGCGCGAAGTCGAGGATCGGGTCGACCACGTCACGGCGGTAGTCGGCGGAGATCTCGGCGATGGTGGCGTGCAGGGTGTCGGCCGGTACGCCCATCTCCAGCAGGTGGCCGCGGAACACCATCGAATGCCGCGCCTCGTCCAGCAGCTGGGTGGCGTAGAACTCCATGTCCGGCACCGTCGGCGCGTTGGCCACGTAGTAGGACAGCACCCGGGTGGCCTGCTCCTCGGCGACCGACCGGTAGGCCAGCTCCATCACCAGCGCGTCGCGCAGCGGGCCGGGCTGGCGCATGTGCTCCGGCGTGCCCTCGTGCTCGGCGTGGCCGGTGGCGGCCCGGCCGGCCAGGGTGCCCTGTGCGACGTTGCGCAGCCAGTAGCTCAGGTCGCACTGGCTCGCCGTGAGGTTGAGGTTCATCGCGCCGTCGAGCAGTCCGGGAGCGGTGTCCCAGTCCGTCTCCGCGTTCGTGGGTGTGGTCATTCGACGTCCCTTCGAAGGTCAGTCCAGCGTCGTGGTGCAAGGGCTGGTGCCGGCCCGCCCACGGATCACGTCGCGCAGCTCGGCGCCGTGCAGGGCCCCGGCGAAACTCAGCAGCGGGCCGCCGACCCCGACGGTGCCGTCGACCACCTCGCCGAGCAGCAGCTCGTGGTCGCCGGCGCCGACGTGGCCGTGGACTCGACAGATCAGTACGGACAGTGCGCTGCGCAGCAGCGGCAGGCCGGTGGCGGGGTCCGGCTCCCAGTCGATGAGCGCGAACTGCTTGTGCCCGGCCGGGCGGGCCGGATTGGCGAACCAGTCGGCGATCAGCGACTGCCGCTCCGACAGCACGTTGACCGCGAACTGGCCGCTGGCCACCGCCAGCCTGGTGAGCGTGGAGCCGGTACGCAGCCCGGCGGCCACGATGAGCGGGCCGCGGGAGACAAGGCTCGCCGCGCTGACGGTGGCACCGTGCACGGTGTCCTCGTGCGCCGCGGTCAGCAGGGTCACCCCGGTGGTCAGGCGCGCCGCCGCCGCCTGCAGTGCGCGGCGGCGGGCGTTCTGCTTGGTGCTCGGCCTTTGGTCGACGGTCATCGAGTCGCACCCGCGCCGGTGGCCACCGGCTGCTCGGACGCGGCCGGGGCACCGCCACCGGTGAGCTTCTGGATGAACTGCTGGAACGCGGGGTTCGGCACCGGCTCGAAGGGCAGCTTGAACGACTTGAGGAAGTTGCCGAAGATGCCCCGGTCGGCGAACAGGTGCAGCGGCAGCACCAGCAGAGTCCAATCTGGACCGTAGACGAGCGTCCAGACCACGGCCACCGCGCCCTGCGTCACCATGCTGTGCATGATGTTGTAGGCGACGTAGTAGCCCTTGCTGATGTGCCCGGTCTTACTGCGCCGGAAGGCGATCGCGCCGGGGATGTACCCGATCAGGTCGATGTAGACGAACAGCAGGATCGCCGGGATCCACCTGATCTCGCCGATGTGCATGATGAACAGCACCAGGGCGACGAGGAGCCCGAAGAGGTACTCCGCGCGGTGCAGGCGGTAGGTGTTGGGGGTTTCGAACTGGTTGGCCATGTCCATGGTGGACCACCTCTAGTTGGAATTCCTGGCGCCGGCCATGCCCGCGCCATCGGTTACGGGTACGAGCTCCAGGTCACCGCCGAGCCGGACCTTTTCGTGCAGGCCGACGATCGCCCACGCCACCGTCTCCTTGATGACCCGCTCGGCGATCGGGTCCAGGATTCCGGCGAGGCTGTCGATGCCGAAGTCGAAGTCACACTCGAAGTGCAGGACGCAGTCGTCGCCGTCCTGCTCGAACGTCCAGAAGCCACCGAACTCGTCGAAGTCGCCGTCGGTCTGCTCGAACTCGACGCGCAGCTCCTCCTTGAGGTAGCGCTCCGTCTCCGACCAGGTCAGCAGCCCGCTGCGGAACAGCAGCTCCCAGCTTGACGACCCGGTCGGGTTGGGGCGTGACTCGTAGACGGTGGTCGACTGCACGTGCGGCGACAGCTCGGGGTACAGCCGGAACTGCAGCACGTTCTCGAAGACTGTCTCGGCGCGCTCGCCGAAGATCACGGCGTCCAGGATGACCTTGCGCATGTCACTTGCCCCCTTCCCGGACGCGGGCCTGGTGCTCGACAAGGTCGCGGGTGGCCCGGTCGAAGGCCTCGAGCAGGAAGTTGACGTCGCCGTCGGTGAGGATCGCCGGTGGCGTGAACCGGGCCACCGAGCTGCCGTTCATCGAGTGGTTGGCCACCACACCGTGGTTGAACAGCTCCATGAGCATCTCGCCGGCCATGCCCGCCTCGTGGAACTCGACGCCGATCATCAGGCCCTGGCCGCGGACCTCGGCCACCAGCTCGTCGCAGTTCTCCTTGGCGATGCGGGTGATCTCCGGCAGCAGCTTGGCGCCGAGGCTCGCCGCCTTCGAGATCAAGCGGTCCTCCTTGACCGCCGCGATCGCGCCCTGCACGGCCGCCATCAGGATGGGCGCGCCGGTGAACGTGCCGGTGTGCAGGTAAGGGTCCTTGTCGAACGGGGCGAAGACCTCGCGGCTGGCCAGCGCGGCCGAGACCGGCATGACACCGCCACCCAGCGCCTTGCCGGTGAGCAGGACGTCAGGGGTGATGCCGTACAGGTCGGCGCCCCACCACTCGCCCAGCCGTCCCATCCCGGTCTGTACCTCGTCCAGGATCAGGAAGCCGTTGTACTTGCGGCACAGCGCCTCGACTGCCGGAAGGTAGCCCGGAGGCGGCAGGTGCACGCCTCCCTCGCCCTGCACCGGTTCCAGGATCACGCAGACCTCGCCCGGGTGCGCGGCCAGCTCCGGCTCCAACGCCTGCAGGTCGCCGAAGGGCACGTGGGTGACGTCGGGCAGCAGCGGCCGGAACGGCTTCTGGTACACCGCTTTGCCGGTCACCGACAGCGCGCCGAGCGTCTTGCCGTGGTAGCCCATCTGGGTCGAGACGAGGCGGCGCTTGCCGTGTGCCCGCGCCAGCTTGAGGCCGGTCTCCACCGCCTCGGCGCCGGAGACCGCGAAGTGGATGCGGTTGAGGTAGGCCGGCACGACCGAGGCGAGCGCCTCCGCCGCGCGCCCGACGGTGGGCTCGAGCAGGATGCGGGTCGAGATCGGGTGCAGCTCGAGCTGGCGCCGCACCGCCTCCATCACGATCGGGTGGCGGGCGCCGGCGATGAACACCCCGTACCCGCCGCAGTTGAGGTACTTCCTGCCCTCGGCGGTCTCCAGCCACGCGCCGGACGAGGCGACTTCCATGCGGCTGCCGAACATTTCGGCGACCGTCGCGCGGCCCTTGCTCAGATGCTTGCGGTACAGGCCGAGGATCTGGTTTTCGGCCGACTCCTTCTGGTCGATGCCCAAGGAGAGGGTCACGGTTGTCCTCCTTGCGAAGCCGTGCAAGTGGTTTGGACGTGGGTCAGGACAGCACGAGCGGCCCGCCGGCGAAGTAGTCGACGAGCGCCTCCGCTGTGCTGGTACGCGACGGCGGGTGGTAGGCCAGCGGGTGCACCGCCGCGGCCAGGTAGGCGATCTCGCCGGAGGAGATGAACGCGATGCCGCCCAGCAGCTCGACCGCCATCTCGGTAGCGGCGGCAAGCGCCTTCTGTACCGCGAACCGGGTGACCAGGACGGCCGCCACCGCGTCGTCGCCGGCGATGCCGTCGCGGACGGCCCGGGCCGTCCCCTCGGTCAGCGACACGGCGGACTCCAGCTGCACGCACATCGCCGCCCGGTCGCTGATGCTGCCCCGCGAGCGTTCGAGCACCCGGGTCACCAGCTCGCTGGCGGCGCCCACGTACGCGGAGGTGACGAGCAGCTCGAACCAGATGAACGCCGCGACCTGCAGGTCGTCCAGCCGGCCCGGGTCCTCCGGCGTGGCCCGGATGATCAGGCGGTCCGGCACGTGCACGTTGACCAGGCGCACCTCGTCGCTCTGCGCGGCCGCCAGGATGTTGCTCGACCAGAACGGCCGGATCGAGATGCCGGGGGAGTCCGAGGGGATCAGCAGGATGGCCAGCGCCTGCGCACCGTCCTCTGTGGGCAGTATCGCGCTCGCGGTCAGCAGGTCCATCGAGGCGGACATGCTGCACGGCTTCTTGGCGCCGTTGACCACGAACCCGTCGTTCGTCGGCACGGCCACCACGCTGGGATTGAGGATGTTCTGCTCGGTCTTGCCCTCGGCCCATCCCGAGGCGAGCAGCAGCCCGTCGGGCGCGATCCGGGACAGCAGCTCCACCTGCGACTCGGTGGGCTTCCCGACCCGGTCGGCGAGGGCGAAGAGCATGGCCGCGGTGAAGTTGTGCATGGTCGCCGCCGCGCCCAGCGACGGCGAGTACGAGCCGATCGCGCGGGTCACCCGCACGGCTTCGAGGGGGTCGGCGCCGCAGCCTCCGTACTTGGCCGGTACCAGCAACGAGGCGCCCTGGTGGGTGCGGAAGGCCTCGACGACCGAACTTCCCTTGGCCTCGCGCTCCAGCAGGGGGATCTCGCCGAGGCTCTTGTTGAGCCCGGGGTGGTACCGCTCGCAGGTCTCGCGCGCGATGTCCAACGAACGCATCGCAGTCCTTTCCGTCGTGGTCCGGTCAGAGATCGAGCATCGCGACGCGGGGTGAGACACCCTCGCTGATGCTCACGCCCTGCAGGTGGGAGGCCTTGAGGATCGGGTAGTTCGCCTCGCCGAAGGCGCCGCTGGTCAGGCCCGTGCCGCCGTGCGTCGGCAGGTAGGGCAGGAAACCGATGTGCGAGTCGTTGACTTTCAACATCCCGCCGTTGCGCACGTGCCGGACGAACTCGTCGACCACGGCCGGCGACCGGGACCACAGCGAGTTCCGCAGCCCGTACGCGTTGGCGTTGACGAAGTCGATGACCTGGTCCAGCAGCACGTCGTCGGGGGTCGGTTCGGGTACCACCACGGGCAGCAGCGGGAAGAACGTCTCCTCGCGGACCATGTCGAAACGCTCGCGGGCGTCCAGGAGACCGTCGGTGCGTACCGCCGTCGCCTGCAGGAACTGGCCGGCCTGCGACGGGCTGCCGTCGAGCTCGACCCGGTGCCCGCCTGCGATGAGCTGGCCGCCGGCTTCCAGGGCCTGGCGCAGCAGCGCGAAGAACCGCTCGCTGCGCCGCACCGGCGACAGCAGCACGCTCTCGTCGTCGGGGTAGCCGGGCCGGACAGCCTCGGTGGCTACGCGCAGCCGCTCGATCAGCTCGTCCGCGATGTCCGGGTGCACGATCACGTAGTTGGGCACCATGCAGATCTGTCCGGAGCCGAAGAAGCTCTCGGTGATGGCCTGCACGGCGTTGGGGATGTCGGCGTCCTTCCAGACCACCACGCCGTCGTTGCCGGCCAGTTCGAGGATGGGCTTCTTGCCGCGCTTCAGGCACTCCTGCTCGAAGCGCAGCCCTTCGGGGCTGCCGCCGGAGTAGAGGATGTCGTTCATCGCGGGGTGCTCGAGCCAGCGGTCGAGTGTCTGCTGTGGACGACCGCAGATCACGTTGAGCGTGCCGGGCGGCGCGCCCATCTCCTCCAGCAGCGGCGCCGCGAGGCCGCGCAGGATGTAGAGGGTGCTCAGCGCGATGCTGCGCGGCGCGCGTACGACCACGGCGTTGCCGGCCATCAGGATCGGTATGGCCAGGCCGGAGTTGGGCAGCGGCGCGTTCTGCGGAGGGTGGATCCCGACGACCCCGTCCGCCTGCCGCCGGATGATCAGCCGCCGCCCGCCGTGCGTGTACTCGGCGTGCATCTGCGACTCGTAGTACGAGATGCTCTCCGGGCTCAGGCCCTGCAGCAGGCAGGTCAGCTCCCAGCGGGCCAGCGTGATCGGGTGCGCCTCGGCGACCAGGATCTCCAGGATGGTCTCCCGGTGTGCGATCAGCTGCTCGCGAAAGCGGGCGCCGAACTCCAGCCGCTGGGCCAGTGGAAACGCCGCCCACTCCCGGACCGCGCCGGCGGCCGCCTCGGTCGCCAGGTCGATCTCGTCGTCACCGACGACCGCGCACCGGCCGACCACGTACGGGTGCTGGGCGGCGGGGGAGGCCGGGTCGGGGTCCCGTTCAAGGGCCCGCTTGAGGCGGACGCTTGTGAAGACGTCCTCCAGCAGCGACTTCGCGCTGACCGTGTATACCCAGCCGACTCCCTCTACGTCTTTTCCTCCGATATACAGGGAATAGCTGAGCAATGGTTTGGTGCGGGCCGGTGGACTCTCGGATGCACGGGTGCTCGTAATCCCAGTCACCGTCACGTCAGTTCTCCCGGGGGATTCCGATTTCCTGTTGATTCAGCGTGGACGCTAATAGGGATTCCTGACCGCCGACTGACTGAAGGCTGACCACGTCGATGGCGAGCTGACAATTCGCTGACGTCGAGCTGATATGGGGATTCGGCTCGTCATGGCACAGTCGGGAGCTTGCGGAGGGCCGCGTAGCCGTGTGACGATTGTCGATGCCGGTTGTCGAAGATCAACATGGGATTAGGTGACCTATGATTACGGCAGTCGAGACCACTGAGTACGTACGAAACACCATCATGGAGTACGCGTCAGCAGACAACCCGAGCTCATTTCTAGCAATGAGCCAGGGCAACTCGTACTTTATTTCGCCAGGGCGAAAAGGCGTCATCGTGTACCGCGCGACAGGCCGGTACTTCGTACAGTTCGGGGGCCCGTTCGCACCTGAGGAGTCGTACCGCGAGCTGCTCGCGGAGTTCGTGGCGTTCGCCAAGGAGCAGGAGCGCGAGATCGTCGCCGTCCAGCTGCAGCGCGCGGACGCGCTCACGTACGCCGACTGCGGGTTCAGCGTCAGCCAGATCGGCGCCTCCTACGCGGTCGACCTGGAGACGTTCACGCTCGCGGGCACCAGGTTCATGCAGCTGCGCAACAAGATCTCCCGCGCGCTGCGCAACGGCCTGACCATCATCGAGGCCGACTACGACGAGTGGCAGGCTTCCGTCGAAGAGATCGACCGGCTTTGGCTGCCGCTCAAGGGCGAGGGAAAGCGACAGCTCGAATTCCTTGTCGGACAATGCGGTGGGCCGGCGCAGCGATACCGCCGGCTCTTCATCGGGCTCGTCGACGGCAAGATGGCGGGCTACATCCTCTACTCGCCGGTGTACGGCAGCCGGCCCGGCTGGATGCACGACCTGAGCCGGCGCCGCCCCGACCTCTCTCCGGGTGTCATGGAAGCCATCAACAAGGCCGCCATCGACAAGTTTCAGGAAGAGGGCGTCCGCTGGCTGCATTTCGGCTTCACCCCGTTTACCGGGCTCGACGAGAAACTGGAACTGCCCGGCAGCAGCCCGGCTTTCCGCTGGTTCATGAGCTTCCTGTGGGAGCACGGCGAAGCGGTGTACCCGGCCGCCACCCAGCTCGACTACAAGCGGAAGTGGAACCAGAGCATCGTCCTGCCGGAGTACGCGGCGTTTCAGGGCCCGGCCAGCATTCCCGCCTTCGTACACATCTTCCGCGCCTGTAACGCGCTCTGACAGGAGGCAACCGATGACCGAGACCCTCGCGCCCGCGACGACCGAAGAGCTGCAGCAGCGCATCGTGGAGCTCTTCGGCGAGGTGTGCGCCAAGCCCGACGACGCCGACGTGGCCGCGGCCGCCGACGAGGCGCTGCGCAAGCTCGACGAGATCCTCGAAGCACAGGGCACGCCGGCGTAGCCCGTGGGTTTGCGGCGCGGTCAGGCGACCAGGTCCTGCTGGTCGGGCCGGCGCCGCAGCTCGCGCAGGACCCCGTGCCGCTTCAAGGCCCACACCAGGCGGCGGGCGTGCCGGTGCCGCACCAGCAGCACCACGGCCTGCCGGATCAGTGCCCAGCGCCGGCCCCGGAACTGGTCCTCTGTCACCTGCCAGATCACCGCGCGCACGGGTGCGGATTCGAGCACGGCGCGGATCTCGACGCGTACAGCGGGGTCGTCCAATGCGGACCGGATCGACCGCGCCAAACCCGGGCGGTCGGCGAGGCTCTCGGTGATCCCGTCCACGAGGCCCTGCCGGACGTCGTCCGCCTCGACCAGCAGCAGCGTCGCCCGCCGGATCTCCGCCGTGTCCATCGCCGAGCGCAGCAGCTGCATCGCGCGCAGCTCGACCTCGTGGTCGTGGCCCTCGACCGCAAGCGCCGCCAGCAGGGCGGTCACCTCGTCAAGGTCGATCAGGTGCTGTAGCCCGGACCGGAACTGCGGCCGGTCCCAGGCGAACAGCAGCGCCTTTACGAAGTTGCGGTCCATGCCCGCCGGTACCCGTTTACCGGACCACCCGAAACGGGACCGCCCCACCAGGTTGGCGTTGCGCCTGAGCTCGTTACGGATTCGGATGCTTGATCGTGACGTCGCCGGCCGAGAATCGCCGTGTGCCGCCCCCTCTTCCCTTTGCCCGGATGCTCCTCGTGGCTCAGGCCCTGATCCTCTCGCTCATCACCGTGTTGACGCTGCCGGGCTGTTCCTGGCCGATCCGGAGCTGCGTCCGCTCTGGCTGGGCCTTCTGCTGGGCGCGGGCCCGGTCGGGTTGCTCATCCTCGCGGTCGGCTCCGCGGTCCGGTTGGGCGCGGCGCGCCGGTGGAGCTGGATGGTCGCCGTCGCGGTGCAACTGCTGGCGACGGCGGGGTACGCGTCTGTGATGGTCGCGGCGGCGACAGCCGACGCGCGTGAGGGCATGCTCTCGTTCGCGGCGATGGTCATCGGAACGCCGCTGGTCCTTATCTCGGCGACCGGACTCACCCTGCTCCTGGTGCCGCGGTCCGCGAGGCATTGCGTCGGCCCCGTACCGAGCACATCCGGTGGAGTGGTCGGCTGACGCGGTCAGAGCCAGCGGGCCAGATAGGCCGGCAGCCCGGGATCGGCCAGCTCAGCGGTGCGGAAGCCGACATGGCCGTCCGGGCGGACCAGCAGTAGGGCGGTGTCGGTGGTGGTCAGGCCGAGGCGGCGCAGGGCCTGCCCGCTCGGGTCGTGCAGGACGCCCGGGTCGGGTTGGGCGGTGAGCCGGTGCACGACCAGCACCCCTCGTACCGGCCCGTGAGCTCCACCAGGGCCGCCGGTGGCGGGCTGGCACCGCAGACGATCAGATGCCAGGCTGGCGCGGCGACCGCGGCGTGCAGCGTGGTCCGTTCGCCGTTGTGCAGCACGGCGGTGTCGGGCAGCCGGTCTCCCGGTCGCGGGCCACGCCGCCACGACCGGGCGTTATCGGTCGACAGTGGACTGTTGCGGTAGCGGATGCCCAACTGGGCGGCGTTGCGGAACACGAACGCGCGTGCCCGCTTGGCCCTCGCGGCCAGCGGGACAAGCAGGGCGGGCACGCGGGCGCGGGCCGCGCGCACCAGGGGCGTGGTGGAGGTGGCGGCGGTGAACGCCCGGTCGGTAAACCGCAACACCGTCCGGCCCACCGGAAGCCGCTCGGTCTCGTAGGTGTCCAGCAGCCGAGGTGTGGCGCCGCGCAGGGTGTGTGCGAGCTTCCAGGCAAGGTTGACCGCGTCCTGGATACCGGTGTTCATGCCCTGTGCTCCGGCCGGGCTGTGGATGTGCGCGGCGTCGCCGGCCAGGAACGCCCGGCCGCTCCGGTAGGCGGTAGCGGCGCGCAGGTGTATGCGAAAGTCGGTCATCCACACCGGATCCCGCAGCCGCACACCACCGCCGGTGTACTCGTCGGCCAGGTCCTGCACCGCCGGCAGGTCGACCGGCCGGCCATCGTCCACTTCGGCGGGCGGGCGGATGGCCAGCAGCCGCCAGGTCGCCGGCGAACCCAGGGGGAAGAAGAAAAGCGGGCCGCGGTCGCCGATGAACACGTGTGCCGCCCCAGGCTCGATCCCGTCGGCGTCCACATCGGCCAGCACGAACGTCTGCGGGTAGGTGCCGCCCTCGAACCCGATCCCGGCCAGCCGGCGGACGCTGCTGTGCGCGCCGTCGCACCCCACCACGTACCGCGCGGCGACCACCTCGGCTCGGCCGTCACCGTGCGACAGCTCGCAGCTGACCCCGTCGCCGTCCTGGGTGAGCGCGGTCAGCTCGACCTGCCGCTCCACCACCACCCCGGCGGCGGCCAGGTGCTCGGTCAGGATCCGCTCCGTCTCGGCCTGGGACAGAAACAGCAGGTACGGGTACGCGGTGTCGGCCAGGCCGAAATCGAACATCGGCAGGCTCAACGCCCGTCCCCGCACGTGCAGCACCAGCCGCACCATCCGGTTTCCCGCCGCCACCAGGCGCTCGGTCACTCCGAGGCCGGCCAGCACCTCCAGGGTTCGGGGCTGGATCGCCAGCGCGCGCGACTCGTGTACCCGATCCGCGGCCCGGTCGACAAGCCGCACCCGCACCCCGAACGCGGTCAGCTGCGCGGCCAGCGCCAGCCCGGTCGGACCGGCACCGACGACCAACACCTGCGCCGGGTCGCCTGGCTCCATCACCACACCGTACGCCCGCGGGCGCGGGGAAAAGAGTGGACGGGACGATGCGCGGGCTTGTAGCTTGCAGCTGACCGCGACACCGCCTGAGGAGGTGAGACCCATGAACGTTGTATCGATGTGGGTGCTCCCACTCGCCGTCACGGTCGGGCGATTGAGGTAGGTGTCGCCGGGAGCGCCTCGCCAAAGGCACTCCTGAAAGGCAACACCTATGTTCGACGTAATCATTGTCGGGTGCGGGCCGACCGGTGCGATGCTCGCCGCCGAGCTGCGGCTGCACGGCGTGCGGGTGCTCGTCCTGGAGAAGGCAACCGAGCCCGCGTCGTTCGTGCGCATCGTCGGGCTGCATATTCGCAGTATCGAGCTGATGGCAATGCGCGGCCTGCTAAAGCGCATTCACGAACGCGGAAGGCAGCGTCCGGCCGCGGGCTTCTTCGCCGCCATCAACAAGCCTGTGCCGGACGGCCTCAATTCCGCGTACGCCTATTTGCTGGGCATCCCGCAGCCGGTCATCGTAAAGCTGCTCGAGGAACATGCGATCGGACTCGGCGCGCAGGTCCGGCACGGTGACGCGGTGGCCGGCTTCGCGCAGGACGGCGACGGCGTGACCGTCGAGCTGGCCAGCGGGGAGCGGCTGCGCTCGCGGTACCTGGTCGGCTGTGACGGCGCGCGCAGCACGGTGCGCAAAATGCTCGGCGTCGGCTTTCCCGGGGAGCCCTCGCGGACCGAGACGCTGATGGGCGAGATGGAAGTGGGGATGCCGCAGGAGGAGGTCGCCGCCAAGGTGACCGAGGTCCGTGAGACCGACAAGCGGCTCATCATCGGGCCCGCGGGCGTCGGGCTCTACCGCGTCGTCGTCCCCGCCGCGGGAGTGAGCGCCCGTGCCGAACCGCCCACCCTCGACGATTTCAAGCAACAGCTGCGTGCCGTCGCCGGCACCGATTTCGGCGTGCACTCCCCGCGCTGGTTGTCCCGCTTCGGGGACGCCACCCGGCTGGCCGAACGCTATCGGGTCGGGCGGGTGCTGCTGGCCGGCGACGCGGCACACATCCACCCACCCATCGGCGGGCAGGGCCTCAACCTGGGCGTGCAGGACGCGTTCAACCTCGGCTGGAAACTTGCCGCGCAGGTGCGCGGCTGGGCGCCGGAAGCGCTGCTGGACACGTACCAGGCCGAACGCCATCCGGTCGCCGAGGACGTGCTGGACAACACCCGCGCCCAGATGGAACTGCTGTCCGTCGAGCCGGGCCCGCGGGCCGTGCGCAGGCTGCTCGCCGAGCTGATGGACTTCAACGAGGTGAACCGCCACCTGATCGAGAAGATCGCCGCTACCGGCATCCGCTACGACTTCGGCGCCGGCCCCGACCTGCTCGGCCGCCGCCTGCCCGACATCGACGTCAAACAGGGCCGCCTCTACGGCCTGCTGCACGGTGGCCGCGGCCTGCTGCTGGACCGCACCGAACGGCTGACCGCCGGCGGCTGGTCGGATCGGGTCGACTACCTCGGGGACGCCACCGCGGCACTGGACGCTCCGTGCGTCCTGCTGCGCCCCGACGGCCACGTCGCCTGGATCGGCGACGAGCAGCGGGACCTGGACGGCCACCTCGCCCGCTGGTTCGGCACGCCCCACTGAGCGGGCCGGCTTCCGGTCGCCCGCCGGTGGTCGGCTGTTCAGCCGGCTCTTGTCACTGATCGTTACGGCGTTCCGCGGTACACGATGTTTTGGCTGGTAGAGGCCCTGGTCCGAGGAGTCCGGTTCGTGGTGCGCGTCCGGTTCGGGACCTTGGTCACGCCGCCGGCAGGGCCCTCGACCTCTGCTTTCCGCGTCGCCTTCTTCGGACACTTTCCGTGACGAGATTGGAGCTGGTCATGACAGTCACACAACCCGATGACGCCGCGGCGGTCGTCCTCTACGCCACGCCCGAGCTGGTGGTGACACGACAGTGGATCTACACGCGCGGTCACCGGTACCGAGTGGCCGATCTTGAGCAGGTGGTTCGCGCACGCGGTGGGTTACACCCCGCCGCGCAGGGGGCGCTGGTCGTGGCGGCCCTCGACGTCACGGCCGCCATTCCGATCATGACTATGGTCGGCTCGCTCGCCGGCTGGGCGATGGCGGCGGTGGCGGTGCTCGTGCCGTGCCTGGTCGCCGTGGTGTCGGTGTACCGGTGGCCGCCCAGACAGGAGTTGTGGGCCTATCATCGCGGCTGCCGCGTGCTGCTGCTGAAGACCCGCGACGGCATCGTCTTCGGCCAGGTCTCCCGCGCTCTCCAGCGGGCCATCGAGAGCCTTCCGACCCGGCAGCGGTAGATCATCCGGGCCGCAGCTCGTGGCGGAGGGCGCGCACGGTCTCGCCGTCCGCCAGCACGACCTCGACGCGTCCGTCGGCGGCCGCGCGCCGGCCCACCGACCGCACGGTCTTACCGGCCTGCCCGGCGTACGGGGACGCCTCCGGCCCGGCCAGCACCGGCGCGAACACCCACTGCAATACCACCGCCGCATCCGTATTCACCGCGCGTCCCCGTTCCGCTTCGTTGATCATGAGAGTTGGAATCCGTTCCTTCCATAACGATCGGCGACCGCCGGCGGACCTGCCGGCGGCGGTGGTGCGCTAGCCGGCCAGCCTCTCCGCGCCGAGGGCGACGGCGCCGCCGTCCCGGGTGTCCTGAGGCGCTGTGGACGGGGTCGGCGCGGCACCGGCCTGCAGCGACGCGGGTGGCACCTGCAGCGTGACCTCGCGCGGCCGGGCGGCGGCGCCGCGTCCGACCGCTTGCACGGTGAGTGCGCGGCTGCGGATCCGGCCGCGTCCGAGCCCGAGGCCGAACGTCTGCTGGCGGGTCACGGTCACGCTCAGGTCGGTGTCGGGCCAGGAGACCGGCGGGTGCGGCCACTGGCTCGCGCAGATCAGGACCGAGCCGTGCGTGCGGGCCTTTGCCCGCAGCTGCCGCGCCAGCGGTGCGCTCACCTGTGGCGGTGGTGCCAGGATGACCAGGTCGATGCCGTCCATCAGTGCGGCCACGACCGCCGGCCACTCGGGGCCGGGTGCGTTGACGAACGCCAGTCGGGTCAGGTCGACCGCGTACTCGGGTGCCACGGCGGAGGCGTGCCCGATGGCCGGCATGCCCACGACGGCACACCACGCGCCCGAGGTCATCGCTCCTCCGATCAGCGTCCACAGCAGCGATCCGGAACCCGTCACCTGGTACACGCCGCCGCGGCGCAGCGTGCCGGCCGGCAGTAGCGGTGCCAGCTCCGGCACCACGGGCAGCGTGTCCGCCGTGCTCGGCGGGGTGTCCTCGACGCTGGCGGCGCGTTCGACGAGGCGGGTCAGGTGTCTGGTCCGGTCTCGCCGGCCGCCGGCCTGGTTGACCTGCTCCAGCAGCCGCGCCAGCCGCGTGGGGCCGGAGCCCTCGGCGGTGGAGGCGGGCTGCGACACCATGAGTCCCTTCGCCTGGGTGGTGCGTGCTGCGCGCGGGAGGAGCACCGTCGTACGTACACATGTTCGAAGCGAGGGTAAGGCTCGGGGTGTGCTCGGGGCAACCGGCGAAATGCCGGTGACCTGCGTCAACGTGCCTGTCTGGGATCTTGTGCGCGGTTATTCGTCGACCAGGAGCGGCACGTCGTAGACGGACATGTCCAGGCGTACGCGTAGGTAGCGGACGGGGTGGCGCCAGCGGTGCCGGTCGAGTGCGGCGTCGGTGTCGACCTCGACGACGGTGGTCGGTTCGACCGGCACGTAGGAGAGGGGTTCGGCCTTCTGGAAGTGGCCGGACCAGCCGGCCGGCAACGGCTGCGGCCAGGGGTGGTCGATGCCGCCGCGGCGGTGGTGCGGGGCGCGGGAGAGCACGGGTGCGAGCTCGCGCTGCTGTGTGGGGGACAGCGGGTGGCTGCGGCCGACGTGCCGGAGGCGGCCGGTGGCGTCGAAGCGGCCGAGCAGGACGGTGTCGGGTTGGCTGAGCGTGCCGGTGATGCCACCGATGACTGCCTCGGTACCGAGTCTTGTCTTGATTTTGAGCCAGCCGCGCCGTCCGGGCGTGTACCGGCCGTGCGGGTTCTTGGCGACAAGGCCCTCGACCCCGGCGGCGGTCCAGGCGGCCACCCACTCGGCGGCTTCGTCCCGGTCGGTGGTCTGCGGGCACAGCGTCAGGGTGCCCGGCATGTCCGCCAGTAGGTCGGTGAGGCTGGCGCGCCGGCGGATCAAGGGCTGGGGCATGAGGTTGTCGCCGTCCGGCGTTTGCAGCAGGTCGAAGGCGACGAGTGTCGCCGGGTACCGCGCGGCGAGCTGGCGGACGGCGGCGCCGGCGACGAGGCGGTGCTGGAGCTGGGCGAAGCTGGTGCGGTCGCGGTCCGGCTCCCAGACGACGAGTTCCCCGTCGAGCACGGCGTTTACCGGTAGCCACCGGCGCAGGGTCCGGGCCACGTCCGGGAAGTAGGCGGTCAGGTTGCGGCCGCTGCGGGACTGCAGGTGTACGCCGTCGGGCAACCGGAAGGCGATGGTCCGGAACCCGTCGAACTTGGGCTCCAGCAGCAGGCCGCCGCCACGGCCCTCGGGCGGCAGGTCGGGTACCGGCTTGGCCAGCATCGGCTCGATCGGTGGCCGCAACACGGCCGATCAGCCCTGGTGTCCACCGTCCATGCGCTCGCTCCCGAATCCCCTGGCCCTAAACCTTGATCATGGGGCCGCCCGGATAGCCGGCGCGGCTCTATAGATCAAGTCCCACGCCTACGCCCTGTCTCGACGAAGCCGGCGCGGAGGCCAGCCGGCGGGGACGCCACTGCCCGGGAGCCCTGCCGGCGTCAAGATCACGTCAAGAAAGGCCCTTCCGGCGTATGGATCCCGTCAAGGGCCCTTACGGCGACCGCGAGCAGGCGTTTCTATTGCCCGGCACGGTCGTCCCGGCGGCCACCCGCGAGTTGGTGTAGCCGGCGGGTCCGGAGCGGTACAACCGATATACGCGTTTTACGGCTTTTCGAAGGAGGCGCTCCAGTGGCCGATGTAGCCCTGGTGCTGTTGACGGTGGGGCTGTTCGCGCTCCTCGCCCTGGTGGTGCGGGCGGTGGAGCGGCTGTGAACGCCGTGAACCTGATCGGCCTGATCGTCGCCGCCGGCCTGGCGATCTTCATGGTCGCGGCCCTGCTGTTTCCGGAGCGGTTCTGATGGGCCTGCTCTTCGTCCTCTCGCTGGTCGCCGCCCTCGCCGTGGCGTACCGCTTTCTGGGCGACTACATGTACCGGGTCGTCAGCGGCACCAAGCACTCTGCCGTCGAGCGCGGCATCTACCGCCTTGTCGGCGTCAACCCGAGCGGCGAGCAGACCTGGGGCGTGTACGCCCGCAGCGTCCTGGCCTTCTCGGCGGTCTCGATCCTGTTCCTGTACGCGTTCATGCGATTGCAGAGCTACCTGCCGCTGTCGCTCGGCTTCGACAACGTGATGACGCACGGCGCGTGGAACACCGCGGTGTCCTTCGTGACGAACACCAACTGGCAGTGGTACTCCGGCGAGTCCACAATGGGCCACCTGGTGCAGATGGCCGGCCTGGCCGTGCAGAACTTCGTCTCCGCCTCGGTCGGTATCGCGGTCGCGGTCGCGTTGGTGCGCGGCTTCGCCCGCCGCAAGACCGACCGGTTGGGCAACTTCTGGGTCGACCTGACCCGGATCACCATCCGCATCCTGCTGCCGATCAGCGTGCTCGCCACGATCGCGCTCGTCATCGGCGGCGCGGTGCAGAACCTGTCCGGCGGCACCGACGTCACCACCCTGGCCGGCGCGACGCAGCACGTCACCGGCGGCCCGGTCGCCTCGCAGGAGGCCATCAAGGAGCTGGGTACGAACGGCGGCGGCTTCTACAACGCCAACTCCGCCCACCCGTTCGAAAACCCCACGTCGTGGACGAACTGGATCGAGATCTTCCTGATCTTCGTGATCCCGTTCAGCCTGCCCCGCGTCTTCGGCCGCATGGTGGGCCAGAACCGCCAGGGCTACGCGATCCTCGCCGTCATGGGCATCCTGGCGATCGCCAGCATCGCGTTGACGAACGCGTTCGAACTGTCCGGCAACGGCACGGTGCCGCAGGCGGTGTCCGCCGCCATGGAGGGCAAGGACGTCCGGTTCGGCGTCTCCAACTCCGCGACGTTCGCCGCGGCCACCACGCTCACCTCCACCGGCGCGGTCAACTCCTTCCACGACTCGTACACCGCCCTGGGCGGCATGATGCCGATGGTCAACATGATGCTCGGCGAGGTCGCGCCCGGCGGCGTCGGCGCCGGCCTGTACGGCATGCTCGTCCTGGCCGTGATCACGGTGTTCGTGGCCGGTCTGATGGTCGGCCGCACCCCGGAGTACCTGGGCAAGAAGATCGGCGCCCGCGAGATCAAGTTCGCCTCGCTGTACTTCCTGGTCACTCCGGCCCTGGTCCTGATCGGGACCGCGGCGGCGATGGCGACGAGCAACCACGGCACCGCGCTGAACGTCGGTCCGCACGGTTTCTCGGAGGTGCTGTACGCGTTCACGTCGGCGTCGAACAACAACGGTTCGGCATTCGCCGGCATCACGGTGAACACCGCCTGGTGGAACACCGCGCTCGGGCTGGCGATGCTGCTGGGCCGGTTTCTGCCGCTCGTGCTCGTCCTCGGCCTGGCCGGCTCGCTGGCCAAGCAGCAGCCGGTGCCCGAGTCGGCCGGCACGCTGCCGACCCACCGGCCGCTGTTCGTCGGCATGGTCGCCGGCGTGACGGTCGTTCTCGTCGCGCTCACCTTCCTGCCCGCGCTCGCGCTCGGCCCGCTGGCCGAGGGCCTCTGAGCCGCCCGTCAAGCGCCCGTCAAGCAAAGGAAAGACAGACAATGACTGTCACGTCAGTGACATCGCAGGCGCCGCTGGAGCGGGCAAAGCCGGTGGGCGGCGGGCTGCTCGACCCGAAGCAGCTGTGGACCTCGCTGCCCGACGCACTGCGCAAGCTCGACCCGCGCACCCTGTGGCGCAACCCGGTGATGCTGATCGTCGAGGTCGGCGCGGTGTTCACCACCGTGCTGGCCATCACCGAACCGACGGCCTTCGCCTGGCTGATCACGATCTGGCTGTGGCTCACCGTGGTCTTCGCCAACCTCGCCGAGGCGGTCGCCGAAGGGCGGGGCAAGGCACAGGCCGCCAGCCTGCGCAAAGCCAAGCAGGACACGGTCGCCCGCCGCCTGGTGGGATGGGGGACCGGCAGCATCCGCGAGGAGAGCGTCGACGCCGTCGACCTCAAGCAGGGCGACATCGTGGTATGTGAGGCCGGCGACGTGATTCCCGGCGACGGTGACGTGGTCGAGGGCATCGCGTCGGTGGACGAGTCGGCCATCACCGGTGAGTCCGCGCCGGTGATCCGGGAGTCCGGCGGCGACCGCAGCGCGGTGACCGGTGGCACGAAGGTGCTCTCCGACCGCATCGTCGTGCGGATCACCCAGAAGCCGGGGGAGAGCTTCATCGACCGGATGATCGCGCTCGTCGAGGGTGCCAACCGGCAGAAGACGCCGAACGAGATCGCGCTGAACATCCTGCTCGCCGCGCTCACGATCATCTTCCTGCTGTCCGTGGTGACCCTGCAGCCGATGGCGATCTTCGCCAAGGGCTTCCAGGCCGCCGCACCGGACACCCAGGCGATCGACGGCGACGGCGTCACCGGCATCGTGCTCGTCTCGCTGCTGGTGTGCCTGATCCCCACCACCATCGGGGCGCTGCTGTCCGCGATCGGCATCGCCGGCATGGACCGCCTCGTGCAGCGCAACGTGCTCGCCCTCAGCGGCCGCGCGGTCGAGGCCGCCGGCGACGTCAACACCCTGCTGCTGGACAAGACCGGCACGATCACGCTGGGCAACCGGCAGGCATCCGAGTTCCTCGCCGTCGAGGGCGTCACCGCCGCGCGGGTCGCGGACGCGGCGCAGCTGTCCAGCCTGGCTGACGAGACACCGGAGGGGCGCTCCGTGGTGGTCCTGGCCAAGACGGAGTACGGGCTGCGCGCCCGGGACGAAGGGTTCATCCCCCACGCGCACTTCGTGCCGTTCACCGCGCAGACCCGGATGTCCGGTGTGGACCTGAACGAGGACGGCCGGGTGCGCCGGATCCGCAAGGGCGCCGCGGCGGCGGTGATGAAATGGGTACGCGACAACGGCGGCCACCCCACGGACGAGGTCGGCCCGCTCGTCGACGGGATCTCCGCCACCGGCGGCACCCCGCTCGTGGTCGCCGAATGCGTCACCGACCCCAGCGGTACCACCGCCCGCGCGCTTGGCGTCATCCACCTCAAGGACGTGGTCAAGGCCGGCATGCGCGAGCGCTTCGACGAGATGCGCCGGATGGGCATCCGTACCGTGATGATCACCGGCGACAACCCGCTCACCGCCAAGGCGATCGCCGACGAGGCCGGCGTGGACGACTTTCTCGCCGAAGCCAAGCCCGAAGACAAGATGGCTCTCATCAAGAAGGAGCAGGAGGGCGGCCGGCTTGTCGCGATGACCGGCGACGGCACCAACGACGCGCCCGCGCTCGCCCAGGCGGACGTCGGCGTCGCCATGAACACGGGTACCTCAGCCGCCAAAGAGGCCGGCAACATGGTCGACCTCGACTCCGACCCCACCAAGCTGATCGAGATCGTGGAGATCGGCAAGCAGTTGCTCATCACCCGCGGCGCGCTGACCACGTTCTCCATCGCCAACGACATCGCCAAGTACTTCGCGATCATCCCGGCGATGTTCGCCGCGGTGTACCCGTCGCTGGACAACCTGAACGTCATGCGCCTGGCCTCACCGACCTCGGCGATCCTGTCCGCGGTCATCTTCAACGCCCTCGTCATCGTCGCGCTCATCCCGCTCGCCCTGCGCGGCGTGCGGTACCGGCCGTCCAGCGCGTCGAAGCTGTTGACCCGCAACCTGTGGATCTACGGCCTCGGCGGCGTGGTCGTGCCGTTCGCCGGTATCAAGCTCATCGACCTGCTCGTCCAGTTCGTCCCAGGGATCTCGTGATGCGCCTACCCGCATGGCTCGCCCAGCACCTCGCCGCGCTGCGCGCGCTGCTCGTCTTCACCGTCCTGTTAGGACTCGCTTACCCGCTCGCCATGGTCGGCGTCGCCCAGCTGCCCGGGCTGCGCGACAACGCCCGCGGCTCGCTGGTCCAAAACGCGGCCGGCCAGAGCGTCGGCAGCTCGTTGATCGGGCAGGCGTTCACCGACGCCGGCGGCAACCCGATCCCGGCGTACTTCCAGTCCCGCCCGTCCGCCGCCGGCGACGGCTACGACCCCACCGCGACCGCGGCCAGCAACCTCGGCCCGGAGAGCATCGTCGACACGCTCGCCGACAACCCGGACGGCGCGTCGCAGAGCCTGCTGACCCAGGTGTGCGCCCGCAGCCTCGCCATCGGGCGGCTGGAGGGCGTGGACGGCAGCCGCCCGTACTGCACCGCGGACGGCGTGGGCGCGGTCCTGGCCGTCTTCCACCGCGACGGCCTCACCGGTCCGGTCACCCGCGTGGTCAGCGTCAACCAGACCGGCACCCCGTTCATCGCCCGATACGAAGGTGTACCGGTGCAGAGCGCCCAGGTCGGCGTCGACTACCGCGCCGAAGGCGCCGTGATCGTCCCGGTCCGCGGCGACGCCCCGGCCGAGCCGGCCGTCCCGGCGGACGCGGTCACCGCCAGCGGCAGCGGCCTGGACCCGCACATCAGCACCGCCTACGCCCGGTTGCAGGCCCCCCGGGTGGCCCGGGAACGCGGCGCGGACGTGCGGACCGTCCGAGCGCTGATCGACAAGAACACCGACGGGCGGGCGCTGGGCTTCATGGGCGAGCCGGGCGTCAACGTCTTGGCGCTCAACCTGGCCTTAGACCGCGAGTTTCCCCGGTAACGCGGCAGGATAGACCTCATGGCACGCGGCCAACTGCGCATCTACCTCGGCGCGGCCCCGGAGTGGGCAAGACCTTCACCATGCTCGAAGAGGCCCACCGCCGCAAGGAGCGGGGCACCGACGTCGTGGTCGGCTTCGTGCAGACGCACGGCCGCAAGCACACCGCGCAGATGGTCGGCGACCTCGAGGTGGTGCCCCGCAAACAGATGGCCTACCGGGGCACCACCTTCGAGGAGATGGACGTGGACGCGGTCCTCGCCCGCCGGCCGGAGGTCGCGATCGTCGACGAGCTCGCGCACACCAACGTGCCCGGCTCCCGCAACACCAAGCGGTGGCAGGACATCCAGGAGCTGCTCGACGCCGGCATCACAGTACTGTCCACAGTGAACATCCAGCACCTGGAGTCACTCAACGACGTGGTGCAGCAGATCACCGGCGTCGTGCAGCACGAGACCGTGCCGGACGAGGTCGTCCGCCGGGCCGAGCAGGTCGAGCTTGTCGACATGACGCCCGAGGCGCTGCGCCGGCGGATGGCGCACGGCAACGTCTACCAGGCGGACAAGATCGACGCGGCGCTGGGCAACTACTTCCGGGTCGGCAACCTCACCGCGCTGCGCGAGCTGGCCCTGCTGTGGCTGGCAGACAAGGTCGACGAGCAGCTGGACCGCTACCGCGCCGAACACCGCATCGGCGGCACCTGGGAGACGCGCGAGCGGGTGGTCGTCGCGCTCACCGGCGGCCCGGAAGGCGACACCCTGATCCGTCGCGCAGCCCGGATCGCCGCCCGCAGCAAAGGCTCCGAACTGCTCGCGGTGCACGTCACCCGCTCCGACGGGCTGGCCGGCGCCGACCCGGCCCTGCTCGCCCGGCAGCGACTGCTGGTGGAGAGCCTCGGCGGCACGTACCACCAGGTCATCGGGGCGGACGTGCCACACGCCCTGCTCGACTTCGCCCGCGGCGTCAACGCCACCCAGCTCGTGCTCGGTGCCAGCCGCCGGGGCCGGCTGGCGCAGCTGTTCTCCACCGGCATCGGGGTCACCACCACGGCCCGGTCCGGGCCGATCGACGTACATCTGGTCACCCACGAGCAGATCGGCCAGGGCCGCCGCCGTCCGCTGCTCACCGGCCAGGCCGCGCTGTCCCGCTCGCGCCGGATCGCCGGCTTCGCGCTCGCGGTGTTCGGCCTGCCGCTGCTCACCGTCGTGCTGGCCGCGCTGCGCGGAGATCTCGCGCTCGCCTCCGACATCCTGTTCTACCTGTCCTGGGTCATCCTCGTGGCCCTGGTCGGCGGGCTGTGGCCGGCGGTGCTCACCGCCCTGGCCGGCTCGCTGCTGCTCAACTACTACTTCACGTCCCCGATCAACACGTTCACCATTGCCGAGACCGAAAACCTGCTCTCGCTGGCCGTGTTCGTGATCGTCGCGGTGGCGGTCAGCGCGGTCGTGGACACCGCCGCCCGGCGCACGAGGGAGGCCGCCCACGCCAGCGCCGACGCCTCCACGCTGGCCACCGTCGCCGGTAGCGTGCTGCGCGGCGACCGGCCCCTTGCCGCGCTGCTCGAACGGCTCCGCGAGACCTTCGGCCTGGAGTCCGTGACGCTGCTCGAACGCCGCCCGGACGCGCCGCCCAGCCCGGACCGGCCTCACGACCCCAACTCCTGGCGGATCGCCGCCACCGTGGGCGGCCGGCCCTGCGCCGCGCCCGGCGAGGGGGCCACCGACGTACCGATCGACGACGACCTGGCACTCGTGCTGCGCGGCCACCCGCTGCCCGCCGCCGACCGGCGCATCGTCGAGGCGTTCGCCGCCCAGGCCGCGCTCGCGCTGCGGCAGGAACGCCTGTCCGAGGAGGCCGCCACCGCCCGGCCCCTGGCCGAGGCGGACAAGATGCGCACCGCGCTGCTCGCCGCGGTCAGCCACGACCTGCGTACCCCGCTCGCCTCCGCCAAAGCCGCCGTCACCAGCCTGCGCAGCCACGACGTCGACTTTTCCGACGAAGACCGCGACGAGCTGCTCGCCGCCGCCGACGAGTCCCTGGACAAGCTCGCCCGGCTGGTCGCCAACCTGCTCGACATGAGCCGCCTGCAGGCCGGCGCGCTCGGCCTCGCGCTCACCGAGATCGGCCTGGAGGATGCCGTGCCGCGTGCGCTCGACGAGCTCGGCCCGCACGCCCGCGCAGTTCGCGTGCGCATCCCGCCCGAGCTGCCCGCCGCCCGCGCCGACCCGGCCCTGCTCGAACGGGTACTCGTCAACGTCATCGGCAACGCCCTGCGGTTCAGCCCGGCCGGGCAACCACCCAGGATCACCGCCAGCGAACACGCCGGGACGGTGCAGCTCCGCGTGATCGACCAGGGCCCGGGCATCGCCGAAGGCGCGCGCGAGCACATGTTCCAGCCGTTCCAACGGCTCGGCGACCGCGACAACCACAACGGCGTCGGCCTCGGTCTTGCCCTGTCCCGCGGCCTCGCCGAAGCGATGGGCGGTAGCCTGGTCCCCGACACCACCCCCGGCGGCGGCCTCACCATGATTCTCACCCTGCCGTCAGCCGATGCCCGCCAGGACCTCGCGGCCGAGGCGGCCGCGGCGGCTCGCGTGGCCGAGACCACCGACCGCGCCATCGTCCAGCGGCTGCGCCGGCGCACCACCACGAAACCGGAGGCCACATGATCCGGATACTGGTCGTCGACGACGAGCCCCAGATCCTGCGCACGCTGGGTATCAACCTTCGCGCCCGTGGCTACGACGTGGACACCGCCGCCGACGGCGCGAGCGCCCTCAGCGCGGCCTCCGGCACCCAGCCAAACCTCGTCGTGCTCGATCTCGGCCTGCCCGACATGGACGGCGTCGACGTCATCCGGGGACTGCGACGCACGAGTGCGTCACCGATCATCGTGCTGTCCGGCCGGGCGGGCAGCGCCGACAAGGTCGCCGCCCTCGACGCGGGTGCCGACGACTACGTCACCAAGCCCTTCGGTATCGACGAGCTGCTGGCCCGCATCCGCGCCGCCACCCGCCGGGTCTCGACCGCTCCCGCCCGCCCCGCCGCGCTGCGGATCGGCCAGTACACCGTCCAGGTCGCCGACCGGCTCGCCCACGGCCCCGACGGCACGCCGGTCCGGCTGACCCCCACCGAGTGGCAGCTGCTGGAGATCCTCGCCGAGCATCCCGGCAGGCTGGTCAGCCAGCGGCAGCTGCTGCAGCAGGTCTGGGGCCCGACGTACACCAAGGAGACGAACTACCTCCGCCAGTACATGGCGCAGCTGCGCCGCAAGCTCGAAGACGACCCCACCCACCCGCAGCATCTGCTCACCGAGCCCGGCATGGGCTACCGGCTGCACCTGCTGCCACAGCAGGCACAGGACGAGCCATGAACCGCCGTCGACCACGGTCACGGGCGCGACGTCGGCAGTTCCCGCCATCCCTCTGAGTCGGACATCAGGTCGTCGGCAAGCAGCAGGCACTCTTCCTCGTCGGGCGGTGCCCAGGCGCGCACCCGGCCCTCGCGGCCGCCCTCCCACGCTTCGACCCGCCAGGTGTCCCCATCGATGAAGATCACCACGTCGCGCCGCGCCATGCGCCCGTAGTGCCCGTTCCACCAGCGGCGATGCACCAGCTCCATGATCAGCATGTTAGAACACTTGTGCGAGATCGAGAAGAGGTGTGGCAGGCCCGGTCGTGTCTAGTCCACTTCGGACTGTGGTGGTCCAAGGCTCTCCGTGCGGGGATCGTGCATCGGCCGGGTGCCGGCGACGAAGCGGTCCAGGGCCTCGCCGTGCAGCACCACGCCGGCAACCGGGTCGCGGAGCGCGTGCGTGGTCAGTCGGGCTACCGGTAGCCGGCCCGGTTTGCGTGCGGCCGCCAGCACGACGTTGCCGTACCGCCGGCCGCGGAGCATCGCCCGGCCGGCGATCAGGCAGACGTCGGGAAACGCGGTGCGCAGTGTCGTCGCTTGGACCCGGGAGTAGACCAGTGGGGGCAGGTCGGTCAGGTTGACGGTGTAGAGCCCGTCGGGGTGCAGCACCCGCGCCACCTGCGCCGCGAACTCGGCACTGGCGACGTGTTCCGGCATCTGGGCCGCCTGGAAGATGTCGGCGAGCACAAGGTCGTAGCTGGCGGCCGGCTCGGCCTCTATCGCTTCTCGGGCATCGGCCAGGTGGACCCGCAGGTCCCCTCGGGGCAGGGGAAGCTCGCGGCGGACGAGCTCGAGCAGGGCAACGTCGCGCTCCACCACAACCTGGCTGGAGCCGGGGCGGGTCGCGGCCAGGTAGCGGGGGAGCGTGAAGCCGCCGCCGCCCAGGTGAAGGGCGCGTACCGGCTGGCGCCGGGGCGCAGCCGCGTCGATGACCGAGGCCATCCGGCGCACGTAGTCGAAATGCAGGTACGTCGGATCCGCCATGTCCACATAGGACTGAGCCACGCCGTCGACCGACAGGATACGGCCGCCCGGACGGGCGGAATCGGGTGCGAGCTCGACGATATGCGAGCCACCGGGCGCCCGTACGGCGGCAGGCGGGCGCTGGCGTCGGGCCATACCGTACACCGTAGCCGGGGACCGGCCCAGGCCCTCACGAATCCCGCTTGCCTGGCGGGCGGTCACCCACCATGGTGAGCACGATGAGCGGACGCCCCCGTGCGGTGAGGCCGCGACTCGTGGTCCTCACCGGCCCGATCGCGGCCGGTAAGAACACGGTCGCGGAAAAGCTTGCCCAACGCCTGACCGACCATGGCAACACTGTCGTGATCGCGGACGTCGACGACATAGCGGCGATGGTCGGGGCACCGGGAGCGGGCGCGGCCGGCTTGTGGTTCGCGGCGCACGAAGCGCACGGTGCGCTCGTCGGCCAGTGGCTGCGGTCGGACGTCGACCACGTCGTGGCGGTCGGGCCGTTCTGGACGGCCGAGGAACAGGACGCGCTCGTCCGTACCCTCCCGCACGACGCGGCCGCGCTGTGGGTCGTCATCGACGCGCCGGTGTCCGTGACGCTCGCGCGCGCACAGGCCGATCCGACACGCGTAATCTCGCGCGATCCGGCCTTCCATCGCCGCGCACACGACCGTTTCCGGCAGCTGCTCCCGGCGATACCCGCCGACAAGACCTTTGACTCGGAACAGCTGACCGCCGACCAGATCGCGGCCGGCATCGCCCACGCGCTCGGCGTCGGGTAGCTCGTCAGTCTCGTAGGGGCGTGCGCCGGGGGCGGACGGTGCGGTGTGTGATGCGCCAGCCGGCAGCTGTCCGTTCGACGGTGTCTTGGTAGGTGGCGCTGCCAACCGATCCGTCCGCCATGACGCCGAGCCCCTTGGACCGGGCATGAACGACGCCGTCCGCCGCCTCGTGGATCACGATGTTGGTCACGTGATGGGCGACCGGGTTGGCGTCGGCCAGGGCGAGCGCGGCCTCGCGGGCCGCCGCGAGACCCACCAGCACACCGCCTCCGAGGGCGGACACGTCGTAGGTGACATCCTCCGTGAACAGGGTCGACAGAGCGTCGAAGTCGCCGCGGTCGGTCACGTGCCCGTGCTCGTTGATGAGGTCCGTGATGGCGATCCGGTCGTCCATTGTCAGGGCCACGGCGTCCTCCAAACTAAGTGGGGTTGTCCCCGTTTAACTGCCGGTACCCTATGTGGGGATGTCCCCAGATAGCAACCGGGCTCCCAGAGCCGACGCCTCCCGAAACGCCGCGCGCCTCGTCGCCGCGGCGCGAGAAGTGCTGGCAGAAACGGGCAACGACGCCGCTCTCGACGTGATCGCCCGGCGTGCCGGCGTGGGCAACGCCACCCTGTACCGGCATTTCCCCACCCGCGCGGACCTGCTGGTGGCCGTCTACGCCGACGAGGTCACCGCCCTGTGTGAACGCGGCACTCAGTTGCTAACGGACACCGACCCGACGGACGCGCTGTTTGCCTGGCTCGACGAGTTCGTGGTGCACGTCGCGACCAAGCGACCGCTCGCGCTGGCCGCCACGGAGGGGACAAACGAGCGTCGCACCACGCTGTTTCACCAGTGGCACGCGGCGATCACCTCGACGGCCGAGCGCCTGGTCCAACGCGCCCGGCCCGGACTGCGCTCCGACGTCACCGCAACCGACGTACTGGCGCTGGCCAGCGGCGCCGCCCTCGCCGCCGACACCACGCACGCGTGTCGCCTGGTCGCGATGCTACGTACCGGAATTGCCGCAACAACCGGTACCGGTCTCCACCTGCCCGAAAACGGGCAGTAACGTGCGGCCGCCGCCGAGGGGTTGGCCGCTGCTGCACACGCCGGTCTCGGGCAGGTCCAGCTGCACGTCCCGGGCCGCGGCCCAGTCTCCGGCGAGCGCGGCGACCACGGAGCGGGCCTGCTCGTAGCCGGTGGCCATCAGGAAGGTGGGTGCCCGGCCGTAGGACTTGACGCCGATGGCGTAGAAGCCCGGCTCGGGATGGGCCAGCTCGTCGACGCCGTGGGGTGGGACCGTGCCGCACGAGTGCTCGTTCGGGTCGATCAGCGGTGCCAGGGCGCGGGTGGAGCCGAGCACCGGGTCGAGGTCCAGGCGCAGCTCGGCGACGAAGCTGTGGTCGGGCCGGAACCCGGTCGCGGACACGATCCGGTCCACCCTGGCGGTGCGGTTGCCGTCGGACACCTCCACCGCGCCGTCCGGCGTGGGAGTGATGCGCTGTACGCCGAACGCGGTGAGCAGCTCGACGGTGCCGGCGTCCACGTGTGCGCGCAGCCGGGAGCCGAGCGCGCCGCGGGCCGGGAGGGCGTCGGAGGCCTCGCCGCCGTAGGTGCGCGCGGGGCTTGCCGAGCGGATGGCCCAGACGACGCTCGTGCCGGGTGCCTGGCTGGCCAGCTCGGCCAGCGAGAGCAGCGTGTTGGCGGCGGAGTGCCCGGCGCCCACGACCATGGTGCGCTTGCCGGCGAACCGCGCCCGGTCGGCGCCGAGGACGTCTGGCAGCGCGTGCTCGACGAGCGGTGCGGCGGCGCTCTCGCCGGGGGCGGGGATGCCGGACGCGCCGAGCACGTTGGGCGTGGTCCAGGTGCCGGTCGCGTCGAGCACCGCCCGCGCCAGTACGTCGGTGCCGCCGGCGAGCCGGACCAGGAACGGTGCCGCGTCGCGGCCGGCGGTGCGCACCCGGTCCATGCCGAGCCGGGTCACCGCGACGACCCGGGCACCGTAGCGAACGTGCGGTTTGAGAGCGGGCAGGTCGGCGAAGGGCTGGAGGTACTCCGCGGCGAGCTGGCCACCGGTCGGCAGCACCTCGGGGTCGGGCTCCACCCAGCCGGCTTCGTTCAACAGCCGCCGCGCGGCGTGGTCGATGTTGTACCGCCACGGCGAGAACAACCTGACATGACCCCACTCGCGGACGGTCGCGGCCGGTCCGTCGCCGGCTTCCAGCACGGTGAACGGCAGGCCGCGCTCGTGCAGGTGGGCGGCGGCTGCCAGCCCGACCGGGCCGGCGCCGATGACGACGACCGGCAGGTCGCTATGGCGAGTGTCCACAATGGCTCCTTCGATGAATGTTCAGTGCACGAGAGGGCTTCGGCGCTCGATGAAGATGACGTCGCGCCAGCGGTTGCGCTGCGCGGCGTGCCGGCCGATACGTTCGCGGATGCCGACCTCCCGAAACAGTTCGGCCACCTCTTCCACCCTTCATTGTCTATCGCCGATTAACGATGAAAGTTTGGTCCGGTGGCTCGCGGCAAACCAGGCCGCGGCCACGACCAGGCGGGCGAGTGCGGTCATCGTGGCCGGCTCGACGCGGTCCGGGGTGTCGGCGGCGCTGTGGTATCCGGCCATCCCGGCGCCGATGCCGGCGGCGGGCAGGCCCGCGGCGGCGTAGCGGCGGTTGTCGGACGCGACCGGTCCGGCGACCAGCGGCACGCCGGTGTGCCGGCCCGCCTGGTCGAGGTTGGCGAGCAGGGCCTGGGCCGGGCCGCCGGCCTCGACGGCGGCGGCCTGCTGGAGATGGCCCGCGCCGTCGATGTTGAGCACGAGCGGATCCGCCGCCGCGTCCCGCAGCTGAGCGGCGTGGTGGGCTGAGCCGAGCGCGCCGACCTCCTCCGCGTCGAGCAAGGCGACAGACAGGTGCGGCCCTTCGGGTAGCGCGGTCGACAGCACGCGGGCCGCCTCCAGGACAACGGCGACGCCGCTCGCGTTGTCCGCCGCGCCGGGCTGGCGTAGCCCCGGATGGTCACCGACCCCGTCGAAGTGCGCGGTCAGCAGCACCTCCGCCGCATCCTCGGCGGCCGCTGCCGGCCACCGGCCGTGCAGGTTGCCGCCCGTGACGTCGAGGCGGCGGATCGGCGAGTTTCCCGCCAGCCACGTGCCCTCCGCCGGCGCGGCGGCCCGCAGCGCCGCGTGAGTGTTGAGGTCGACGGCCAGGATGGGCAGCGGCCCAGGGTCGGGCCCGGCCAGCGTCGTGTACTGCCAGCCGTCGCCGTCGACACCCTTGCCCACGAGAAGACCGGCCGCGCCATCCGCGTGGGCGTACGCGTCGGACAGGCTCATCCCGGCCGGCACGACCAGCCACCGCCCGGTCGGGGCGCCGGCACCGGCCAGCGCGAGCCCGCCCCGTCGTACCGGCGGCACGTCGGCGGAGGCCAGGTGCACCGACACCTGGCGGCCGAACACCAGCTCGGCGGTGGCCGTGCCGTCGTGCCAGCGCACCGCCGGCGGGGCGTAGATCTCCGGGACCGCGGGCACCGGAAACGGCTCGATGGTGACGGCCGCGCCGAGGCCGGTGAGCCGCTGGTGGAGCCAGGCCCGGGCGGCAGCGCCGCCGGCCGAGCCGACCCGCCGCCCGGCGAACCCGTCACCGGCGAGGGCCGCGACGGTGGCGGCCATCCGCTCACCGGACACCTCGCCGAGCAGGCGGTCCAGCGCCTCGAGCCGGACCGGCGGGGCGGTCCGGCCGGTCGTGGTGGTCATCCGCAGCAGCCAGACCCGGAGGCCACCGCCTCGGTCTTCGCCGCGCCACCACAACAGGAACCCGCGGCCTGCGCTTCGGCGGCGGTGCCGCAGCAGGGGCTCGCGGCCGTGTCCGCGGGGTCCGCCAGCATGACCGCCGTGGCGGGGTTGCCACAGCAGCCGCCCGAGCCGGTCACGGACAGGGCGGCAGCCGGGTCTCCGGCGAAGCCGCCCTGGGTCGTCGTGGTCTCGCTCATCGCGTACTCCCTTGTCTTGATGTTTCTCGAATCAGAGAGTTGCACGCTGTTTCGAGATCTGTCAACCTAGAGGAATGTCAAAACAAGCGGCGTCGCTCACGCTCACCGACGTGACGGTTGGGGCGGTGTGCTGCTCGCCGATCACCGAGGAGCGCATCCCGGCCGAGACCGCGGGCACGCTGGCCCGCGCGTTCAAGGCACTCGGCGATCCGGTGCGACTTCAGCTGATGTCGATGATCGCCTCGGCGCCCTCCGGTGAAATCTGCGTCTGCGACCTGACCCCGGCATTCGAGCTGTCCGGGCCGACCATCTCCCACCACCTCAAGAGCCTGCGCGAGGCGGGGCTCGTGGACGCCGATCGGCGAGGGACCTGGGTCTACTACCGCGCCCGGCGCGAGATCCTGGGCCAGCTCGCCAGCCTGCTGGCCGTCGAGGCGCCTGCCGGCGTGTAGACCGCGATCACGACGCCGGTGCGTTGACATGCCCGGTTAAGTCAGTCATTATTGAGTCAATGACTGTTGAGCTTTCTTCCGTGCAGAGGCGCGCGCGGATCCACGCCGCGCTCGGCGACCCCGCACGGCTGGCGATCGTCGACGCCCTCATGCTCGGCGACGCCTCGCCGGGGGAGGTCGCGCACCAGCTCGACCTGCCCACCAACCTTGTCGCCCACCACGTGAAGGTGCTCGCCGAGGCCGGCCTGCTGGCCCGCACCCGCTCCGAGGGCGACCGGCGCCGCACCTACCTGCGTCTCAACCCGGACACCCTGGCCGCGCTCGCCCCCGCGCAGCTGCGCGCGGACGGTCGCGTGGTGTTCGTGTGCACGCACAACTCGGCCCGCTCTCAGCTCGCCGCCGCCCTGTGGCGAGACCGCACCGGCGGACCGGTCGCCTCGGCCGGCACGCACCCCGCCGCGCGGGTCCATCCCCGCGCCGTCAAGGTCGCCCACCGGCACGGGCTCACCCTCGACCCGACCGCCACCGCTCACGTCCAGCACGTGGTGCGCGGCGACGACCTGGTAATCGCGGTCTGCGACAACGCGTACGAGGACCTCACCGGCAATGTCCAGCCGCGGCTGCACTGGTCCGTGCCCGATCCGGTCCGGGTCGACACCGACGCCGCGTTCGAGGCCGCCTACACCGACCTCGCCGCCCGCGTCGACCGCCTCGCACCCACCCTCACCACGGGAGCCGACCATGGCTGACGCCACCACCTGGCACCGAGACCTGTCCGTCGACCAACAGCTCGCGCTGCATACGTCTGCCACCCGGCTGGCCGAGGAGTTCACCGGGATCTACGGTTCGGAAACCATCGAACGGTTCCTATACACCAGCTACGACCAGTTCGCCAGCCGCAGCACCGTGTCCAACTTCCTGCCGCTGCTCGCCGAGCGCTTCGCCCGTCAACGCCTGCAGGCCCTGGCCCGCGTGGAAGGTCACCACCGCGACGGCAAACCCGTCGTGCTGTTCCTGTGCACGCACAACGCCGGCCGTTCCCAGATGGCATTGGGTTTCTTCCAACATCTCGCCGGCGACCGCGCGGTCGCCTGGTCCGGCGGGTCGGAGCCGGAGACTGAAATCAACCCCTCCGCGGTGGCGGCAATGGCCGAACGCGGCATCGACATCACCGGCGAGTACCCGAAACCCTGGACCGACGAGATCGTCCGCGCCGCGGACGTCGTCGTCACCATGGGCTGCGGAGACGCCTGCCCTATCTTCCCCGGCACGCGGTACGAAGACTGGGACCTCGACGACCCCGCCGGCCGGGATCTCGAAGCTGTCCGTCCGATCCGCGACGAGCTGGAGCGCCGCGTGCGGCATCTGCTTGTCGAGATGGGCGTGCCGGCTCGATGAGCAAGCCCAGCATGTGGCGGCGGCTGCTGGCCGAGTTCTGCGGCACAGCCTTGCTGGTGACCGCCGTCGTCGGGTCCGGCATCATGGCCACCCAGCTGTCACCAAACGATGTCGGCCTGCAGCTGCTGGAAAACTCGGTCGCCACCGCGTTCGCGCTGGGGGCGCTGATCCTCACCTTCGGGCCGGTCTCCGGAGCCCACTTCAACCCGGTCGTGTCCGCGGCGGACTGGTTTCTCGGCCGCCGCACCGGCACCGGACTGACCGGCAGGGCCCTCGCCGGGTACGCGCTCGCCCAGACCGCCGGCGCGATCGCCGGGTCGGTCCTGGCCAACCTGATGTTCGCCCTGCCGGCGGTGGACTTCTCCGCCAAGGACCGCGCCGCCGGACACCTGTGGCTCGGCGAAGTCGTCGCCACTCTCGGGCTGATCCTGCTGATCTTCGCCCTCGCCCGATCCGGCCGCGCCGCCGTCGCCCCGGCGGCCGTCGGTGCGTACATCGGCGCCGCCTACTGGTTCACCAGCAGCACAAGCTTTGCCAACCCGGCGGTCACCGTCGGACGGGCGTTCACCGACACGTTCGCCGGCATCGCACCCGCCTCCGTACCGGGCTTCGTCGCCGCTCAGACCGTCGGCCTCGTCCTCGCGGTCGGCCTGCTGCTCGCCCTGTACCCCGGCGTGGGACGCGCGGCCGGCGAGGTCGTCGCCCCCCACCCGGTCACCGAGCACGCCTCCCACGACCCTGATCACTCGGACCGAAGGACCCTGACCCGATGAACGACAAGCCCACCGTCCTGTTCGTCTGCGTCCACAACGCCGGCCGCTCCCAGATGGCCGCCGGCTGGCTGCGGCACCTCGCCGGCGACCGGGTGGAGGTCCGCTCCGCCGGCAGCGAACCCGCCGAACACATCAATCCCGCGGCCGTCGAGGCCATGCGCGAAGTCGGCATCGACATCACCGGCCGGACCCCGACGAAGCTCACCTGGGACGAGGCGCAAGCCTCCGACGTCATCGTCACGATGGGCTGCGGCGACGCCTGCCCCGTCTTTCCCGGCAAACGCTACGAAGACTGGAAGCTGGACGACCCGGCCGGTCTCGGCGTCGAGGCCGTCCGACCCATCCGCGACGAAATCCGGCGCCGCATCCAGGACCTGCTCACCGATCTGGTGCCGCCGAGGGACGCCCGCTAGGCCGCAGACCGCCCCGATGGTCGGATCGGCGACTGCGCGCCGAGCGTTCCTGCGGTACATCTCAGGGAGACGCGCAAGACGGGAAGGGGCCAGGAGCTGATTCGGCGTGCTGTCCTGATCGGGCTTCCCCGCTTCGACGCGGCGCCGGACGAGGAAGGTAGCGGCTGGCAGGCGCTGTCGTTCGCGCCACGGCGGGTGCGTGACCTCCAGGGCGCGCTGGAGCGCTACGGCTACCACTGCATCACCCCGGACCCGAAGACCCTGGTCGGACCGGCGATCAGGCAGGCCGTCTTCGACGCCGCCCGGGAGCTCGGCCCGGATGACCTGCTCGTCGTCCACTTGCTGAGCCACGGTGGCCTGACCAAGACGGGCCGGCTGGCCCTCGTGGACGCCGCCGGCCGGGTGGATCCGGTCAACAGCGTCGGCGACTGGGTCCGTGACTTCGCCGATACCCCGAGCTGCCGTCGACGCTGTTTCTGGTCGACTGCTGCTCCGCCGGCACGGCGGCACAGCAGCCATGGCAGCTGACCAACCCGGCCGGCGCCGGGCGTACCTGGGTGCTCGCCGCCTGCGGAGCCTCGGACCCGGCGTTCAACGGTCGCTTCACCGAGGCGGTCGTCAACGTGCTCACCGCGGACACCGAGAGCGCCGTCGACGTGGGCACCGACCAGGACCAGATCCCGCTCGACACCGTGGCGCGACGGATCAGCCGGGAGCTGCGCCGGTTGGTCGACCAAGCCGACGCCTTCTACCAGGAGTCGGTCGGAAGCCCGCTGGCACTCGGCGACGAGCCTCCGGCTGCGCCGTTCTTTCCCAACCCCGCCTACGACCACGGCGCACGGCGGTCGCAGTCCCAGGCACGCCGCGCGGTGGACGCCGGGACGGCGCCGTTCTTCGACGATGTGGACGAAGGCCTCGATCCGCGACACTTCCTGCGCACAGCCAGCGGCATCGGCGACCGCGCCAGCGAGGGCATCGGTTGCTTCCGGGGACGGCGCAGCGAGCTCAGCACGCTGAGCGAATGGTTCGACGGCCACGACGACACCCGGCTCAGGGTCGTGACCGGCAGCCCGGGAGCGGGAAAGTCCGCGATGCTCGGCGTGCTGGTCTGCGCCGCACACCCCCTGCTGCGCGCCGCCACGCGCTACATCTGGACCGACGTGCACCGCGCTCCTGGACCGTGCCGGCACCTGGCGGCGGTGCACGCGCGGCAGCGCTCCACAGTGGAGATCATCGCGTCGATCGGACGCCAGCTGGGCATCAGCGACGCCGACCACGACCTGCGCACGGTGTCCGAACTGCTCTCCGCGCTGCGCGAAGCCCAGACCGCGCCCGTCGTGGTCCTGGACGCGCTGGACGAGGCGACCGACCATCAGACGGTCCTCACAAGCCTCGTGATGCCGCTCGCCGAACAGCAGCGATTCGACGGCAGTCCGCTATGCCGGCTGCTGGTCGGGACCCGGCCCTGGCCGGACTTCAAATCCTTGCTGGAACTCGCCGACTCGCTCGGCGGCACCACCGACCTCGACCAGGTCGACCCGACGAGGTTGCGCCGCGACCTGGAGGACTACGTCGCCGACCTCATGCGCTGGCACGACCCCTACGACGAGCCGGGCTACGTGGCGGCCAGGCAGCGCTTCGCGCACACCGTCGCCGGTCAGCTGGCAAGCGATGAGTACCGCACGGACGAGCGGCGCTGGGGCGAGTTTCTCGTCGCCGGCCTGTACGCCAACCACGTCCTGGCACGACACGAGCCGGTGAGGTCGGAGGAGGAGGCCGCCGAGCTGGGACGGGCGGTCCCGCACACGCTGCCCGACCTGCTCGAGCTCGACCTCGCCAGCAGGGCCGGCACGCAGTGGCTGCGCCCGGTGCTCGCCGCGCTCGCCCACGCCCGCGGCGACGGCATGCCCGCGCAGACGCTCCGGCACGCCGCACCGGTGTTCCACCCTGAGCGGGAGAAAGCCACCGGACCGGCGAGCTGGCCCGCGGTGGCCGCCGCCCTCGAGGCCGGAAGGTTCTACCTGCGGCGCACCACCGATGTGGACGGCACGATCCTGTTTCGGCTGTTTCACCAGGGCCTGGCCGACTACCTGAAGCGGCATCCGGTCAGCGCGGCCGTCGAGGAAGCCGGCTTCGAGCGCGGGCGCCGGCTGTTTGACGCGCTTGTCGCTCCGCTGACCACCGAAGGCGGCCGCCGCTGGGACCACGCGGAACCGTACCTGCTTCGACACGCGATGCAGCACGCCTACGGCGAACACGCGACGCCGACGGGTGCCGAGCACGACGCGCACACCGGAACGTCGTACCGTAAGGGTCCCCTCGCCGCCGACGCCGAGTTCCTCGTCCACGCGGACCCGGCGACCTGTGTGGACAGTCCGGTTCTCTGGCTCTCCAAGGAACGCTGGGCGGAGATCGCCGAGTCCGCGGAGCCGCTGCGCCGCCAGCTGCTGGCGCTGGAGGCGGCCAGCCAAGGATTCGCCAACGCGGCGCGGCGGCTGTGCCGACCGCCCGGTCGCCTGCCGCTGATGTGGCAGCCGGTGTGGTACCGGTACGGCGCGAGGGTCGCCTGCCACTTCGAGGCGCTTCGCCGCACCGCACTGGGCTACGCCGACGGCCGAGTCGAGGTACGCGGGTGGACGGGCCTCGGCGGACCACAACCGCTGCCCGTGCACAAAAGCCCGGTGAACGCGCTGTGGACCGGTCTTGTCTCCAACCAGCCCGTCGTGGCATCCGGCGACCTCAGCGGCGACATCGCGGTCCGCGCGGGCGACGGCGGGACCGTGTACCTGCCGACCAGCAAGAGCCACGCGAGAGCCGTCGCCGCGCTGAGCATCACGCAGCTCGGCCAGCACACGCTGATCCTGTCGACGGACGCGACCGGGCGGGCGCTCGTGCACAGGATGGCCAGCCCGCCGGACGTCACCCGGTCTGCGACCCGTGTCGCCAACTGGCAGGGTGGCCCCGTCCAGGCCCGCGTCGACGCGAAGCCAGCCGCTTCCGGCGGGCCCACCGCACGTGTGGCGTTCACCGTCGAAGGCAGAGCGCTGGTCGCCACCGTGGAGGCGGAGACGCAACTCGTCGTCGCCGACAGAGCGGGCGATCGGCCGTCGCTGGTGCGGTACCAGGTCGACGCACCGATCCGGGCCATCACCGCGAGCGACGCCGGCCACCTTGCGGTGGTCACTGACAAGGGAGTTGTGCTCTTCGAGCCATCGGCGCACCTCCCGCCGGCCGAGCCCACCACGCCAGACGCCGTCACGTCGGCCAAGCTGTTCATCGCCGGCGGATTCGCCACCGGTGTGACCACAGCGATCGGTAGCGTATCCGAGATCGCGCCGCTCACCACCGAAGCGATCCTGACGTCGGCCGGAGTCGGCGTCGACGACACGAGCCAGGTGCCCGGCAAGACGACCACGACGGTCGCCCTCGACTTCGGTCGTGTCACCTTCGACCGCGACCTGATCCTGTACCTGTTCGGCACGGGCGGCGCCACCCGCAGGTGGTTTCTGTGGGACGAGATTGTCCGGGGCGCCATCGGCGCCGTGGTGCTCGTCGACACGCGGCGCCTGGCCGACTCGTTCGCGGCCGTGGACTTCTTCGAAGACCGGCGGCTGCCCTACGTCGTGGCGGTCAACTGCTTCGACGGACAGGCACATTACAGTCCCGAAGACATCCGCGGGGCGCTCGCACTGGCGCCGGACGTACCAGTGGTCCTGTGCGACGCGCGCAGCCGCGAGTCGGTGAAGCAGGTCCTCATATCGCTGGTCGAGTACGCGCTGACGCTTCTTCTTCGCGGGCGAGCCGACCCGGCTCCGGCACCCGGATCCGTTGCCACACCAGCCAGGGCCGATGCCGGTCTGCCACGCCGCACGGGTACGCACCCAGCGCGGGCGGACTCGTGACCGTGTCCTACTCGGCGGCGTAGGCGGCGTCCAGGCGCTCGATGGGTCCCGGCCCGTCGTGGGGCTTCGGCGCGGCGCCCAGGTGGCGCACCCGCAGCTCGTCCATGAGCTCCTCGATGAACGCCGGACCCTCGGCGCGCATGAGCTCCTGCCGGCTCCGGAGCTTGTCGCTGCCCGGGCGCCAGTCGAGGCCCCAGTTGCCGAGCGCGTACAGGATCGGAACGGTCTGGATGCCGGCTTCCGTGAGGCTGTAGCGGGCGCGCTGCCCCCGCGCCGCGGTGCCGCGGGTGAGGATTCCCGCCTCGACGAGCCGCACGAGGCGGTCGGCGAGGATGTTCGACGCGATGCCCTCGATCGACCCGGTGAGCAGCGCCCGGAAGTAGCGGCGGTCGCCGAAGATGACGTCGCGAAGCACGAGCAACGACCAGCGGTCTCCGAGCACCTCGACAGCGGCGTTGATCGGACACCCGGACCGTGCTTCCACGTCGCCTCCTTGACAGGTACCTCGCCCTCACTATAGTGGTTGCAGAATGCAATCACTAAGGGGTGAGGAGCGATGGGCCGCTTCGTCTACTCGATGAACGTCTCCCTCGACCTGCGGATCGAGCAGGTTCCGGGGGACAACGGCGCTGGCGAGTGGCTGCGCATCGGCGAGGAGATGCACCGCGAGGCCAACGCGCAGACGCGGGCGCTCGCGCTCATGGTCCACGGCCGGGTCTTCTACGAGACGATGGAGGAGTTCTGGCCACGGACGCACGAAGACGCGTCGCTGCCGGACTTCATGCATGAGTACGGCGAGATTTGGACCGCCAAGCCCAAGGTGCTCGTCTCCCGCACCCGAAGCACCGCCGATCACCACACCCGGATCATCGGCGGAGACAACGCGATCGAGCAGCTCGCCGCCCTGCGGGCCGAGACCGACGGCCGCGTCAGTGTGGGCGGCGCGGCGCTGGCGACCCAGCTGCTCCGGGCGGGGCTGCTCGACGAGCTGATGCTCTGGACCCACCCGGCGATCCTCGGCTTCGGCCGGCCGCTTTTCGACGACTACGACATGCCGATCGACCTCGAGCTGCTGGAGCAGCAAACGTTCGAGCAGGGCGTCACGATGCATCGCTACGCCGTCCGGGACGCGAAGGAGGCAGGCTCGTGCTGAGGCAGGTCGCGGAGGGCGTGCTGGTCCACCAGAGTGAGTTGCTCCAGAACAACACCGTTGTCGTGCAAGGCCGGGAAGGCGTGCTGCTCATCGACCCCGGGATAACAAGCTCCGAAATGGACTGTCTCGCGAACGACCTCGGCAAGCTGGGCCAGCCCGTCGTGGCAGGCTTCGCGACGCACGCCGATTGGGACCACGCGCTCTGGTCCGCCAGGTTTGGCGACGTGCCCCGCTACGGCACAGCCCGCTGCGCCGCCTACAGCCACGATCTGCTGTCGAACGCCGGCTGGAAGGCCCGCCTCGCCCGCGGACTGCCGCCGGAAATCGCCGAGGAGACACCGCTGGACCTGTTCGGCCTCATTACCGCGCTGCCCGCCGGCACCGCGCGGATTCCCTGGGATGGCCCTCAGGTCCGGGTCATCGAGCACCAGGCGCACGCTCCGGGCCATGCGGCGCTACTGATCGAGGAACGCGGAGTGCTCGCCGCCGGCGACATGCTCTCCGATGTGTTCATCCCGATGCTCGACGTGGACGGCAGCGCCGACCCCATCGGGGACTATCTTGCCGCCCTCCGGCTGTTCGACGGCGTGGCGGACGGCGTCGATGCCGTCGTACCGGGCCACGGGTCCGTCGGCGGCGCCGACCAGCTGCGGGCACGGATCGACCAGGACCGGACCTACCTGCTGGCCCTGCGTGACGATCAAGTCGTCACCGACCCGCGGATCGGCCCATCGGCAAAGCCCGGCTGGGAGTGGGTGGACGACATACACACCGGGCAGGCCCACCGCCTCGCCAAGAAAGCCGAACGCGGCGGCAGTACCGACTGACGCGATGTCCCTGGTTTTGGGGTCATACGCTGCCTGGCATGTTCTCTCGCGCTGAGCGCCCGGTCTGTCCGTCGTGTGGGCTGCCAGGGCTCACGATCATGCGTGGCTACCCGAACGAGCGAGGCATGGCCGAGGTGTCCTCCGGCCTGGCGGTGCTCGGCGGTTGCGCGGTCGAGCCGGGCCAGTCCGACTACTCCTGCCCGCGCGGCCACCAGTGGCGTGGCGGCGGCAGGCTGCCCGAGGGCGCGGACGGCGCGGCCCGGATGTACGCGGCCGGTGACCTCGACGGCGCCGCCGGAGCGTACGCCGAGGCCGTCGCCGCGAGCGTGCAGGCGCGTGGCGAGCGCGACCGGGAGACCCGGGTGCTGCGCCACGCGCTGACGCTGGTGCTCTCCGCCGCCGGGCGCGACGAGGAGGCCGCCGCGGCGTACGCGCCGGTGCGGGCGCTCGAGTACGAGGAGATCAAGGCCCGGATCGAGAAGCGGTACCGGCGGTACACCGAGGGTTCGTAACCCCGGGCACGGACAACGGTCGGCCCTTCGCCTGAGGCCGCTACGAGGTCGATCGAGATCGACTTGATGTATCTATCTTCGTCGTGGTCTTGCGGCTACAGTGTGCCGTGCAGGGCCGGTCATACCTCCGCCGGCCCGAAGTCACGGGGGAGGGCGATTCATCGTGCGTCCATTATGGAGTCTTCGTCGTTTGGCCGCCGCGGGCATTGCCGCGGCCGTCGTAGCAGCCAGTGGCGCAGTCGCGCAGGCCGCGCCGCCGCGGGCGGAGGCACCACCACCGCCGGCCGGCGCACCGGCCGGCGCCGACAAGCCGGAGCGGCGCCACACCGTCATGCTCCTGACCGGTGACCGGGTCACCTACACCGTCGCGGGCGACGGCCGCCGCGCGGTGACGGTGCTGCCGGCGCCCCGACCCGGTGCCGAGCAGGTGCGTTTCAGCACGTCCCAGGCGGGCGAGCACTACTACGTGATCCCGTCGGACGCGCAGGCCCGAGTGGCCGCGGGCACGCTGGACCGCGCGCTGTTCGACATCCCGCTGCTGGTCGCGGACGGGCAGGCCACCGCCGACCGGCCGGCCGGCGTCATCCTGCGGTACGGCTCGGCGGCGGTCGCCACGGGCACCGGCGCGGCACTGCCCGGCGCCGACCGCAAGGCCGCGCTGCGCAGCATCAACGGCAACGCGGTGCGCTCCCGCGCCGGCCGGGCGCACGAGACCTGGGGCGCGCTGCGCGGCGGCCGCTCGGACGCCCGCACGCTGGACCGCGGCGTCGCGAGCGTGTCGCTGGACCGGATCATGCGGCCGGCACTCGATGTGAGCGTTATCCAGACCGGCGCGCCGTTCGCGTGGGCCGCCGGGTACCGGGGCAGCGGCATCAAGGTCGCCGTGCTGGACACCGGCATCGACCTGAACCATCCGGACGTGACCGGCCGCATTGTCAGTACCGCCAACTTCACCGGCGAAGCGACCGTCGCGGACGGGCATGGACACGGCACGCACGTCGCGTCCACTGTGGCCGGTAACGGCGCCGCGTCGGCGCAGCGTTTCCGGGGCATGGCGCCGGAGGCGTCGCTCATGGTCGGCAAGGTGCTGGACAGTGGCGGCAACGGCGCGATGTCCCAGGTGATCCAGGGCATGGAGTGGGCCGCTCGCAACGGCGCGCGGGTCATCAACCTCAGCCTCGGCGCTGGCCCGAGCGACGGCACCGACCCGGCGAGCGAGGCGGTGAACGCACTCTCCGCGGAGACCGGCGCGCTGTTCGTCATCGCGTCCGGCAACAACCACGGCGACGCCTCGGTGAACGCGCCGGGTGCGGCGACCGCCGCGCTGACCGTCGGCGCGACCGACAAGGTCGGTGGGTTTGTGGACTTCTCCAACCGCGGTCCGCGGCGCGGTGACGGCGCGGTCAAGCCGGAGATCGCCGCGCCCGGATACGAGATCGTCGCCGCCCGCGCGGCCGGCACCTCGATGGGCACGCCCTACGACGCGAACTACACCAGCGCGAGCGGCACCTCGATGGCCACCCCGCACGTGGCCGGCGCGGCCGTGCTGCTCGCTCAGGCGCACCCGACCTGGAGCGCCGACCGCATCAAGGACGAGCTCGTCTCCACGGCCGAGCCGCGCGACGCGCAGACGGTGTTCACCGCCGGCAGCGGCTGGGTGGACGTGCGCCGCGCACTGGGCCAGCGCGTGTCCGGACCGGAGGCGGTCGACTTCGGCCTCGTCCAGCCGCCGTACACGCAGGTGCGCACCCGCACGCTGACGTACCGCAACGACACGACGGCGGCGGTGACGCTCGGCCTGACCGTGAGCGGGCGCGGCTGGGACGGGCGGGCACTGCCGACCGGGGCGATCGCGCTCAGCGCCAGCACGGTGACCGTGCCGGCCGGCGGTACCGCCGCGGTCACGATGACGTTCACCGCGGCGCCGGGCGACCCTGGCGCGTACGCCGGCATCGTCACCGCGGCGAGCGCCGACGGCACCATCCGCGTGCGCAGCCCCTTCAGCTACTACAAGGGCGGTGTCCGCACGCTCGACGTGCCGGTGCTCGACTCCCGCGGCCGGCCGGTGCCGGGCGTGCTGGTGACGATCGCGAAGCTGGACGGGCCGACACACCCCAACGACCCGATCACCCGGGAGATCACGCAGGGTTACACCGGCGATGACGGGGTGGCCTCGTTCTCGGTGGCGGACGGCGTCTACGACGTGTACGCCTGGCAGACCGAATGGGAGGCCGACAAGCGCCGCGCCAACCAGCTGCAGCGGATCGAGGTGCCGATCAGCGCGAACACCACGGTGACGCTCGACGCCCGCCAGGCGCGGCGGGTCAACCCGACACTGCCCGAGTCCACCAACCAGCTGGTCGGGATGGCCGCGACCACGCGCCGGTTGGCCAGCGGCGACACAGCCGCCTCCGGCGGGATGCTGAGCTGGGAAAACTGGGACGTGTACGTGACGCCCACGGGTACGCCGGCGGTGGCCGGGCTAGAGGCGTTCGAGCAGTGGACGCTCGGCTCGACCCAGGTGCAGGTCCGGGCGAACGGCGGTGCCGCACTGCCGGTCGACTACCACCCGTACATGAACGGGCGCACGCTCGCCCGGTTCCAGAACACCACCCTTCCACTGGTGTACGCCGGCGGCGGCACCCCCGCCGAGTACACCGCGGCCGGGGCGACCGGCAAGGTGGCGCTCGTGCGGATCGTCGTGCCGGCAGGCACGGTGTACACGGGCGGCTACGTCTGGAACGCCATGGAGGCCGCGCGCCTGAACGCCGCGTCCGAAGGGGTGGCGGGCATCATCGCGTACACCGACATGACCGGCGGCATCGCGATGCCGCTGCGCGACGACAACATCCTCGCCCTGTCGCTGCCAGCGGCGTCCGGCCAGGCCCTGCGCACGCAGGTCGCCTCCGGCGCGGTGCAGCTCGCGATCACCGCGGGAAGGGCCAACCCGGAGCGCGTGTTCCAGCTGCGCTACCAGCACACCACGGGGTACCGGCGACCGCACCGGCCGTCGACCCGGCACAACTGGTGTCCTACCCGGCGAAGTACCGCGCGGACAAGGCGGGCCTGACGTACACCTCGGCGTGGCCGGTCTTCGGCGAGAACGACACCAGCGCGACCGCGCTGGGCGTGAGCTACTGGGCGCCGATGGACTGGACCGAGTACGCCGGTCCCCGCGACAGCCGGCTGACGTGGACGCAGACCGTGTACCAGCGGGCCACGCTGGAGGCCGATCCGATCGGTGACCAGAACGCCTGGTACAAGTTCCTGCCCGGCGAGAGCCGCAGCGCCGAGGACTGGTTCGGGCCGGTGATCCGCACCGTGCCGGCCGAGGTGCCGGACGGGTACCCGTTCCGGCTGCGGTGCACGTTCTGCCGCGAGGGCGACACGTTCGTCACCGGCTACTACGAGATGGACGCCGACGGCCGGCACTTCGACACCACCGCCGGCGACAACGTGGTCTACCGCATGTTCCGCTCCGACGGCAGCACGATCCCGGTGTCGGCGCTGAACCCGACAAGGTTCACGCTGCCCGCGACGGCCGGCACGTTCCGGCTCGAGGCGGTCGAGACGCAGCGCGGGCTCGGTCCGGTGCGCGTGCTGGGCCAGCGCAGCACCACCGACTGGACGTTCCGCTCGGCGCCGCAGGCGACTTCGGGGCGGCCGGCCGGATACCGCTGCTTCAGCACCTCCGACGAAAGCGCGTCCTGCGCCTTCCAGCCGCTGGTGCAACTGCGCTACCAGTTCGCCGGGCTGGACTCGCTCAACCGGGCCGCGGCGGGCGAAACGTTCACCTTCGACGTGGTGGCCGGGGCACACCGGCTCACGCCGGGTGCCGCGCCGGCGACGTCGCTGACCCTTTCGAGCTCCACCAACGGGGCAGCACCTGGCAGCCGGCGCAGGTGAGCGCGTTGGGCAGCGGCAGGTTCCGGGTCACCGTCACGCACCCGGCGCTGTCCGCCACCGACGGGTACGTGTGGCTGCGCACTCAGGCACAGGACGCCGCCGGCAACCAGGTCACCCAGACCCTGGAACGGGCGTACTCGCTGCGCCAGGGTGCGACGCCGCCGGCCTGCGAGGTCAAGTACGAGCCGAACAGCTGGCAGACCGGCTTCACCGCGAACGTGCAGATCAAGAACACCGGCACGGCCACGGTGAACGGCTGGAACCTCGCCTGGCGGTTCGCCGGCAACCAGCAGATCACGAACGCCTGGAACGGTGTACCGACGCAGACCGGCCAGCAGGTGAGCGTCGTGAACACCGCGTCGAACGCGACGATCAGCCCGAGCGGCACGGTGAGCTTCGGCTTCCAGGCCACGTACAGCGGTGTCAACGCCGTCCCGGACGCGTTCACCCTGAACGGCGCTCCATGCGTGAAGGTGTGACCGCCGCTTGACCTGATGTGCGGGGCGCCCGTGGCGCCCCGCACACTGGTGTCCCCCAGACGGCCGATGGACGCTCATCGATCTATGGGTTACCGTTGATCCGCATGTCGGATCGATCGCAAGGGGTGCCGTGATGCCTACATCCAGGCGGTCGACACTGGCCGTTTGCGGGGTCGTGGTGAGCGCGGGTCTGCTCCTCGCCGCCGCGATGACCTCAGCGGTGGCCGATGTGCCGCCGACCGGGGGCGTGGAGGCCGGGTGCCGGGCCACCGCGCGCATCGACGCCCAATGGGGTACCGGCTCTACCGGAGGTCAGATCGTCACCGTCACGGTCACCAACACGGCGGCGACGAGCGCGAGAAACTGGACCGTGAGCTGGCCGCTCGGCGCGGGCCAGCGGGTCGTGTCGGCGTGGAACGCCGCGCTCAGCACGACCGGTGGCACCGTCACCGCGGTCAACGCCGCGCACAACGGAGCGCTCGCTCCCGCGGCGTCGACGACGTTCGGCGCGCAGCTGTCCGGTGTCGCGGCGGTGCCGACGCTGAGCTGCCGAAACGACACGTACACCCCAAGCTCCGGACCGGCGACCAGCCCGCCGCCCACCGGGGCCGACGTCACGGTCACCCAGGCCGACAACCAGCGCACGGTCACGCTTCTCGTCGGGCAGACCCTCGCGGTGGCCCTCGGACCCGACTTCGTCACGCCCACCGTGACCGGCTCCGGCCTCGTTCAGCTCTCGACCAGCGGCGGATACCCCAGCGGGCAGCCACTGGCCACGTCCTACCGGGCGGTCGCGGCGGGAACGTTCGACATCACGTCGCACACCGACTACGCGTGCCTGCACACACCGCCCCGCTGCGCGCTGCCCACGACACTGTGGACACTGCACGTCACCGTCGTCGACGTACCCTCGACCGGCCGGACCGTCACCGTGTCCACAGGCGACAACCTGAGCAACGTGGGCCTGCGGGTCGGCGACACGCTCGTGGTGAGCCTGCCCAGCGCCTACCTGCCGCCGACGGTCGCCACCACCGGCGTCATCGCGCAGCGCGACGTCTCCGGCGGCTACCCGACCGGCCAGCCGCTCGTCGCCCGCTATCTCGCGACGGCGCCGGGGCAGACCGACGTGTCCACCCGCACCGACGACCCGTGCAACCACCTGCCCACGCCGTGCCCGTCGCCCACGGTCCGCTGGACGGTCCACATCACCGTCACCAGCTGAGCTCCGTCCGCACAAAGCCAGCGGTCGATGGAAAGTCGGTTGCCCGCCGGTCTTGCCTCGGTGATCCTGGCCTGGTGGAGCTTGAGGACGCGGCGCGGGCCTGGCAGACCGACGGCTTCGTGATCCTCCCGGGCTTCCTCCCGGCCGAGGAGCTGAAACCGGCGGTTGGCGAGCTCGACTTGCTGTTCCGTCTGCCGAGGGCTTCCACGACGGCACCGACCCACGCCGCGACGTTTCATCGGCGACGGCCGGCACGGTCATCGCCTTCGAGCCGGGCACCCTCCATCGAGGCACCCAGCTGACCGCGCCGCGCGGCGTGCGGTACAGCATGCACCTGGGTTTCCGGCCGTCCGACCTCACCTGGGGACAGCGCGTCGGTTGGGCCGCGGCGGGCTTCAGCGCCGAGTGGGTGGAGTTCGTCGGCCGGGCCACCGCAGGCCAGCTGCAGGCCTTCGGATTCCCGCCGCCGGGCCATCCCTTCTGGACGCCGCAGACACTGGCCGGCATGGCGTTGCGCTATCCGAAGCTCGACCTCTCACCGTGGCACACCACCACCCCGGCCGCCGCTACGTAACCGCGACCCACGGCGGGGACGGTGGCTCACCGCCGACCTGGGTCATCGCGTCTCCGCCGGCACCGTGCCGGTCAGCGCCTCCCGGACCGAGGGCCAGCCGGCGAGGGCGTCCCGCACGTCGGCTCGGGTCTCCTCCCGCAGGGCCTGCGCGTGGGCCTGCTCGAGCACGTCGTCCAGGTGCTCGAGCCGGCCGCTCGCCGCGGACGTCACCGCCGCCTCCACCATCGCCAGGCTCATCACGTTTTCGTGCACCTCGCCGGATGGTGGCTCCCCGGTCCGCAGCGCCCGCACGAACACCTGCAGGGCGCCGGCGATCCCGGAGTACGGCGTGCCGGTCGCTTCCGCGGCGTCCACCTCGCCGTCGAGGACCGGCTCGTGGTCGCCGTCCCAGAGGGCGGTGCCCTTCTCGCCGCTCACCCGCCAGCTCCCGTTCCACGACGTGGTGGCACCGGGGCTGCACCAGCTGCCGTTGTAGATGTACCGGGTGCCGCCCGCCATCTCGAACACCACGGTCGCGTTGGCGTCACCGGCGTACCAGCTCCATGGCGGGTTGTACGACTGGCAGTACGCCGTCACCGGCTCCGCCTGGAGCAGGAACCGTGCCGAGTCGAACGCGTGGATCGCCATGTCGATGAGCAGCGGGTACGCCATCAGCTCGCGGAACCCGCCGAAGTGCTCGGACCGGAAGAACGTCGTGCTCACCGTCCCGATCGGGCCGAGTCGCGCGATCATCTCGCGCAGCGCGGCGAGCTGCGGGTTCCAGCGGCGGGACTGGCTGACCATGAACAGCTCACCGGTGACCTCGGCCGCGGCGGCCAGTGACAGCGCGCGGCTCACATTCTCCGCGGCCGGCTTCTCGCCGAGCACCGGCAGGCCCGCGAACAACGCCGCGGTGGTCACCGGATGGTGCGCCTCGGGGACGGTCACGTTGATCAGCGCTTGCGCGCCGGTCTGCTGGGCGAGGGCGACGGCGTCGGCGCCCACCGGGAGGTCCGGCAGGCCGGCCGAGTCGGCGGCGGAGCGGGCCAGGGGCACGTCAAGGTCGGCGATGCCGGCGAGCATCACCTCGGGTGATTCGGTGACGGTCGCGAGCCACGCGCGGCCCATGCCGCCGGCACCGACGATGACCACCCGGAGTGGATCGGCCGGGCTGGAGGGGATCGTCCGGAAACTCACTGGAGCGGTCCCGTGTAGCCCTGGCCCTGAAAGAACTCCCCGGTCTCGTACCGCAGGAGCACGGGATGGCTGCGTTCCGTCCGGTCGGTGCGGGCCCAGGCCACACCGTTCGCGATGACCCGGCGCACGTCCCGGTGATGGTAGGTGGGGTACGCCTGGTCTCCCGGCCGGAAGTAGAAGATCTTGCCGTGGCCGCGGCGGAACGTGCAACCGCTGCGAAACACCTCTCCGCCGCTGAACGAGCTGACGAACACGAGTTCGTCCGGTGCCGGGATGTCGAAGAACTCTCCGTACATCTCGTCCTCCTCGATGATCAGCGGGTGCGGCACGCCGTTGGCGATGGGGTGCGTGGGGTCGACGGTCCAGATCAGCTCACGGTCGTGCGCGTCGCGCCAGCGCAGGGTGCAGCTCGTACCCATGAGCTTGGTGAAGATCTTCGACCAGTGCCCGGAGTGCAGCACCACGAGTCCCATTCCGGACAGCACGTGCCGGTATACGCGCTCGACGACCTCGTCGACGACCTCGTCGTGCGCCGCGTGTCCCCACCAGGTGAGCACGTCGGTGCCGGCCAGCACCTCCTCGGTCAGCCCGTGCTCCGGGTCGTCGAGGGTGGCGGTGCGGACGGCGCAGCCGTCGCCGAGGTTTTCCGCGATGCCCTCGGCGATCGTCGTGTGCATGCCCTTTGGATAGATCCTCGCTACGTGCTCCTCGATCTGCTCGTGGCGGTTTTCGCCCCACACCGTCACCCGCAGCGGGCCGGCAGCTCCGTTTGTCATGTAGAACATTTTCCTACCGGGCTGGGCTCACTCGCCCGGACGACCCGCGCTGTCAGGTGGTGCCGGTCACTGAGGTGCCGGACTTGGTGATGCGGTAGGTGGCTTGCGTGCCACTCCAGAAGTGGAACGTGAGGGTGACCGCGCCGTCGTTGACCTCGGCGAAGAACTCCGGCTTCAGGATGATCGTGTTGGCGGCGTAGTCGGGCTGGAAGTTGCTCCAGAACTCCTTGAAGGAGGTCCAGTTGGCCGGGCCGGCGGGGCTGCCGTCGGCGTACTTGGCCTCCATCGTGGCGAGTTGGTCACCGCGGAACTGGGTCGGGATGGTGAACGCGCTCGTCGTGCCCGTTGCGGCCGCCTGCGTCGGTGGGTCGTAGGTGATGACGCCGATCTGCCACGGCGCGCCGCGGGAGAAGCGGGCCTCGATGGTGGCGTTGACGCCGTAGGCGCGGTTGCCGACCAGCCGGGTGAGTGCCGCCGGGGTGAGGGTGAGCGTGCTGCCGGAGACGGTGTAGTCGGTGCCGTTGGTCAGGCTGGTGCTGCCCTGCCACAGGCCCTGGAACGACAGGCCGTTGAGGTTGAGCGTCAACGACTTACCGGTGATGGCCCCGGTGCGAGGCACGTACACCTGGTCGGAGGAGGCGGTGCCGGAGCGGGTGCTCCAGCTGGCCTTCATCATCTCGTAGATGCCCTGGTCACGCCATCGCAGCTCGGTGCGATGCAGGAAAGACCCCGCGTCCCACAGCATGGTGGTGAGCTTCCTGGTGCGGGCGTGGTGGCCGACGGCCTCGATGTACTTGAGGAACTCGCCGCGCTCGATGATGCCGGGCCGCGTGTAGTCGTAGCTGAGCAGGGCCCACTCGCCGATGATGACGGGGATGCCACGGGAGACGAACGTGTTGTGGACGCGGTCGAAGGTGCCGACGAGATCCTGTTCCACATTGGAGTCGTAGCGGGTGCCGCCGGCGATGTTCACGCTGAACGGCCACCAGCCGTAGAAGTGGACGGTCGCGGCGAGGTTGGGGTCACCCAGCTGGTTGAAGGTGGCGTTCAGCGCGTCCAGCCGGGCCTGCTCGCCGCTGGTGTGGAGGGTGGGCAGCACCAGCAGCCGGGTGGCGTTGTCACCGCCGGTCCGGCGTACGAGGCGGACGAACGCGGTGTTGAGCTCCTGCACCACCTGGTCGCTCTCGGCATCGCCGGAGGTGCCGGCGAACTGCGGCTCGTTGATGCTCTCGAACACCAGCTTGGCGGAGTGGCCGCGGAAGGCGGTGGCGATCTGGGTCCACAGCGCGGTGTACCGGTTCATCACGTTCGTGCGGTCGTTGGGGTAGGCGTTGATCCACTGCCACGAGTCATGGTGCAGGTTGACCATCACGTAGAGGCCCTCGGCCAGAGACCAGTCGACGATCTGGCGGACACGGGCCAACCAGGCCGCGTCGATGGTGTAGTCCGGGGCTGGACCGTGGTGGTTGCTCCAGGTGATCGGGAGCCGGATGCTGTTGTACCCCTGCGACCGTACATAGTGGAGCATCGCCTGGGTGGTCAACGGGTTGCCCCAAGCGGTCTCGTCGGGGATGGCGTCCAGGGTGTTGCCGAGGTTCCAGCCGGGCTGCATCGCGGCCACGGTCGCCATCGGGTCGGCCGGTCGCGGCGAGGTCGACGGGGAGACCGACGGGGACATCGACGGGGATACCGACGGGGAGAGACTGCCGCTCGGTGTCGCGGTGCCACCGACCTCGCCGGTGCAGGCGACGCCGTTGAGCGCGAACGAGGTCGGGGCGGTGTTGCTGCCCGTCCAAGCGCCGTTGAACCCGAACGAGACCGTCGCGTTGGTCGCGATGGTCGCGTTGTAGCTCACGTTCGCCGCGGTGACCTGACTGCCCGACGAGGTGACCGCCGCGTTCCACGCCTGGGTGACCCGTTGACCGGATGGGAAGGTCCACGCCAAGGCCCAGCCGTTGATCGGGTCGCCGAGGTTGGTGACGCTCACGTTGGCGGTGAAACCGCTCGGCCACTGCGCCGAGACGGCGTAGGCCACCCGGCACCCGGTGGCCGCCTGCGCGTTGGCGGCCACCATCATCCCCGCCACCAGCAGACCTGCCACGCCACTGGCCACCACGCCCAGCCGGCGGCGGGCTCCTCGTACCATCTGCGAACTCACCAGAACTCTCCTCGCGCCCGGCTGCGAAAGTTTCGGGCTAGACGCTACGCATTTCTTCGATGTACGTCAATGTGTTGAGCTGGCGGGCGCTGTTGCGCGTGACGCGTCACGATCCGTTGACGGAAGCGCTGATCATCACTACCGTCCGATCTGGTGCTATCGGAAATGGCCTGAAAGTTTCGGGAGCCTACATTGACGCACGCCGAGTCGGCGAACCCGGCTGGTGATCCAGGCAGGCCGGTGACCATCGCCTACATCGCTGCGTCCACAGGGGTTTCGGTTCCCACCGTTTCCAAGGTCATCAACGGCCGTTCCGGCGTGGCCGCCGAAACCCGCGCGCGCGTCGAGGCGGCGATCAGGGAGTTTGGGTACCAACGTTCGGCTCCGCCCACCCGCAGCAACCTGGTCGAGCTGGTCTTCGACCAGCTCGACGACATGTGGGGAGTCCAGATCATCCGCGGTGTGGAGCGGATGGCCCGGCAGCAGCGCGTCGGGGTCGTGCTGACCGAGCTCGGCTCGGGGCGCGGCGGGACCCGGTATTGGATCGACGACGTTATCGATCGTCGTCCGGACTGCCTTGTGACGGTGGCCCAGCTGGGCGAGGAGCAACGCAGCCAGCTTCGTGCCAGAGGCATCCCGTTCGTGGTCTTCGACCCCACGGTCGAGCTGCCTGACGGCGTTCCGTTCGTCGGAGCGACCAACTGGGCTGGTGGCCGGGCGGCAACGCGTCACCTGATCGGGCAAGGCCATCGACGGATAGCGCTGATCAGTAGCGCGGACCGGATCCTGTCCTGCCGGGCCCGCCTGGACGGCTATCGCTCCGCAATGGAGGCTGCCGGGCTGCCGGTCGACGGCGACCTCGTCGTCCAGGCCGGTCTGAGCGTGGACGGCGGCCGGGCCGCCGCGCTGGAGTTGCTGCGGGGCCCGCAGCCTCCTACAGCGATCTTCGCCTCCAACGACCTGCAGGCGGTCGGTGTCTACCAGGCGGCGCGGGTGGTCGGGTTGCGGATTCCGGCGGACCTGAGCGTCGTCGGTTTCGACGACTTGCCGATCGCCGCGTTGGTCGATCCTCCGCTGACCACCGTTCACCAGCCGCTGGTCGAGATGGCTGTTGCCGCAACGGAACTGGCGCTCGCCCTCGGCCGGGGTGAGCGGGCACCGCGGACCGGGATCGAGCTCGCGACGACGCTTACGGTTCGGCAGAGCACCGCCACGCGCGTCGGGTAAGGGCGCCGACGCGCGGGGGCTTGAGCAGGTCAGAACGCCTTCTGTCACCCAGGTCGGCCGGCTAGCGAATCGGTTCGCTCGCGACCTTGCGCAGGATTCGTCATACGTATAACCTCCACATCGAGACCTATCGTTGGGTCGAAGCGAAATCAGGCGGCTTTTCGGCGAAAGTTGCCTCACCTGTAGGTCGAAACACCACGACCGTGCACCGATTACGTGCGCGGACGTGACGACGACTCTCATCCATGACCACGCCCTGTAAAGGGGTTCGCCGATGTCCGACCCTCGCCTCTCACCTGAGTTGTGCGCCCCGCCGCGCCTTCCGTGGCCCGCGCGGCGGACCCGGGGCCGGGTTCTCACGGCGTCCGCGACCGCACCCGCGACGGAGAGTGAGGAACACATGAAACCACTGACGCGGCGCCCGCCCGGCGCCCGGGCGGGGCGGACCTTAGCCAGGACGACGGTGACAGCGCTGACCGCACTCGGCTCGGTCGTGCTCACGCTCTGCCTGCCCAGCGCCGCTGCCGCGGCCACCTCCGTCCAGGTAGCGGCCGTCGCCCCGGCGGACTCACCCGCCACGATCATCGCGAAGGCCGCGGATGTCGTACCGTCGCCGCGTCAACTGGCCTGGCAGCGGCTGGAGCGGTACAACTTCATCCACTTCGGTGTGAACACCTTCACCGGTAGGGAGTGGGGCACCGGCTCGGAGAATCCGAACGTCTTCCAGCCCACCGGTTTGAACACCGACCAGTGGGCGGCGGCGATGAGGGACTCCGGGTTCAAGGGGGCGATCCTCACCGCCAAGCACCACGACGGCTTCTTGATGTTCCCCTCCAGGTACAGCAACTTCAGCGTCGCGTCCTCCTCCTGGGCCGGCGGCCAAGGCGACGTGGTGAGGAGCTACGCCGACTCGATGCGCCGGTACGGGCTGAAGGTCGGCCTCTACGTGTCACCGGCCGATCTGCACGAAAACCTGCCTGGCGGAAAGTTTGCCAACGGCAGCGCCACGAGGCAGGTGACGATCCCTTCCAACTCCGCGGACATCGTCAACGGAGTGTCGTTCCAGTTCAACTCCGATGACTACAACACCTTCTTCGAGAACACTCTCTACGAACTGCTGACCCGCTACGGCAGCGTGGACGAGATTTGGTTGGACATGGCCAACCCGACCGGCCGTAACCAGCCCTACTACTTCAGGGACTGGATCACCATGATCCGCACGCTGCAGCCCAACGCCGTCATCGAAAACGACGGCGGCCCGGATGTGCGCTGGGTCGGCAACGAGGCCGCCTACGCGCGTACAGCGGAGTGGTCGGTCGTGCCCACCAACGGCGATCTCGCGACCGCCGCCGACAACGTGCTGCCGGTGCCCGGGTTCAACACCGCTGCCGACGTGGGCAGTGACTCGATCCTGTCGCAGCGTAAGGCGGACGGGACAAGTGCGTGGAACCTGCTGCGCTGGTCTCCGGCGGAATGCAACGGCACCCTGTCGGCGCCGCACAACTGGTTCTGGCAACCCGGCGACACCTGGCGGCCCTTGGCCGAACTGCTGGACATGTACTACGGCTCGGTGGGGCGCAACTGCAACTTCCTGCTGAACATCTCCCCGAACCGGCAGGGTCTGCTGGACCAGTCGGTGGTGACAGCACTGGCCCAGTTCGGCACCGCGCTGTCGCAGACGTTCGGCACCAACCTCGCCAGCGGCGCCAGCGTTGCCAACGACAGCGGGACCTCGAACACCGCCGGCCACACTCCGAACCTGGCACTGGATGGCAACCTGGACAGCTCCTGGCAGCCGAACGGTGCGACCGGGGCGCTGGTGTTCAGCTTGCCGTCGACGCAGACCTTCGACGTCATCTCGGTGCAGGAGGATCTGAACATCGGCCAGCGCGTCAGGTCGTTCGCCGTCGACTCCTGGAACGGCAGCGCCTGGACCCAGATCGCGGCCGAGCCCGTCATCGGCCACAAACGCCTGATCCGCCTCGCATCGCCGGTGTCCACCAGCCAGATCCGCCTGCGGATCACCAGCTCCCGGACCACGCCGACCATCGCCGAGTTCGGTTTGTACCGCCGGCCCACCGGCGGTGGCGGCCAGAGCAACGTCATGATCGCGGGTAGCTCCTCCGGCCGCTGCTTCGACATCAACGGCGCGAGCACGGCCAACGGCACCCAGGCGCAACTGTGGGACTGCCACGGTGGCACCAACCAGCGCTGGACGTACACCTCCGGCAAGCAGCTCACGATCTATGGCAACAAGTGCCTCGACGCCTACGGCCAGGGTTCGAGCAACGGCACCGCGGCGGTGATCTGGGACTGCAACGGTGGCGCCAACCAGCAGTGGAACCTCAACTCCAACGGCACCATCACCGGCGTCCAGTCCGGGCTCTGCCTGGATGCCGCCGCTTACGGCACCGCGAACGGCACGAAGATCCACCTCTGGGGCTGCCACGGCGGCGCCAACCAGCAGTGGAGCCTGCGCAGCTGACCACGACCGGTGGGCCGGAGCAACGCCCGGCCCGCACCGGACGCCGGCGTCGCGGAGGGGACGGACGTCGGCGGCCGGCTGGGACTCATCACCGGAGGAATCGATGAACGTGAAAAGTAGACTTCGTCGCCTCATGGGCGCGGGGATCTCGTTGACTCTCGTCAGTGCCGGAATCGGAATCATCTCCGCCGCACCGGGGGCGCTGGCCGCCACGACGGGGCCGTGTGACATCTACGCCACCGGTGGCACGCCGTGCGTGGCGGCGCACAGCACGACCCGGGCGCTTTACGGCGCGTACAACGGTCCGCTCTACCAGGTCCGGCGCTCGTCGGACAACACCACCCGGGACATCGGGGTACTGGCCGCCGGTGGATACGCCGACGCGGCCGCGCAGGACACGTTCTGCGCGAACACGAACTGCGTCATCACCGTCATCTACGACCAGTCGGGCCGGAACAACCGCCTCACCCAGGCGCTCGGTGGCGGCGTGCCCGGCCCCGGTCCCGGCGGATCCGACAACCTCGCCGACGCCAAGGCGGCCCCGGTCACGATCGGCGGCCAGAAGGCATACGGCGTCTACATCGCTCCCGGCACCGGCTACCGCAACAACAACACAAACGGCATCGCCACCGGCGACCAGCCCGAGGGCATCTACGCCGTCCTCGACGGCACGCACTACAACGGGGGTTGCTGCTTCGACTACGGCAACGCGCAGACGAACGCCCTCGCCGACGATATCGGCATCATGGAGACCATCTACTTCGGCAACAACAACTGGTGGGGCTACGGAGACGGCAACGGCCCTTGGATCATGGCCGACATGGAGTGGGGACTGTTCTCCGGGGTGAACCCTCGATACAACCCCATGCCGCCCATCAACCACCGCTTCGTGACCGCGATCGTCAAGGGCGAGCCGAACCATTGGGCCATCCGTGGAGGCAGCGCGCAGTCCGGCGGCCTGACGACCTACTTCGACGGGCCCCGACCCGCGGGCTACCACCCGATGAAGAAAGAGGGTGCCATCCTGCTCGGCATCGGCGGTGACAACAGCAACGGCGCCCGCGGCACCTTCTTCGAGGGCGTGTTGACGTCCGGCTACCCGTCGGCGGCCACCGAAAACGCCGTACAGGCAAACATCACCGCCGCCGGATACGCCCCGGCGGCCGGCAACCCGCAACAGAACGCCATGTTGGTCGGTAGCCAGTCCGGGCGCTGCGTCGACGTACCCAACGGCAGCACCACAAACGGCACCCAGGTGCAACTGTGGGACTGCTGGGGCGGCAATATGCAGCGCTGGACGCACACTGCGGGCAAGCAACTCCAGGTGTACGGCAACAAGTGCCTGGACGCCAACGGCGCCGGCACCAGCAACGGCACCCAGGCCATCATCTGGGACTGCCACGGCGGCACCAACCAGCAGTGGAACCTCAACGCCAACGGCACCATCACCGGCGTGCAGTCCGGCCTCTGCCTCGACGCCAACGGCGCCGGGACCGCCAACGGCACCAAGCTCATCCTCTGGTCCTGCAACGGACAGCAAAACCAGCAGTGGTCCCTGCGCAGCTGATCGCGCAGCAACACCCGGCCAGGAAAGGATTCGATGAACGTGAAGAGAAGGCTGAGCCGCTTCATGGCCGCCGCAGGGACCCCGTTGCTCCTCGTCCTCGCCGCCAGCTACGTGACGGTCTCGGACGCGACGCCGGCCCGGGCCGCCACCACCGGCCCATGTGACATCTACGCCTCGGGCGGTACGCCGTGCGTCGCCGCGCACAGCACCACCCGCGCGCTGTACGGCGCGTACAACGGTCCGCTCTACCAGGTCCGGCGCTCGTCGGACAACACCACCCGGGACATCGGTCTGCTGAGCGCGGGCGGAGTCGCCAACGCCGCCACGCAGGACACCTTCTGTGCCAACACGAGCTGCGTCATCACGATCCTTTACGACCAGTCCGGCCGGAACAACCGCCTCACCCAGGCGCCCCCCGGCTTCTGGCCCGGCCCCGCCCCGGCGGCTGGGACAACCTCGCCGACGCGAAGGCGGCCCCGATCACCGTCGGCGGCCAGAAGGCATACGGCGTCTACATCGCTCCCGGCACCGGCTACCGCAACAACAACACAAACGGCATCGCCACCGGCGACCAGCCCGAGGGCATCTACGCCGTCGTCGACGGCACGCACTACAACCAGTGGTGCTGCTTCGACTACGGCAACGCGCAGACGGACGGCCAGGCCGACGCGCCCGCCATCATGGAGACCGTCTACTTCGGAGCCAACAAGCAGTGGGGCTACGGGGCCGGAGCCGGCCCTTGGATCATGGCCGACCTGGAGTGGGGACTGTTCTCCGGGGTAAACGCGGGATACAACAACCTTCCGTCCATCAACCACCGCTTCGTGACCGCCATCGTCAAGGGCGAGCCGAACCACTGGGCCATCCGTGGAGGCAGCGCGCAGTCCGGCGGCCTGACGACCTACTTCAACGGACCACGACCCGCGGGCTACCACCCGATGAAGAAAGAGGGTGCCATCCTGCTCGGCATCGGCGGCGACAACAGCGTCACCGGCCGCGGCACCTTCTTCGAGGGCGTGTTGACGTCCGGCTACCCGTCGGACGCCACCGAAAACGCGGTCCAGGCCAACATCGCTGCCGCCGGATACGCGGCCAGCGGCGGACAGCAGAACGCCATGTTGGTCGGTGGCCAGTCCGGCCGCTGCGTCGACGTACCCAACGGCAGCACCACAAACGGCACCCAGGTGCAACTGTGGGACTGCTGGGGCGGCACCATGCAGCGCTGGACGCACACGTCGGGCAAGCAGCTCCAGGTGTACGGCAACAAGTGCCTCGACGCCTATGGGCAGGGCACCAGCAACGGCACCCAGGTCGTCATCTGGGACTGCCACGGCGGCACCAACCAACAGTGGAACCTCAACTCGAACGGCACCGTCACCAGTGTGCAGTCCGGACTGTGTCTGGACGCCAACGGCGCTGGGACCGCCAACGGCACCAAGCTCATCCTCTGGTCCTGCAACGGACAGCAAAACCAGCAATGGGGCCAACGCAGCTGACGGGAGGTTGCCGGTCGGGGAGTGGGGGTACTTCCCGCGGATGTTCGACGGGTTCATCGACCAGCGGATCGACGTCGGGGAGGTGGAACTGCGCGTCCGGTACGCCGGGCAAGGGCTTCCGGTGCTTCTCATTCATGGACATCCGCGCACCGGATCGACCTGGCATCGGGTCGCACCGCAACTGGTCAGCCGCGGCTTCGCGGTGGTCTGCCCCGACATGCGCGGGTACGGGCGGTCGGGCAAAGCAGCGATCCGTCCGGACCATGCCCAGCAGTCCAAGCGCGCGGTGGCAGGGGACATGGTCCGCCTGATGGGGGCGCTGGGCCACTCGACGTTCGCCGTCGTGGGGCACGACCGCGGCTGCTACGTGGCCTTGCGCCTGGCGTTGGACCACCCGGCCGAGGTCAGCCGGCTGGTGGTCATGGACGGTGTCCCGATCAGCGAAGCGCTCGCCCGATGCGATGCGAGGTTTGCCCGGGACTGGTACCACTGGTTCTTCTTCGCCCAGCCGGACAAGCCCGAGCGGGCCATCGCCGCCGATCCCGACGCCTGGTACAGCGCCGCGCGGCCCGAGGGCATGGGTGCCGAGAACTACCTGGAGTTTCGTGAGGCCATCCACGACGAAGCGACCGTGCGGGCGATGCTGGAGGACTACCGCGCGGGTCTGGGCGTCGACCGGGACCACGAGGAGGCCGACCGGCGCGCGGGCAGGGTGGTGCGGTGTCCGACGCTGTTTCTGTGGTCGACCCGCGACGACATGGAAGACCTCTATGGCGACCCGCTCGCCGTGTGGCGGCCGTGGGCCAGCGACCTGCGGGGCGAGTCGATCGACTCCGGACACCATGTCGCCGAGGAAAACCCGGACGACCTGACGGCGGCGTTGGTCCGCTTCCTGGCGTAGGTTGGCGCGCATGGCGGATAAGGTTGTCGACAGCTCGGTAGGCTGGGTCGCCCGGCACATCAACTCCTATGTGGATACCGATGGAAAGTCCGGGCATCGTTTCCACGGCGTGGAGGCGCTGCTGTTGACGACGCGCGGGCGGCGGTCGGGGGCCTTGCGCCGCACCGCGCTCTACTACGGGACGTGGGACGGCGACTATGTGCTCGTGGCGTCCAACGGCGGTTCGGTCGGGCACCCGCTGTGGTACCGCAATCTGGTCGCGGACCCGCGCGTGACGGTCCAGGTCAAGGACGACGTCTTCGACGCGGTCGCGCGCACGGCGGCGGGCGAGGAGCGCGCGGCGTTGTGGGACCGGATGGTTGGGATCTGCCCGAAGTATGCCCAGTACCAGGCGATGGTGCAGCGGGAGATCCCGGTTGTCGTGCTCACCCGGTCTGCTTAAGGTGACGGCTGAACCAGTGGGGGTGGGGCGACTGTGGGATGGCGGCGGTTGCTCGGCGGTCGCGGCCGGGACGCTTCGGGGCGGGTGAGGCTGACCGGGACGCGCGGCTGGTCCGGTACCGCGAGCATCTGGAGCGTGCGGTCGACTCCCGCGAAGCGGGCATGTACGCGCGGGCGTTGAGCGACTTCACCCGGGCGGTCGAGCTGGAGCCGGGTGAGCCCGAGGCCTTCGCCGGCAGGGGTGAGACCTATCGGCTGTTGGAGCGCTACGACGAGGCGCTGGCCGACTTCAAGCGTGCCGTTGGCCTGGAGCCGGAGTACGCCTGGGCGTTCGGTAGCCGGGCGCAGACGTATCGCGCGCTGGAGCGCGACTCCGAGGCGCTTGCCGATCTGAGCCGGGCGATCGAGCTGGACGACTCCGAGGACTGGCTGTTCGTGGAGCGCGGCGAGGTCTATCAGGAGCTGGAGCGCTACGACGAAGCGTTGGCCGACTTCAACCGGGCCGTCGGGCTGGACCCGGAGGATGCCGCCGCTCTCGCGGGCCACGACGCCCCGCGGCCGGCGCCGGTCCGCTCGTGGGCCCGCCCGACCCACCGGCCGCCGACCCCACCAGGCCCGACGCCCGCCCACCAAGCGATGACGCCGGGACCTGAGTAGCGGCTCAGGGCTTCGCCGCCCGCGACAAGCCGTGGTCGATGACCGCGGCGGCCAGTTCGGTGCGGTTGGTGGTGTTGAGCTTCGCGAAGACGTGCGAGAGGTGGGTCTTGACCGTGCCGCGGCTCATGAACAGGCGGGCGCCGATCTCCGGGTTGGTCAGCCCTTCGGCGACGAGCCGGACGACCTGGAGCTCGGTGGGGGTGAGGCTCGACCAGCCGGCTGCCGGCCGTCCCCGGCGACCGCGGGTGCGGCGGGCGTAGCCTGATCGGCGGGATGGAGCCGACCGGAGCGTCGCCGGCCGAGACCGGCGAGCCGCCGTTCGAGACCTACGAACCCACCCGGTGGGCCATGGGCGACACCCGCCGGTACGCCGAACGCATGAATCTGATCGCCGCACGGCCCCACCTCGACGTCGCGTCCACCGGCTACGCACTGGCCGACGCCGGCTCGGAGTACCTGGCCCTCGAACCGCACGGTGACGGCCGGGCGTTCACCGTCGACCTCGCACCCGGCACGTACACGGTGGAGTGGTTCGCCGTCGCCGCCCGTGAGACGTCGGCGGCCGACCCGCGTACCGTCGAGCGGGCCGGCCCGGTCGAATTCGCCGCGCCGTTCACATCCGGCCCGGCCGTCCTCTACCTGAGCCGCACCGGGAGTTCGCGATGACAGCCGACCATCTCGCCACGCACGCGCGCGACCTGCTCGCCGCGAACCGGTACCTGACCCTGGGCACGGTCGACCCGGACGGCCGGCCCTGGACGACGCCGGTCTACTTCGCCTCGGCCGGCCTGCGGGAGTTCTACTGGACCTCGCAAACCGACGCCCTGCACTCGCGCAACCTCGCCGAACGCCCGCAGGTCAGCCTCGTCGTGTTCGACTCCACCGTCCTGCCCTTTCACGGCCGGGCCGTCTACGCGACCGCGACGGCGAGCGAGCTGGCAGGCGAGGAGCTCGACCGCGGCCTGCGGGCGTACCCGGCGCGCGGCGACCGGAACGCCGTCGCGCTGACCCGGGACGACGTGACGGGACCCTCCCCGTACCGCCTCTACCGCGCGACGGCGACCGACGTGTGGGTGCTGTGCCCGCGCCCGCCGCGACAGCCGTGCCCGCTGCACGCCATCGACAGGGACCACCGCGCCCGCGTCGACCTCGACGCCGCCCCCGCGCCGGGTGGCGGCTGACCGGTCGGACGGCCTACGCCGGCTCGGGTACGCAGAGGATGAGCGCGCCGGGATCGATGCGTGCCTTGAGCCGGCGGGCCTTGTCCCGCGAGCCGCCGTCCAGCTCGTACCGCACCTTGGCCCCGAACGTGATGTCAACCGCCTTGGCGCGGGTGATCTGCACGAACGGTGAGCGGTCCGAGCGGCCGGCCGCCATCCGGCCCAGCGTCCGCGCCCAGTCGAGCGCTCCTTCAGCGGTGGCGACGCCGACCTCCATCCACCCGTCGTCCGGTTTCGCGTCGTCGAAGGCGCGTATCCCGCCGGTGATGGTGCTGACGTTGCCGAGCAGCACGCAGCTCGCCTCGCCCTGGAACCACTTCGTGCCGTCGATTTTGATCTTTACCGGGACGGCGTCGTCGTTGATGTGCCGCAGCCCGGTCCACACGTATGCCAACCGTCCGAACTGGTCCTTGAGCTTGCGGTCGGCCTGCTCGATCATCGCGGCGTCGAAGCCGGCCCCGGCCATCACGGCGAAGTGCTCGCCGTTGACCTTGCCGAGGTCCAGCTTGCGCTGTGGGCCGTGAAAGCCGATCCGCACCGCCTCGGCGATGTCCTGCGGGATGCCGAGGTTGGCGGCGAGCAGGTTGGCGGTGCCCGCCGGGACGATCGCGACCGCCGTGCCCGATCCGGCCAGCGCCGCGACGCATCGCTGGACCATGCCGTCGCCACCCCAGACAAAGACAAGGTCCGCGCCGGCCTCGCGGGCACGCCGGGCCTTCTTCACCGCCTTCCTGCTCTTTGACACCTCGTACCAGAGCAGCGTGTCGCAGCCCTCGTCGGTGATCAGCCGGCGCAGTTCGTCAAGCCCACCGCCCAGCGTCTTCTTCCGGTGGGCGATCACGGCAACGGTGGCGGGGCTCATGGCCAGGAGGTTTACCCACCGAACCGATCTACACAAACCCGGCCGCAAAGTCGAGCGTCCGCATAGGTCCGGAGCTGCCCGGGTATGGATTCGGATCGACATACCCCACTCCGGGAAGGGCGAAGTGATGGATCGGGCAACGGCCGCAGCGCTGCGTCCAGCTGAGCATTTCACCGGCCGCAGCCTGCTCGGGCTCTTCGCCGTCGTCGGTGCGGGGTCCGGGTTCGGCCTGCTGCTCATGCTCGTGCGCTTCCAGTGGGATCCGATGTACCGCGTCGACCACGGTGTCGCGGACCAGCTCAACGACTTCGTCTCCGCGCGCGGTCCGCTCGTCACCGTGCTCCAGGCGCTTACCGACCTCGGCGGCCGGCCCATCATGATGTGGCTCGTCGGCATCGTCGCCGTCGGCCTGCTGATCCGCGGCCAGCGCCGGCTCGCGGTCTACCTGCTGGTGACCGGAGTCGGGGCGCTGATACTCGATCCGTCGCTGAAGCTGCTCGTCGGGAGGATCCGCCCAGCCGTCGACGTACCGGTGGCGAGCGCCCCGGGCAACAGCTTTCCGAGCGGGCACGCGCTGGGAGCGACGGTGGCCTACGGCGCGCTGCTTCTGGTCTTCCTGCCGGTGGCGTCCCGCCGGCTCCGCGCGCTGGCGATCTGGGTCTTCGCCGCGATCGTGGTGCTGGTCGGCTTCACCCGCGTCGCCCTCGGCGTGCACTACGTCTCCGACGTCGTCGCCGGATGGCTGCTGGGCCTGGCCTGGCTCGGCGTGACCGCGTACGCGTTTCGGCTCTGGCGCCGCGAAACCGGCCGTCCGGTACCGCCGATCACCGAGGGTATCGAACCGGAGGCAGCCGACGACCTCGCGCCGGCCTCGCGCGAGGACCACCTGCTGCCGCATCCTCGGTCCAGTACCGCGGAAATCATCACCGGCTGGGTGCTGACCTTCGGCGTGCTGTTCGTCTTCGGCGTGCTGGTCAGCAGGTACGCCGACGGAACCTTCATCGAACGGCTCGACACCGCGGTACCACGCTGGTTCGCCGAGCACCGCACACCGGCGCTGGACGACGTCAGCTGGTGGTTGAGCAAGGCCGGTGACACGCACGCCATCCTGGCCGTGTCGCTGGTGTTCTGCCCGTTGGCCGTGGCGGTGTTGCGCCAGTGGCGGCCGGTGCTGTTCATCGCGCTGGCCATGTTCGGCGAGCTGACCCTCTTCCTCGCCTCCGCCGCGGCGGTCGACCGTCCCCGCCCCGGGGTACCGCACCTTGACGGCCCGCTACCGACCTCCAGCTTCCCGTCCGGGCACATCGCGGCCACGCTCTGCCTGTACTCCGCGATAGCGCTCATCGTCATGTCACACACCTCCCGCCCGTGGCGGTGGCTCACCGTCGGCGCGGCCGTCGTCATGCCCGCGGCGGTCGCGGTGTCCCGGATCTACCGCGGCATGCACCACCCCACCGACCTCATGGGCGCCATGCTCCTCGCCGCGCTGTGGCTCACTCTGTTGTGGTGGGTGGTCCGCCCGGACGCCGGGGATGCCGGCGAGCAAACCGAAGCCGAGCCGGCATCCGACCGCCAGCTCGCAGTGACCGCCAAGACGTGACGGCGATGCCGCTCACCGTGATGACGTACAACATCAAGACCGGCGGGCGCGGCCGGCTGGACGCCATCGCCCGGGTCGCCGCCGCGCAGCGCCCGGACATCCTGGCGCTGCAGGAGCTTCGGGCCTTCCACCGCGACGACGGCCGGCTGATGCGCACGCTGGCCGACGCTGTCGGGATGCATCCGTTCCTCGCCCGCTCGTGGTTTGCGCAGCCCGTGGCCGTGCTGGTCCGCGATCCCGCGTGGGTCGTGTCGGCGGCGCCGATCCGGCGACCGTTCCACCACGCCGCCGAGCGGGTGGTCGTGGCGACGGACCAGGGCGATTTGACGGTGGTCGGAGCGCACCTGTGCCCGTACTCCGGATGGCGCCGGCGGTGGGAAGCCCGCTGGCTCGCCGCCCGCACGGACCCGGCGCGGCTGGCGTTGGTCATGGGTGACCTGAACACGCTCGACCCGTGGACCGACCACACGGAGCGGCTGCGGCGCCTGCCGGAGAGGTTCCGGTCCCGGCACCTCATGCCGCGCACGGACGGCGAGGTGGACACCAGGGCGATCCGCGTCCTGGCCGCGGCGGGCTTCGTCGACCTGTTCCGGTCCGCGGGCCACGGCGACCGGACGGGCGACGGCGAGAAGGACTACACCGCACCGACCGCGCACGGCGGAGGTCAGGAGTTTCACGCCATGCGGCTGGACTACATCCTCGGCACGCCACCGGTGGCGGCGCTGGCTAGGAGCTGCCGGGTCGTCAGCGGTGGGGAAACCGAGTCCGCCTCCGACCACTATCCGGTCGTCGCGGTGCTCGACCTCGAAGCCCGCCCGGCGGCATTGCGCACGCCGCGAGGGCGGGGCTAGCGCGCCGGCGAGCGGCTGGGTGTGGGCGTGCGACTCGGCGTCGGGTTTCTGGTCGGCGTCGCGCTGGCACACGGCGGCTCGTCGCACGTGGGTCGCGGCGTGCTGGGCGCCGGGCGCTGCGCGGTCGACGTCGGCGCCTGCGGCGGGGGAGTGGAGCGCGGTGTGGACGGCGTGCTGGGCGGCTGTGTCTGGCCCGGAAACTTCGGCTCCTCGAACCGGTACTCGTCCGGGTCGAGCTTCAACGCGGCCGTGGCGTCCCGCATGAACTGGCGCCATATCGGCGCGGGACCGTTGGCACCGAAGACGTCGTAGTCGCCGGTCCTCGTCCTGAGCGGCTTGCCGTCGGTGGTGCCGAGCCACACCGCGGCGGCGAGCGCGCCGGTGTACCCGACCATCCAGGTGTGCGAGTTCTGCGTGGTGCTGCGGCCGGCCTGCCAGGTGCCGGTCTTGCCGGCCGAGTCCCAGTCGTTGTCGAGCCCGGCCGCCTTCACCTGGCTCAGCGTCCAGTTGAGCTGGTTGATCGCCTCGCGGTCGAGCCCGAGACCGGTCTGCTCCACCTTCTCCTCGAACAGGCGATCGTCGCCCTTTTCCACCGACCGGACGAAGTGCGCGCCGGCGCGCTTTCCGCCGGCCGCGAAGCTCGCCATCCCGTTGGCGTGGTCCAGGACGGTGACGCCGTACTGCCCGATGCCGACCTCGGTGGAGAAGTGCCCGGCCACCTGCTGTCCACTATGGCCACGCAGCTCGATCCGCTGGGGCCGCGGGTCGCCCTTCTTGTTCGCCCACATCGAGTCGATTCCGGCGCGGGTGGCCATGTCGATGACCTTGTCGACGCCGAGGCGCTCGGTGAGCTCGAAGTAGGTGACGTTGAGCGAGGCGACGGTGGCCTCCCACAGCGCGCAGTCGGGCTGGCACGCCGCCTGCTCGGCGTTGCGGATCGGGCCCGAGGGGCTGCCTTTCGTCCGTCCGGAGGCGGGAAACTCCTTGGTGTCCGGCGAGTCGAAGTGCTGCTTCACCGAGATCTTCTCGCCCACCGCCGCCGCCAGGTCGTACACCTTGAACGACGATCCCGGCGGATGCTGGCCGAACCCGCGGGCCTTGCCGTTCTCGTCGTAGTACCAACCGGCGTAGTCGGCGCCGGTGCCGTCGTTGCCGCCGTAGTAGCCCAGCACCCGGCCCGTGCCCGGCTCGACCGCGACGAGGGCGGCCTGCCAGTTCTTCGGCTGGCCGCGCACCTCCTCCGGAGCGGTGTCGCGGCGGATGTCGGCGACGGCTTCGGCGGCGTCCTGGACCCGCTTGTCGATGGTGGTGACGATCTTGAAGCCGCCGTTGCGCACGTAGTCGGCGGGCTTGTCCTTGAACGGCTCGACCTGCCGCAGCTCGCTGAGCACGTGGTTGACGACCAGACCGGTGGGCCGCTCGAGGCCGGACTGGCCGGCCTTGCGGTCGATGGGCTTCACATTGTCCGGGTACTCCAGGTTGGCCGCCTCGTCCGCCGACAGGTATTCCAGCTTCACCATGCCGTCGCGGATGTACCCCCACCGGTCGATCGAGTTCTGCCGGGCCAGCGGGCTGCGCTCGGGGTCGTAGCCGGGCAGGCCTTCGGGGTTGTCCGGGTTTGCCTCCGGCTGCTTGACCATGGCGCACAGCACCATCGCCTCGGAAACGGTCAGCTGCCGGGCCGCCGGCGCGTCACGGCGTACCGTCTTGCCGAAGTAGGTCTGTGCGGCCGCCTCGATCCCGTACGCCCCGCGCCCGAACGGGACAGTGTTCAGGTAGAAGCCGAGGATCTCCTCTTTGCTGTACTTGTTGTCCAGCTTCCAGGCGATGGCGGCCTCGCGAGCCTTGCGCGAGTACGTGACGCCCTTGAGGTCGGCGGCCAGCCGTGCGTACTGCTGAGTGATGGTCGAGGCGCCCTGGCGCTGGCCTCCGGTGACGTTGGCCCAGGCGGCGCGGAGCACGCCGGTGAAGTCGATGCCCTCGTTGGTCCAGAACGTGCGGTCCTCGGCCGCGACGATGGCCTTTTTGGCGGAGTCGTTCATCTCGTCGAAAGGCACGATGGTGCGGTTTTCGGCGCCGAGCTTCGCGATGGGCGTGCGGCCGTCGGCGTAGTAGACCGTGGTCGACTCCGGCAGTTCCAGTTCGGACGGTGTCGGCACGCTGTCGACGTAATAGACGGTCGTCACCAGGCCCCCGCCGAGGAGCACGGCGAGCACGGCGAGGACGATGAGGATGCGCTTGCGCCGCCGCGCCCGCTTCGTCGTCTGTGGCGCGGCGGCCGGTTCGGGTGCGCCGGCAGCGGTGTCGTCCTTGTCGGTCGGGGGCACCCGTGACCAGTACCCCACCGCCACCGCGCCGAACCTCGGCCGGGGGCCCGCCCATGCCTGAGGCCCGCCGGTAGGCGGGCCACGGCAGTCGCGGAGCGGGCCGGTCAGAACTGGGCGTGCGTCATCGTGTACCAGGTCGGGACGAACGTGGTCAGCACCACCACCGCGAGCACCGCGAGCGAGATGAGCGTCCGGCGGGTGGTGAGCGGCGCCGGCGCGATGGGCCGGTGGTGCGAGCGTCCGACCGCGATGAACGCGGCGACCGCTCCCAGCACGACGGTCGCCGGCACCAGCGAGAACTCGCCGCGCACGAGGTGGAAGCCGGCGGCCAGGACCATCGTCAGCGCCAGCGCGGCGGCGGCCAGCGGCACGAGTTTCGGCCGGACCCGGGTGATGGCCGGCAGGATCAGGCCGATGCCGCCGAGCACCTCGCAGACGCCGATGAGGACGATGAGCGGCTGCGGCACCGCGGCGTACCAGGCCACCGCGCGGGGCGCTTCCGCGTACAGGGTGGCGTCGTAGAGCAGGACCTTGCCGAAGCCGCTGCCGGCGAAGAAGAAGCCCCACATGATCTGGAGCGCCCACAGGACGCCGTTGAAGGTCAACCGCAGCTCGCGGCGCTGGCTCGTGACACCGACCTGGTATGCGCTGACGTGCGAGTTCATGGCTTGTCTCCCTTACGAGTGGCTGAGGACATCAGCGTCTCGTCCGGGAGTACGGAGCCGCATCCGTGGTCACCACGGAACCGGCCACCGAATCGCTACCAGGTCGGCGGCGAGCCGTCCTGCATGAACGTCACCGACGTGGTCGTGTCGGAAGCCGGCGAGTTGAGGAAGAGCTGGTAGATGTCCACGCCCTGGTACTGCCCACCGGGCGCGCCGCCGATAATCTCCACCAGGGCCAAATGGAGGTGCGAGTCGATTCCGCCGAACTCGGTGACCTCGCCCAACAGGTCACCGCGGGACACCTGTGACCCAACGGCGAGCTGGGGCACATTCGTGAGGTGCGTGTAGAAGCCGCCCATCATGTCGTTGGGTGAACGCATGAACAGCTGAGCGCCGTACACCTTTCCGTTGTCGGCACCGGGGTCATGCGGGCTGAACTTCGTAATGTGCGCGTCAAAAGCGGCGTGCACCGGCGTGCCCGGAGGCGCGGCCAGATCCATTCCATACTGGATATACCAGTTCGGCGGCTGGTGGCCTCCCGTGTTGGGGCCGCCCAGGCCTCCCGTGAATTGTCCCGACGGGAACGGGCCGGAGATGTCCATGCTGAATGACGACATCATGGCTCCTTAGATGTGCGATCCTGCTATATCGCGACCTCCGTCGAGTGCGATTGTATTTTCGTTCGCGAGCCGGTACACGCTAATTGCGGGAATGGTGCGGAACGCGGCTCGACGAGAAGTACGCTGCCCGATATGCATGACATGGTTCGCGACAACTGGCTCAGGTTCAACCTTCCGCTCGAGGGCCAGGTCCATTTCATGTACCTGGATGTCAAGGGGTGGGTCAGCACCGGCGTCGGCAACAAGATCGACCAGACGGCCGCGGAGATGTCCGCCCCGTCGGACGCCGAGCGGTCCGCCTCCCTCAACCTGGCCAACCAGCTCCAGTGGACGGACAAGAACTCTGGAGCGGTGGCCTCACCCGACCAGGTCGCGGCCGACTGGGACGCGGTCAAGGGCCGGCTCGACCTCGCCGCCAAGGGTCACCTCGCGTTCGAGGAGATGACCCAGCTGCGCATCAGCAACGAAGAGGTCTTCCGGGTGGTCAGCGGCAAGCTCGCGGAGATGGAGACGGTGCTCAAGGGACGGCCCGAGTTCACCGCCTTCGACACCTGGCCGGCCAGCGCGCAGCTCGCGACGATGTCGATGTGCTGGGGCATGGGCCCGATGTTCCGGTTCCCGACCTTCCAGGGCCATGTGGCCGCGGCCAACTGGACCGGAGCGGCCGACGAGTGCCGCTTCAACCCGGACGAGGGCACCATCCGCATCCGCAACAAGCTCGACCGGGCGCACTTCCTCGCCGCCGCTGCCGTCGCGGCGCAGGGCCTGCCCGTCGGGCAGCTGTCGGTCTCGCCTGTGGACGTGCTCGGCGTCCAGCACGCGCTGTGGATGCTCGGCTTCGACCCCGGTCCCCAGGATGGCGGCGACGGCGGCCGCACGCAGGCCGGCGTCAAGGCGTTCCAGGCCACCCGCGGTGTCGAGGAGAACGGCAGGTGGGACGACCCGGCCACCCGGACCGAGCTTTCGACCGCGCTCGGCGAGGCCGGCTGGCTCGTGGTCTGAGGCCGTCAGGAGTAGGTGTCGCCGAACTCGCGTACCCCGTCCAGGTCGAGGGTGATCCGGCTGTTTTCGGTCCACGCGCCGGTGGCGGCCTGCCAGCTGCGGTCGTCGCGCTCGTTGATGGCGCTCCAGCTCTGCCGGTGGAAGCGCAGGTAGATCGGTCCGGAGGAGGCGCCCGGGGCGAGCACCGCGCCGGTGACGGTCAGCTCCACCCAACCGGGAACCGGTGTACCCGGGATGGGGTAGACGGTCGGTGTCGGCGTCGGTGTCGGCCCGCCGGGCGGGGGCGCGGGCGGCGGAAAGTACTGGAGGGTGCGCCGGACCCGGTCGCAGCCGAGCGCCGCCCAGTCGCAGTTCAGCACGAGGTCGGTGTTGCCGCCTTCGAACGTCAGGTGGTAGCGCACCCGGACACCCGTGAGGTCGAGCGGTTCGCTGCCGGTGTTGACGATCTGCAGGGCGTGCTGGATCTGGTTGTTGGTGGGGGACCAGTCCAGGTTCAGGTACCTGACCTTCGCCCGCCCGTACGCGGTGCGGAGGCCGATCTCGGGTGAGGTGTCGGAGTAGGCGTTGATCGCGTACGCGCTGATCGCGATCCGGTACTCGGTGCCCGGCGCCAGGTCGGTCACGGTGAGGGTGGTGGCGGTCGTGGTGCCGAGGCCGCGGTAGACGTTCGTCCCGATCACCGCCCGTACCTCGTAGGTGATCGGGTCTTCGCCGGCCGGCTCGCTCGCCCAGGTCGCGGGCGTCCAGGCGAGGGTGAGGGCGTGCGGCTCGTTGGCCAGCACGACGGGGACGCCGGGGGTGGTCAGCCTGGGCTGGTCGTCGGCCGCTGCGACGCCGGCGGCGAGCAGGCTCAGCAGCGCGGCGGCCAGGGTGACGGCGGTGACGCGACGGGCACGCATGGCGAGGATGGTATTGCCCGCATGCACCTTTATCAATGTGATGCCTCACAGGGGCCGGATGGCACGTTCCCGGGAGCAGCCACCGCGCCACCCTGCCTACGGTGAAACGCATGACAGACCTGGGCTTTCTCGCCGACGCGACGCACATCGCCGACGGCACGTACATCGCCGACGCCGCGCAGATCGGCGTGTACGGACCGGACGACCTCACCGTGGAGGCGTACCACTACGCCCCGGAGATCGTGGACCGCGTCGACATCACCGGCGACGGCGACATGGAGGCGCTTGGCCTGGACACCGACCACAACGGTGCCGCCGACACCTGGGTGTACGACATGAACGACGACGGCCGCTGGGACCTGCTCAAGTCCGACACCAACGGCGATGGCCGGGTCGACTACACGGTGCGGGACCGCACCTTCGACGGCCGGGTCGACGTGGTCGAGCAGGACACCAACGGCGACGGCCGGATCGACGTGCTGGAGTACGACATGACCGGCGACGGCATCATCGATCTGCTCAAGATGGACAGTGACCACGACGGTGTCTTCGAGTACCGGGCCGAGGTGCACAACGCCGGCCACGTCATCCCCGACTACGGGCACTGACCGGTCAGCCGGAGGGTTTCAGCCGCTCGAGGTTGCGCCGCGCGGTAGCGGTCTCGGGGTGCTGCTCGCCGTACCGCGCGACGCAACGGTCAAGGACGGCGGCCAGCTCGGTCGCGGCGTTGGCCATGTCGCCCTGCAGCAGCATCACCTGGGCGATCCCGTTGCCGGCTGCCAGGTCGTGCGGGTGCGGTCCGCCCGGCAGCCGGCCGCACAGCGCGGCGGCCCGTTCGTACGTGCGGTACGCCGTCGTCAGGTCGCGCTGTTCGCGCAGCACCATCGCGAGGTCGTTCAGGGCGGCCACGGTACCCGCGTCGGCCTCGCCATGCCGCCGCACGCGGTCCGCCACCGCCTGTGCGAACAGCGCCCGCGCGCCGGCGAGATCACCGGTGGCCAGACGGGCGACAGCCGGTTCGTCCGGGGCGGCCTGCCGCCGCGCGATGACGGTGTCCGGATGTGACGGCCCGAGGATCCGCGCGTACAGCTCGGCGCCCTGCTCGTGCAACGGCCCCACCTGGGGCGTGGGGGCGCTCCTGGCGACACCGTTCAGCGCGGCGACCGTCTCCGGGTGCGCGGCGTCCAGCAGCCGCCGGCAGCGCGTGAGGGTGTTCTGGTACCGGCGCGCGGCCGCCTCGCGATCACCCTGTGCCAGCAGCGTCGCCGCGAGGCCGTTCGCCGCGGAGAGCGTCGAGACGGCATCGTAGCCTTCCTCGGTCCGGCGGAGCTCGTACGCCCGCTGCCAGACCGCGCCGGCACGCGCGAGGTCACCCTCCGCCAGGCGCACCGAGGCGAGCTCCTGCAGCAGGACCATCGTGTACTGCCCGGCGTCGCCTCCGACCCGACCGGACGCCGCGAGGGCCTCCTCGAGACGCTCGGCGGCGCCGGCCAGGTCCCCGCGCTCGGCCCGGTCCAGCGCGTCGACGTACAGCGCGTGGATGGCGTCGACATCGCGCCGGGAGGCCCGCGTCCCGCGCACCTCCCGCCACTTCAGCCAGACCACGCCACCGGCGAGCGCCGCCAGCACGACGAGCACCCACCAGCCCAGGCCCTCCACCAGGCCGGCGACCAGGAACACCACGACACAACCGAGGAGCGCGATCGCCGCCGCGGCCGCGACGCCCCGGGTCAGCCGCTGCCCGAGCGAGGGCCGTGCGGTCTCCTGCACAGGCACATCATGCTGGACACCCGCAAGACCCTGTTCGCGCGGTGCGTGGTGAGCTCGGTCAGCTTGGGCGCGGGGTCAGGGCGGCTCGCACCGGGCAGAGATGCCGGGGCCGTGCCGGTCGCGGATAGAACATCCAGCGTCGGCTGCGGCGCTTGGCGCGGCATGGCCTTCAGTCGGAACGTTCCCCACGCCTCGTTGCCGGCGGCCGGCAAACGGGTCGAACGCCGGGGGAGGATGCCCGGCACCGCTGGGCCGCGAACCGCGGCCCAGCCGTGCCACGCCGGCGGCGCCGGGCCCTGGGCGGATGCAAACGCCACCCGGGTTGGGACGCCGCCGGAACATGCGTGGGCGCCCGTCGGGGCCGACCACATCGTCGGGGCCCGCCTTCGAGCCAGCGCCTGCGCATGCCCAATCGGGCAGATGGTTCCTGCCTCTGAGCCTGGCCGCTGGACACCGGCGGCCGCAGCGGGTCCGGCCGGCAGGGTTGGCCGGCCGTCGTTGCCGTCCGCCGGCAGGAAGGCCGCGTCCAGGCCTGACCGGGTTAAACTGCCGATGGTCGGCAACGAGGACGGACGCGTGTCGACGCTGTCGCGCCCACGCTCGCCCAGTGTCCGCCGCGACGATCCAGGCGGGAGGTGAGCTGGCGTGGCGACGAGTGGCCGCAACCGACGAGCACCGGCGTCCACGCCGCCGAAGGACGCGTGGCTTGTCGATGTCGCCGACGCCGCCTCCCGCGACGCGGGCGGGGTCCCCGTGCAGCTGCTGGGCGACTACCTGCCGTTGCTGGCGGACGCGGCCGTCAGCGGGCGACGGCCCAAGCGTGCCGAGCTGGAGACGGTCAGCCTGCTGGGACGGCAGGCCGCGGAGCGCGGCATCTCGGCGGGGCGGGTGGTCCAGCTGTACCTGTCCGCGGCCCGGCGGTTATGGCAGGAGTTGCCGATGGTGGTCCGCACCCGTGACCGGGAAGCGGTGCGCGCGGCGGCCGCCGCAGTCCTGCACGTCATCGACGAGGCGGTGGCGACGCTCGCCGAGGGTTACGCCGAGGCCCGGCGCGACCTGGTCCGCCGGGAGGAGACGCTGCGGCGGGAGCTGGTCGACGACCTGTTGCGCGGCGACTCCGACCTCGGCGCGCTGGTCGAGCGGGCCGAGCCATTCGGCCTCGACCTGGCCAGGGTGCACCAGGTCGCGCTGGCCGCGCCCGCCCGCCGGCTGCCGGACACCGACGCCGCCATCAGCGCACTGGAGTCGGTCATCTTCGACCGGCTCGGCGACCGCGACGTGCTGGTGGCCACCAAGGACGGGATGCTTGTCGTGCTGGCGCCGGCGGAGCCGGCCGCGGCGGGCCTGGCCAGCCCGGCCGCCGCGCTACCCAACGACCTCGGGCAGTTGATGCACGGTGAGCTCAACCGCCTCCGGCACGGCCGGCCCTGGCGGGTGGCGGTCGGGCGGGCCCACCCGGGCCTGTACGGCATCGCCCGCTCGTACGAGGAGGCGCGTGAGGCGCTGACGATGGCCGGGCGGCTGCGGGTGGACCAGCGTGTGGTCAACGCCCACGACCTGCTGGTCTACCGTGTCCTGATCCGTGACCAACCGGCCATTGTGGACCTGGTCTCCGCAGTGCTCACTCCGCTCACCCGCGCCCGCGGCGGAGCCGAGCCACTGCTCGCCACGCTGGAGGCGTACTTCGGCACCGGCGCGGTGGCGACCGAGGCGGCCAAGCTGCTGCACGTGTCTGTCCGGACCGTCACCTACCGGCTGGACCGGATCAGGACCCTGACCGGCTACGACCCGGCGAGTCCGGAGCACCGCTTCACCCTGCAGACCGCGGTACTGGGCGCCAAGGCGCTCAACTGGCCCGCCGAGCCCTTGCCGACGGCCGGCTAGCAGGATCACCGGCGGCCGAGGGCGCATGAGATGGCCGCGACTACCCCGATCCGGGCTCTCAGGCGTGCTGGCGGCGGTGGGCCCCCGGCGCGACGCCGAACTCGCGCTTGAAGGTCTTGGCGAATGCGAACTCGGACGAGTAGCCGCAGCGCCTGGCCACAGTGGACAGTGGAGCGTCGGTCTCCCGCAGCAGCCCCGCCGCCACGGTCATCCGCCACCAGGTCAGGTACGCCAGCGGCGGCCTGCCCACGAGGGTGGTGAAGCGTTGCGCGAACACGCTCCGGGACAGCCCCGCCCGCGCCCCCAGCTCGCGCACGGTCCACGGCGCTTCCGGCTCGGCGTGCATCGCGTGCAGTGCCGCGCTGACGGCCGGATCCGCGAGTGCCGCCGGCCAGCCGGTCGGCGCTCCGGTCGCCTGGTCGTCGAACCAGGCGCGCAGCATGTAGAGCAGCAGGAGGTCGAGCAGCGCGGACACGCTCGCGGTCGTGCCCGCGCGCGGCTCGGCCAGCTCGGCGCCGAGGAGGTCCACCGCGGTCCGCAGTCGCTGGTGGCGCCCGACCTGGGCCGGCAGGTGGACCACGTCGGGCAGGTCCGCCAGCAGGGGGTGGGGGCGCGACCGGTCCAGCACGTAGGCGCCGCAGAGCAGGTCGGTGACGGGGCCGGTGCCGGGCGCGTCCACCCGGTCGCGGCCGCCCAACCGGAACTCGGTGAGCGGGCTTGTGGGGTCGTCGGCCAGGGCGTGCCCGGGCTCGCGGGGCAGGAACACGATGTCGCCGGTGGCCAGGCGCAGCGGTGCGGCGTGCGCCGGCAGCAGCCAGCAGGTGCCGCTGAGGACGATGTGGAAGCCCGCGCCGTCGGTCGGCGGGAAACGCAGGCCCCAGGGTGCCCCCAGCCGGTTGCGATTCGAGTGCGGACGGCCGGTCCGCATGGTTGTCACCGCTCCGCTCAGCACGTCCACTGTCGAAACCTACCGAACATTCGCAACGCCGGACGATCAAGCATGATTGGCGGACGTCGTGACATGGTTCGTCCACATCGGCTGCTCTAGCGTCGGCCGCGAGCACATCCGAACGAACGACGGAGCAGACCCATGAAGATCGCACTCCACGGCGCCAGCGGCTACACGGGCCGCCTCGCGGTCGCCGAGCTCGCGCGCCGCGGCATCGACACGGTGCTCGTCGGCCGGGATTTCAGCCGGCTCCACTCGGCCGCGGCCGGTACCGGCTTCGAGGTCCGGCGTGCCGACCTCCACGACCACGACTCACTGACAGCGGCCTTCGCAGGCGCCGATGCCGTGATCAACACCGCCGGACCGTTCGCCCGGCTCGGCGCGCCGGTGGTACGCGCCGCGATCGCGGCCGGTGCGCACTACGTCGACACCACGGGCGAGCAGCAGTACATCATCGAGGTCTTCGACACCTTCACCGGCGCCGCCGCCGACGCCGGGGTGACGGTGGTACCGGCCATGGCCGACGACGGTGGGCCGAGCGACTTCATCAGCCACCTCGTCGCCGACGCCGCCGGCCCGATGGACACCCTGACCGTCGCCCTCTGGTACCGCGGCGGCGCCTTCACCCGGGGAACGCTGCGCTCGCTCGACCCCGACCTGCTGTTCGACGGTGCGCTGCGCTACGGCGACGGCGGCTGGACGACGTACGGGGAGGCGAGCCACGCGACGTGGCGCTTCCCGGGCGAAGACCCGCCCGTGAGGGTGAGCAAGGCCGCGCTCCCGCCGGTGGCGACGGTGCCGAGGCACGTGACGGTCGGGCGCATGGAAGGTCTGCTCGGCGGTTCGTTCGACGTCCTGAAGGACGGGATCGCCCCGGCGGTCATCGACGCGCTGCCGGAAGGACCCGACGACGAGCAGCGGCGGCAGGGGCGGTGGACGATCTCGGTCGAGGCGTCCGGGCCGGGCGGCCGCGCCGTGCGTGGCGAGGTCGAAGGCACCGACGGGTACGGCAAGACCGCCGTGATCGCGGTCGAGGCCGTGTGCAGGCTGGTGAAGGACGGTGCCACGGCCGGCGTCCTGGCGCCGTCGCAGGCGTTCGACCCGGAGTCGTTCCTGGACTTCCTGTCCGGCCACGGCGTGCGGTGGCACGTCACGACCGGCTGAGCCTGGCGGCTGGACGCCAGCCGGGCGTCAGCGGAACGCAAGCCCGCTCCTCCATGATCCCTTGGCGCTACGCGTGGTGGTGCTCGCAACTCCCGGAGGAACTGGTGCGCAAGCTGAATCCTGTCCGGATCGGTTTTGTCGTCGCTCTGCTGTTGGCACCGCTGGTGCCAGGATGGTCGCCGGCCGTGGACCAGGTGGCATCACCACCGGCGGTCACGGAGGCCGCCGACAGCGCGACCGCGCTGGCCGCCGCGCGCCGGCAGGGTACGAAGGTCACGGTGACCGGGATGACTCACGAGAGCCGCCTGGTCCAGGCCCTACCCAACGGGAAGCTCGCGGCGGAGCTGACGATGCGGCCGGTGCGCGCGAAGCGGGGCGACCGCTGGGTGCCGGTGGATACCACGTTGGTCCGGCGGTCCGACGGTTCGGTGGCGCCGCGGTCGGCGACGGTGGACATGGCGTTCTCCGGCGGCGGGAAAGGGCAGCCGCTGGTGGCCATCGGCGTGGCATCCGGAGCGGTGGCGCTCACCTGGCCGGGCTCGCTGCCCACGCCGCGGCTGGCGGGGCCGGCGGCGACGTACCCGGAGGTGTTTCCCGGGGTTGACCTGGTCCTGCGGGCGGAGGCCGACGGCTACGTCAAGCAGCTCGTGGTGAAGAGCGCCGCGGCCGCCAGGCAGCCGGCGTTGGCCGGGATCCGGCTCGGCCTTCGGTCCGAGGGGATCGCGATGGGGGTGGACAAGGACGGTTCGACGCAGCTGCGTGACCGCAGCGGGAAGGTCGTGCTCACCGGCTCGCCGTCGATGATGTGGGACGCGGCCGATCCGGTCACCCACGCCGCGGGTGATGGCTCGAAGCGGGCGCGGGTCGCGGTGCGGGTCGGTCGGGACGCGGTGACGCTGGTGCCGGATCGGGCGATGCTGCGCGACCGGGCGACGCGTTTTCCCGTGGTCGTCGATCCCAGCGCGCACACGCCGTACCGGCACGCCTGGGCGAAGGTCTTCAGTGGATACCCCGACGACGAGTACTGGAACGGCGGGAACGACGACGCGCTGGGCAAGGTGGGCCGGTGCCCGAAGAACTTCCCGAACGCGTACTGCGGCGGAATCGGGGTCGCCCGGACCTACTTCACGTTCGACACGAGCTTCCTCAGCGGCCGTACCGTGAGCCTGGCGGATCTCACGATCAAGGCGACCAACGGCACCCAGTGCGACGACCGCACGCATCGGGCGTACCTGGCCGGCGCCGCCATCCACGCGGGGACGAACTGGAACAACCAGCCCGGTGGTACTGCCGTGGTGGACGCCGCCGTCAGCGGCTGCGGCGACGCCAACGCCGTCTGGCGGCGCATTGAGACGAAGGGTGGATTGGACAGTCCGGCTCGGCGCAGCCCATCGCAGCGGGCATTCGACGACTGGTTGAACACGCCTGGCAACACCGTGACGACCGCGGACGGACGCACGTTGGTCGGCGTGGTCGATGTCTGGATCGTCCGGCGACCGTAGGATGCCTGTGGAGTGGCTGCAAAGGGGCACATCGGGCCTCGGCAAGGAGATGTCGTGAGCTTCGACCTGGGCTTCTGGCACGAAGACGCGCAGTCGTCCGTTGAGCGTGCCGCGGAGATCTATGACCGGCTCACCGATGGTGAGGATGGCGTGGTCCCAGGCGCGCCCGCTGTCGACAGCTTCTTCACCGATGTGCTCGCGAGGTTCGGTGACCTGACCGTGGAAAACATGGACGAGTCGCCGTGGACGTCGCCTCTGTACCGGACCTCGGAGTGCGTCATCGCGAACATCGCGTACTCGCGCAGCCAGGAAGTCGCTCCCGTGCTCAGGCGGCTGGCCAACGCGCATGGCCTCACGGTCTTCGACCCGCAGAAGCAAGAGGTGCACCATCCGGCTGTGTCCTGAAAGCCGTTGACAGACGACTCTCAGGACGGGGCCGTGTAGCGGGTGACGATCGCGGCGGCGCGGTTGCGCAGGGAGTCGCGCAACGACTGTGGGGCAAGGGCTTCCGCGTTCGTGGCGAGCTGCCACAGTGCCCACTCGGCATGCCGCGCGTCCTGGAAGGTGACCTCCAGGCGCAGCCAGCCGTCCGCGTCGGTTTCCTCGGCGAGGACGGCGAGCGCGGTGCCCACCAGGTCCTCGCGCCGGGCCGGGTTTATCCGCACCAGCACGGTGAACGGGTCGCCGCCGGTGCGAAACCGCGTGCTGCGTTCCCGCCAGATCCGGTCCAGGTCGACGCGGTCCGGCCGCTGCGCGGGTTCGGCGAGTGCCTCGGCGGCCAGCACCCGCGAGAGCCGGTAGGTGCGGTCGGCGCCGGACCGCGTGGCCAGCAGGTAGCCCTGCTGGCGGACCGTGACCAGGCCGATCGGGTCCACCGTGCGCCACTTCGGGCTCTGGCCGACGGCGGCGTAGTGGATCCGCAGCTTGCGTCCGGCGAACACCGCCCGCCGCACCTCGGCCACCACCGCGGCGGGCACGTCCTCGGCGATCAGCCGGCGGGAGAGCAGGTCGGTCTCCGGGTCGATCAAGAGCCGCTGCGCCGCACCGGCCGCGGTGTCCCGATTGCCTTCGGGCAGCGCGTCGACCACCTTGAGCATGGCCGACGTGAGCGCCGAGCCGAGGCCGAACGCCTGCGCGCCGCGCCGCGACCCGGCGACCAGCAGGGCGAGCGCCTCGTCGTGGTTGAGCCCGGTGAGCTCGGTCTGGAAGCCGGGCGACAACGCGAAACCGCCGTGCCGGCCGCGCTCGGCGTAGACCGGGACGCCGGCCGCGGACAGCGCCTCGATGTCGCGCAGCACGGTGCGGGTGGACACCTCCAGCTCGCGGGCCAGCGTGGCCGCGGACAGCCGCCCGCGCCGGCGCAGCAGCAGCACCAGCGCGACCAACCGGTCGGCGCGCATCCGAAAACCTTACAGGAATACACGACACAGGATGTCGTGATTCGTTGGGAGGCTGTCAACCACGACGCCAGAGATGGCGACTACCGGATGGAGATGCTGTGACAGTCAAACGAGCGGCGGTCAACCCGTGGCCGTGGTCGTTGGAGCTTGGGTACAACCAGGGCGAGGTCGTCTCCGGGCACACCCGGACCCTGTTCTGCTCCGGGCAGACCGCGATGAGGGGCGACGGCAAGCCCGAGCACGCCGGTGACATGGCGGCGCAGCTGGCCCTCAGCCTGGACAACCTGGAGGCCACCCTCGGCGGAGGCGGCATGTCGCTGGCGGACCTCGTCCGGCTCAACGTGTACACCACAGACGTGGACCTGCTTTTCCAGCACTACGGTGTGCTTGCCGCGCGGTTGGGCGCCGCCGGGGTGGCACCGGCCACCACGATGCTCGGCGTGACCCGGCTGGCGATTCCGGTGCTGATGGTCGAGCTCGAGGGGACCGCGGTCGCGTGACCCGGCGCGGGCGGATCCTGACGATCGGCGTCTACGGCTTCGACCGCGAGTCATTCCTGCGACGGCTGGGGGACGCGGGCGCCGGCCTGCTGCTGGACGTGCGTCAGCGCCGCGGTGTCCGCGGGTCCGAGTACGCCTGGGCGAACTCACGCCGGCTGCAGGCCGCCCTCGCCGAAGCCGGTATCGCCTACGAGCACCACCCCGAGCTGGCACCGACGACCGAGCTGCGCCAGCTCCAGTACGCCGAGGACGACCGTCGCGGGGTCGGCAAGCGTTCCCGCCGCGAGCTCGCCGCCGAGTACGTCCGCCGCTACACCACGGAGATCCTCGACGGCGCCGACCTCGCACCGATCGTGTCGGCGCTGTCGGGCGGCCGGACCGCGGCGCTGCTCTGTGTCGAGCGCGATCCCGAGGCCTGCCACCGCTCGCTGATCGCGCAGCGGCTGGCCGACGAGCATCGGGTGGCGGTCGAACACCTGCGGCCGCTGTGACGCGCAGGGCCGGCAAGGAGCGTGCGACGCTAAGGGTGTGCCGATCGTCATCGAGCTCGATGTCGCGGCCCCGTGGCAGCCGCCGGCCTCGCCGGTGCGGCCGCGGCTGCGGCGGTGGCTCACCGTGCCGCTGGCGCTCGTCGCGGTCCTCGCGCTCGTCGGGGCTCGGCGCCGGGCCGGCCGCTCGCGCCGGCGTTCACGCTCGATGGCGCGGTCCTGGACTTCCTGGCCAGGGGCGACAGCCTCTACCTCGCGCGGTACGCCGAACCGCGCGGCACCCTCGTCGAGGCGTACCGCTTTCCGGGCGGGCAGCTGCGGTGGTCCTGGGTGTTGGAGCCCGGCGTCCGGCTGGTCCACGCCAGTGAGAGCCGCCTGACGGTGGCCGACGACGACGCGGCTGGCTCCGGTCCGGTGCTGGCCGGGCTCGACACCGAAAACGGGCTGGCCGTCTGGAGCCGCCCGGGGTACGAGCGCGTCGCCGTCACGGACGCGGTCGTGCTCGCCGCACCACCGCATGCGGGCAGCGGTGCCGTACCGGAGTTGGTGGCTTTCGCCAGCGACGACGGCGTCGTGCGGTGGTCGGCGCAGGTGCCGCCGGGCACGAGGGCCGGGGGCCCGCCGGACATCGGGTTCGCGCCGGTGGTCGGCTCCGGCGTCGCCGTCGTGCTGGCGGACGGGACGGTGCAGGTTCGCGATGTGGACTCGGGCGACCTGCGCTGGAACGTGAAGGTGGACGTCACCTGGCCGGTCCGCGGCCTTCTGGTGGTCGGCGACGTGGCCATCCTGTACCCCGTGCCGCAGCCGGAGCCCGCCGCGCCGGTGGCGGTCGACCTGGGGTCCGGCCGCGTGCTGTGGCGGGCCGAGCCGACCGCCCGGTTGGGTCCGTGCGCCGACGCGCTGTGCGACCTCGCCGGGTCCGGCACGCGAGCGGTGGATCCCCGCACCGGCCTGCACCTCTGGCGGCAGACCGACTGGCACCTCGCGGGCACCCTCGACGAGCGGCACATCGTCGTCACCGCCGGCGACCCGGTCGACGCCTCTACGGCCGCGCCGGCCGGGGTGCTGGACGCGCGGACAGGGCGCCGGGTCCGCGAGTTCGGCTCGTGGCGGGTGCTGGGCTCGGCCCCCGGGCTGGCCATCGTGCAGCATCTCCACAGCGACGGCACGAGCCTGATAGCCAAGGTGGATGTGGAAACCGGCTCCCGGACGGTGGTGGGCGTGTGGGAAAGCTGGCTGCCCGCACCGCGCTGCCGGTCGACGGCGGTGTTCGTCGCGTGTGCCGGTACCGCCCGGGTCGCGGTCTGGGCGCGCTAGCCCGCGACTGACGCGCCGCCCGCGACCTCCTAAAAGGGGTACCGATCCCGACATTGGGCATCACCGCGCTGGAGGTTCTGCGGGGCTGTGCACCTTTGGCGTCCCGGGGAACACCCGGCGCGAATGGTCACCAAGGTCGACTGTGCATCGGCAGCCGTCTAGGATAGTGAAGCAACACGAGCGGTGACCGGAAGGACGACGGGGCACGTGGCGCGGCGCACCTATGATCAGCAGTGCGCGTTGGCGTACGCCCTCGACGTGATCGGCGAGCGGTGGACTCTCCTGATCATCAGGGAGCTGCTGTCCGGTCCACAGCGCTATAGCGCGATGCTGGACGCCCTGCCGGGCATCGGGTCGAACCTGCTGGCCGAGAGGCTGGCCTTCCTGGTCGACCGCGGGCTTGTCGTGCAGAGCGAGCCCGGCCGTCGCACGAGCGGCTACGAGCTCACTGAGCTCGGCGGATCCCTGCGACCCGCCGTGCTCGACCTGGCCCGGTTCGGCCTCACCTACGCGGCGCGAGAGCGGCCGGCGCCGGGATCGGTCGTGACGGGCGCCTGGGCCAAGCTGGCGATCGAGGCCATGGTGGACGAGCGACGCGCCGCCGACCTGGCCGAGACGTACCAGTTCGAGGTCGACGACGAGGTCTTCCACGTCGCCGTCGACTTCGGGCGGGTCCGCACGCTGGCCGGTCCCGCCACGGACCCGACGCTGACCGTCCGCACCGACGCGACAAGCTTCTTCAAGCTCGGGTTGCGCCAGCTCGATCCGGTCGAGGCCCTCGTCACCGGCGCCGTCCAGGCCACCGGCTCGGGGCCTGCTGTGATGCGATGCCTGTGGCTGATCGGGCTGGCGAAGGACCCGCCCGCCGGGCTCGCGACGCCGGAGCGGGAGTCCCGGGCCGGCACCCATTCATGATGGAGGACGCACATGGCGGAGAAGTTCGCCGGCACGCTGGTTTGCGAGGGAGTCGGAGCGTGGACCTACGTTTCCGTGCCCGATGACGTGGTGTCCCGGCTCGGGGGCCAGTCCCGCATCCCGGTAACCGGGGCGGTCAACGGCGCGGCGTTCACCGGTTCGGTGATGTCCGGTCCGGGCGGCAGCCGGTACGTCGTGGTCAACCAGGCCGTCCGGGACGCCGCCGGGGTGACGGCGGGTGACAAGGTGCAGGTCACCCTCAGCAAGGACACCGCGGTACGGACGGTCGAGGTCCCCGACGACCTGGCCGCCGCGCTCGCCGACCATCCGCGCGCCCTGGAGTACTTCGACGGGCTCTCGTACTCCCGCAAGAAGGTGTACGTCGCCTGGATCACCGAGGCGAAGCGGGCGGAGACGCGGGAGGCGAGGATCTCCAAGGCCATCGACATGTTGACCGAGGGTCGGCCGCTCAAGGGCTGAGTTTCGGTCGGCGCCACCTTGCCCGCGGTGGTCAGCAAGGGAGAAGAAGCTTCGCAGGTCGACGCCTTCCTAGCATGACAGGACGACTTCCGGCACCTAGCCGCTCCATGTCCCGCATGTGCTGGTCGAACGATCTGGGAGGTCTGTCGTGTCCTTAGATTCCGTCGAGTCGACCGCCCCGAACCTGCCGCACGTCGACTCCTGGCCCGATTTCTCGGAGCTCAAGCCGGAGCAGGCGAAGGCGAAGTTCCCGCCGCTCAACATCAATCCCGCCCGGTCGATCGTGCAGGACCGGTGGGAACGGCTGGTCGCCGTCGCCGAGACGCCGCACGACATCCAACGGGTGTGGGAGGTCCTGACCGGGCCGGATCACGTCCGGCACTGGCTGGCGGTGGTCCGCGGCACGATCGCCGAGGTGGACGCCGAGTTCCACTACGACTTCGAGGACGGCGAGTTCTTCCACTGCCTGACCACCGAGGTGGAGCCCCCGCGCGGCGGCACGACCGCGTCGCTGTCGTACTTCTGGCGCTGGGTCGGCGTCGGGCCGGCCACTCGCGTGCGGTGGGACTTGGCCGCGACGGCGGACGGCACCACCCGGATCAGCGCCACCGAGGAGTCGTTCAACCCGCCGAACGACTGGCGCGGCTGGAACGGCAACGGCTGGCCCGGCATCCTCGACCAGCTCGCCGGCTACCTGCGCACCGGTACCACGTGGCGGTGGCCGTGGCGCCGGATGGGCCCTTACGTGCAGATCGAGCTCGAGTCGACGCCGTACGACGCGTGGGAAATGCTGTCCAAGCCGGAGTCGCTGCGCTACTGGCTTCAGCGCCGGTACGGCAGCTTCGCCACCGGTGACAAGCTCACCCTGATCATGGGTGACGCCAGCGGAATCGTGGAGATGGTCGTCCACCAGCACGTGGAGCCCAACCAGAAGTTCCCCTCCTTCCTGCCGTGGCTGGAGTTCGGGCTCAAGCGCGCCTCGTGGCCCGTGGAGCTGTCCGGAAAGCTCTACATCGAACACGCCGGGCTCAACCGCGCGTTGTTCCAGATCTTCGTCGACAACTGGGAGAACCTGCCGGCCGACATCCAGCTCGAGGAGCGCAAGATCATCGCTGGCTTCTTCCGGGACTCCATGGTTCGCGCGCAGCAGATGACCGGCCCCCGGCCGGCCCCGTCGCACCCGCACGGCTGGTCGTAGGCCGCCGCTGCACCGCCCGTACACCCTCGGACCGATCAGCCGGAACAGGTGACGCGCCATGACCATGTCCGACCAAGACCTCGCGACGACGCAGGACGTCCTGATCCGGCTGATGATGCCGGACGCCGTGCAGAACCCGTACCCCATCTACGCCGAACTGCTGGAGCACTCCCCGATCTACCGCAGCCAGTTCGGCGCCTACCTGGTGTGCCGGTACTCCGACGCCGAGTTCGTCCTCAAGCACCCGGAGCTGTTTCCGGGCGTGCACCCCGAGGCGATGGAACAGATGTTCCCGCAGGCGGCCGAGCACGAGGCGTACGAGGTGCTGGTGACCTCGCTGGTCGGCAGCAACCCGCCGAAGCACACCCGGCTGCGCCACCTGGTCGGCAACGGCTTCACCGCGCGGCGCGTGGCCGACCTGCGGGCGAGCATGGAGGCCTGGTCGGATCGGATGCTCGCCGAACTTGTCGAGCGGCTGCACGCGGGGGAGACGGTCGACCTGCACAATTCGGTGTCGTTGCCCATGCCGATGCACATGATCTCGGACCTGCTCGGCGTGCCGGAGAGCGACCGGCGCCAGCTCGCCAGGCAGGTCCCGGAGATGATGAACGTGGTCGACCCGGCGGCCTCGCCGGAGGCGGTGCTGGCCGCCGACGCGGCCTTCCAGGACCTCGGCGGTTACTTCGACGGGTTGATCGAGGAACGTCGCCGCGCGCCGCGTGACGACCTGGTCTCCGCGCTGGTCTCCGCGCGTGACGAGGGCAGCGATCGGTTGACCGACGCGGAGCTGCGCAACCTGCTGTTCAGCCTGTGGGCGGCCGGGTTCGAGACCACCGCCACGGCGATCGACAACGCCGTCCTGCTGCTGCTGGAGGAGCCGAGCCGGGCCGCCTGGCTGGACACCGCGGAGCGGACGGCGGCCTTCGTCGACGAGACGCTGCGGTACGAGCCGTCGGTGCAGGTGGCGCCGGGTATCCGGTTCGCGGCCGAGGCGGTGGAGCTCAGCGGGTACGAACTGCCCGAGGGCGCGCAGGTGCGGCTGATGCTCGGCGCGGCCAGCCGGGACCCGGCCGCCTACCGTGATCCGGACGTCTTCGACCCGGGCCGCACGGGTCCGCATCCGCTGAGCTTCGGTTCGGGCATCCACTACTGCCTCGGCGCCGGCCTGGCCCGGCTCGAGATGGGGGTGCTCCTGCCGCGGCTGTACAAGGCGGCGCCCAATCTGGCCCTGGCCGGTCCGCCGGTCCGCCGCCGCTCGGTTCCGCTACGCGATTTCAACTCGCTTCCGGTCACGCTCGCGGGTTGATTGACTACTACTAATGCTCCAGTTTCATATATCAACCTGCTAGGGTGTCGTCATGGCTGATGCGATAAATGCGCAGGGCTTACGCAAGAAACTGGGGAAGACAGAGGCCCTTCGAGATCTTTCTATCAACGCCCGAGAAGGTTCCATCGTCGGACTGCTAGGTCCAAATGGAGCGGGCAAGACGACGTCGGTGCGCCTTCTCGCCACGTTGCTTCGTCCGGACGCCGGCCAGGTGTCGATCTGCGGGGTCGACGCGCTGGCGCAGCCCCGCCGCGTGCGCGGGATGATCGGGCTCACCGGCCAGTTCGCCGCCGTGGATCCGGTGCTCACCGGGCGGGAAAACCTTGAGCTGGTCGCCCAGCTTTACCGGATGGGCCGGGCCGCGGCCAAGCAGCGGTCGACCGAGACCCTGGAGCGGTTCGGGCTGGGCGAGGTCGCCGGCAACCAGGTGAAGACCTACTCCGGCGGAATGCGTCGCAGGCTGGATCTGGCGGCCAGCGTCCTCATCCGACCGCGCGTGCTTTTCCTCGACGAGCCCACGACCGGGCTCGACCTCGAATCCCGTCGCGAATTGTGGAAAGAGATCCGGGAGCTGGTCGCCGCCGGCACCACGGTTCTGCTCACCACTCAGTACCTGGACGAGGCCGACACTCTCGCGGACTCGATAACGGTTCTCGACAATGGTCAGACGGTGGCACAGGGCACGCCCGGCGAGATCAAGGCTCGGGTGGGCGGGGATCGCGTGGAGTTCACCCTCGCCGACCCGGCCGCGCTCGACCGCGCGGAGGCCATCCTCCGCGACCATGCCGGCGCCGACGGCGAGCTCAGCGTCGACCGGACGCTGGCGCAGGTGACCGCCCGGCTCAAGGGCGACATCACCGCGGTCGCACCGATGCTGCTGGCCCTGCGGGAGGGCGGGATCGACATCGTGACCCACGTGGTGCGTCAGCCGACCCTGGATGACGCGTTTCTCGCCCTGACCGGGTCACGGATCAAGGCCTCCGGCGCCGGATCCAACGGATCCGGCCCGCAGCAGGGTGCCGAGACCGGCGCCGGGTCGAAAGGATCCAAGCGGTGAGCTCACAACAGACCATGACCGCCGCCGACCGGTCGCAGCCGCTGGAGTCGCCGGCGGAGGCCCGCAGCGGCCTGCTCTGGTACGTCAACGACGCCCGGCTGCTGGCCGGACGCAGCCTGCGACACGTCCGGCGGCGCCCGGACCAGCTGATGGCCGCCGTCCTTCAGCCGATCATGTTCTTCATCCTGTTCACGTACATCTTCGGCGGCGCCATCGAGGTGCCCGGCGGCGACTACAAGCAGTTCGTCCTCCCCGGAGTGTTCGGGCAGATCGTCGTCTTCGGCGGGATCGCCGGCATGTGCGTGGGCATCGCCGAGGACCTGCGCAACGGCATGATGGACCGCTTCCGGTCCCTGCCCATGGGCAGCTCCGCGGTGCTGCTGGGGCGCACCGTCTCCGAGACGGCGCGCAACCTCGTGGCGGTCGTGGTGACCGGCGCGGTGGCCTACATCTTCGGATTCCGGTTCCAGGGCACCATCGTCGAGACTCTGGCCGGCATCGGCATCCTGCTGCTGTTCGGCTTCGCCCTCGCCTGGGTGCTGGCCATCGTCGGCGTCACCGCGAGCAGCGCGGAGGCCGCGCAGTCGACCGCCATGCCGTGGGCGTTCCTGTTCGGGTTCGTCAGCTCGGCGTTCGTGCCGTCCGAGTCCATGCCGGGCTGGCTGCGCCCGTTCGCGGACAACAGCCCGGTGACGGTGACGATCAACTCGGCGCGGGCGTGGTTCAACGGCGAGTCGCCCGGCTCGGACGCGACACAGTCGATCCTGTGGTCGATCGGGCTGCTGATCGTCTTCGTGCCGGTCTCGACGATTCTGTTCAAGCGGGCGACGTCCAAGTCCTGAGAGCAGCAGCGAGCATCCGCGAGGAAGGGGTGGACGATGGAGGTGATCGGGGTCGGCTTCGGCCGGACCGGGACCGCGTCGCTCAAGAAGGCGCTGGAGATCCTGGGCTTCGGCCCGACCTACCACACTCGTGAGATCTTCCGTGACCCCCGCAGGCTCGCCGACTGGGACGCGGCCGTTTCCGGCGCGGAGATGGACTGGGACAAGGTCTTCGACGGCTATCGATCCACTGTGGACTGGCCGGCGGCCGCCTTCTGGCGCGAGCTGATCGAAAAGTACCCGGAGGCACGGGTCATACTGACCGTCCGGGAGCCGCGGGCGTGGCACAGGTCCTGCATGCGGACCATCTTCATGGTGTACCGCAGGGATCTGCCCAGTCGGATCGCCGTGAGCCTGATGCGGATACCGCTGATGATGGCCAACCGCCAGCTGCGCAACTTCAACCCCGTCTTCGACGGTGTCTTCCGTCGCCACTTCGGCTCCGGGCCGATCGATGACGAGGACTACGCGGCCGAGGTCTTCGACCGGCATGTCCGGGAGGTCAAGCAGACGGTGCCCGCGGACCGCCTGTTGGTTTATCGAGTCGAGGAAGGATGGCCGCCATTGTGTAAGTTCCTTGGGGTCGGCGTGACCTTCGAGCCGTTCCCACACGACAACGATCAGCGTGCCTTCGACAAGACGGTAAAGGGTTTCGTCGCACAGGGGCTCGGCCGACTGGCCACTGAGCCGTTCCGTGCCGCTGGCCGGCTGCTGAGGGGCCGCAGCGCGTCGGCGAAGCAGACCTCCAGCGAAACACCGTAGATAGGTACGTCTGTCGGTACCCGTGCCGCCCGCGGCGGTGCGGTGCTGAAGTGTGGGAGGACGAGGGATGCAGGACCTGTTGGCCTACGCGGATCGGGTCTGGCGGGGCGAGGACACGCTCGCGGCGTACTTCTCGGGCGAACTTCGCAAGGACGGCCTCTCGCAGCTCACCGAGCAGGTGTGGATGTGGCCGGCGACGGGCAACGTCTACGTGTTCCCACCTCCGAGGGCATCGTGCTGTTCGACACCGGCGATCGCTACTCGTCCGACAAGCTGCTTGCCGCCGTGCGCGCCGTGTCCCCGGCGCCGGTCGTCTCGGCCATCTACTCTCACGGGCACATCGACCACGTGTTCGGTGTCGGCCCGTTCGACGCCGAGGCGGCGCAGCGGTCCGTCGTCCCGGTGTCCGTGGTCGCGCACGAGGCGGTTCCCCGCCGGTTCGACCGGTACCGGCTGACGGCGGGCTACAACGCTCTGGTCAACCAGCGCCAGTTCCGGGCGCCGGGCCTGGTCTGGCCGACCGTGTTCCGCCAGCCCGACCGCACGTACAGGGACCGGCTGCAGCTCGACATCGGCGGGCTGGGCCTGCAGTTGCGGCACGGTCGGGGCGAAACCGACGACGCGACCGTCGCGTGGCTGCCGGAGCACCGGATCCTGTGCTGCGGCGACTTCTACGCGTGGAACGCACCGAACGCGGGAAACCCACAGAAGGTTCAGCGGTACGTCGCCGAGTGGGCCGGGATGCTGGAGTGGATGGCCGGCCTCGGCGCGGAAATGCTGCTGCCCGGGCACGGCGTGCCCATCGTGGGTGCCGAGCGGATCTCGATGACGTTGCTGGGCGCGGCGGAGATACTCACCGTGCTGCACGACGCGGTGCTGGAGCGGATGAACGCCGGCGCGACGCTGGACGAGATCCTGCACGCCGACCTGCTCCCGCCGCGGGTGAAGGAGCTGCTCCGCCGCCCGTACCTGCGGCCGAGCTACGACGAGCCCGAGTTCATCGTCCGCAACGTCTGGCGGATGTACGGCGGCTGGTACGACGGGGATCCGTCCTCGGTCAAGCCCGCACCGCGCGCCGACCTCGCCACCGAGATCGCCGACCTCGCCGGCGGCAGCCGACGGCTCGCGGCCCGCGCCCTGGCGTTGGCGGACGAGGGACGGTTGCCGCTCGCCGGTCACCTGGCCGAGCTGGCGGCCCTGAGCGCGCCCGAGGACAGCGAGGTACACGACGCCCGATCGCGGGTCTTCGGACAGTTGGAAAAGGGGGCGCCGTCCTTCATGGCCCGCGGCATCTACGCCTGGGCGGCGGCTGAGTCGCGCGCGAAGGCGGACGGCTCGGACCCCTGGTCCACAATGCGCGGCGGCCGTTGGGTGCCCTGATACCGAAGCCATAAACAACACGGCTGGAGGTCCGATGACAGCGGACCTCCAGCCGTGTGACGTGCGGGCCTCAGCTCTTCGATTCCTCGACGATCATGACGCCATTTCCGTCCGGATCGCTGATCTGGAAGAATGCGCCCCACGGGGCGTCGAAGGGCGGCGACGCGTCGATTCCCTTTTCGGTCAGCTCGACATGCATCGCCTTCGCGTCCGCACAGGCGACCGACATATGTTGCGCGCCGGGTTTGAGCCCGCCGACCTGCCAGGTGGCCAGGACGATCGTCGTGCCACCGCCGGGCGCGGCCAGCTGGATCCAGCGCAGCCCCGGCTCCGGCGGCATCTCCTCGGGCCCCATCTCATGATCATTGATGACGCCGAATCCCAGCTTCTCGTAGAATTCCTTGGCGCGATCTTGATCTGTTACCGGAACCGTGATGAGCGTGATGTGGCTGATCCCCATGGAATCTCCAGTCCTCAAATAGAGAACGCCGTTTCTATCGCCGCAGAGCCTACCCCATCCGGCCAGATGGCGCAGGCAAGAGCGGGCTCATTCACCGGGCGAACTCCCGATGCCGAGGACCAATAAGATGATCAGCCCTTGCTGGCTCCGACCATTTCCCGACGCAACGTCGTCGCGGCGTTACCCTCACGCATGTCGCACACCCGAACGAGGGTGTCGTATGCCACCAGGGCGCCCCGGACGACCTCGTTGTAGAGCTCCTGCGCGCTCACGCCGAGGTCGCGCATCGGCTGCATGAACATCAGGAAGAACGACCGGAAGTCGTACTTCTCGAGGATCTCCTGGCCGAAGGGCTCCATGCGCTGGAGCAGCTGGACCCTCACCCGGAGCTTGCGCAGCGCGGCGATACGGGCCTGCGCCATCCCCGCAAAGCCACCCTCGCCGAGCTGGCGCAGCCGGTTTTCGTAGCAGTCGTCGCGGCCGTTCGCCAGCGCGACAGCCGCGTAACCCTGCAGGTTCTCGTACTCCTCGATGGCGCGGTCGATGTGCGCGACGGTGCCGGCCAGCGCGGCGAACGTCGCGTCATACGTGCCCCGCACCTCGCTCATCTTCGCCGCCACCGCCGTGCGGTCGAACTCACCGCTCGCCGACACCGCGCCGGCGGATGCCTCCACGACACAGCGCACGGTGTCGTCGAGGCTTGCCAAGGCCTCCATACAGTCGCGTACCGTGCGCAACGTTTCGCCGGTGGCGACGGCGTCGGAGACCAGGCCAACGGCGATCTCGGCCGCCTCTGCTGCTGCGTAGTCGGTGGGGGGGCATTCATTGTGCAAACCCAAGACGCCCACTGCATTCTCCAATCCTAGTGACGGAGCATCGGATTTGACGGTATGCGTGTAGCCCATCCGATACTTCTCATGGGTTGCGCGCTCGCCATGTTCAGCGACCTCGGCACGTGCCGGAAATGCCGCAAGGCGTAAGAAGCCGCAGGGTGCCGCGCGATGAATACTTTGGATATCACCGGCATCGATGATCGGATGGCATCAATGGAGACCCAGGCAGGCGCCACCGACGGGACACGGCCAGCGCCGGAAATCGGCAAGGTCTTCGATCGGGCCGCACCGCGGTACGAGCAGGCCGGCGTCCAGTTCTACGCACCGCTCGGCGAGCGGCTCGTGGCGGGCTTGGGCCTGCGGCCCGGGCAGCGGGTGCTCGACCTTGGCTGTGGCCGCGGCGCCTGCACGCACCCGGCGGCCGTTGCCGTCGGCTCGACGGGTTCGGTCACCGGTCTGGACGCCTCGACCGAGATGCTCGCCGCGGCCAGACGGGAGGCGGCCAGGATCGGGTTGGAGAACGTCTCCTTTGTGGAGGGTGACGCGGCCGCACCGCGGTTCCCGGCCCGATGGTTCGACGCGATCGTGGCCGGCTTGGTCATTTTCATGCTGCCGGATCCGGCCGCCGCGCTTCGCGCGATCCATGACCTGCTCCGGCCCGGCGGTGTTTTCGGCATGAGCACCTTCGGCGTCGACGACCCCAAGTTCTTCGAGGTGACGGCCGCGGTGCTGCCCTATCTGGACGGGCCGATGCCCCCGGTGCCGGGCCGGCAGGGCGGGGCGCTGCGGACCATGGACGGCGTGGCGGACCTCGTCCGGGCGGCCGGGTTCGACCAAGTGCGCGTCGCCGACGAGCACCTCGATGTCGCCTTCGACGGTCCACATCAGTGGTGGGACTGGCTGTGGCAGACCGGAGGCCGGGTGGTGCTGGAACGGATCGCCGACGAGCGCCTGCCGGAAGCGCGGGCGGCGGCGTTCGAACGCATGGAAAAGGTGCGCGCCGAGCGCGGACGGTTCGTCATCCATTGGAACGTGTGGAACACGTACGGCACACGCGGCGGCGGCGAATAGGGGTCGGCCATGGAATCCACACCTCCGGCGCTGGCCGGTCTTCCCGTTCTCGGCAACACGATGGCGTTCTTCCGCGACCCGGTGGCGCTGGTCCGCACCGGCAATCGCGTGCACGGTCCGGTCTTCTCGCTCAAGTTGGGGCCGAAGCGCGCCGCGGTGGTGGTCGGTCCACAGGAGAGCCGCGATGTCATCGCGCTTCCGGAGTCGACGCTCGCCGTGCGGCCGGTGTACCAGTGGGTCAAGCCGATGTTCGGCGACGTGATGCAGGCCGCCGAGTACGAGCGCTATGTGGCCCAGCGAACCGCTCTGCTACCCGCGTTCCAGGGCCGCAACTACACCGCGTACGTCGAGTCGATGGCGGCCGAGATCGACGAGTGGCTGGGAAAGCTGGGCACGGAAGGCACGATCGACGCCGCCCGCGACATCGAGGCGCTCTCGTTCCGTATCGCCCTGCGGCTGTTCCTGGGCGCCGACTTCCGTAACCGCAACGGCGCCGAGTTCCACGCGCTGTTCCTGGACGTCGCGGCCGGGATGGAGTTGTTCCTGCCGGCGAACCTGCCGATACCCCGACTGATCCGCCGGGACCGGGCGAGGCGCAAGCTCTTCGCTCTGCTGAAGCCGCACCTCGACGCGGTCCGGTCCGACCCGGACCGGGAGCGGTACGGGTTCCTGGCACACGTGGTCGCCGGCGTGGACCAGGACGGCCACCGCTTCGACGACGACACGATCATGGGCCTGATCCTCATCCTGGTCTACGCGGCGTACGAGACCACCGCCGCGCAACTCGCCTGGACGCTGATCCTGCTGCTCCAGAACCCCGAGCATCTGAAGTTGGTCGAAGCGGAGATCGACGGGGTCGTGGGCACCGACCGCCAGGTACCGGACCTCGCGGCCCTGCGACGCCTCGACTACCTGTACCGGTGCCAGTTGGAGGCGCACAGGCTGCGGCCGGTCACCACGATGCTGACGCGGGAGACGATGACACCGTTCGAGGTGGGGGGCTGGACGGTGCCGGCTGGCTGGCAGACCATGTTCTGCCCGCCGGTGACCCACCGGGTGCCGGAGCTCTACCCTGAGCCCGACCTGTTCGATCCGGACCGCTTCACGGGCTCGCGCGATCCCGGTGGCCGCGCCGCCGGCGGGCTGCTCAACCTCGGCGGCGGGGGCACGGCTGCCTTGGCGGACGCTTCGCCGAGCTGGAGATGAAGGCCGTCACGGCGATGCTGTTGCGGTCGTACACGCTCGAGCTGGTGCACCCCGATCCGCCGGCCGCCAAGGGATTGGGGCTGGCCCGGCCGGCGAGCCCGTGTCCGCTGCGGTACAAGGCCCGCGGCGCGGCGCGGTAGCGGCACCCGCCGGGTGGCCGGCGGGGCGCACGGTACCGCGGTGTCAGGCGGCGAGCCTCGGGCCGAACAGCGGCAGCCCCGCCACGATCGGCGGTTCGGTGCCGGTGCTGGTCGCCAACGTCACGTGTACGGGGCCGGCGGTCCGACCCGCGCGGACGGCGACGGCCGTGTCCGCGGCGCCCACCCACTGCTGCCCGTCGAGGTCGCCGGCGAGCACCTCGACGACGGTCGTGGTGGTGGGGTGGCCGGCGGCCAACAGGTGGTACGTCCCGTCCGGCACCACGTCGATGCGGAAGTCCCCCGAACCGTCCGCGCCGGTGCAGGCGATAGGCGGGCCGATGGCGAGCGGGCCGGGGAACAGCCCGATCATGACCACGAGATCCGGTCGCCACGGAAGGTGCACGGTGCCCACCACGGACCCGCCGTTCCGGGAGGACACATGCGGCATGCGGGTGAGCAGATCGGTCACCGCCTGCTCGCCGAGCTGGCCGCCGAGCCGGCGAAGCTCCCGCGGCCCGACGCCGACCTGCTGCGCGAACTGGGTGGTGAAGGTGCCGAGGCTGCTGTAGCCCACGCTGGTGCAGATGTCGGTGACGCTGATCGGGCTGGACACGATCAGCCGCTTGGCCTCGGCCATCCGCAGCGCGGCCAGGAACCGGCCGGGTGGCGTGCCCGTGACGAGCCGGAAGACCCGGCTGAAGTGGAACGGGCTCATGTACGCCACCTGGGCCAGCTCTTTGAGCGTGAGCGGCTCGGTGAGCCGCTGGCGCATCACGGTCACGACGTGCGCGATGGCGTCCCTGTGCTGTTCGACGGCCGCTGGCGAGTGCCGCCGGCCGAGCGCCTGGGAGCTCATCGCGGACCCGATCGCGCCGTCCGATGGGCGTGATCCTCGGCGAGGGCGAGCGCGGCGGTCCAGGCCGCCGCGAAGCGGTGCCGTAGCCCGCGTGCCTGAAGGTCGCCCAGACCCAGCTCGGACCAGCCGGTGTGGCTGATGGCGAGCCGGCTTCCCTGTTCGGTCTCGGTGGCCAGCACCTCGCACCTGGTCACGGCGGTGGCCTGTGGCACGGCCACGGCGAAGGTGAGGGACTTGTCCGGGATCAGCTTCCAGTCACGGATGGCGAACCGGCGGGGACCGTCAGAGTCGACCACGAAGAACCAGCGCGGCTTTCCGCTCTCGGCAGCCACCGGCAGCCAGTCGGTGATCGAGCCGTCCCGCAACGGCCGCCAGGTCCCGGCCGGCAGGTCGGCGCCGCCGTCGATGACCTCGCGCCAGCGGTACCGCGCGGACTCGCCGGTCGTCAGGTGGGTGGCGAGCCGGTTCAGGAAGTCCAGCCAACCCGCCCGCAGCTGGGCCGTCTCCGACGGCGGCCGTCCGGGACAGCTGTCGTCGACCGTCACCGTGCTGTGTCCGTCCTCTGTGGACAGCGACCAGCGGACCTCGGAGGCCGGTCCCACGCCGAGAAACCGCCACTCGAACGCGATGCGGTCCTCGGCCCGCACGTCATGAACCACCACGTCGAAGAAATCACCATCGCCGAAGTCGAGCACCACATTGTGTCCGGGCGTCATCCGTGCGTTCAGGCTGCCGAGCCACTGCGCGACGCGGTCGGGCTCGGTGAGCGCGGACCATACCTCCCGGGGCGGAAGCGGCACAGTGCAGCTCACACGCACCCAGTCGCTCGGCAGCGCCACATAGTCACCGGACATGGCAGGAACTCCTTATTCAAAGACCGGTCGAGTACGCCGGATCTGGTATTGGTAACGAAGGATCGGTTCCGCGGCGGGCAGAGGTCCCGGGGAAACGCCGGACAGGACCACGCAGTCGACCCGGTCACCGGCCACCGCCGCGCGCAGCAGCAGCGGCGCGCCGGCCGGGCTCGCGGTCCCCGCAGGCCTGGCCTCGCGGGCGGCGGTCAGGCGGTCGAGGGCGGCGTCTGGCACGGCCGCGGCCGCGACGATGCGTGCCAGCTTGTCCAGCCGCGCCTGGTCGAAGTTGGCGCCGGGTTGTACGACGTATGCGGTGTCGATCCCGGGTATCCCTTCGGGCCGTCCGGACCAGCGGCCTTCGGCGCCGCGCACCTCGGCGGCGATCACAAGCGAGCCAGGCACGGGCGCCCCGCCGTTGGTCTTCGCGGCGGTCAGCGCGCCGAGCAACTCTACCGTGGCGGCGACGCCGGTCGTGACAGGGATGGGCACCATGCCCATGAGGCGTGCCGCGGCGCGCACGCCGCGGGCGATCCCGGCGCCCGACCACAGCGACCACTCCGCGGTGCACCAACGCACGGCGGGGTGGGCGGCGGCAAGCCTTCCCATCTCACGGCGCAGCGACTCGTTGGCCAGTGCGTAGCCGTACAGGCCGGGGTGGGCGCCGCGGGCGGTGACCGAGCCGAACGCGAGCACTGCCCGCAGGTGGCGATGGTCCACAGCGGACAGTACGGACTGGAGCGTGCCCACCTTGGCCGCGCCCATGGCGCTTATCTCCTCGACGGTGAGCTTCCGGCCCGTCCCGCCGACGACACGCCCCGCGCAGTGCACGAGGGCGCGTGGCGCCAGCCCGGCGAGGCACCGCCGGGCCGCCTCGCGGTCGGTGAGGTCGACCTGCACGACCTGCGCCTCCGGCGCCAGCCGCCGCAGCATGGACACGTACCGCTGCGTGTCGATCGGCGCCTCCGCCTCCGCGCGGACGTCGACGACGACCGGCACCGCTCCGGCCGCGGCGAGCGCGACCGCCACGCGGATGCCGAGCCCGCCCAGCCCGCCGGTCACGACGACGGCCTGGCCGGCGAGGTCCGGCGCGCCGGCCGGCAGCGGGATCGGCCGCCACCCATCGGTGGTGACCGTGCCGTCGCCGTGCACGGCGAGGTCGTCGACCGCGTACGGCGGCGCACCGAGCAGTCCGGTGGCCGTGGCCAACGCGGCCGGTGTCGGGTCGGCGAGTTCGATGACGGTCGCCACCGTCTTTGACTGCTCGGCCGCGAGGCCACGCAGCAGGGTGCCGCCGCCCGCGCCACTGTGCACCAGAACGACATGGCGCGCGCCGGGGCCGGCCGACATCGCGGCCAGCAGCGTGGGAAGCGCCTCGTCCGACAAGGAGGTGCCCAGGGCCACCACGTCCACGGTCGGACCGTCGACGCCCGGCGACGCGGCGCGCAGGTGCCGGACGAACGGGTGGTCGTCGGAGCCGACGACCCGCCAGCGGACCGGCCGCGACGACACCCGCACCGGGACCCGCACGGGAACGAGCGCGCGCAACGTGATGCGGGTAGATGCCATCAGTCCCCCTCACGCTCCGTTACTTCAAAAAGGTATACCTAGTGGGTTGGCCCGGCAAAGGAATCGGCGAGGGTCTTTGCGCGGATGGCGGAGCCGTACCTATGCGGATGGCCGGGAAAGGTGCGCAGTGGCCGCGGCGGCTTTGAGGAGCATGGGACGGGCGGCGGCCTGGAAGTCCACCTCCGGGTCCAGCTCGCGGACGGTGTGTTCGATCACGAGCAGTGACATCAGCGGGAACACGAACTCCGAAGCGGCGTACAGGCCGTAGTCGCGCTGGAGTGTGAACAGGTCCGTGCCGAACCGCATGAGCTCGAAGTCCTTGGCCGGCACGCCGGAGTTTCGGTGCACGAGCTCCGCCACACTCGCGACGAAACCGGCCACGTCGGCGTCCGGGGCGAGCCGCACGGCGCTCTCCACCACCACCTCGCCACAGCGCGGGCCACGTCCCAAGGCGAGCCCGAGGAAGAACTCCGCGAACTGGCGGCGAACCGTCGGGTTCAACCGCACACTGAACCCGGCATCGAGAATCACCACCCGGGGACCGCGGAGATAGACGTTTCCGGGGTGGAGGTCGCAGTGGACGAAGCCGTCGAGGAACAGCATCTGATAGACCGCGCTGAGCATGCGCAGTGCCAACTGTGGACGGCGGGCCGCGGAAATCGTCGACACCGGCGCCGCGGCCAGGTCCGGGATGTACTCCATGACGAGGCACTGCGGCCGGCACAGCTCGGTCACCGGCTCCGGCACCCAGACGTACTCGGCGTCGTCGAAGTTGCGGACCAGCGTCGCCAGGTTGTCCCGCTCGGCGGCGAAGTCGAGCTGGCCGAGGATCGCCGTGCAGATGAAGCCGGTGAGTTCGCCGACCGGTACGCCACGCGCAGGCGGGAGCCGCTCGGCGAACTTGCCAAGGCCGTGCAGGATCGCCAGGTCCAGCGTCATGCGGCGGCGGATGTCGGGTCTTCGCAGCTTGACGGCGACCAGCCGCCCGTCGGTGAGCGTGGCCCGGTACACCCCGGCGACACTGCCGCTGGCGACCGGCTCGGGTTCGACCTCGGCGAAGATCCGGTGCAGCTCCGGACCGTACACGTCAGCCAGCGCCGCGCTCGCCTGGCGTCGCGTCATCGGCCGGACGCGGTCGTGCAACTGGCCGAGCTCGTCACACAGCAGCGGCGGCAGGATGTCCCGCCTGGTGCCGATGATCTGGCCGAACTTGACGAACGCGGGACCCAGGCGCTCGACCTGACGGACGAGCCGGCGGTAGAAGAAGCCGGCCGCGGCCGTGCGGCCTCGCACGATCCGCAGCACCGTCGCAGCGACCGCCGAGGGAGCAGGAACACCGCACAGCTCAACGCGATGGTCCCCGCTCGGACAGCCATCGCGAGCCGCGACGGCCGCGCCTCCAGGTCGGCGCGGCCGGTCTGACCGCCGTCGGGTCGGATGGTCTCTCCGGGCATGAGCACCTCCGGATCGGCGAGCCGCAAACGCAAGCTGGGCTGGCGGGCCAGGGCTCTTTCGGCACCTAGCCCGCCAGCCGGTCGACTGCGATGTCAGAAGGCTTCCTGCGGCAGGTATCCGCCCATCCGGAACCGCAGGCTGGTGACGTACGCCACCGGCTCGCCCTTGGGGTTTTTCATGTCGTGCAGCGGCAGCATCCGGTAGATCTGGCCCTTGCCGGGTGAGCCCGCCGGAGGAATCTGGCGGACGTCGTCGATCGTGAGGATGATCGGCTCACGGTTGATCAGCTTCAGGCCCAGCTTGGGCATGTCGAAGATCGCGCCGACCGCCATCCGGCAGGCCTTGGCCGAGGGGCCCTCGCCCGCGTACGGGTCGAACGGCGTACGGATCTGGCCGGTCGACAGGCAGTCGGGGTTCAGCGTGACCGTGATCTTGCCGAGCTCCTCGCACTCACCGGTCATCTTCATCTCGATGAGGTTCGTGTAGACCTCGGCGGACGCCCACTCCGAGGACGTCGGCTCCGAGCGGACGACCCGGACGTACCCGTCGAACTCAACGGTGTATTCGCCCACGCCGGGAACGGCGAAGGTGTCCACTGAGCTGATACCGAGGTTGTCGATGCCGGGCTCCGGCGGGGTCCAGGGCACCACGGTCGTGCCCTCGTAAAGGTTGGGCACGCCGTCGGTGTTGACCGGCCGTCCGTAGACGACAGACGGCTGCGTACTGGTGGTCATGGCAGTCCTTTCCGAGTCGCCGCAAAGCGGTCAGGCCATCAGGGTGGTGTGGTCGCAGCAGGTCAGGCCAGTGCGGTCGGCCACGCCGTCCTGGTCCATGTCGATCTCGCCGTCAACGGTCGAGTAGACGTCCCGGGAGTTGAGGTCGATGGCGCCGTCGTTGTCCCAGTCGTTGAGCTTGCCCTTGAACGTGCCGAGGATGAACGCGTTGGTCATGTGGCCGATCTCGGGGTCGTGCAGAGTGGACAGCACGCCGTTGCCCGGCAGCAGAACCTCGTCCATGGTCTTGCCGGCGATCCGGGCGAGGTTGACGTAGCCCCAGCCCTGGAAGCGGCCGCGCACGTAGCGGATGGCCGCCTCTTCGCGGATCTGGAACTTCGGCTCCAGGTGCCAGGTGCCGTAGCGGGCGAAGCCGATCGAGGCCTGGCGGGTGCCCTCGCTCGGGTCGTCGGCGTGGCCGGACTTGAAGAACGTCCGGGGCACGAGGGACTCGAAGAAGAAGTTGCCGCGGTCGCGACGGGTCCGGTCGGTGAAGCCGCGGAACAGGTAGTTGTCGCAGTGGGGCGAACCGTCGGCGTGCAGGCCCGAGATGGTCTTCGCGATGACCAGTTGCTTCTCCCGCGTCTCGACGTTCGGGCACGCGTGCGCCTGGCCGTAGATGCGCGCGAGGCCCTGCGGCGCCAGCGAGATCTTGCCCCAGTGCTGGTTGGAGTCGTCCAGGCGGACGTACAGGTCGCAGTGGATCAGAAGGTAGATCGTCTCGTCGAAGGTCCGGCCCGGCGTGAACTTGCCGGAGCGTCCGTCGAATGCCGGGTCGCCGGTCTGCAGCTCGCTGCGGAACAGCGTGGACCACTCGGCGATCTCCGGGTCGGCATCCTTGCTGAACCGGGTGAGCGTCGCCAACGCGTGGGGGCCACCGAGCTTTTCGATCGCCCACAGCGCGTCCCACCGCAGCTCGCGGTTGGCGTCGTGCAGGACGGCCTGCTCCAGCAGCTCGATCGCGTCGGGCAAGTCCCGGTCTGCGTACTCGAACAGCGCCTGCTCGCGCATGGCGGCGTCCGGGTGCGACAGCGCCTGCTCGCGCAGCTCCTGGTTGGTCCGGTTGTCGAGCCGGATCGCCGCGCGGTTGAGCGCGTACCCGAAGTCACTGGCCCATGCCGCCGGGTCTCCCGCCACGAACCGTGGGTCCACAGAGGACAGAGTGGTCCGGTAGGCGAAGTTCAGGGCGTCGCGCTGATCGACGTTCAGGTCGTCGACCAGGACGGGTGCCGCCTCGGACGGTACTGCCTCTTCCCACGCACCAGGATCAGTCCGGGCAAGTGCTGCCGGTGACTTGTTGCATAGATCGATTGCCATCGCGGGATATCCTTTCCCGTTTGGGTTCCGATAACCAACGTGATGAAACTATGGGAGTCTGGCGGGGATTACTTCTTGTGGATTGTCAAGCCATCACTCGGTAGCGCCGCCGCGTGAATCGCCGGACGGTGATCGAATACGCCATCCGCCGGATCCGCGGCCAGGCGGCACGCAACCTCGTGATGGATCTCGAAAGCGCCGGCTACAAGGTCAAATACGTCACGCGGGACGGTGCCGGGGCGCGCTCGTCTGCTCGGCGGCCGTCATGGCGGCGACAAGGTCGTCGCGGGCGCGGGCGACGCGGGAGCGGATGGTGCCGGTGGGACAGTCGCAGACCTGCGCGGCCTCGGCGTAGGACAGGCCGACGATCTGGGTGGCGACGAACGCCTCGCGCCGCTCGGGTGGCAGATCGTCCAGCAGCCGGCGCAGCACCACCCGGTCCTCCACGGCGTGGCGGTCGCTGCCGCGGGAGTCTGCGGTGACCTGCCAGTCTTCCAAGCTCGCGGGCTGGGCGCGGGTGGCCGCCGCGCGGTGGTGGTCGAGGACGACGCGGCGGGCGATGGCGTAGAGCCAGGTGGTCGCGGAGGAGCGGCCGGCGAACCGGGGCAGGCTGCGCAGCGCCCGCGCGTACGTCTCCTGCGTCAGGTCGTCGGCTTCGCGACGACCGGCGAGGTGGGCGACGAACCGCCAGATCTGCTGCTGGGTGTCGCGGACGAACGCGGCGGCAGCGGCGTGATCGCCTCGCCCGGCGGCCAGCGCCAGGCGGGTCGTCGCGCGCTCCTGGCCCACGTCCGGTCCTCCCACCGAGAATATACAGCTATCTATGGACCACGGCAGCGTGCCGCGGCCGGCGAAAACGCCGGCCGCGGCACGCCGATACCGGTGCGGGTGGTCAGGCGATCCGGTTGGCGGTCCAGCGCTGCGACGGCTCGGCGGTCGAGCAGTTGAGCAGCTTCAGCGGGGCGCCGGCGTAGGTCGCGTCGGAGCCCACGCACAGGCTGGCGGAGCCGGCCGGCCGGACCTGGTACGTCACGCCGGACTGGACCGCGAACGTCCACTGCTGGGACTGCGTGCCGGTGCAGGTCTGCTGCACCACGAGCGCGCCCGCCACCGCGGCCCCACCCTCGACGGCGACGCACTTGAGGCTGTGCCGGCTGGTCAACAGGTAGGCGCCGCTGACGGTCGTGTCCACCCGCCACTGCTCGTTGAGCTTTCCGGTGCCGGGCCAGTTGACGAGGCTGGCGCCGTCGTTCTCGCGGAAGTCGTACAGGTCCATGGCCATGTTGGCGCCGTTGCCGTCCACCAGGTCGCTGGTGAACATCAACACCGCGCCCGACTCGACCGCGCCGGCCGGTGCGGTCCCGCTGCCCGTGGTGACGGTCAGCGGAGGCGACTGCGCCGAGGTGCGGACGGCCCCGCCGACCGTCACGCGGTGCCGGACGGTGTACGTGGCCGTGCTGCCCGGGATCAGCCCGGTCACCCGGACCGCGGGCCGCCAGGCCGGGACCGTCGCGATCACCACACCGTCACTGAGCAGCTGGAAGTCCTCGGTGAAGCCGCCACCCCGAGGCGCGATGCTCGGCAGGAAGGACAGCGCGACCGAGGTGCCCTCCACGTCGGTGGCGCGCAGGTTCTGCGGTGCCAGCGGCGGGATCGTGGTCATCGGCGGCACGGAGGCGCCGGGCTGCAGGTACAGGCTGTGCAGGGCGGCGTTGAAGTGGGTCGGCAGGTACGGGCCCTGCGGGTTGACCGCGAAGTAGTCGTCCCGGTTGCAGTCCAGCAGCCGCACGGCCAGCGGGTCGGGGCAGGCGGTCGGGGTGTCGACCTGGCACAGCGTCTCGTTCGCGTCGCTGCAGTGCCCGCCCTGGACGAAGTTCGGCGCACCCGGCAGCACGCCGCCGAGCGCATGGGCGAACTCGTGGGTCACGGTGTGCCCGTTGAGGCAGGCCGGCTCGAACGTCGCCCAGATCGCCCGCTGGTTGTACAGGTTGTCGGTGCTCGGCCTGCTGTCGTTGCCCACGCTGTCGTTGTCCACGCCGGCACAGCCGCGGAAGTTCTCCGACACCACCATGTAGATGCGGTTGCCGCTGGCGTACCCGAGCGAGCGGAGCGTCTCCTTCCACACGCCGACGTTGGTCTGGCCGGTCGGGACCTGCACCTGCTGGATGGTGATGTGGCAGTCCCCGTACCGGGTCTTCGTGGTGTGGTAGCGCAGCCGCCGCTCGGCGCCGTCGCGACGCGCGCTGTCGTTCACGTTCTGCTCGACCACCCACGCCGCGGCCCGGATGTCCGCCTCCCGCTCGGCAAACCGGCTGGTGCCCGGCTCGTAGGTGTACAGCCACTGGATCCGGTGCCCGCTGGTGCCGTCGTCGACGCACGTCACGGGCGGTGCGCCGGCCTTTCCGCCCGGTGCGGCGGTGGCCGGTGACCCGACACCACCCACTGTGGACACGACCGCTGCCAGGCTGGCGGCAGCCGTCACCAGCGCCGCCAACAGGCGGCGCGGACTGTTGTTCCGCATTCAGTTCTCCCCGTGTGTCGGTTGCAAGGCAGGAGCACTCAGGCGAACGCACCGTAGGACGGCCCTCCTGCGTTTCGGTGACTTCGCACTGACGCGGGTCATCCCTCCGGGAACCAGACCGCCTCCGCTTCCGACTACCTCTCCGGGCACCGTCCGGACCGCCTGACCACCTACTTTGGAGGACTCCTTGTCGACCACCACGAGCCCGGAGACGCTGCCCACGCTCGCCGGTCCGCCGCGCGCCAGACCGCAGGCGAGGCCGCGGTCGATCGGGCCGCTGGTGCTGCGCCTGCACTTCTACGCCGGCATCCTCGTCGCACCCTTCCTGGTGGTCGCCGCGCTCACCGGCCTGGCGTTCGTGTTCACCCCCCAGCTGGACCGCCTCGTCTACGCCCACGAGCTCCGCGTAGACATCGGCGCCCAGCCGGCCCGCCCGCTCGGTGAGCAGGTGGCCGCCGCACGGACCGCGCACCCGGACGGCACCTTCGCCGCGGTGATCCCGCCGGTCGAGGCGACGGACACCACCAGGGTCGTCTTCGACATGCCCGACCTGGGGAGAAGCAGCACACCGTCTACGTCGACCCGTACACCAACGAGGTGCGCGGCACCCTCACCACCTGGTACGGGGAGACGCCGCTGCAGACGTGGCTGGACGACCTGCATCGCAACCTGCAGCTCGGCGACGTCGGCCGGCACTACTCCGAGCTCGCGGCGAGCTGGCTGTGGCTCGTCGTCCTGGGTGGACTGTTCCTGTGGCTGCGTCGACAGTGGACCGGACGGCGCAAACTGCGCCGCACGGTGCTGCCCGACCTCGCGGCGAAGGTGGGTGTGCGCCGCACGCGCGGCTGGCACGCCGCCACCGGTGTGTGGCTCGCCGTCGGCCTGCTCGCCCTTTCCGCCACCGGGCTGACCTGGTCGCGGTACGCGGGCGGCAACTTCGACATCCTGCAGGACGGGTTCAACGCGCACAGCCCCACGCTGGACACCGCGCTGGCCGGCGCGAGCACGGGCGGCGCCAGCACCGAGGGCGGTGGCCATCACGAGGGCGGTGTTACGAGCGGCAACGGTGTCTACAACGTGTCCGATGTGGACCGGGTGACGCTGGTCGCGCGTGCGGCGGGCGTCGGCGGAAAAGTGGAGGTCACCCCGCCCTCCGAGGCCGGTACCGCGTGGACGGTGAACCAGGACGACCCGGCCTGGCCGTACGGTTGGGACCGCGTCGCCGTCGACCCCGCCACCGGCACGGTGGTGGCCAAGAGCGAGTTCGCCGATTGGCCGTTGCTGGCACAGCTGTCCAAGCTGGGCGTCGCGTTCCACATGGGGTTCCTGTTCGGGATCGTCAACCAGGTCCTGCTCGTCGCTCTCGCCACCGGCCTGCTCTGCGTCATCGTCTGGGGGTACCGGATGTGGTGGCAGCGCCGCCCCACCCGCACCGACCGTGCCGCGCCGCTCGGTGCGCCGCCGGCCCGCGGCGCCTGGCGCGAGGCGCACCCGGCCGCGGTGGCGGTGCTGCTGCTCGTGGCCGTCGCGGTCGGCTGGGCGCTGCCGCTGCTCGGCCTCACGCTCGCCGCTTTCCTGGTGCTGGACCTGATCCTCGGCGGTGTACGCCGCGGGCGCGCCCGCCGGGCGGTCACCGCACCGGACTGAAGATCCTCCCGCGACTGTCGGGTTCTTGTCCTCGTCCATCCCGGACGGGCGGGAAGCTGTGCGGTGGTGGTGAGGGAGGCCGAGATGGCGGACAGCGGTGTCGAGGCGCAGGGTCGGCTGCTGCACGGCGCGTCGAGCGGACCCGAGGTCCAGGCCGTGCAGCGGACGCTGCAGGCCCTCGGCCACGACCCGGGTGAGATCGACGGTGTCTACGGCCCCGACACGGCGGCCGCGGTCCGGCGGTACCAGACCGCTCGCCGCCTGAGGGTGGACGGCCTTGTCGGTCCGGCCACGTGGCAGCGCCTGAGCACCGAGACGGGCAGCGCGACGCGGGGATCGCGGCTACGCAAGACGCTGGTCGGTCCGATCGAGGGCGCGGACGTGCGGCAGGCGCAGGAGCGGCTGCGGATGGCGGGCTTCGACCCCGGCCGCACCGACGGGGTCTACGGCCCGGACACCGCCGCCGCGGTCCGCGCGTTCCAGCACATCCACGGCCTCACGGTGGACGGCTTGCTCGGCCCGTCACCAGCCGGGCGCTGTTCGCCGGCGAGCTGCGGCTGTCCGACACGGTGGCCGGCGTGCTGCGCTCCGCCCCGCCGGCGCTGGCGGCGTCCGAGGTTGTCCGGCGCGTCCTCGGCCGGCATCCGGAGTACGGTCGCGGCCGCCAGCGGCCGAACCTGGTGACCGAGCCGAGTGAGGTACGCCTCGGCGCCGTCGACTGGCTGGCCCAGGTGCGCAGCCTGTTCGACACCGCGGCGGCGCCGAGGCTGCACGGCCGGCTCGTCGTCATCGGCCTCGCCCTCCTGGACACCCGCCTGGCCGCTCAGCTGTCCGGGGACGGCTACCTCGACGCCGTCGGTGCCGAGCTCGCCGAGCCGTTGGACTCGTTGCTGACGCCTCGGGCGCGATCGCTGTCCGAGCGCGGGCGGGCCGTGGGCGCCGACGCCGGCACCGACGACTGGCGGCGGCTGTCGTCGGCGTTGCGGGCCGCGCTCGCGCGGGCGGAGGCGCAGCGGAAGGCGGCCGGACGTTCCATGGTGCACATCGAGCACCTGCTCGCCGCACTGGGCCAGCAGGACGCCGGTCCGCTTTCCACACTGCTCGACCGGGCCGGCGTGGGCGCGGCCGGCCTCAAGGCGGCCATCGCGGAGGGTGCCAAGCCCCTACCGCCCCCGCCGCTGGACGCTGCGCCGCTGGATGCGATGCCGCCGCTGTCCGGGCACGCCCGCCAAGCACTGGACCACGGCATCAACCTCGCCAACGCGATCGGCTCGTCGGTGGTGAACAGCCGGCACGTGGTGCACGGCGCGCTGTCGGTGCCGGGCTGCACCATCGTGGAGGCGCTGGCCAAGCGCGGCGTGCACGCCGACGATGTCGAGGCGTGGAAGGTGCCGGACGCGTCGACGGTGCGGGCCGCCCAGCTCGCCGGCACCGCTGCCGACACGGTGCCGGTGCCCGGTGACGGCCAGGTGCGTGCCGCGGACCGGCTGGGCATCACCGCCGAGGTGGAGGCGCTGGCGTCGGTGCTGCTGGCGCGGGAGACCCCGCTGCCCCTGGCGGTCGGGCTGTTCGGCGACTGGGGCAGCGGCAAGAGCTTCTTCATGGCCCAGCTGCAGGAACGCATGCAGGAGCTGGCCGACCTGGCCAAGGGCGAGCACCCGGAGGCCGCGCCCTACTGCCGGACGGTGCGCCACATCCGGTTCAACGCGTGGCACTACACCGACGCGAACCTGTGGGCGAGCCTTGCCGACACGCTGTTCGACGGGCTGGCCCGCGCCGACGCGCCGAACGAGGCCCAGGTCAAGCTCGACGAGCTGGGGGAGGCGCGCAAGAAGGCCGGCGTGGCCCGCTCGGAGCGGGAACGGCTCGAGCGCGACCTGGCGGCCGGCGCGGGCGGGTCGCGGCGGGCCGTGCTCACCGCGGCGTCGGTCGCGATCGAGGCGGTGCGCGACGACCCGGACCTGCTCAAGAAGCTGCGCACGGCGACCCGGGCGCCGGCGCAGACCGACGTGGCCACCCAGCGCCTCGTCGCCGTGCTGGGAGCGGTCGAGGGGTGGGAGCGCGGGCCCGGACCGTCTGGCGCCTGTTCCGGCAGGAGGTGCTGCACCGGCGGCTGCGGCTGACGCTCGTCACGCTGGCCACCCTGGTCGGCGCCGCCGTGGTGATGGCGGCGGTCACCAACGTGTCGCCGCTGGCCAAGGGCCTGGCGATCGCCGCCGCGGTCGCGGCCGCGTTCACACCGGCGCTGGACGGCGCGCTGCGCGTGCTGTCCCTGGTCCGGGAGGCGCGGGAGGCCAGGGAGCGGCCGCTGGCCGAGAAGCTGGTGCGGGCCCGCGCCTCCGAGGAAGCGGCTGAGCGGGAGGTCGCCGAACGCGAGGAGCAGCTGGCCCAGCTGCGCGACGACGACCTGCAGCTGCGTACCTTCCTGCGGGGACGGGCCTCCAGCTCCGACTACCGGGGTCAGCTGGGCGTGATCTCGATCGTCCGCCGCGACTTCGAGCGGCTCGTCGCGCTGCTCCCGCAGGTGGCCGACGTGGATCGGATCGTGCTGTTCATCGACGACCTGGACCGCTGCCCGCACGCCAAGGTGGTGGACGTGCTCCAGGCCGTGCACCTGCTGCTCGCGTTCGAACTCTTCGTGGTCGTCGTCGGGGTGGACAGCCGGTGGCTCAAGCAGTCGCTGAAGGAGCACTACCACGACCTGCTCGAAGAGCCGGACAGCTACCTGGAGAAGATCTTCCAGATCCCGTACGCGCTGCGCCCGATGACCAGAACCGGTTTCCGGGACCTGGTCGACCAGCACACCCGCTCGCCGAAGAGCGCCGGCGACCTGAAGTCGACTGTGGACAGTGGGCCGGCCGCCACGCCGGGCGGCGCACCGGACGCGGGGACAGGGGCCGAGGCGGTGGCCGACCAGGCGGCGACGGGCGGCGCCGCGCCAGCGCCGGCAGGGCCGACCGCACGGGTACCGGCGGCGCCGCCACCACCACCGGAAGCGCTGGTGATCTCCGATGCGGAACGCCGGCTGCTGCACGAGCTCGACGCGCTCGTGCCCACGCCCCGCGCGGCCAAGCGGCTGGTGAACATCTACCGGATGCTGCGCGTGTCCGTGCCGGAGGAGGAGCGCTACGACTTCGCGCCGGAAGGTGGAGGGGAGTACCAGGCGGCCGTCGTGCTGCTGGGCATCCTCGTGGGGCGCGGCCCGGACGTCGAGCGCACCTTCGAGGCGGTGCTCGACGCGCCCGACGACTCAGACATCTGGGAGGTCCTCGCCGCGACGCCGGGCCTTCCCGAGCAGCTCGCCGCCGTCCGCGGTCACCTCACCCTGCACCGGGCCGCACCGTACCGGCGCTGGGTGCCGCGCGTGTCACGGTTCTCGCTGCGCCCGTTCACCAGGTACGCCGTACCGGCGGACGGCGCGTCGGGCCAGTGACATGCGGTGTACCTCGGAGGGGCCGTCGTAGATGCGGAAGGGCCTGATCTCGCGGGCGATCCGCGCGGTCGGCAGGTCGGCCGAGACGCCGGCGCCGCCGCACAGCTGTACCGCGCGGTCGGCGACGCGGTGCAGTGCCTCGGCGCCGAAGACCTTGGCCAGCGAGGTCTCCTCGCGGCCGGCGCGCCCGGCGTCGAGGGCCTCGCACGCGGTCAGCAGCAGCGAACGCGTGGCGGCGAGGTCGATCTCGTTGTCGGCGATCATGTGCTCCACCATCCCGTGCTGGGCCAGCGGGCGGCCGAAGCCGGAGCGCTCGCTGACGTACCTGACGGCCGTCTCGTGGGCCCGCTGCGCCGCGCCGAGCCACCGCATCACGTGGGTGAGCCGGGCCGGGCCGAGCCGCACCTGCGCGTAGTGGAAGCCCTCGTCGACCGCGCCGAGCACGTCCTCGGGGCCGACGCGCACGTCGGCCAGCTCGATCTCGCAGTGGCCGCCGAGCATCGACTTGTCCATCGTGTTCACGTGGCGCAGCACGCGGATCCCGGGGTGGCCGGCCGGCACGAGAAACATCGTGGCGCCGCCGGGGGAGTCCGGCTCGCCGCTGGTCCGCGCCATGACGATGAGGAACCCGGCACCGTCGGCGCCGGTGATGAACTTCTTCCGGCCGTTGACCAGCCAGCCGTCGCCGTCCCGCCGGGCCAGCGTCCGCAGCGCGTTCGGGTCTGATCCGGCGCCGGGCGGCGGCTCGGTCATCGCGAAGGCCGAGCGCTGTTCGCCACGGGCCAGCGGGGCGAGGTACCGCTCCCGCTGCGCGCCGGACGCGACCTGGTCGAGCAGGTGGAGGTTGCCCTCGTCGGGGGCGTTGAGGTTGAGCGCCATCGGGCCGAACAGGGAACGCCCGGCGGCCTCGAAGACCGCGGCGCGTTCGCGCATGGCCAGGCCGTGCCCGCCGTACTCCCGGGGCGCGTGCGGGGCGAAGACGCCCTCCGCGCGGGCCTTGCGCTGAAGGTCGATGCGGAGCCGCTCACCGCCGGCGGCGGCGACGTCACCGTCGAACTCGTCCTCGACCGGGATCACATGGGCGTCGATGAAGGCGCGCGTACGGGCGGCAAGGTCGTCGATTTGGCTGGTCATGGGCACCTCGCTGTCGGCGGACCGGCGCGGGTGAGCCGTGACGATCTCGTTGCGAGAAAGTTTCGCGGGAGTGTTGCTCGTCACCCAGTTCAAGGTCCACACTCTTGGCTACCGAGCGAGCGCTCGGACGGTATCAGGATCATACGGACGGAAGGGCGCGTCAATGGCGACAGAGACACACCAGCCCATCGCCGCCGAGGCCACCGCTGAGGCCACGTTCGCCGCCTGGCTGGACAGGCTCGCGCCGGCACTCGAGGCCGGTGACGCGGCGAAGACGGTCGAACTGCTGGCGAACGAGTGCTGGTGGCGGGACCTGCTCGCGCTCACCTGGGACCTGGGCACCTACCGCGGCCGGGACGCGGTCACCGCCATGCTGGGTGAGCACCTCGCGCCCGGTTCCTTCGTAAATATCCGTATGGTCACCGAGTTCGGCCCCCGCTACCAGGGCGGCGACAACGAGATCGTCGAAGGCTTCATCACGTTCGAGACCCCCCTCGGGTTCGGGCGCGGCGCCGTCCGGCTGATCCGGGAGAACGGCGCCTGGGTGGCCTGGACGGTGATGACCGAGCTCGACGACCTGCGCGGCCACGAGCGGGCGATCGGCCCGCACCGTTCCCGAGGTCCGCGGCACAACCCGGCCGGCAACAGCGGCCGCAACTGGCGGGACGAGCGCGAGGAGAAGGTGCGCTACGCCGGTACCGACCCGGACGTCGTCGTCATCGGCGCCGGCCAGGGCGGCCTGTCGGTCGCCGCGAACCTCGGCCTCATGGGCGTGGACACCCTGATCCTGGAAAAGAGCGAGCGGGTCGGCGACGGGTGGCGCAAGCGCTACCACTCCCTCGTCCTGCACGACCCGGTGTGGGCCGACGCCCTTCCCTACATGCCGTACCCCGAGTCGTGGCCGGTCTACTGCCCCAAAGACAAGATCGCCGACTGGTTCGAGTCGTACGCCGCGGCGATGGAGCTGAACGTCTGGACGTCGGCCGAGCTGACCGCCAGCCACTACGACGAGTCCAGCCAGCGGTGGACGCTGCGGGTCCGCACGCCGGACGGCGAGCGCGAGCTGCACCCGCGCGAGGTCATCCTCGCCACCGGCGCGGCCGGCGAGCCGAACGTTCCGGACGTGCCGGGGCGCGAGCTGTTCACCGGCATCAGCTACCACTCCAGCAAGCACAGCTCCGCCACCAGCTGGGCCGGCAAGAAGGCCGTCGTCGTCGGCGCGTGCAACAGCGGCCACGACATCGCACAGGACCTCTACGAAGCCGGCGCGGACGTCACGCTCGTCCAGCGCTCGTCCACGCACATCATCAGCCAGGAACACGGCATCCCGGCGATCTTCGGCAGCAACTTCGTCGAGGGCGGGCCGCCGACCAAGTACGCGGACCTGCTGGCCAGCGGCACGCCGTGGCCGCTGGTGCTGGAGATGGCCAAGGAAGGCGTGAAGGACACCGCCAAGAAGGACGCGGAGCTGCTGGCGGCGCTCGACGCGGTCGGCTTCAAGCGCAACGACGGGCCCGACGGCACCGGGCTGATGGGCTACGCGCTCGCGTACGGCGGCGGCTACTACATCGACGTGGGCTGTTCGCGGCTCATCGCCGACGGGAAGGTCAAGCTCGCCCAGGGATCCGGGCTTGCGCGGTTCACCCCCGACGGCATCGCGCTGGAGGACGGCCGGCACCTGGAGGCCGACCTCGTCGTGCTCGCGACCGGATACAGGAACATGCGCGAGACGGCTCGCCGGCTCTTCGGCGACGAGGTCGCCGACCGGCTCCCGCTCGTCCTCGGTGTCGGCGAGGACGGCGAGCTCGGCGGACTCTACCGGCGCACGGGTCACCCGGCGTTCTGGTACATGGGCGGCCCGCTCGCCTGGGTCCGCATCTACGCCAAGCACCTGGCTCTACAGATCACCGCGAAGCACGCGGGACTCCGGTTAAGCAGGGGAGTTACCCAGTGAAACGTCATTTGTCCAGAGCGGCAATCGCCACCGTGGCGTGCGCCGGCCTCCTTTCCGCCGCGGCCTGTGGCGGCGACGACTCCGGCACCGGCGACAGCGGCGGCGGCTCGAAGCTCGTCTACTTCATGGCGCCCAACACCACACCCACCCGGTACATCCAGCAGGACGGCCCGGCGTTCGAGAAGGCGATCAAGGCGCTGGACCCCAGCGTCGAGGTCAAGTTCGTCAACGCCGGCGGCGACTCCAGCCAGCAGCTCGCCCAGGCCAACGCCGCGATTGCCGCCGGTGCCAAGGCGCTTGTCGTCGTCGCGGCCGACCCGAACACCAGCGCGGGCCTGCTGCAGGCCGCCGAGCAGGCCAAGGTGCCGGTCATCGGGTACGAGAACCCGCCCGTCAAGGGCACCCTGTACGCGCAGGTCATCTTCGACCCGGAGAAGGTCGGCGCGCAGCAGGCCACCTACTTCGCCGAGCAGGTCACCAGCGGCGCGCTGGGCGCCAAGCCGGTCAAGGTCGCCCGCCAGTACGGCAACAAGGGCGACGTCTACACCACCCAGATGCTGGCCGGGCAGAACAAGATCCTCGACCCGCTGATCCAGAGCGGTGACATCCAGGTGGTCTGCGAGGACTACATCAAGGACTGGGCACCGGACAACGCCACCAAGGCCACCGAGCAGTGCCTCACCAAGACGCAGAACGGCGTCGGCGCGTTCCTCGGCTTCTACGACGGCATCACGGCGGGCATCATCGCGGCGCTCAAGGGCAAAAACCTCGACACTCCGGTGTACGGCGGCCAGAACCCCGAGCTGACCGGCCTGCAGTACATGCTCACCGGCGACCAGCAGGACAACGTGCTCAAGGCGTTCTCCGTCGAGGCGGAGGCGGCGGCGAAGATCGCGCTCGCCGCGGTGGCCGGCCAGCAGCCGCCCGCCGACCTCGTCAAGGACACCATCGACAACGGCGCGATGCAGGTGCCCACGGCCAAGCTCGACGCCACGCTCATCCACCTCGAAGAGGGCAAGGACCCCGGCGACGCGGTGCAGAAGGCGGTCGACCTCGGCATGTTCACCTGGGCGCAGATCTGCACCGGCCCGGCCGCGGAGACCGAGACCTGCAAGACGAGGAACAAGTAGCCCGACCCATCGGCAGCGGGCGGTCGGTGGCCGCCGACCGCCCGCGCGGAGGACAACCATGACGCAAACTTCCGGGCCCCTACTCGAGCTCACCAAGGTCACCAAGCACTTCGGCGGCGTACGGGCACTGCACGAGGTCGACATGTCGGTGCACCCGGGTGAGGTCGTCGCCCTCATCGGCGACAACGGCGCCGGCAAGTCCACATTGGTCAAAATCGTGTCCGGTGTGGAGTCTCCGGAGACGGGGGAGATCCGGGTGCGCGGGCAGAGCACGCGCCTCGAGTCGCCGCGGGCCGCGGCCGAGGCGGGGATCCGCACGGTGTTCCAGGACCTGTCGCTGTGCGACAACCTCGACGCCGTACAGAACCTGTTCCTCGGGCAGGAGCGGCACGGCTCGGCCTGGTCCGGCCGGCGGATCCGCCGCCACGTCATGGAGGAGCAGGCCCAGAAGGTGCTGCAGTCGCTGTCGGTCAAGCTCCGCTCGCTCAGCACCCCGGTCGTGGCCCTGTCCGGCGGTCAGCGTCAAGGCATCGCGATCTGCCGCGCGCTGATCAGCGACCCGGCGGTGGTGATCCTCGACGAGCCGACCGCGGCGCTCGGGGTGTCCCAGCGCGCCGAGGTGCTGGACCTGATCCGCCGCCTGCGCGACCAGGGGCGCGGCGTCGTGGTGGTCTCACACGACATGAAGGACGTGCGGCAGGTCGCCGACCGCATCGTGGTCCTGCGGCTCGGCGCGAAGGTCGCCGAGTTCCACCGCGGCGGGTACACGCCGTCAGACCTGGTCAGCGCGATGACCGGCGCGCACGAGCCCAGCGATGATGAGGACGGACGGTCTTGAGCATCTCGACATCACCCGCGGTCGGTGCGCCGGCGGCCAGCCGCACCCGGGTCAGCCGGGCGATCGAGGCGGCCGCGCGCGGGCACCGCAGCATCCCGGTGCTGGTCGTGCTGGCGATCATCTGGGTCGCCTTCTACAGCCAGAGCTCGGCGTACCTCAGCTTCCAGAACCTCACCAACCTCACGCTGCAGATCGTGACCACCGCGATCCTCGCCCTGGGCGTGGTCTTCGTCCTGCTGGTCGGCGAGATCGACCTGTCCTCGGCGGTGCTGTCCGGGGTGTGCGCGGCGGTGGCCGCGGGGCTGACCGTCAACAGCGGCCTGCCCCTGCCGGTCGGCATCGCGGCGGCGATCGGCGCGGGCATGGCCATCACGTTCGTCGAGGCCCAAGTGATCATGTTCGGCGTGCCGTCGCTGATCGTGACGCTCGGCGGCATGGTGATCCTGCAGGGCCTGATCCTCGTGGTGCTCCCGCCCGAGTTCACGATCAGCGTGGCCGGCACCCCGTTCGCCAAGATCGCGAGCACCGCGATCCCGGCCGGGACGAGCTACGCGCTGGCCGCGGCGGCCACCGTGGCGTTCGCGGCGTACCGGCTGTTCCAGTACCGCGAGCGGCTGTCCACCGGCTCACTAGCCTCGCTGGCCACGGTCTTCGTACCCACCGCGCTCGTCGCCGCCGTGCTCTTCGGCGGGGTGTTCACGCTGACCCGCCAGCGCGGGCTGCCGATGCCCGTGCTGATCGTCGCGGTCATGTTGCTGATCGCCTGGTACTTCACCACACAGACCCGCTACGGCATCCACCTGTACGCCGTGGGCGGCGACCGCGAGGCGGCCCAGCGCGCGGGGATTCCGGTGCGGCGGATGGTGCTCTACTCGTTCCTCGTCCTGGGCGCCTGCGCGGCCATCGCGGGGATGGTCGACGCGTCCCGCCAGCTCGGTGTCTCGGTCACCTCAGGCTCCGGCCCGCTGATGCTCAACGCCATCGCGGCCGCGGTCGTCGGCGGTACCAGCCTGTTCGGCGGGCGCGGATCGATCTGGTCGGCGGTTCTCGGCGCGCTGGTGATCGGCTCGATCAGCAACGGCGTGCAGCTGCTCGGACTGTCGACGGAGGTGCAGTACTTCGCGACCGGCTCGGTACTCATCGTCGCGGTTGCCGTCGACGTGGTCCTCACCCGCGGATCCCTGCTGCCGGGGCGGCGTTGACCATGACCTCGTATGCACCGAGCTGGGTGCCGGACCCCGCGCGGGTCCAGCAGACCCGGATCGTGCGGTTTGCGCGGTGGCTCGTGGAGCACGGCCGCGCGCAGCTCGACGACGTGACCGACTACCGCGCACTGCACGCGTGGTCGGTCGCCTCGCCCGGGCCGTTCTGGGCCGCGGTCGCCGACTTCTTCGGCGTGGACTGGCAGAGCCGTCCGCACACCGCCCTCGCCGAACGCCGGATGCCCGGCGCCGTGTGGTTTCCCGGCGGCACCCTCAACTTCGGCCAGCACATGCTGCGCGCCGGCCAGGACGACCAGGACGCGGTGATCCTCGTCGCGGAGACCGGCGAACGATCGTCGATCACGTTTGCCGCGCTGCGCGAGCAGGCCGCCGCCGTCGCCGGACACCTGCGCGCCCTCGGCGTCCGGCCCGGAGACCGGGTCGCCGCCTACCTACCGAACTGCGTCGAAGGCGTGGTCGCGTTCGTGGCCACCGCCATGGTCGGCGCGGTGTGGGCGCAGACCGGCCTGGACTACGCGGCACCCGCGGCGGCCGACCGGATGGGGCAGCTGTCGCCGCGCGTGCTGATCGCCGGCTCCGGCTACCGGTTCGGCGGGAAGGTGCACGACCGCCGCGGCGACGCGCAGCAGCTGCGCGAGCTGCTTCCCGGGCTGCGGCACACGATCACCGTCCCGACCGCGGGGCTGGCCCACCCCGCGGCCGGTGCCGACACCAGCACCTGGGCGCAGGCGCTCGCCGCCGAGCCCGATCCGCGTGGCGTCGCCGTCGACTTCGACCACCCGCTCTGGGTGCTGTTCACCTCCGGTACCACGGGCAAGCCCAAGGGCATCGTCCACGGGCACGGGGGAGTGCTGCTGGAGCAGCTCGTCTCACCCGGCCTGCACATGGACCTGCACGCCGGTGACGTCTTCTTCTGGTACACCACGCCGAACTGGATGATGTGGAACGCCCAGATCTGCGGGCTGCTGCACGGCGCGACAACCGTCCTCTACGACGGCCGGCCGACCTACCCCGCCCCCGACGCGCTGTGGCGCCTCGTCGCCGACCTCGGCGTCACCGTGTTCGGCACCAGCCCCGGCTACCTCGAAGCCTCCCAGCGGGCCGGCCTCACGCCCGGCAAGGACCTTGACCTCGCGGCCCTGCGGCTGGTCGGCGTGACCGGTTCGGTGCTGCCCGCCACCGCCAACGAGTGGTTCCGCGAACACGTCAGCGCGCGGGTCCAACTTGGGTCGATGAGCGGCGGGACGGACATCGTCGGCATCTTCGTCGCCAGCGCACCGACCACCCCCGTGTACGACGGCGAGATCAGCGCCCCCGCACTGGGCGCGGCGGTCCAGGTGTGGAACGGTGACGGTGCGCCCGCCCCGGCCGGCACGCCGGGGGAGATGGTGATCACCGAACCGATGCCGTCGATGCCGCTGCGCTTCTGGGACGACCCGGACGGCCGCAAGCTACGAGACACCTATTTCGATATGTTTCCCGGCGTGTGGCGACACGGGGACCTGACCGCGATCACGGAACGTGGCACCGTCGTGATCCTCGGTCGCTCGGACGCGACCATCAACCGGCACGGGGTCCGGCTGGGCTCCGCGGAGATCTACGCGGCGATCAGCGACCTGCCGCAGGTGGCCGACGCCCTCCTGGTCGGCGTCGAGGAGGCGGACGGAGGGTATTGGATGCCGCTGTTCGTCGTCCCCGACGGCGACCACACCCCGGCCGATCTCGTCAGCCGCATCCGCCGCCGCATCGCCGAGCGGGCCTCGCCCCGACACGTGCCCGACGACGTGATCGTCGTGCCGGGACTGCCGCACACCAAGACCGGCAAGCGCCTGGAGGTCCCGGTCAAACGAATCCTTCAGGGTGCCGACCCGGAACGCGTCATCGACCGCAGCGCGGTCGACGACCCGGCGGCCCTGGACACGCTCATCGCCTCGGTGCGCGCCGCGAAGCGGCGTGAGCCGTGAGGTCCACGACCAGAGAGGTGACGACGGAGTCGATGTCTGCCGAGTCTGACTGGCGGGAGTACGGACCGCTCGAGTTCTCCCGCATCCTCGAAGCCGCTCTGCAGGCCTTCTACGAACACGGCTACCACGGCACGACGACCCGCGACCTGGCGCGCCGGTCCGGCTTCTCGGTACCCGGCGTCTACCACTACTACCCCTCCAAGCAGGACATCCTCGTCGACCTCATGATGGTCATCATCGAGGAGCTGCTGGTCCGCAGCCGGCAGGCCCTGGCGACATCGGCCGCCGACCCGCGCTCACAGTTCGACGCGCTGGTCGAGTCGCTGCTGCGGTTCCACATGTACCGGCGCACCGGCGCCATGGTGTCGACGGCCGAGCTGCGCAGCCTCGAGCCGGGCAACCGGGAGCGCTACGTCGCCAAGCGCGACGAGCAGCAACGCATGCTCGACAAGGTGATCCTCGACGGCGTGCGGGACGGGATCTTCGCCACGCCGTTCCCCAAGGACGCGAGCCGGGCCATCGCCTCGCTCTGTGTGGGTGTCGCGTCCTGGTACCGGCCGGACGGAAGCCTCTCCGTCGACGCTCTTCTCGACCGCTACCTCACGATCGCGCGTTCGATCGTCGGCATCACCGAGGAGACAGAGCCGGGACAGCCGCGATGACCCCGACGCCTGAGCCGGCCCGGTCCGCGCTGGTCACCGGCGCCTCCCGGGGAATCGGGCGCGGCATCGCGCTCGGGCTCGCGAAGCGGGGCTGGCACCTGACCCTGGTGGCTCGCGACCCGGCACGGCTGGCCGCCGCGGCGGCCGAGGTGAGGGCGGCCGGAGCGTCGCATGTGGACTGTGTCGAGGCCGACCTCGCCGCACCCGACGCGCCGGCCGCGGCCGTCGCCGCGCACGCCGCCCGGTACGACAGCATGGACGCTCTCGTCCTCGCGGCCGGCGTCGGCTCGGCCGGGCCGCTGGACAGCTTTTCGGCCGCGCGGTACGACAAGCAGTTCGCGCTGAACACCCGCGCGCCGTTCGTTCTGGTCAGCCAGGCGCTGCCGCTGCTGCGGGCCGCGGCGCGGCAGCGCCCGTCCCGGGGCGCGCGGGTCATCGCCTTGGCATCGATCGCCGGGGTCTACGCCGAACCGTCCCTGACCGTCTACGGGGCCACCAAGGCCGCGCTGCTGGCGCTGTGCCGCGGCCTGAACGCGGAGGAGTCCGCCGCCGGCGTGACCGCGACGGCGATCGCTCCCGGCTACGTCGACACCGACATGAGCGCCTGGGTCCACGACACGGTGCCGCCCGAGACGATGATCCCGGTCGACGACCTCGTCACGGCGGTGACCGCACTGCTGGACATGTCACCGCGCACCGTGATCAACGAGATCGTGATCGGCCGCGCCGGCACCCGGGGACAGCAGGCATGAACGGCGACCCACCGCCCCTCGACGTGCGGGGCGTGCGCACCTTTCTCGAACGGCAGCACGTCCCCGTGGCCGGGCCGCTGACCAGTGAGCTGGTCAGCGGCGGCAAGTCGAACCTCACCTACGTCGTCACCGACGGCACCCACCGCTGGGTCGTGCGGCGGCCGCCACACTCCGGCCTCACCCCGTCGGCCCACGACGTGGCGCGCGAATGGCGGGTCGCGCAGGCCCTGCAGTTCAGCGCCGTACCCGTACCTCCGGCGGTGGCCCTCTGCGAGGACACGGACGTGATCGGCGCGCCGTTCGCGGTGACCGCGTTCATCCCCGGCGAGGTGGTGCGCACCCGCGCGCAGCTGCACGTCTACACCTCGGCCGAGCTCGAGTCATGCGTCACGGAGCTGGTCCGGGTCCTGGCCGACCTGCACTCCGTCGACGTCCACGAGGTCGGCCTGCAGGGCCTCGGCCGCCCGGACGGCTTCCTGCAGCGCCAGGTCCGCCTGTGGTGGCGGCAGTGGACCGAGGTGAAGAACCAGGACCACGCCGACGCGACGCGGCTGCACTCGCGCCTGGTCACCGCCCTGCCACCCAGCTCGACCCAGATCGGCGTGGTGCACGGCGACTACCGGATCGACAACACGCTGCTGGACAGCGCCGACATCAGCAAGGTGCTCGCCGTGGTCGACTGGGAGCTGGCCACCGTCGGCGACGTACTCACCGACATCGCGCTCATGTGCGTCTACCGCCAGCCGCAGCTCGACCCCATCCTCGGCCTCGACGCGGCCTGGGCGAGCGACCGGCTGCCGGACGGCGACGCGATCGCCGAGGCGTACGCCCGCCGGCGCGGCGTCGACCTCGACCACTGGCCCTTCTACCTCGCGCTGGCCAACTTCAAGCTCGCCGTCATCGCGCAGGGCATCAGCTACCGCGCCCGGCAGGGCGCCGCGGCCGACCCGAGCTCGGCGCGCGCCGAGCAGGCCGTACCAGCGTTGCTCGCCGCCGGCCTGCGCGCCCTGGGCCCGGTGTAGCGCAAGGCTTTTTCGGTATTTCGCTCCTTCTGCCGGACTTATTCCGGTTGCAGCGCCGCGAGGTCGCCGCGCCGTCACCATGATGAGGGTCCTGTCCGGGTGGAGGCGGCTGATGCGCGGTGACGACGAACGTCAGTACGTCGAGTACGTCACGGCGCGCCAGGAGGTCTTACGCCGGGCCGCCTACCTGATGTGCGGCGACGGCCACCGCGCGGACGACCTGGTGCAGAACACCATCACGGCCTTGTACCGCCACTGGCACAGGGCGCGGGCCGCGGACAACATCGACGCCTACGTGCATCGCATCCTGGTCCGCAAGTACCTGGACGATCAGCGGCTCGCCTGGTCCAGGGTCCGGCTGGTCGCGGAAACGCCCGAGGCGCCCGCGTCGCCGGCGGCCAGCGTCGAGGAGCGGGAGGTGCTCCGAGCGGCCCTGGCCCGGCTTCCCCGGACCCAGCGGACCGTGCTGGTGCTCCGCTTCGCCTGCGACATGTCCGTCGACGAGGTGGCCACCGTGCTGCGCTGTTCGCCGGGCAACGTGCGGAGCCACACGACCCGGGGCCTGGCGGCGCTGCGGCACGTGTACGAAATCGACGAGTTGTCCACCCCGGACAGCTGAGCGGCGGGAGACAGTGATGACCTCCGACGACGACCGCGGCGCGAAAGCGGTACGCGCTCTGATGGCGCGCGTCGAACTGCCACCGTCCCGACTGGACATCGACCGTGCCGTGCGGACCGGACGGCGGGGCAGGCGATGGCGGCAGATCCTGACGGCGGCGGGTGCGGCGGCGACCGTGGCCGTCGGATCAGGGGCGGTCGTCGCCGGCGTCGGCGCTCCCCAGGGCCCGGACCGCCCGGTGGTCACGCCATCGCCGACGGCCACCCCCGTGGCCTGCACGGTCACCGTGCTGCCCGCCCCGGAGGGCTACCGCCCGGTGAGCCTGGTCGCCGCGGACGCGACCGGCCGCCATCTGGTCGGAAACGCGCTGCAGGACGGGACGGAGAAGGTCCGCGTTGTCGTGTGGGTCGACGAGTCCCCGACTACCTTCGAGGTGCCCGGCGCGGGTCCGTTCACGGATCCGACCGACGTCAACTCGGCGGGCACGGTGGTGGGCGGCGCCTCCGGCACCGCAAGCGGCAGGACGTTCGCCTGGAGCTACCGGAACGGGACTGTCACGAAGCTGCCGAACCCATCGGGGTATCGGGCCGGAGGCCCGGCGTTCATCAACGAGCGGGGCGACATCGCCGCCCCCGCGAGCGGCGCGACGGGGCTCGCGGTGGTGGTGTGGCCGGCGAGCGCACCGGACCGGCCCCGCGTGTTTCCTACCTCCTTCGCCGACCTGGACCTGGCCGACATCGCCGAGGACGGGACCGTCGTCGGGTCCGTCGGCGCCGACGACCCGCGTGGGTTCGCGGTCACGGGCAATGGGGGCACGCCCTACGCCTGGCCGCCGGACGGAGTGGGTCGGGAGCTGGCGGTGCCGGCGGGCTGGGACGGCGGCCTCCCCAGAGGCGTACACGGCGACTGGGTGCTGGGCTCGGTCTACGCCAGCGCGACGACCCGCGACAGGCCCTTCGGCGCCACCTTCGCGCCGGCGCGCTGGCGCCTCAGCACCGGTGAGGTCGAGCTGCGATCCGCGATCACCGCCGACAGCATGATGCCGATCGTCGACGCCGTGACCGAGACCGGCTGGATGTCCGTTCAGCTCTCCGAACAGAAGACGGCGCTGCTCGGGCCGGATGGCCAGGTGCTCTTTCCACGAAACCGGGACGGCGTCGAGGCCGCACGCGCGCAGGCCGCCTGGGTCGGCGACGGCGGCCGCACGATCGTGGCCAACAGCGACTTTGCGCCAGACTTCCGCCGGCCGGCGAAGTGGCGGTGCGAAGCCGGATGACCGCCTGCGTGCCTGGGCGTGAAGGTGTCAGCCCAGCCGCCACATGGTCAGCGTTCCGGGGCCGCGGCAGGCCAGCAGCAATCCGGACGAGGCGCAGGAGTCGGTGGCGACCACCACGGTGGTCACCGGCTGGACCCGCCGTGACGCCAACTCGACCGCCACGATGTGGTTGCGGCCGTCGTCGCTCCAGCGGCTGGCGACCTGCCGGCCCGCCGCGGGCGCGCCGATCCCGGTCCAGCCGGGCAGCTCCAGCAAGGGCCGCCCGCTGGTCGGGTCGGCAAGCGTCAGGCGGGCGGCGGTACCGCCGAACTCGTGCAGCACCAGCGGCTGCCCGACGACGGCGGGCACGCCCGAGTGCCGCCAGCGGACCTGCCCGGTGGCCGGATCCACGGCGGCCGTACCGTCCTCGTCGACCACGCACAGCCAGGGCCCGCACCGGCCCGACAGCGGACCCACCGGCGCGGCGACCCGCCAGCGCGGCCGCAGCGTTTCCCAGTCGTACATGACCAGCTGCGCGCCGGTCCCGTCGGTGAGCAGCAGCAGGTCGTCGCCGGAGCGGTAGGCGTCCGCCACCCGCGGCGCGTCGGCCAGTAGCCGGTCCTGCCGGGTGCCGGCGTCGAGCAGCAGCGTGCGGCCGGACGCGTCGCGCTGCAGCAGCCCTGCCAGGCGGCCGCCGTCATCGGCGACCGGGGTCAGCGTCTCGTCGACCGGGCGGGTCGCCCAGGGCCACACGTCCCGCCCGGTTGCCAGCTCCAGCAGCCGGTACGACGCCCGCGGCCGGGCGACCTGCCGGCTCGGCTCGTCGATCACGACAAGCCCCGCCGCGCGGTCGATCAGACGGACAGCACCACTGCGGCGCCATCGCGGCACGCCGGTGGCGGCCTCGACCGCCACGGTGAACCCGCTGCCGGGATCGGCGCCCCCGGTTATCCCGCCCAGCACGACGAGATCTGCGACGGCTTCGGCGTGGTACAGGTTGGCCGCGCCGAGGGGCACGCTCCAGCGCTTCTCCCCGCTGGCGGCGTAAGCCGTCACGACACCGTCCGGCCGGACCAGGTAGAGGCTGTCGTCAACCACGACCATCCCGCCGGGCGGCACCGCGTCGAGCGTGACCGGCCGGTCCCAGGGCCGCCGCACCGGTGCGGCGCCGCCACCGAGCAGCAGAGCCGCCACGGATATCGCGGTCACCGCGGGCCAGCGGCGCCACCGCGGCGGACGCCGCCCGGTGGCGGTCACGGGTACGACATCCAGGTCGATCCCGGTCATCGGTCCACCCTAGGCGGCGTGCGCCACCCCAGGGCGGGCCCGGTTTTGTGCCGGGCCCGCCTGTGTGGGTGGTGTTTAGCGTTGGAGGGTGAGTAGGCCGGGGCGGTAGGGGAGGAGGCCGTAGTCGCCGCCGGAGTTGGGTGAGCGTCCTTGGTAGAGCAGTCGGAGGTTGCAGGGGTCGATGGTCATGGTTTGGTCGGCGTTGGTGCGGATGAGTTCGCCGTGGCTGATGTCGTTGGTCCAGGTGGCGCCGCTGTTGGCTTTGCCGGCGAAGGGGTTGTTTTCGGTGGTGGCTTGGGGGTCCAGGTGCCGCCGAGGTTGGTGGCGGTGAAGGAGCGGAAGTAGCGGCCTTGGGAGCCGATGGCTTCGACGATCATGAGGTAGAGGTTTTGGTTTTGGATTTTGTAGACCTGGACGGCTTCGAAGAGGTTGTTGGTGCTGTCGGTCATGATCGTGGTGTAGTTGCTGCCGAAGCTGCCGGGGAAGTTGCCGATGGGCATGCTGGCGCGGTAGATGCGGCCGTTGTCGCCGGCGAAGAACAGGTACATGTTTTGGCTGTCGCCGATGAGTGCTTGGTCGATGGGTCCGGTGCTGGAGTTGGAGATGCTGCCGGAGAAGAGGGTTTGGTGTGCTGACCAGGAGTTGACGTTGGTGGGGTCGGTGGAGGTGCGGTAGGAGAAGGCGGGGCCGCCCCATTGGTAGGCCAGGACCCACAGGTTGCGGGGGGCGAAGTAGAACAGTGAGGGTGCGACCGCGGAGAACGGCATCTGGTTTTGGCTGGCCGAGCCCATCTCGGAGAAGTTGGTGAACAGGCCGAAGTTCATCGACCCCCACGAGGTGCCGGTGTCATGGGTGGTGGCGTAGACCAGCTGCCGACCGTTGTACGGCGCGTGCGTGAAGTCCTTCAACGACACCCACCCCGACCGCGGGTTCGCCAACACACCCGACGACGACCACCGGTAACTCGACGGCAGCGAACAGTTGTTCGGCGGCGGGGTCGTCGGTGGGGCGGTGGTCGGTGGGGCGGTGGTCGGCGGTGCCGTGGTCGGTACCGTCGTGGTGGGCGGGGCTCCGGTGGTCGGCGCCGTACTGCCGGTACACGTCGTGCCGTTCAGCGCGAACGTCGTGGGTGCCGGGTTGGAGCCGTTCCAGGAGCCGTTGAACCCGAATGCGGCGGTGCCGTTGGTGGGGATGCTGCCGTTGTAGCCGGCGTTGGTGACCGTGACCTGTGCGCCGGACTGGGTGACCGACCCGTTCCAGAGCTGGGTGATGGTCTGCCCGGCACCGAACGACCAGGTGAGCCGCCAGCCGTTGACCGCGTCGCCGAGGTTCGTGATGGTGACGTTCGCGCCGAAGCCGCCCGGCCACGAGCTGGAGATCGCGTAGTCGACGCGGCAGCCGGCGGCCGCCTGGGCCGTGTTCGCGGTCAGCACCGCGGTGGCTCCGGCCAGGGTGAGGCCAGCGGCACAGGCGGCCGCAATCCGGGATCGGGTGCGTGGGGGTGGGGATTTCATCAGATCCTCCATCGGGATGGTTGGCAATGTTCACGTTCACACGCAGGGAAACCTCAGAGCGTGAACACGACTGTCGAGATGCTGCGCGCGCCGACGCTGACGGTGACTTGCCCTCCGTTCACGCTGGTCGGCTGGCTGGCGGCGTTGGCGTTCAGCGAGGTGAGGTAGTGCTCCGCCCGGGTGACGTTCTGCGGCGCCTGGATGACGGCGTTGTTGACGGCGCTGTTCGACCGGTTGAGGATCACCAGCGTGACCTTCCCGCCGCCCTGGTACGCGGTCACCTCCAGCGGCGAGGCCTTGGAGCTCTTGGTCAGGGCCACGCGCTGGTAGCCGGGGCGTACGTACTTGGCGAACTGCGAGAACGCGTACCCGCGCTTCAGCGGAGTCCCCGCGGTGGTGCCGAACGCCGACTCCCCGTCGCCGATGAAGGAGTAGTAGCGCTTGCCGTACCACCAGATGTAGGCGCTCCAGTTGGACTCCATCGACCTGTGGACCGTCCGCATGATGTCGTCGAGTGTCTCGTTCCAGACCGTCTGGTTGGCGGGGTTGCCCCAGATGTTGGAGCCGCTGCCGTCGGCCTCGTGAAGGTTCCACTCGGTCATCCACACCGGCTTGTTGTGCTGGTTGGCCAACGCGTACGGGCTGAGCCGGCCCGACGCCTCGGTGCCGTACAGGTGGCCGCCGATGTAGCCGATGTTGTTCCGGGCGGTCGCGTCGTTGAGGGTCGGGTCGGTGTAGCTGTAGTTCAGGTTCACCGCCTCGGCGACCATCAGCCTCGTGTTCTGCACCCTCGCACCCTGGTCACGCACGAAGTCGCGCAGCTCGGCGCCGCTCCAGTCCATCGAGTCGTAGTCGGGGTGCCAGTCCGGCTCGTTCTGGACCGAGGTGACGTCGACCGTCACGCCCTGGCCGCGCATGTACTGGACGTAGCTGTTCAGATGGTTGGCGTAGTCGTCGTAGTAGTCGGTCCGCAGCTTGCCGCCGTTGGTCCGGCTGTTATTGGTCTTCCACGCCGCCGGTGCGGTCCACGGCGAGGCCAGGATCTTCACGCCGGATCCGGACGACTTCGCTGTCTTCAAGGCGTTCACGTGGGTCGCCCACTCGCTGGAGACCGGCGAGATGCCGGTGCGCACAATGGACAATCCGAGCTGGTTGGCGCCGAGTCCCACCAGCGTCTGTGTCTCGGCCGTCGACCAGGCGCTGCCCCAGATCGAGGTCGCTGCCCCGAACCCGTCGATGGTCTGGTACCTGGTGCCGGCGTTCACCGTGATGTCCGGCGACGCGGTGGGTGGCCCGGTCGTGGGCGGCGCGGTCGTCGGTGGCGCGGTGGTGGGCGGTGCGGTGGTGGGCGGTGCCGTCGTCGGCCCCACGCCGCCGGTACAGGTCACGCCGTTCAACGCGAAGCTCGTCGGTGCCGGGTTGCTACCGGTCCACGAGCCGTTGAAGCCGAACGAGGCCGTGCCGTTGGTGGCGATGGTCCCGTTGTAGCTGACGTTCCGGGCGGTGACCGCGGCGCCGCTCTGGGTCAGCGTCGTGTTCCACGCCTGCGTCACGGTCTGGCCGGCGGTGTACGACCACGTCAGCGTCCAGCTCGTGACCGGGTCACCGAGATTGGTGATGGTGACGTTGGCACCGAAGCCGCCCTGCCACTGCGACGCCACCGTGTAGTTCACCGAACAACCGGCGGCCGCGGCCCCGGCGGGCAGCGCCACGGCGGCGGCGGCCGATGCCAGCACAACGGCACCGGCCGACACCAACGCGGCGCTACGAACTTTAGGTTTTCGCATAAACGACTTCTCCTGAAAGGGGGACGGGCCGCCTTCGTGCGGGCGCGGGGAGCGCTTCCTGATGCCCGACAGACGAGACGTGGCGCGCAGCAGGCAGAAGGGTGCGCCGGCGCGATGCCAGCGCGGCGACCGGACGTCCACGCCAGGCTGGCCGTCACACCCGCGGTCCCGGTGCTGAAAGGCGACCGGACGGCTGTGATGGCGCAGCGATGGGTTCAGCGGGACTGTGCGGCGCCTCCTCGTGCTGCTCGTTCGGCGAAGCCGGCCGGCTCCGCCGCTGGCGGTCGTGGGTGCCCTTCCCAGACCGTGCCCGGCTCCAAAACAGTTAGCAGTATCGATCGAAACCGTTAGCGTTGACAAGTGGCAGCACCAGAGCTTGTCGTGGAGCTGCTCCACGGCGATACATGGAGCCGGTAATTCCGGGCCCCGTTCCACCGCTACAGGGCTGGCCCTCACCGCGGTCATGGCTCCATAACGTCTCCAAAATTAGCTCCACGGCGGCCGGTTCGTGGAGCCAGATTCGTGGCTCAGTGCGTGACCTGCGGGTCCATGGTGTCAACCGCGAAACATTTACGACACACCTTGACGTGCATCACTGTTATCGTTCACAGTCCATGTGCGAGGGGTGCCCCTCCGCGCTCGGGCCGGTACTCGCGGCCCCTCAAGTCCTGGATATCTGCTGCTCGCATGGCAAGCCCAGCGATGCTGTTAACGCTAACAAGAGGCTCTGAGAGGAGGCACGGATGCCGGTAGGGCTTTCCGGGCAACGGCGTCGAGGCTGGCGGGCAGGGCTGGCCGCGGTGGCGGCCGCGGTGGTCGTCGGTGGCACGCTCGTAACGGTCGCCGCGACGTCGGCCTCGGCCGCGACGGTGGACACCAACGCGTGGTACGTGTTGGTGAACCGCAACAGCGGCAAGGCGCTGGACGTGTACAACTTCGCCACGAACGACGGTGGGCGGATCACCCAGTGGACGCGTGGTGACGGCAACAACCAGCAGTGGCAGTTCGTCGACTCCGGCGGCGGCTACTACCGGATCAAGTCGCGGCACTCGGGCAAGGTGCTGGACGTCTACAACTTCTCCACCGCCGACGGTGGCGCGATCGTGCAGTGGGCCGACGGCAACGGTCAGAACCAGCAGTTCCGGCTGGCCGACTCGGCCGGGGGCTACGTACGGCTGATCGGCCGGCAGAGCGGAAAGGCCGTCGAGGTGCAGAACGCCTCCACGGCCGACGGCGCGAACATCGTGCAGTACACCGACTGGGGCGGCAACAACCAGCAGTGGCAGCTCGTCCAGGTCGGCGGTAGCACGCCCACGACTCCGCCCACGACCACGCCCACCACTCCACCGCCGAACACAGGGCAGTTCACCAACCCGGTGGTGTGGCAGGACTTCGCCGACGGTGACATCATCCGCGTCGGCGACGCCTACTACTACTCGGCCTCGACGATGCACTACTCGCCGGGCGCGCCGATCCTGCGCTCGTACAACCTGGTCGACTGGGAGTACGCCGGCCATTCGGTACCCCGGCTGGACTTCGAGTCCGGTGCGTACGACATGAGCGGTGGTCGCGCGTACGTCAAGGGCATCTGGGCGTCCACGCTCAACTACCGGCCCAGCAACAGCACCTACTACTGGCTGGGCTGCATCGAGTTCAACCGCTCCTATGTGTACACCGCCACCGCCGTCGACGGCGCGTGGACCAAGCGGTCGCGGCTTCCCTGCTACTACGACGCGGGCCTGCTGTTCGACAACGACACCCCGTACGTCGCCTACGGCAACGGCACGATCAGCGTGGCGCAGCTCTCGCAGGACCTGACCAGCCAGGTGCGTGCGCAGACCGTGTACCAGACGCCGTCCAGCATCGGCACGCTCGAGGGCGCCCGGATGTACAAGCGTGGCAACTACTACTACATCTGGCTCACGCGGCCGGCCAACGGCCAGTACGTGCTGCGCTCGACCAGCCCGTGGGGTCCGTACGAGCAGCGGCAGGTGCTGCTCGACCTGCCCGGTCCGATCTCCGGCGGCGGCGTGCCGCACCAGGGCGGGATCGTGCAGACCCAGAACGGCGACTGGTACTACATGGCCTTCACCGACGCCTACCCCGGTGGCCGGATGCCGACGCTGGCACCGCTGTCCTGGTCGTCGGACGGCTGGCCGAGCGTGCAGACGGTCAACGGCCGCTGGGCGGTCAACTACCCGAGGCCGAACATCACCACCACGCGGACCGTGGCACCGATGACCGGCCCGGAGACGTTCACCGGCCCTACGCTGGGGCACCGGTGGGAGTGGAACCACAACCCGGACACGTCCCGCTACTCCGTCGGCAACGGCCTGCGCCTGCAGACCGCGACGGTGACCAACGACCTCTACAGCGCCCGCAACACGCTGACGCATCGGATCCAGGGACCGTCGTCGACGGCGACGATCGAGCTGGATTACTCCACGATGGCAAACGGCGACCGGGCCGGCCTGGCGATGCTGCGCGACTCGTCGGCGTGGATCGGGGTCCGGCGGGACAACGGCGCCTACCGGGTGTCGATGACCAACGGGCTGACGATGAACTCCAGCTGGGCCACCACCGGCACCGGCAGCGAGCAGGCATCGGCCGCCATCTCCGGCGGGCGGATCTGGCTGCGCGTCTCGGCTGACATCCGACCCGGTAGCGGCCGGCAGGCGACGTTCTCGTACAGCACCAACGGTTCGACGTTTACCAACCTGGGGCAGGCCTTCACGCTCAACAACGCGTGGCAGTTCTTCATGGGCTACCGGTTCGGCATCTTCAACTACGCCACCTCCGCTCTCGGCGGGGCGGTCACCGTGAGCCGCTTCGACCTCACCACTCCCTGAAACCTCTGGAGAACGTATGGCTTCCCACCCCCTCAGCCGGCGGCGGTTGATGCAGGCCGCCGCCGGCGGCGCCCTCGTGACAGCGACGGGTGCCGAACTGCTCGGTGCCGGACCGGCCTCGGCCGCCGAGCTGCCCCCGGCCCGCGCGGACATCGGCGTCTCGGCGTACCCGTTTGCGCTCGGCCAGGTCCGGCTCAACTCCGGCCGGTTCATGGACAACCAGACCCGCACATTGAACTATCTGCGGTTCGTCGACGTTGACCGGCTGCTCTACAACTTCCGGGCCAACCACCGGCTCTCCACAAACGGCGCGGCGTCCAACGGCGGCTGGGACGCCCCCACCTTCCCGTTCCGCACGCACATGCAGGGGCACTTCCTGACCGCCTGGGCGCAGGCGTGGGCGGTGCTCGGCGACACCACCTGCCGCGACAAGGCGAACTACATGGTGGCCGAGCTGGCCAAGTGCCAGGCCAACAACGGTGCCGCCGGGTTCGGTGCCGGCTACCTGTCCGGCTTCCCGGAGTCCGACTTCACGGCGCTCGAGGCGCGCACGCTCAGCAACGGCAACGTCCCGTACTACTGCATCCACAAGACCTTGCAGGGGCTGCTGGACGCGTGGCGGTACCTCGACAACGCGCAGGCGCGGACGGTCCTGCTCGCGCTCGCCGGCTGGGTCGACACGCGCACCTCGCGGCTTTCCTCCAGCCAGATGCAGAGCATGCTGGGCACCGAGTTCGGCGGCATGAACCAGGTGCTCGCCGACATCTACCAGCAGACCGGCGACGGCCGCTGGCTGACCGCCGCGCAGCGGTTCGACCACGCCTCGGTCTTCAACCCGCTGGCGTCCAACCAGGACCAGCTCAACGGGCTGCACGCCAACACGCAGGTGCCGAAGTGGATCGGCGCCGCCCGCGAGTACAAGGCCACCGGCACCACCCGGTACCGTGACATCGCCAGCAACGCCTGGAACATCACCGTCAACGCGCATACGTACGTGATCGGCGGCAACAGCCAGGCCGAGCACTTCCGCGCGCCGAACGCGATCGCCGGCTACCTCAACACCGACACCTGCGAGCAGTGCAACACGTACAACATGTTGCGGCTGACCCGGGAGCTGTGGCTGATCGACCCGAACCGGGTGGCCTACTTCGACTACTACGAGCGGGCGCTGCTCAACCACCTGATCGGTGCGCAGAACCCCGGCGACAGCCGCGGCCACATCACGTACTTCACACCGCTCAACCCCGGCGGGCGGCGCGGTGTCGGCCCGGCGTGGGGTGGCGGCACCTGGAGCACCGACTACAACTCCTTCTGGTGCTGCCAGGGCACCGGCATCGAGACGAACACGAAGCTGATGGACTCCATCTACTTCTACAACGGCACCACCCTGACGGTGAACCTGTTCGTGCCGTCGGTGCTGGACTGGACGCAGCGGGGGATCACCGTCACCCAGAGCACCACGTACCCGGTCAGCGACACCACGACGCTCACGCTCGGCGGCTCGGTGAGCGGCTCGTGGAGCATCCGGATCCGCATCCCCGCCTGGACGAGCGGCGCGACGATCAGCGTCAACGGGCAGGCGCAGAGTGTCTCGACGACGCCGGGCAGCTATGCGACCGTCACCCGGACCTGGGCAGCGGGTGACCAGATCACGGTGCGTCTCCCGATGCGGGTCATCATGCAGGCCGCCAACGACAACACAAACGTGCAGGCGATCACGTACGGCCCGGTCGTGCTCTGCGGCAACTACGGAAACTCCACGCTCGGCTCACTGCCGTCGCTGAACACCTCGACGATCACCCGTACCGGTACCGGCTCGCTGGCGTTCACCGCGACGGCCAACGGCACCACCGTCAACCTCGGTCCGTTCCACGACGCGCACGGCTTCAACTACACCGTCTACTGGAACACCGGATCCGGCGGGGGTACCGGCGGCACGTACAAGCTGACCAACGCCGCCACCGGCCTGGTCCTGGGCGTGCAGAACATGTCCACAGCGGACGGTGGCCTCGCCGTCATGTGGGGAGACACCGGCACCGCCGACCACAACTGGGTGATGGTGACCGACGGCAACGCGGTGCGGTTCCGCAACGTCAACAGCGGCAAGGTCCTCGGTGTGGAGAACATGTCCACAGCGGACAACGCCCGCGTGCTGCAGTGGGCGGACAACGGCACCGCGGACCACCGCTGGATCCTCGTCGACAACGGCGACGGCACCTACCGGATCCGCAACGCCAACAGCGGCAAGCTCCTCGGCGTCCTCAACGGCAACACCGCCTGGGGTGCGCAGGCCGTCCAGGACCCCGACAACGGCAGTGCCGACAACCGCTGGCGCCTCGTCCGGATCAGCTGACGGAGCGCCGGCCGCGTGATCCACGCGAGCTGACGGACGTAATCCGGGTGTCCCTGACGTCGCCGAAACGCCAGGGGCACCGCTCGCACTCCTGGGGTGGACGGCCTGTCACGCCGGCGGCCGCGGCGGCGCGGTGCTGTCGCGGACGATGAGAGTGGTGGCGAGCTCGACGCGGTCGTGGCCGAGTGGCTTGCCGGCGGCGATGGCGAGCACCAGCTTGGCCGCCGTCGCGCCCATCTCGGTGAACGGCTGCCGCACCGTCGTCATGGCCGGCCCGCACCACATGGCGGGGGCGATGTCGTCGAACCCGACGACGCTGAGCTCGTCCGGGATGATGCGGCCGGCCTGGCGGGCGGCCTCGTAGACGCCGAGCGCCTGCAGGTCGTTGCCGCAGAGGATGGCGGTCGGCGGGTCGGCCAGGCGCAGCAGCTCGCGCCCATGGTTCAGGCCGTCCTCGAAGGCGAACCACAGGCCCGTGCGGACCAGCCGCTGGTCCAGCGGCACCCCTTCGGCGTCCAGCGCGGCCCGGATGCCGTCAAGCCGGGCCCGGGCGCACAGCCGGTCAGGCGGCCCGGTGATGACGGCGATGCGGCGGTGGCCGAGGTCGAGCAGGTGGCGGGTGGCGGCCAGAGCGCCATTCCAGTCGGTTGCGCCGACCGACGGGACCGGGTGCTGGGGCTCGCCGGTGGGATCGAGCGCGACGAGCGGGATCGCGCTGGCGGTCAGCAGCGTGTGCGGCTCGGTGGGGGAGGTGAGGTGCACGGTGACGACGCCGGTGGGGCGCCGGGCCAGCAGGTCCTGCGCCCAGGAGCGATGGGTCGACAGCTGGAGCACGTCGGTGAAGCCGACCGACAGGTGGTGGGCACCGGCGACCTGCTCCACGCCGTGCATCACCGCGATGGCCAGGTTGCTGAGCATGCCGTAGAAGACAACCTCGATGCTCGCCGCCCGCGCGGGCGAGTCCGGCCGGCGGTAGTGGTGCTCCCGCAGCACCGTCTCCACCCGCTGGCGGGTCCTCGCCGCCACCCCGGAGCGTCCATTGAGCACTTTGGACACCGTCGCGGTGGAGACACCGGCGAGCCGCGCGATCGTGGCCCCGGTCAGGTCGCTGGTGCGGCGCTCGCGCTGCCGGGCGACAGCGGGCGTCACCGCCTGCCCGCCGGCCGGCGCGGCCGGGCCCGGTGCGCCACCCGTCCTGGTGCGGCTGGCGCGGTGGGTGTCGACCTCCCGCACCAGGCGTGCCCGCACCGCCTCTGCGTCCGCGGCCGCGCTCGGACCGGCCGGGACGGTCTCCACCAGGTAGCGGCGCTTCCGGCTGACCGGGTCGACGCCCGCGTAGACCCGCACCCTCAGCGAACCGCTGGGCAGCTTTTCGATCTCGCCCCGTGCGGTGAGGTTTCCCGCGGCGCGGTCAGGCACGAGGCCACGATACTAGGGCGATAGCTCCATGCGAATGCCTCATCGTGGCTCCACGCCTGACCGCGCGGCAGCGTCAGGCGATCGAGGTGAGGAAGCGGTGCCACACCCGGTGGCCGGCAAGCAGCTCGCGTACCGCGGTGAAGGCATCCGCGCCCCCGCCCGCCGATACGACGCCGGGTGTGTCGGCGATGCCCGCCTGCCGCACCGCGGTGGTCCCGCCGTCCCAGGCGCCGATCGGCTTGGCGTGGCGCCAGGCCTCGTCGATCAGGCGCAGCACCCGCGGGTCGATCGCCGTCGGGGCGGTGGTGCCGGCCTTGGCGTCGCGGGCGGCCACCGCTCCGGGCGCCGGGCCGGGGGCGTCGGCCAGCAGGAGCGCGTCGAACTCGACCGATCGCGCGGTGTCGAACGTGCGCTGCACGGCCAGGTCGCCCAGCTGACCGCCGTGCGGCCCGATCACCAGCGGCATCAGGCCCGCGCCGAGCGCGGCTTCGCGAACCGCGGTGACCGCGACGAGGTCGGCGCCCGGCCCGGCCACGATGCCGACGATCCGGCCGTCGGCCGGCCACTCGGCTCCCAGCTGGGACAGCGCCGGGCTGGCGGTGACGTCGGCCAGCTCGGACGCCGGTGCGGGCACCGGCAGGCCGAGGCCGACCGCGACCTGCTCGCACAACACGGGGTCGATCTGGGCCAGACAGCGCAGCTGCCGCTCCTTGATCACCTGCTCGTAGCACTTTCCCAGCTCGAAGGTGTATGCCGCGACGATGTGCTCCTTCTCGACCGCCGACATGCTCTGCCAGAACAGCCGTGCCTGGCTGAAGTGGTCGTCGAAAGAGGCGGGATTGGCCCTGATTTTCGGCGCCTCGGCGACGCGGACCGGCACGTCGACAAACGCGTTCTCCGCGTCGCCGGCCTCGAACGGGTTGCCGCCGTCGAGCGAGTTGGGCCGGTAGGGCGCGACCCCGGCGTGCACCGCGTGCTGGTGGAAGCCGTCGCGCAGCATGTCGTTGACCGGCGCGTGCGGGGCGTTGATCGGGATCTGCGTGAAGTTCGGACCGGCGAGGCGGGTCAGCTGCGTGTCCACGTACGAGAAGAGGCGGCCCTGCAGCAGCGGGTCGTTCGTCACGTCGATACCCGGCGGCAGGTTTCCGAGGTGGAAGGCGACCTGCTCGGTTTCGGCGAAGAAGTTGGTCGGTGTGCGGTTGAGGACCAGCCGGCCCACCGGCTGCACCTCGGCCAGTTCCTCCGGCACGATCTTGGTGGGATCGAGCAGGTCGATGCCGGCGAACGTCTCCTCCGGGTTGTCCGGGAAGACCTGCAGGCCGAGCTCCCACTCGGGAAACGCGCCGGCCTCGATCGCGTCGTACAGGTCACGGCGGTGGAAGTCCGGGTCGACCCCACTGATCAACTGCGCCTCCTCCCAGGTCAGGGAGTGCACGCCGAGCTTGGGCTTCCAGTGAAACTTGACCAGCACCGTCTCGCCGGCGTCATTGACCAGCCGGAAGGTGTGTACCCCGAAGCCTTCCATCGTCCGGTACGAACGGGGGATGCCCCGGTCGGACATGTTCCAGATGGTGTGGTGCTGCGCCTCGGTGTGTAGCGACACGAAGTCCCAGAAGGTGTCGTGGGCACTTTGTGCCTGCGGGATCTCGCGGTCGGGATGCGGCTTGCCCGCGTGGATGATGTCCGGAAACTTGATCGCGTCCTGGATGAAGAAGACCGGAATGTTGTTGCCGACCAGGTCGAAGGTGCCCTCGTCGGTGTAGAACTTCGTGGCGAACCCGCGAGTGTCGCGCACCGTGTCGGCCGAGCCGCGCGAGCCGAGCACGGTGGAGAAGCGGACGAAGACCGGCGTCTCACGCCCCTTCTTCAGAAACCCGGCCCGGCAGATCGCCGCGCCGGTGCCGTAGGCGGTGAACACGCCGTGTGCGCCGGTGCCGCGGGCGTGTACCACCCGCTCCGGGATCCGCTCGTGGTCGAAGTGCGTGATCTTCTCGCGGAAGTGGTGGTCCTGCAGCAGGATCGGACCGCGCGGGCCGGCCTTGAGGGAGTGGTCGCTGTCGCGCAGCCGCGCCCCGTTGGCGGTGGTGAGAAACGCTCCCTGCTGGCCGAACGCGCTGGCCGGGCATCCGGTGACAGCCCCGGTGGGAGTCCTCGTCTCCGGCGTTCCCTGCTCGGGCCTGGGTGGCAGCGGCTCGCGCGGTTCGGTCGGTTCCTCCAGTGCCGGCGTGCCGCTGCCGGGGGAGCCGGGCACCACGGGCGTACCTGCGCCGGTCAGCTTGGTCGCGGCGCTCTCCGCCGCCTCCTTGACCACTTCGACGGGCTTGCGCGCATCCATACGACGGCTCCTTACCGGTGGGTGTTCGAGGATTCGCCGTTACCCCCGAGGTGCGGCTTCTAACGGCGAACGGGAATCCATCTGTGAGACGAGACCGGCGGTTCGCGGCGGGATTCACCGTGGCTGATGCCATTTGGGCTACGGTTGGCGGCCATGAGCTACGACCTCGTGATCGTGCCCAAGCGTGACGGGCAGTCCTGGGCCGAGGCGCTCGAAGCGGAGCCCGCTGCGGCGGGCGACGGTCTCGATCCGGCGCTGTGGGACGTCCTGGTCGGGCAGGTCGAGCAGATCGTCGGCGACGTGAGCACGGACGACGCGGGGGCCGAGCGTGGGCTGACGCACGAGCGCAGCGGCATCCAGGTGCGCTGCCGGGCCGACCGGGCATCGGTGAGCGTGCCCTTCTGGTACACCGGGGCCGACGCCGAGGCCGTTGTCGCCGTCCTCTACCGGGTCGGGCACGTGGTCGCGACCGTCACCGGCCTGACCGCCTTCGATCCCCAGCTCGAGCTGCCGCTCAGCGAGGCGCAGGCGCGGCCCGGAGACGCCGTCGCCGTCTTCGAGCACGCGGCGCAGGCGCTGTCCGAGTTCGACGCCGGCGACTACTTCGAGGTCTACTTCACCGGCGCCTTCACGCTCGCCGACGCCGCCCAGCAGCTCAAGGGGCTCGTCATCGCCGAGGACGAGCACCGGCTGACGGTGCGCTGGGCCGACGACGGTCCGCTGATGTGGGTCGCCCACGCGACCGGGCCGCAGGTCGCCGCCGACTCCGACGAGCTTGCGCAGCTTCATGGGGAGCCGGAGCTGGCCGGTCACGGCAGCCGCTACGAGGTGACCTTCGAAGACCTCGACGAGGTGCTTCAAGAGATCAACACCCTGATCGAGGTACAGCTGAACCTGCAGGAGCTGACCGGTGGCTACGTGGCCCGCTCCTGGAACGGCGAGATCACCCGGGCAGGCGACTGAGCGGGTACGAGGTCAGGGGCGGTCGGCCAGGCGCAGGTCGGCCCACGGCACGGTGGTCTGGCTGCGCCTCAGACCCGAACGGATCAGGCGGCCGGTCAGGACCGGCTCAGCGCCCGGCCGGCGGCCGCGACCAGGGCGGTCGCGTACACCCAGCCGCTCACCAGCAACGCGATCATGACGACCTTGTCCGGGCCGTTGGGGTTCCAGGCCTTCTCGTGGCCGATGTCGACGATGGGCACCAGGACGTCGAGCACGTACAGGAACGGGTCCCAGGTGCGCTGGTCGCCCGCGTTGACCGGACACAGGCCGCCGGCTCCCGCACAGTCCGGCACGGCCGCGAAGTAGGCGGTACCGCCGAGCAGCAGTGCCCCGAAGATGGCGGCCGCGCGCCCGGGGCGGTAGCCGTACCCGACCGCGAGGTCCTGCACGGCGCCCCAGATCCGGTCGGCCCGCAGGGCGGGATCGGTCGATCCGGCGGCGGGGGTGCACCATTCTCCTTGCCTGTACGCCCGCCACATCGCCCGCTCCGCCGGCGACCATCGAGCTGGAGGATGCGCGTCGCCGGTGCTGCCGCGGGTGTTCACCGCATCATCGTGCGCAGCCTCCGCAAGCGGGGGCCCGCGCTCAGGGCGCGGTGATCGGGATGACGGTCTCCGGGGTGCCGATGGTGACCTGCCCGTTGAAGGGCGGGGCCTGGGTGAGGGACAGGTAGTGGTTGCCGAGGGTGATCGGGTCGCCGAGCAGGACCGGCTTGGCGGTGGCCACGAAGGTGAACGGCACGGACACGCGGGACTGCGCTCGCGGGCCGGGGACGGTGCACACCAGCGCCGTATGGTCCGGGCTTGGGCGGGCGGTGCAGTCGCGCCAGTCGTCTCCGGACGGCTGTACCTGGCTCGGCAGGATGAACAGGATCTCCACGCGGGCGACGTCGATGGCGCCGGTGTTGCGCACCGTGACCGTCAGCTGGCCGGTGAGCGCGCCGCCCTGCCGCTGGAAGGCCAATGTGGAGGTTTCGACGGACAGCTGCGCGGACGGTGGCTGAGCGGGGAAGGTCGTGGGACCCTCCACCTGCCGGAACCGCCCGTCCTGGAACGCGTAGGTGCGCCACTGGTTCGGCACGGCGTTCTGGCCGATGTCGGTGTACTCCTCGGAGACAAGCACGGCGATCCGGCCGCCGTCGCGTGCCTCGAAGTAGTCCATCATCGCGAAGCCGTCCTGGGTGCCGACGACCCGTCCGATCGGCGCCAGCTCCTGACCGCTACGGCGGAACGCGACGATCTGCCGGCCGCCCGACTCCGGGCCTTCGCCGCACATCAGGTAGGCGACGTAGTCCTCGGTGCCGTCGCGGTCGACGTCCGCGGTCACGTACGACAGGATGTTCACCGTCTTGTGGGCGGCGTCGCGCACGTACTGGCCGTTGGTCACGGTGATGCGGCCGGTGACGCAGCCGGCGTGTGCGCCGGCGCCCCACGAGGGGACGGTGAGGGTGGCCGAGTTCAAGGGCCCCAGGTCCGGGCTGACCTGCTGCTCGGTCGGCAGCACCGTCGGTGAGGGCGCGGGGTCGACGGCCGGCGGACGTGGTGAACGGTCGGCCTGGACGGTGACGGCGGTGCCCAGCGCCACCGCGGCGACCGCGAGGCCGGCCACGGCGGTGGTGACCGTGCGGCGGACGCGGATGCGGTGGGAGGTGGCCAGGGCCCGCTCGCGCAGGTCGACGGCTTCGACCTCGGTGGCGAGCTCGCTCAGACCGCGGCGCAGGTTGTCGATCTCGGTCATCGCGCATCTCCGCTCACGTTGACGCCGGCGAGTTCGGGCGCGAGGTCGCGCAGCCGTTCCAGTGCCTTCGCGGTCTGGCTTTTGATGGTGCCGACGCTGACACCCAGCGTCTCGGCCGCCTGCGCCTCGGTCAGGTCGTCGAAGAACCGCAGGACGATGACCGCGCGCTGCTTGGCGGTGAGGCGGGACAGCGCGCTGCGCAACGACAGACGCAGCACGGTCTGCTCGGCGTGGTCGACCTGTACACCGCTCCGGTCCGGCACGTCACCGGTGAACGACTCGACGATGCGCCGTCGCCGCCAGCGGGAGACCTGCAGGTGGTACATCGTCTTGCGGGCGTACGCCTCCGCGTTGCCGGTGGCGTGCAGGTTGCGCCAGGCGCGGTGGGTGAGTCCGAGCGCGGTCTGGACGAGGTCCTCGGCCAGGTGCTGATCGCCGGTCAGCAGGTACGCAGACCGGAGCAGCGCTGGCGTCCTGGCCCGGACGAACGCGTCGAAGTCAGGAGCGAGAGCGTCCACGTGCGCCTCTTCTCGACGGACATTGAGGGTGATGTACCAGCCAAGACGACGGTCGGCCAGAAAAGGTTGGGGGCGGGCCGAGGATTTTTCCGTTGGTCCCGGGAAGGTGGGGACCTTGGTCCTGCGGAGGTCGGGAGTTCCGGCTCAGGTGCGCACGGGCGGGGGGCGAGAGGCTGTGGGTGTCAAAGAAAAAGTGAGACTTCCACTCCCGGAGGCAACGATGACCACCAACACCGGCCAGGTCAAGGTCCCGGCGCACGCGCTGGAGAAGGCCGAGGCTCCCGGCCACATGCTTACTACTGCTGCCGCCCGGGCGTTGGCGGTGTTGCGGATCAGCACCGGCATCGTGTTCCTGTGGGCGTTCCTGGACAAGACGTTCGGATTCGGCTTCGCCACGCCGGACGAGCGGGCGTGGATCAACGGTGGCTCCCCCACGAAGGGCTTCTTGTCCCGCGTGGAGGTCGGCCCGTTCCAGTCGATCTCCCACGACATGGCCGGTCTGTGGTGGGTCGACGCCCTGTTCATGATCGGTATGGGTGCTGTCGGTCTGGCCCTGATCGCCGGTGTGGGCCTGCGCGTCGCGGCGGCCGCCGGTTCCTTGATCATGGTGATGATGTGGGCGGCGGAGTTCCCGCCGGACCGGTTCACCGCCGCTGGTGAGGCGTCGGGCTCGACCAACCCGTTCATGGACTACCACCTGATCTACGCGATCGTCCTGGTGGTGCTGGCGCTCACCTACGCCGGGCACACCTGGGGCCTGGGCCGGCTCTGGGCCCGCCTGCCCTTCGTCCAGAAGAACCGCTGGATGATCTGACCTCCTCCGGGAGCGTGGTCGGGGTCGCCGATGGCGACCCCGACCACGTTTGTCTCCGCGGCCTTCAGTAAACCCAACCCAAACGAGACGCGAGCTACCGCGACGCCCGCGGTGGTCCAGACCGTTGCTCCCGCGGCCTCACCCTCCGCGGTCCCTTAGCTCACCCCGCTCCCGCAGATCGTGGAGACCTAGCGGTCGCTCGACGTCGGAGTTTGGGTTTACTTCCCGCGCGACAGCTTCCGGTGTCTTCCAGCTCGCGGTGTCCGCGCCGCAGCAGCCTCTGATCTTCCCCCAACCCGTGCTTCGGCAGATCTTTCGAGGCGGGACTGCGCGAGTCCACCCGCGGTTCGGCACCGTCGTCGCGGTCTGTGACTGTCGATCAGCTGCAGGCGATGTGAGCCCCGAGATCTTGGTGAGTTGGCGCGTTATTTCGACGCTAACTTGCCAAGATCTGCCTGGAGCGGCTCCTGGGTTGAGCTGAGCGATCGCGGAGGGTGAGGCGGCAACCGCGGGCATAGCGGCAGCTCACATCCACCTTGATCGCGAAACACCCCCAGACAACGACAAACTCCGGAGGTCGAGGCGCGCCATTTCGACGCCCAACTTGCAGATCTGCCGGAGCGGGCTCCCGGGTTGAGCTGGGCGGCCGCGGGGGTGAACAACGGTCTGGACCACAGTGGTTCCTTGGTCGGTGTCAACAAAGGCCCATAGAGCAGATCGTGGTCGCTGCCCCCACGGTGGGCGGCAAACGACCACGATCTCAACGGCAACCGGGGGTTGGGGTGGGCTTGCCCACCGCGGCGGGTGAGGCCGCGGGAGCAACGGTCCGGACCACGACGGGCATCGCGGTAGCCCGGATCCGTTTCGAATTGATTCCTCTGAAGCGGCTACCACCGCGGACATGTCTCTAGCTGGTGGGGTGCGGTGCGAAGAAGCGGACGACGTCGTCGGCCGCGGTGGGGGAGAGCATCATGGCCTGGACCCGGGCGGACATCTCGGCGATCGGGTGGATCCTGGCGAACATCGCCTCCTCGTACGCCTGGATCGCCGAGTCGGGGTCGGCGGGGTTGGCGGCGAGCTCGGCGGCGAGTGTGGCGGCGTCGAGCATGGCTTGGTTGGCGCCCTCGCCGACCGGCGGCATGAGGTGGGCGGCGTCGCCGATGAGGGTGAGGCCCGGTTTGTGGGTCCAGCGTGCCGCGGTGGGCATCGCCTCGATCCGGCGTGGGGCGGGCGGGCCGTCGGCGGCTTCGATGAGTGCCGTGAGGCGGGGGCCCAGCCGTCGAACATGGCCAGCAGGGCGCGCTTGCCGCGGTAGGCGTCCAGGGGACGGTCGTCGGCGGGTAGGGAGATCCCGACGCGGATGCTGCCGTCGCCCTGGCGTTGCGCCGCGAGGATCTGGCTCACGCCGATGCACCAGAGGTTTCCGGGGCCGACGAGCTCGGCGAGCTCGGGGTGGCGGCGGTCGGCGTCGGCGATGCTCAGCTCCACCAAGGTGGCGACGGGGGACAGTGTCGCGTCGGTCAGCAGCGGTCGGACGGCCGAGCGTGCGCCGTCCGCGCCGACGAGGACCTCGCAGTCGGCGCTGCGGCCGCCGTCGAACGTGAGCGCGAAGCCTCCGCTGGGTCGTGGTGTCGCCGCGATGAGCCGGTGGTGCCACGCGACCGTGCCATCGGGGAGCGAGTCGAGCAGAAGGTCGCGCAGTGCCCCGCGGTCGATCTCGGGGCGTCCGGAGAACGAGCCGGGCTCCGGTGTGTGGTGCACGAGGGCGCGGCCGGCCGGGTCGAGGATGCGGTGCTCCTCGCCCTCGGGGCGCGCCTGCGACCGGAAGTGGCCGGTGAGGCCGGCGTCGGCCAGCGCCTTTTGCCCGGACTCGGGATGCAGGTCGAGCATCCCGCCCTGTGACCGCGCGGATCGGCCTTCCTCGCGCTCGTACACGACCGCGTCGATGCCGTGCCGGTGCAGGATCCGGGCCAGCGTCAGGCCGCCGAGGCCGCCGCCGGCGATCGCGATTCGCATCTCTACCATCCTTACCGTACGCTGTATTTCGTGGATACACCGTACGGTAGCGCGCCACTGCCCGTCTGGGAGCGGCCCGAGCCCGCGCCGAGGGCGGCGCCGGTGCCACTGAGCCGCGCGAAGATCGCCGACACGGCGATCCGGATCGCCGACGCGCACGGTCTCGACGGGCTGTCGGTACGCAAGATCGCGAAGGAGCTCGGCGTCGGTCCGATGCGGCTCTACGACTACGTGGTGAACAGGTCCGAGCTGCTCGATCTGATGGTCGACGCCGTGTATGCCCGGATCGCCGAGGCCGGCCAGCACTCAGGGTGGCGCACCACGGTGCTGGCCATCGTCCACCGGACCCGCGAGGTCGCTCTCGACCACGAGTGGTTTGTCGACCTGCTCGGCGGAAGGCCACACCTGGGACCTCACGCGCTCGCCGTGGGCGAGGCGACCGCGGCGGCGCTCAGCCGGGCCCCCGGCGTGCGCGATATCGACGACCTCCAGCGGGCCTTGGGCGTCCTCAACGCGTTCATCGTCGGGGCCCTCCGCAGGGAGGTCACCGAGCGCCGCACCGCCCGCTCGACCGGCACCGACGTGTCCACCTGGCAGGCCGCCCTCGGGCCCTACCTGACCCGCATGCTCGAAACGGGCCGCTATCCCACCGTCGCCCGGCTCGTCGTCGACGGCGCCCACCTCGACGCCGAGGTGACCTTCCACCACAGCCTGACCACCATCCTGGACGGCGTCATCAGCCATCCCCGGACGAAGGCTCCTCGAAGCGGCGGATGAGCTCGCCGACGCTGCGCAGGCTGCCGCGCACCCGCCGGCTCCACTGCTCCTCGCCGAGCAGGATGACCGCCTCGCCGCCCAGAAACGACAGGCCGATCAGGCCCGCGAGGTCGCCGGGTGTGAAGGGGCCGAGCGACCCGAACCGACCCTGCGCCTCGTGCGCCACCTCCTCCAGCACGGTGAACCACGCGTTGAGCAGCGCCACGACCTGCCGCGCCAGCGCCGGGTCGGACCAGCCGGCGGCCATCATCTCCTGCAGCACCCGCACGTACCCCGAGGCGAGGTCGTCCTCCAGGAAGTCGCACGCCTGCTCGTAGCGCTTCCACAGCGGCGTCTCCGTGCCGTACATCTGGCGCTGGCGCTCGACCAGCCGGGCGTTTTCCCGGTCGAGCAACGCGAGGATCAGGCCCTGCTTGCCGCCGAAGTGGTAGTGGATCTGGCTGAGCGGCACGCCGGCCAGGTCGGCGACCCGCCTGGTGGAGAGCGCCGCGTAGCCGTCGGCGAGCAGGGCGTCGCGCGCGGCCTGCAGGATCCGGTCCGCCGTCTCGCCGCTTCGCTCCGCCATCGCACGCTCCCGTCGCCGATTTCCGACACTTGTCGGTCAGTCGACCGAATGCTAGCGTCCCATCTTATCGGTCGGTCGACCGAACGGGAGGGGATGGACATGCTTCGCCGCGCATCGGTGCTGGCGTACGGACTCGCGGCGTACGCCCTGTTTGTCGCAGTGCTGGTCTACACGGTCGGCTTTCTCGCCGGCGTGGGCGTGCCCAAGGACGTCGACGACGGCCCGGCCGGCCCGGCCTGGCGAGCGGTGCTCGTCGACCTGGCGCTGCTGGGCGTCTTCGCCGTCCAGCACAGCGTGATGGCGCGACCCTGGTTCAAGCGGTGGTGGACGCGGACCGTCCCGCCGGCCATCGAGCGCAGCACGTACGTGCTGGCGGCCAGCCTCGTCGTCGCGCTGCTGCTGTGGCAATGGCGGCCGCTGCCGGACCACATCTGGTCGGTGGAGGTCACCTGGGCGCGGGCACTGCTCTGGGCGGGGTACGCGCTGGGCTGGGCCGTCCTGCTGCTCAGCACGTTCCTCATCGGTCACTTCGACCTCTTCGGCCTGCGGCAGGTGCTGTCGCGGGCCCGCGAGCGCCGCTACGCGGAGCCCGACTTTCGCGAGCCGTGGCTGTACCGGCTGGTCCGCCACCCGCTCATGGTCGGCTTCCTGATCGCCTTCTGGGTCACACCCGACATGAGCGCCGGACGGCTGCTCTTCGCCGCGGCGGCCACCGGCTACATCCTCGTCGCCGTGCGGCTGGAGGAGCACGACCTGCGCCGCCAGCTCGGCGAGCCGTACGAGAGGTATCTTGCGCGTGTACCGCGCTTTGTGCCGCGCCCAAGCGCAATCGGGGGGAGGCGGCGGCATGCACGCCAGGCAGGCTGACACCGAAGGCTTCGTCGAGCACCTCGGCGTCAAAATCCACTACGAGGTACACGGGTCCGGCGGGCCCACCATCCTCCTGCTGCCGACCTGGACGATCGTCCACAAGCGATTCTGGAAGCTCCAGGTGCCTTACCTGGCCCGGCATTTCCGGGTCGTCGTGTACGACGGTCCGGGCAACGGGCAGTCCGACCGGCCGGTCACACCCGCCGCGTACGGGCAGGCGGCACAGGTGGCGTACGCGCTCGCCGTCCTCGACGCCACCGGCACCGACCGGGCCGTCGTCGTCGGGCTGTCGCGGGCCGCCAACTGGGCGCTGGAGCTTGCCGCCGAGCACGCGTCGCGGGTACACGGCACGATCGTCGTCGGCGCCGCGGTCCCGCTCGCGCCGCGCGACCCGGTGCGCGCCGCGCACATGTCGCTGACCGGGCCCGCACCGCTGCTCGAACCGTCGGGGGTGCCGGCGCTCGGCACCGACCCCGGCGAGCACTGGGCGAAATACAACCGGGAGTACTGGCTGGAGCGGTACGAGGACTTCCTCTGGTTCTTCTTCGGACAGTGCTTCAGCGAGGCGCACTCCACCAAACCCATCGAGGACGCGGTCGCCTGGGGTCTGGAGACGAGCGGCGCGGTGCTCGCCGCGGAGTCGGCCGCGGCCTACCCGAAGCGGGAAACCGTCGAAGGTTGGTGCGCGCGCATCGCGTCACCACTGCTGGCCATCCACGGTGACGAGGACCGCGTGATCCCACTGCGCTGCGGTGAGCGGGTCGCCGAGCTGTCCGGTGGCGAGCTTGTGGTGCTGGAAGGCGCCGGCCACATCCCGATGGCCCGCGATCCGGTCCGGCTCAACCTGCTGATCCGCGCGTTCGCCGAGCGGTTCCGCCCGCCGGCGCCGTCCCGCCGCACGTGGACCCGGTGGGACCGGCGGCGCAAGCGGGTGCTCTACCTGTGCTCTCCGATCGGGCTGGGACACGCGCGGCGCGACCTGGCCATCGCCCGCGAGCTGCGCGCGCGCCACCCGGACGCGCGAATCGACTGGCTGACCCAGCATCCGGTCACGCGGATGCTCGACGACGCCGGCGAGCACGTCCATCCGGCGAGCCGGTGGCTGGCCAACGAGTCCGAGCACATCGAGAGCGAGGCGGGTGAGCACGACCTGCACTGCTTCCAGGCGCTGCGCCGGATGGACGAGATCCTGCTGTCGAACTTCATGGTGTTCCGGGACGTGGTCACCGAAGAGCGGTACGACCTGGTCGTCGGCGACGAGGCCTGGGACGTCGACCACTTCCTGCACGAAAACCCGGAGCTCAAGCGGTTCGCCTACGCCTGGCTGACCGACTTCGTCGGCTACCTGCCGATGCCCGGCGGCGGCGAGCGGGAGCCGCTGGTCGCCGCCGACTACAACGCCGAGATGATCGGCCACATCGCGCGCTTCCCGCGGCTGCGTGACCGCGCGGTGTACGTCGGCGACCCGGACGACATCGTGCCGGACCGCTTCGGCCGGGACCTGCCACCGATTCGCGAGTGGACGCAGGCGCACTACGACTTCTCCGGGTACGTCACCGGCTTCGACCCCGGCGACTACACCGACCGCGCGGCGCTGCGGGCGCAGCTCGGCTACCGGCCCGGCGAGCGGGTCTGCGTGGTGACCGTCGGCGGCTCCGGCGTCGGTACCGACATGCTGCGCCGTGTCGTCGACGCCTTCCCCGAGGCGTCCCGCCGCGTCGCCGGCCTGCGGATGATCGTGGTCACCGGCCCGCGCATCGACCCGGGCTCGCTGCCGACCCGCGACGGCTTGGAGATCCGGCCGTACGTGCCGGACCTGCACCGGCACCTCGCGGCCTGCGACCTGGCCGTCGTGCAGGGCGGCCTGACGACGTGCATGGAGCTGACCGCCACCAACCGGCCGTTCATCTACGTGCCGCTGCGCCAACACTTCGAGCAGAACTTCCACGTGGCGCACCGGCTCCGCCGCCACGGCGCGGGCCGCCGCCTCGACTACGCCGACCTCACGCCCGACTCGCTCGCCGACGCGATCACCGCCGAGATCGGCCGCGAGGTGCGGTACCGTCCCGTTCCCACGGACGGCGCCGCCCGCGCGGCCGCACTGCTCGCCGACCTTCTGTGACCCACCGGCCGCAGGGCCTAGCAGTGTTCGTGGTGATAGCCGCTGGCGCCCGCGGGGACGACGTCCCGGTCGCGGAGGATGATCGAGATTTGGGCACCGCGGTCGGCGCAGGCGCGACGGTAGGCGTCGGTGCCGTTGTCCGTGTACTCGATCTCGTAGACCTGGTTGCCGTAGGCGGCCTGGTAGAGATCGCATTCCTCGTAGACGGCGCACTCCTCGGCGAGGGCGAAGTCGAAGCCGATGTCGTCGCGGCCGGTCTGGCTCAGGTCCGGGGTGTTCTTCTGCCCGACGGCCAGTCCCCGCGTGTGTGCGGCCTCGACAAGCTGGCGGGCGAAAGCGACCGCGTCGGCCTGGGACAGCAGGCTGTCGGAGCGGGTCCAGGAGTCGAGGTTGTCCGGCTCGACCGCGTCGAAGCCGTGCGCGGCGCAGTCGGCGAACCAGCCGCCGACGATGGCGGCCAGCTCGGTCCGCCGCTCCGGGGTGGAGATGTCCAGCAGGTGTTCGCCGGGCCAGTCGGGGTCCTCGACGTACCGCCCCCCGCGATCCTTCAACAGCAGTGAGTCGTGGTGGGACTGCCACCACGAGTTGTCGTCAGGCTGGGTCTGGAACGCGTTCACGTAGCAGATGGTGTATCGCCCGGACACCGGCGGCGCCGCACGGTCCCGGACGAGCACACCGACCTCCTCGGCCGGCGGGTACGGGCCGCCGATCTGGTAGTCGAAGACCGCGTTGGCCGGCGGCGGCCGCCAAGCCTGGTTTGTCGCCGGTAGGGCGACGCGCGAGTCCGCGGGTGTGCCGGCCGGGGCCGGGCTCTGGTCGGCGCACGCACCCAGCAGGCCGCAGATCAGCGTCAGCCCACCGAGACGGCGCAGCCAGCCATCGCTCACCGTTTCACCGTAAACGGCGGAGCATGGCGCGCCGGCCCTTTCGGCTCTGATCACTGCCGCAGGAACGCCGTCACCATCGGCAGCACGAACTCGGGCCGGATGACATGCATGTGCTTCGTGCCTGGCAGGATCGCCAGCTGGGCATTGGGCACCAGCTGCTTCATCTGGACGGCGTGCTCGAGCCGGATGAAGTCGGTGTCGCCGATGATGATGAGTACCGGCATGGTCATCCGGGCCAGCTGTTCGTCGGTCCACGCTTCGAAGTCGTGTACCGCCGGCTGGATCTTCTCCACGAACGGGAAGAAGTCCTCGGGGTTCGGCGCCACCTCGTCGTAGGCGCGCTTCATGGCCACGGACTCCTCCTCGGTCGGCAGCCGAGGCGAATCCCCCTCCGGCGCCGTGATCTCGGGGTAGTAGGCGTCCGGCCGGAAATGCGAGGCCGCCAGCACGACCCGGCCGACCCGCTCCGGGGCCCGGACGGCGACCTCGGTGGAGACAAGCCCACCCAGGCTGTACCCGAAGAAGTCGGCCTGCTCGATGCCGAGCTGGTCGAGCAGCGCGATCACGTCCTCGGCGCACTGCCGGATGGAGAACGGCCGGTCGCTGTCGGCCGTGTGTCCGTGTCCCTGCAGCTCGACGCCGATCACCTTCCGCTCGGCGGTCAGCGTCGGCAGCAAGGCGTCGAAGCTCAGATGGAACGTGAGCACGCCGCCATGCAACATGATCAGCGGTCGGCCGGGCCGGTCGGCGCCGAGGATTTCGTAGTAGAGGTCGATGCCGTTCACCTGGGCGTACGCGCCTTGCGCCATGTCGATTCCCTTCGTCGCTGGCATGGGACGCTACGGCTCGCGGGCCGGCGCGGGCATCTGTCAGATGACTGGTGCGGAGCCGGCAGGCTACGGCTCTGTGGCCCGCCGCGCGCGCAGGGCCCGCAGCTTGTGGCGGTTTCCGCAGCGCTCCATCGCGCACCAGCGCCGGGCGCCGGGGCGGGAGGAGTCGACGAAGACCATCGGGCAGTTGTCGCTCGCGCACTCGCGGATGCGCCCGGACAGCGGCCCGGACAGCAGCTCGATCATCTCGCGGGCCAGTGTCGACAGGACCTGCGTCACCTCGACCGGCGGTGCCCACCCGGCGGTGGCGCCGTCCGCGGCGAGCTCCGGGACCAGCGGCGCCGCGGTCGCGGAGCGGTTGATGGCGGCCAGCGCTCCGGCGGGCAGCGGGCGGCCCGCCGCCCGGGCGTGTGCCGCCTCCCAGATCGCCTGGCGCAGGGTCTTGGCGGCGGCCAGGTCGGCCGCCGTGACGGGGACCGTCATGACGGCCCCAGCGGTGGCTGGCCCAGCCATTCGGCCAGGTCGGCCGGCTCGTGCAGGGACTCGAACTTCGCGTACTGCCCCTCGCCGCCGGTGTGGGCGAAGTCCAGGCAGACGGCGCCGGCGTCGAACCAGAACGACCCGCCCTTGGGGTCCTGCAAGAGCCTTCCGGTTGCGCCCGCTCGCATGAACCCACTATAACTGGTGTCGGAAGCAGACACCGGTTTAAGCGGTGTCACCGATCGAGGAGGCAACGACATGGGTGTCCGGCACATCAACCCGGAGGGACTGCACCGCAGCCCCGCCTTCAGCCAGGCCGTCGTGGTCGAGCAGCCGACAAAGACGATCTACATCGGCGGGCAGAACGGCGTCGACGCCGATGGCAAGGTCGTCGGTCCCACGGTGGGGGAGCAGTCCAGGCAGGCGTTCCGCAACCTGGCGACAATCCTGGAGAGCGAGGGCGCGAGCCTGGCCAACATCGTGCATTGGCGGATCGCCACGGTGGAGGGCCAGAGCTTCGACGAGGGTGTGGCCGCCTTCCAGGAGGTGTGGGACAGGTCCGACCCGCCGCCGGCCATCACGGTCCACGTGGTCGCGGCCCTGGGTCCCGGCGTCCTCGTTGAGATCGACGCCGTCGCGGTCGTCTGACGACGACCAGAAGCGCGTTGCTCTATGTACCTCTCGCGTCTTTTGTCATGGTTGTAGCCTCCGGATGAGGAGGCTCTGCCATGCACTTCACGACCAGGCGCTTGGTGGTGGGTGCGGTGGCGCTGGCGGTGCTGTCGGCCACGCTCGGCGGGCTGGTCGGTGCGGGACTGCGCTCCGACCCGGACACCGCCGCCGAACGGCCCGCGTCCAGCGGCGCGGGATGTGATGTCGCCGAGGTGTCGGCCGCGGTGCTGCCCTCGCTGGTGACGATCCACGTGCGCGGACCCGCTGGTTCGGGCAACGGATCCGGGTCGGTCCTCGACCAGCAGGGCAACATCCTGACCAACGACCACGTGATCGCGCAGGCGGTGCCCGGCGGCACCGTGACGGTCGATTTCGCCCGCGGGTACACGCAGGTCGCGGCGGCCATCGTCGGCCGTGACCCGGCGACCGACCTGGCCGTCGTGCGGGCGCAGCCGCCCGGTGGCGGCCTGGTGCCGATCGCGCTCGGCGACTCGGCCGCGCTCATCGTCGGGCAGCCGGTCGTCGCGGCGGGCTCCCCGCTGGGACTGTCCGGCACGATCACGGCCGGCGTCGTGAGCGCGCTGAACAGGTACGTCGACGTGGGGGAGGGCGCGCGACCCGCCACGCTGGTCAACACGGTGCAGACCGACGCCGCGATCAACCCGGGCAACAGCGGCGGCCCGCTCACGGACTGCGCCGGCCGCCAGATCGCCGTCAACACGGCCGGCGCGCAGGTGCCGGGAGGCGGCGGGGGCAGCATCGGGCTGAACTTCGCCATCCCCATCACCTTCGCGAACGCTGTCGCGGACGAGCTCATCGAAAACGGGCGGGCCACGCATCCGACCATCGGCGTCCTCGCGGTGACGGTCACCGACGAGATGGCCAGCGCGACAGGGCTTCCCCGCGGCGCGCGGGTCGAGCAGGTGCTGCCCGGACTCGGCGCCGCCGCCGCGCGGATCCAGGCGGGTGACGTCATCACCAGGATCGGCGACGCCGCGGTCAACAGCGTCGATCAGATGCAGGTCGCGATCCGCAGCCACAACCCCGGCGACACGGTACCGGTGAGCTACACCCGCGGCGGGGCGGCGCAGACGGCCAACGTGGCCGTGACCGCGGCCTGAGCCTCGTGGCATGGTGGGTGGGGGCCGGCCGGAGGAGGAAGCGTGAGCCTCAGCCGGGGCTTCACCACGCGCCACTACGCGATCCGGGAGGCGTCCGCGCAGCAGGCGGCGCCGGTGCTGCGGCGCCACATCGCCGTGGCCACCGCGACGCGCGCGTATTTCCTGGCGGACAAGAACGATCCCGTCGAGCGGGCGACCACCAGGCATCGGTCACGGGCGGTGGACGGTGATGTCGCCGCCGTGGCTGCGGGCGCGCACCTTAACGGTACGGTCGGAGGGGGCGGGAGCCTCCAGCTGGTTGCGCACGCGGCCGGCCGAGGTGTGCGCGTCCAGCCGGGCCGTGATGCCCGCGGGGACGCCGACCTCCACCTCACCGGTTGCGGTGTACAGGTCGACCGGGCCGGTGCCCAGCTCGCCGACGCGGACGTCGCCGCTGGCGGTCCTGGCGTTGAGCGCGGCACGCGCCGCGCCGACGGTGATGTGGCCGTTGGCCGAGTTCACCCGCAGGTCGCCGGCGACCTCGCCGACCCAGCTGTTACCGCCGATGTTCTTGACCACCGCGCCGCCGTCGACCTGGCGAACCCGGATCTCCCCGTTCGCGCTCACGTCGGCCTGCCCGGTCACGTGGTCCACGCTCACCTTGCCGCTGGTGGTCCGCAGCCGCACCTCGGCGGCCCGCTCGACCCGGATGTCCCCGGTCGGGGTCTTCAGCTGGCAGGAGCCGACCACACCCTCGACCAGGTACCTGCCCTTCGCGGTGTCGCCCTGCACGTCAGAACCGGTCGGCAGCTGCACCAGCACCTCCACCGAGCCGTACTTGTTGCTGAACGCGGTACGCAGCTTCGAGTGCTTGACCAGTAGCTTCCCGTCGGCGAACTCGATGTTGGCCTGCTCGGCGGCCTTGACGTCCAGCTCCCACGACGGGTCCGCCGGCCGCACCTCGACCACGGTGTCGGCGCGGTCGCTGGCCTTGAACTGGATGTTGCCGAGGACGATGTCGACCGTCGCCGAGATCGGGCCGGGAGTGTGGAAAGTAGGCATCGGGCTGTCCTCCTGACAGTGCCGGGTGAGCGATGTAGCCAGGTTCGCCGGACGCTCTGACACCTGCCCGCCACCGTGCGGGTCTGGGCTCGACGGCCGTGTCAGGGGCGTGTCAGGGCGGTGGCGGCACGCCCGACGACGGTGGTCGGCATGACAGACCTGGCGATCGAGGCTTCCGGCCTACGGAAGTCCTACAAAGACAAAGTCGTTCTCGACGGCATCGACCTGAAGGTTCGTGCGGGCACCGTCTTCTCCCTGCTCGGCCCGAACGGCGCGGGCAAGACGACCACGGTGAACGTGCTGACCACGCTGCTGACCGCCGACGGCGGGACGGTCCGCGTCGCCGGACACGACGTCGCGAGCGAGGCCAAGGCGGTGCGCGCGGCGATCGGCGTCACCGGCCAGTTCGCCGCGGTCGACGAGCTGCTGACCGGGCGGGAGAACCTGCAGCTGATGGTGGACCTGAAGCGGTTCCCCACGGCCGAGGGCAAGCGGATCGTCGCGGAGCTGCTGGACCGTTTCGACCTGACCGAGTCGGCGGGCAAGCCGGCGGCGACCTACTCCGGCGGCATGCGGCGCAAGCTCGACCTGGCGATGACGCTGGTCGGCAGCCCGCGGATCATCTTCCTGGACGAGCCGACGACCGGGTTGGACCCGCGCAGCCGGCGCACGATGTGGCAGATCATCCGCGGCCTGGTCGCGGACGGCGTGACCATCTTCCTGACCACCCAGTACCTGGAAGAGGCCGACCAGCTCGCCGACCAGATCGCCGTGCTCGACCAGGGCCGGCTTGTCGCCGAGGGCACGCCCGACGAGCTCAAGCGGCAGATCCCCGGCACCCACGTCCGGCTCCGCTTCGCCACCGCGGCGCAGCTCGACGTGGCCGCCGAAATCCTGCCCGGCGCCACCCGGGACGACGAGGCACTGACCCTGCGGGTGCCCAGCGACGGCGGTACCGCCTCGTTGCGGGCTCTGCTCGACCTGCTCGACGAGCATGCGGTGGCGGCCGAGAGTTTCTCGGTGCACACCCCGGACCTTGATGACGTTTTCCTGGCCCTGACCGGCCACACCACGGAGGTTGTCGCAAAATGAAATCCCACTCGCTCGTGATGCTGCGCCGCAACTTCACCCACATCGCCCGCAACCCGACCTCGGTGTTCAACGCCGTGCTGATGCCGGTCGTGGTCATGCTGATGTTCGTCTACATGCTCGGCGACGCGTTCAACGTCGGCGTCGACTACGTCGACTACGCCACCCCCGGCCTGCTGCTGCTAGCCGTCTGCTACGGCCTCGGCTCGGTCGCCACCGCGGTCAACTCGGACATGACCAAAGGCATCATCAACCGGTTCAAGGTCATGGACATCCCCCGCAGCGCGGTGCTGACCGGACACGTCATCGCCAGCCTGCTGACCAACCTCGTCGCCATCGGCGCGATCATCGCGGTCGCGTTCCTGCTCGGCTTCGACCCGTCCGCCAGCGTCCTGGACTGGCTCGGCGTGCTCGGCATGGTCGTCCTGCTCGGCTTCGCCGCCGGCTGGCTCACCGTCGCCCTCGGCCTGGCCGCGAAGTCGCCGGAAACCGCAGGGCTGGCGTCGGTACCACTGGTCATGCTGCCGTTCTTCAGCAGCGCCATCGTCCCGGCCGACAAAATGGGCCCCGGCCTCGCCCAATTCGCCAAGTACCAACCCTTCACACCGATCATCGAAACCCTGCGCGGCCTGCTCAACGGCACCCCAGCGGCCAGCGACGTCATCCCCGCCCTGGCCTGGTGCGCCGCGATCGCCCTGGTGGGCTACCTGTGGGCGTCACACACGTTCACGAAGCGAGCGTGACCGCCACAAGCTCGCGCCAGTCCGCCCGCGCACCGTGTTCTGTCGCCTCGGTGAACCCCGGTTCACCGAGGCGACTTCGCGTGGCCTGCTCGATCCTCGCCACGTCCGGCTGCGAACGATCGCGCAGACCGCGGACCGCGGTGCTCGCCGCGATCAGCGCCGCGGCCTGCTCGTACTCCTCCTTGCGCAGGGCCAGATCCGCGATACCGACGAGGATCGCCGCGATCCCGAGGGAATGCCCCGCCTCGGACGCGGCCTGGAAGGCGGCGATGCGGTGTTCACGCGCGGCGTCGAGATCCTCGGCGAGATAGCCGAGCAGGTCTTCCACGAACAGGCGGATGTTGGCCCGTTCGACGTCGTTGCCGAGCATCGCCGTCGCGACGTCGAGCTGCCGGCGTGCCTGCTCGGTCTCGCCTTTCCAGCGGGCGAGCTCCACCTTCGCCAGGGCCAGCTCGGCGAGCGCGTTCGGCCAGGGGACCCGTTCGGCGTACCGCTGCGCCTCGGCCATGGCGGCCGCGCTGGCGTCCTCGTCGCCCATCAGCCAGTACAGCTGGGCCTGCCGCGAGCGGATCGGCACCACATCGTCGATGGCGCCGACCTCGGTGACGACCTCGACCGCTTGTTCCAGGTGCGCGCACGCGCCGGCGAACTCGCCGCGCACCGCCATCCGGTTCGCCAACTCGGTCAGGGCGAAGGAGATGCCCCACCGTTCGCCCAGCGCGCTGAACTCGGTGAGCGCGGTCTCAAGGTGTGCGTCCGCCTCGTGGCCGCCCACGCCCAGCATGATTCGCATCTTGCCGAGCTGCAGCCGGGCGAGGGCCCGTACCCAGGGATCGTCGTCGGCGGTCAGCGGTTCGAACGCGGACAGCAGCGCGTCCGGCCCGTGCAGAAGGCGTTCCAGCGCGGGGACGAACTTCAGCGCCATGTGGTGGCTCGGCACACGCTGGCTGATCTCGTACGCCTTGCGGATCCACTCCTCCGCCTGGAACTGGTCGCCCTTGCCGGAGGAGACGAACTGCACGATGAACGCGTACACCACGGCTCGCGTCTCGTCGTCCACCTCACCCGGCAGCGCGACGGCCGCCATGATCAGCTCGTTGCCCTCGGTGCGGTGCCCGGCCAGCCACCAGTACCAGGTGCCGGCGGCGGCGAGCCGCATCGCGCCGTCCGCGTCGCCGGCCGCGATGGCACCGCGCATGGCGGCGCCGATGTTGTCGTGCTCGACCTCGAGAGTGGCGAGCCATTCCAGCTGCTCGGCGCGGCGAAGGTGCGGATCCGCGGTGCTGGCGAGGGCGGTGAAGTAGGCCAGGTGGGCGCGGCGTGTCAGGTCCGTTTCCCCGGCCTCCGCGAGGCGCTGCTCGGCGTACTCCTTGACGGTGCCGAGCATCCGGTAGCGCGGTGCGCCTTCGCCGTAGGTGACCACGAGCGACTTCTCGGTGAGCGCGGTCAGCAGCTCGAGCACCTCCCAGGGCTCGACCGCGGCGCCGGCGCAGACCTGCTCGGCCGCTTCAAGGCTCGCCCCGCCGGAAAACACCGAGAGCCTGCGCAGCACCATCCGCTCAGCGTCGCTGAGCAGCTCCCAGCTCCAGTCGACCACCGCCCGCAAGGTCCGGTGCCGGGGCAGGGCGGTACGGCTGCCGCCGGTCAGCAGCCGGAACCTGTCGTCGAGCCGGACGGCGAGCTGGTCGAGGGACATGGTGCGCAGCCTGGCCGCGGCCAGCTCGATGGCCAGCGGCATCCCGTCCAGCGCCCGGCAGATGCGCGCCATCGTCGACAGCGTGCGGGCGTCGGTCCCGAGATCCTTGCGCACCGCGCTGGCCCGGTCCTGCAGCAGCCGGATGGCCGGCGAGGACTCGATCTCGCCGGGGTGGGCGTCCGGCGCGGGCAGCACCAGCGGCGCGACCGGCCACAGCGCCTCACCGGTGATGCCGAGCGGTTCCCGGCTCGTGGCGAGGATCCGCAGCCGCTGGCACTCGCCGAGCACCCGGTGGGCGAACGTCGCCGCGGACTCGATCACGTGCTCGCAGTTGTCCAGGACCAGCAACATCGTCCGCTCGCGCAGCGCGGCGATGACCCGGTCGGTCGGCTCCGCGTCGGGTGCCTCGCCGAGCAGCGCGTCGCGCAGCCTCAGCGCGCCGAGCGTGGCCTGCGCGACGTCACCGTCGGCGCCGATGGCCGCGAGCTCGACCATCCAGACCCCGTCCGGCAGGTCGTCGAGCAGCGTGCGCGCGGTCTCGGTCGCGAGCCTCGTCTTTCCCGAGCCGCCCGGCCCGATCAGGGTCGTGAGCCGGCGTCCGGCGACGAGCTCGCGGACCGCGGCGACGTCGGCGTCCTTGCCGAGGAAGGTGGTCAGCTCGGCGCGCAGGTTGGTCGTGCGGGTCTCCTCCCGCCGGCCCAGCTCGCCGCGCAGCAGTGCGACGTGCAGCGCGGACAGTTCCGCCGAGGGGTCGACGCCGAGCGTGTCGGCGAGGGTTTCCCGCGTGCGCTCGTACAGCAGCAGCGCCTCGGTGTCGCGGCCGGACGCGACGAGGGCGCGCATCAGCGCGGCGACGAGCCGCTCCCGCACCGGGTGCGCGGCCACGACGTCGGTCAGCTGGGTGACCACCTCCGCGCCGTGGCCCAGGCTGATCTCGGCGTCGAACCGGTCTTCCATGGCCGCCAGGCGCAGCCCGTCGAGGCGGGTGACCGCGGCGTCGAAGGCGGCGCTGTCTTGCAAGCCGACATCCTGCATCGCCGCGCCGCGCCACAGGGCAAGGGCTTCGCGCAGCCGCCGCGGGTCGTCGTCGTTGCGGGCCTGGCCGACGAGGCGTTCGAACCGCACGGCATCGACAGCGTCCGGCTCGACCTTCAGGCGGTAGCCCTCCGGCAGGCCTTCGACGGCACCGTCCGGCAGGGCCTTGCGCAGCCGGGAAACCAGGCGCTGCAGCGCGTTCGCCGCGTCGGAGGGCGGCTGCTCGCCCCAGATCCAGTCGACGAGCGTCGCCTTCGGGACCACCCGACCGGGTTCGAGCGCGAGGGCGGCCAGCAGCCCGCGCAGCCGGGCACCCGGTACGTCAGCCAGGGCGCCGTCGTCCGCGCGTACCTCGAATGGTCCAAGTATCCCGATCTGCACCCAGCGATTTTGCCACGGTCGATCACGGCCACTCGCCGCCGTGGCGGCCACGCAATCCGCCCGTCCGCCGCGCCACGGATCCGGACAAACGCCACCCTCAGTGACGCGCAAACCAGAGCCGGCGGCTTGGTGAGGGCTCGGCGCGCGCAATGATACGGTAAATCGATTTGATGGAGGAAGTCTGAGCGCCGACCGATCTGGGGAGGACAGTGGACAAGCGGTTGTCGACCAGGCGTGGCACCAACTTGCCGCGGATGGGCGATTTCAACGAGTCGGTGGTGCTCGACGCGATCCGGCGGGTGCCGGACGGGCTCAGCCGCGTGGAGCTCGTCGAGGCCACCGGCCTGTCCGCACAGACCGTGTCGAACATCTGCCGGCGCCTGTTGAACACCGGCCTGGCGCGCGAGGCGGGCACCAAGAGCTCCGGCAGCGGCAAGCCGCGGCGGCTGCTGCAGGTCAACGCGCACGCGCGGTACGCGGTCGGCGTCCACCTCGATCCCGCGGTGCTCACCCTTGTGGTGCTCGACCTGCTGGGCAACGTGGTGGCGCGCGCCCAGCGTCCCACGCCCGAGGTGGCTGACCCGGACCACACACTGACCGAGATGAGCGAGTCGATCGCCGCGCTCATCGGCGGTTCCGGGGTGCCCAGGGAGGCGGTGCTGGGGCTCGGGATCGCCGCGCCGGGACCGCTGGACGTGGCCTCCGGGCAGGTGATCGCGCCACCCGAGCTGGCCGGCTGGGGGCGGGTGCGGCTGCGCGACCACCTGGCCGAGACGACCGGGCTGCCGGTGCTGCTGGACAAGGACGTGATCGCCGCGGCCGTCGCCGAACGGTGGGCCGGCGCGGCGCGCAACACGGGCAACTTCCTGTTCTTCTACCTGGGCACCGGCTCGGGGATGGGGCTGGTCGTCGACGACGTGGTGCTGCGCGGCTTTTCCGGCAACGCCGGCGAGGTCGGCGGGCTCTACGCCGCCTGCACGACAAACGCCCTTGTCGCCGAGGCGATCGAGCAGCAGGTGCTGGGCCCGGACTTCACGCCGTCCGGCCCGCGCGACGCGGAGGAGGGCCTGCGGCACCTGTCCCGCCACGCGTCGGCCGGCAACGTGACCGCCGGCGAGATCATCGATCGCTGGGCGGTCCGCGTCGGGCGTGGCGTGAGCGCCGCCGCGACGCTGGTGGACGCGGAGATGATCGTGTTCGGTGGGCCGATCTGGCCGCTGCTCGAGGAGCGGTTCATGGCGATCGTGCCGGGCATCGTGGAGAGCTCGCCGTTCGTGGAGCGGATCCATCCGACCGTGGTCACCACGACCGCGCTGGGCGTCGATGTCGGCGCGATCGGTGCGGCGTGCCTGGTCCTGGACCAGATCCTGTCGGTCCAACCGCAGTCGCTGCTGCTGGGCTGACCAGCCGATCTTGGGGGCCTTACGTTACCCGAGGTCACGGGCGGTCTTAACGTTTTGACAACGTAGCCGTGACGCCGTTGACACAGTACATCGATTCGATTTAGGTTTCCGAGCCTAAGGTGGCGCATGTCGATGGCGCCCTCGACGTGAAGGCTCGGCACCCGTGATGACATACGTACGACGCGCACGGCGGCCGGCGTTGGCCGTCCTGGTAGCACTGGCACTGACCGCAACCGCCGCCGCGTGCGGCGGTGACTCGGACGACAGCAGCTCGTCCGGCAAGACATTGGTGATGTGGACCTTCAAGCAGTCCCACGTCAAAGCACTGGAGAAAGTCGCCGAGGGCTTCGCCCAGGAAACCGGCGTCACGGTCAAGGTCGAGGCGTACGGGCCGGACGACGTCTTCGTGACCAAGGTGCAGGCCGCGGCGCAGACCAAGAACCTGCCCGACCTCTTCGAGGTGCACACCACCGGCGACGACTTCGCCTGGGGCGCCGCCGGCCTGCTCACCGACCTGGCCAAGGACGTCGACGACGCCTGGCTGAACAGCTACCTGCCGACGGTGCGGCAGGACGGCCTGGTCAACGACGAGTTCTACCAGAAGTCGCTGGCCCAGGACGCCAAGACCAAGGGCATCCAGGTGGGCCAGCGGTGGAGCGTCCCGCTCACGATCGGCACGTTCGGCATCGTGTACGCCAACAAGCAGCGACTCACCGACGCCGGCGTCACCACCGCGCCGACCACCTGGGAAGACTTCATCTCCACCTTGCAGAAGGTGAAGGCGAAGAACCCCGACAACGGTGGCGTCACCATCGGCTTCAAGGCTCCCACCACCGGCCTGGAGTGGTTCATGCAGCCGATGGCGTACGGGCTGCTCGGCCCCGACAAGTTCCACGCCCTGTTCGGCAAGGACAAGAGCAGCAACTTCTCCTCGCCGGCCGGCACCCAGGTGCTGGAGACCTACGGGCAGATCACGCCGTACTGGCAGGCGGGCACGCAGAGCCTGGACATCGACGCCGCGGACCTGGCCTTCGCGCAGGGCAAGTCGAGCTTCGACATCGGCGGCACGTTCACCCTCGCGTTCCTGGCCCAGAACGGGATGGACCCGAGCAACGTGGTGACCTTCCCGGTGCCGGCGCCCGCAAACGGCGCGGTCAAGGACCTGAGCCTGGCACCGTTCACCCTCACCGGGGTGTCGGTTTCGGCGACCACCAAAAACCGCGACGGTGCCATCCAGTGGCTCAAGTACCTGGCCAAGGCGGACGTGTCGGCCACCTTCGCCAAGGAGGCGCTGGACATCCCGCCGACCGACCTCGGCGCCGACCCCAGCACCGCGGTCGGCCCGGTGCTCGGTGCGATGATCGCGTCGTTCGGCTCCGGCCCCTCGGCGTACAACCCCGGTGACACCTCATACCGGCCCGGTGCGTACGACGGCGTCCCGGTCGCATCGACCCTGATGGACTTCTCGCCGCTGAAGAAGAAGAGCGCCGCGGACACCGGTGCGCAGATGGCCAAACAGATCGACGCCTTCTGGGCCAAGCAGTAATGGCGGTAATGCGGTAATGGCGATATCGACGATCGCGAAGGGCCCGTCGCCGACCCGGCGGGCCCCGAGCCGCGGCAGGAGCAGGTACCGCCGCTCGGAGACCGCCTGGGGCTACGCGTTTGTGCTGCCGGCGATCGCCCTGTTCGCGGTGATGGGCGTCTACACCATCGTGTACGGGTTCTCCCTCAGCTTCGCCTCGTGGAACGGCTTCACGCCGGAGTGGCGCTGGGTCGGCCTGAAGAACTACGCCGACCTGCTGTGGGCCGACCCCCAGTACGCGCCGCTGGTGCACCAGGCCGCGCTCAACACGATGTGGGTGATGATCGCGGTACCGGTGCTCACCGTCCTGGTCAGCTTCCCGCTGGCGGTGTTGCTGAACTCGGTGCGGCGGCTGAAGACCGTGCTGCGCTCGGTCTACTTCCTGCCACACGTGACCAGCGGCATCGCCGTCTACTTCGCCTGGGTGTACGTGCTGCAGCCGGACGGCGCGATCAACCTGCTGCTGCGCTCGCTGGGCCTGGGCAGTCTCCAGCAGCCGCAAGGCTTTCTGGGCAACCCGACGACCGCGCTGCCGACCCTCATCGTGATCACCGTGTGGACGTCGGTACCGGTCGCCATGCTGCTGTACCTGGCCAGCCTCCAGGCGGTCGACCCGTCGCTCATCGAGGCCGCCCGCGTCGACGGCGCCAGCACCTGGCAGGTCACCCGGCGCATCGTGTGGCCGCTGCTGCGACCGATCACCGCGATCGTCGTGCTGCTGGCCCTGCGTGACTCGCTGCAGGGGTTTCAGACGTTCCTCATCATGACCAACGGCGGACCCGGCAACCACACAAACGTCCTGGGCCTGCAGACGTACCGGCTGGCCTTCCTGTCCCAGCTCAGTCCGACGCTCGGGCTGTCCAGCGCGCTGGGCTGGATGCTGTTCGTCGGCGCGCTGGTCCTCGCGGCGATCAACGTGCGAGTACTGCGGAGGGTCACGTGAGCACCGACACCCTGCGCCCGGCCGCGACCGGCGCACCCGACACCGGCCGTCCCGCCCGCGGGTCGAGAGTCCACTTGTCACTGTCCACTGTGCTGGCTCGTGGCACGGTCGGCGTGCTGCTGTTGCTGTACGCGGCGATCAGCCTCTACCCGTTCCTGTGGATGGTGTCGGCCGCGTTCAAGGACGAGATCGAGGTGGTCTCCGGCGGGCACCTGATCCCGCACCGGCCGACCCTGCGCACGCTCACCGAGACGTGGAACGAGCTGCACTTCTTCGACTACTTCCTGAACAGCCTGAAGGTCACCGGGCTGACCGTGCTGCTGGTGCTGGTGATCTACTCGGCGGCCGGGTACGCGTTCTCGGTGCTGCACTTCCCCGGACGCAAGGCGCTGTACCGGCTGTTTCTGGCGCTGCTGTTCGTGCCCGGCGTGACCGTGCTGCTGCCCGTCGTGCTGCTGGAGAACAAGCTCGGCCTGCTCGGCGGCCACTGGGGACTCATCCTGCCGTTCGTCAACGGAACGGCACCGCTGTCGATCCTGCTGATGACAAACGCGTTCTCCTCGATCCCGGGTGAGCTGCGCGAGGCGGCCCGGGTCGACGGCGCCAGCGAACTGCGCATCTTCACCACCATCTACCTGCCGCTGTCCCGGCCGGTCCTGATCACGATCGCGGTGCTGACCGCGATCCCGACCTGGAACGAGTACCTGCTCACGCGGGTCTCGCTCAACGACCCCGAGGCGTACACCCTGCCCATCGCGCTGCAGAACCTGCAGTCCAGCGCGGTGCTGCACTACAACGTCCTGATGGCCGGCGCCCTGATCGTGGTGGTGCCCGTGATCATCCTGTTCATCGCCGCGCAACGGTACTTCGTCAACGGCCTGATCGGCGCGGTCAAGTCCTGACCGATCCGCCGCAGCCAACGAGCCCGGAGGCAACCCGTGAGAATTAGGTCCCTGGTTGGGCCGCTGCTGTTACTGGTGACCGCACTCGTCGCGCCCGCCGGTGCCGCGCACGCGGCGGGCCCGGTCATGTACCCGCGCGGCATCGGCGCGGACTTCGGCCCGGACGTCACCGCCCTCGGCGTGACGGTGCGCGGCGGCGACGACCCGGCCGGGCTGCGCACCGGCACGCTGGACGGCCGGACGTACTGGCAGACCCAGGTCGCCGCGGGCACCTCGTACGTCGGCGTCACCCCCGACGCCGGCTACGCCTCGAGCGTGGCCGGCGCGTCGGTCGTCGTGGTGGTCACCTACCACGACGCCGGCAGCGGGCAGCTGACGCTGCGCACCGCGGCGGGCCAGACGACGGCCGTCGCCGCGCTCGCCGGCACGAACGCCTGGCGGCTGGCCGCGGTCGGCCTCGACGGCGCCGCGCTCGGCGGGGGAGAGCTGCGCCTCGCCGGGGTCGGCGGCGACGCCCCACGGACATCACCGTCGCCCAGGTCCGCATCACCCGGACCGGGCCGCAGACCACCCTCGGGCCCACCGCGACCGACACCGGCATCAGCGCGCGGGCCGGCGACAACGAGGCGGGGCTCGTGACCGGCACGATCGCCGGCCGCGGCTTCTGGCGGACCAACGCCGCCGCGCCCCGCCGGCGACCAACTACCTGTACATGAACGTCGCCGACAGCTACGCCTACAACACCAGCGACATCGTGATGGTCAGTGTGGACTACTTCGACGCCGGCAACGGAAGCCTCTTCCTGCACTACGACTCGCCGGGCGCGACGATCCCCGAGATGTTCAAGGCGTCGCCGGCACTGTCCTATGGCGACAGCCAGACGTGGAAGACGCACGACTTCGTCCTCGACGACGCCATCCTGACCAACCGCAGCAACGGCTCGGACTTCCGGCTCACCCACGACGGCTCCCCGGTCGAGCTGACCATTGCCGCCGTACGGGTGACCGTCGTGCCGCGCCAGCTCGACCTCAAGGCCGGCCTGCGCGACCTCGTCGCCACGGCCGAGCTCGCGCACTACGCGGCCCGGGAAGGCACCCGCGACGGCCAGTACCCGCCCGGCTCGAAGGCGGCACTCGCGGCGGCGATCGCCCAGGCGCGGGGCGTGCTCGACAACGATTCCGCCACCGAAGCGCAGGTGGCTGCCGCGCTGCAGGCGCTGTACGACGCACATCGGACGTTCCTCGCCTCGGCCGTCGACACCGACCTGGCCCGGCCCGGCACGGTCACCGCGAGCAGCAGTGCCGCCGGTTCGAGCCCGGCCGCGGCCAACGACGGTGACGCCACCACCACCTGGACCAGCGCGGGCGGTGGCGCGGGGGAGTGGCTGCGGGCCGACCTCGGCCGGGCGCGGCCGGTCAATGACGTGCTGGTGCAGTGGGGCAACGCCTACTCACCCGACTACACCGTCGAGGTCTCCCGGGACGGCACCAGCTACACCACCGTCGGCCACTCCGGCGCGCCGGGTACCAAGTCGTCCCGCACCCGGTTTCCCACCACGACCGCGCGGTACGTCCGGCTGAACCTCACCGGGTACGCCGCCGGCCTCACCAGCTTCGACGTGGCCGGCTTCCAGGTCCGCCACCAGCGCACCGTCACGCCGGCGCCGAGGATCGTCAAGACGAAGTACCCGACGACCGGCGTCGTGGTCGCCGACTTCGACGCCACCGCCTACGGCGCCGACCCCACGGGCAGGAAGGACGCCACCTCGGCGATCCGCGCCGCGCTGTACGACTGCTACGACGCCGGCGGCGGGACGGTCTGGCTGCCGCCGGGCACCTACCGCGTCACCAGCACGGTCGAGGTGCCGGCCTTCTGCACGCTGCACGGCGACCGCCGCGACCCGGACCGCGGCCGAGGCTCCTACGGCACCGTGGTCAGCGCCGACCTGCCCGCCGGCGACGACGGGCCGGTGCTGTTCCGGATCGGCGGCAGCGCGGGTGTCGTCGGCCTCACCACCTACTACCCGCGGCAGAGCGCGACCGCGCCGGTGCCGTACAACTTCACGTTCGAGATCCCGGGCAGCTCCTGGGCCAGCGACGAAAACTACATGATGAGCACGGTCTCCGACGTCACGATGCTCAACTCGTACCGGGGCATCGGCCTGAGCACCATGCGGGACGAGCGGGGTCGCCCGCCCGGCAACGGCCAGGTCCACGAGTCGGCGACCGTCCGCAACGTCAAGGGCACGGCCCTGTTCGAGGGCGTCGAGGCGTACAACGGCGCCGACGTCGGCACGTGGGAGCACGTCACCTTCAGCAACGCCTACTGGGCGCAGGCCCCGGCGGCGTACCACCCGCCGCGGCGGGCGGCGCTGGACGCGTGGACCCGCGCGCACGGCACCGGCTTCGTCCTCGGCGACCTGGAGTGGGACCAGTTCGCCGACCTGTCCGTGGCCGACTACCGCGTCGGCATCCACGTGGTGAAGGGGCTGCGGGCCGAGTTCACCGGCATCTTCCAGCGGGTGCGGATCGCGCGGACCGACACCGCCCTGCGGGTCGACCAGTTCGACGCGCGGTGGGGGCTGGCGATGGCGGCGAGCGTCCTCGAAGGCAGCCAGGCCGCGGTGGTCAACAACGGCGGCGGCTACGTCAAGCTCACCGACACAAGGCTCACCGGGGCCGTCCAGGGAACCGTGTACCAGCTCGCCGGCACCGTACCCACCGAGGAGGACCCGCCCGCCACGGTCAAGCCAAGACGCGACGTCCTCTACAACGTCGGCGCCTTGGGCGGCAACGGTTACGTCCCCGCGCGGGACGCGACCGCCGGCATCCAGCGAGTGCTGGACCGCGCCGGACGCGACGGCGGCGGCGTGGTCTACCTCCCGGCCGGCTGGTACCGGCTGCAAGGGCGTCTCGTCGTGCCGGCCGGCGTCGAGCTGCGCGGCGCGTCCTCGGTGCCCAACCGCGACCAGGACGGGCGCAGCGGCGGCACCGTGCTGATGTCATACGCCGGGCGCGACACCGCCGACCCGGACACCGACCCGGCCGCCATCACGCTGCGCGGCACGGGCGCCGGGGTCAACGGCCTGCGCGTGTTCTACCCGGAGAACAACCCGGCGGCACCGGAGGGACTGGTGCCCTACCCGTTCACCATCCGCGGCCAGGGCAGTCACACGTACGCCGTCAACATCGGCCTGCCGAACGCGTGGAACGCCATCGACATGGCCACGCACCGCAACGACCACTTCCTGGTCCGCAAGATCAAGGGAACGTTCGTGCGGCACGGCGTGACCGTCGGCAGGAGCGACCGGGGCCGGGTCGAGGGCGTGCTCAGCAACGGCAACACGTTCGTGCGCACCGGTTTCTACGTACCCAACTGGGTGCTTGGTCGGGATCTGTTCCCGAAGGTCATCGACGGCTGGACGCGCGAGCACGCCGACCTCGTCACCGTGGACGGCGCGACCCGGCTGACCGTCGTGGACGTGTTCGGCTACGGCCTGCACAACGGGCTCGTCGTCAACTCCGGCGACGTCGAGGTCTTCAACCTCGGCACCGACAACCTCGGGACCGACGGCTACTCGGTGAAGGTGGCCGGCGGCGACGTCACCGTCGTCAACCTGATGCGCTACAACGGCACCACCAGCACCGGGCCAGCGACGCTGCACAACGTGATGGTGATCAACATCGTCGAGCACGGCGTCACCGCCGCGGCGGCTCCGGCCGGCGCGGGCACGGTACGACTGGCGGGCAACGAGACCCGGCCCGGCTTCTACGAGCCGGGCAGTCAGGTCACCGCCTCGGCCGAGGCCGCGCCCGGCTTCCGCTTTGTCAACTGGACCGCCGGCGGCACCGAGGTGTCCACGGCGCCGCAGTACACGTTCACGGTCGCCGGTGCGCAGGAGCTGACCGCCAACTTCGCACCGGTGGACGCGGCATGAGGAGGGTTGCGTGAAAGTTCTGGTCACCGGCGCCGCCGGAATGGTGGGCCAGGCGGTGGTCGCGCGGCTGCGCGCGGACGGGCACACCGTCCGCGCGCACGACCGGACCCCACCGCCCGGCCCGGCGGACGACATCGTCGCCGGCGACCTGCGAGACGCCTCCGGCCTCGACCGCCTGCTCGCCGGCATCGACGCGGTGGTGCACGCCGCCGCCATCCCCGCACCGGTGGACGACGAGGTGTTCGACAACAACGTCGGCGCCGCGTACCACCTGCTCGAAGCCGCGGGGACGCTCGGTGTGCGCCGGATCGTCTACGTCTCCAGCCTTTCCGCCCTCGGGTTCGCGTGGTCGCGGCGGGGCGCCGCACCGCTGCGGGTCCCGGTCGCCGAGGACCACCCGTACGTCGGCGACGACCCGTACGGACTGTCCAAACAGGTCGGTGAGCTCGTCACGGCGACGGTCAGCAACAGGTTCGGCATCCCGGCCGTCAGCCTGCGGTTTCCGTTCATCGGCACCGGCGAGCGGCTGCGTCACCATCTCGCGCACGTCCAGGCCGACCTCGGCGGCCAGCGGGGCAGCCTGTGGGGTTGGCTCGAAACGCACGACGCGGCGGACGCGGTCGCCGCCGCGCTGACCCGGCCGGTGGAGGGGCACGCCATCGTGCACGTCGCCGCGCCCGACACGGTCGCGCTGGTGCCGACTGCCGAGCTGCTGCGCCGGTACTACCCCGAGGCCGTCCTCACCGAACCGCTGGACGGGTTCGCGGTGCCGATCTCCACCCGGCTGAGCCGGGAGCTGCTCGACTTCGTACCGGCACACACCTGGCGGCCCACCGCGGCGCGGTGAGCCGCCAGGTGATCTCAGTACGCGGCGAGCACCGAACCGGCGTACTTGTCCTCGATGAACTTCTTGACCTCGGGGGAGTGCAGCAGCTTCTCCAGCTTGACCACCCGCGGGTCGTCCTGCTCGCCGGTTCGCACGACGAGCAGGTTGGCGTACGGGTTGTTCTCGCCCTTCTCCAGCGCCAGCGCGTCCTTGGCCGGGGTGAGGCCGGTCTCGATCGCGTAGTTGCCGTTGATGACCGACAGGGCGGTGTCGTCGAGGCTGCGGGGCAGCTGCGCGCTTTCCAGCGCCTCGAACTTCAGGTTCTTGGGGTTGCCGGTGATGTCCGCCTCGGTGGCCTTGACGCCGGCGCCGTCCTTGAGCGTGATGAGGCCGTTGGTGGCGAGGAGGTTGAGCGCGCGTCCGGAGTTCGACGGGTCGCTGGGGATCGCCACCACTCCACCGTCCGGCACCTCGGCGAGGCTCTTGACCTTCTTGGAGTACGCGCCGAGCGGCTCGATGTGCACTGGCAGGAGGGGCGTGAACTTGTAGCCCTTGCTGGCCACCTCCTCCTCCAGGTACGGCACGTGCTGGAAGTAGTTGGCGTCCAGCTGCTTGTCCTGCAGGGCGACGTTCGGCTGGATGTAGTCGTTGAACTCGACGATCTCCAGCTTGAGGCCCTCGGCGGCGGCGAGGTTGTCGGCCACGTACTTGAGGATCTCGCCGTGCGGCACCGGGCTGACGCCGACCTTGAGCGGTTGGTCAGCGGAGGCGGAGCCGCCGGAGCCGGAGTCGTCCGAGCCGCACGCGGCCAGGCCGAGGACGAGACCGGTGGCAGCGAGCAGGGTGGCGATGGTGCGACGCACGGGATTGCCTTTCTACTGATGGGACAGCCGCCGGGCGACAAGGTCGCCGAGCATCTGGGTGAGCTGGACGAAGACGACGAGCAGCAGGACGGTGGCGACCATCACCTCGTTCTCGAAGCGCTGGTAGCCGTAGCGGATGGCCAGGTCGCCGAGGCCGCCGCCACCCACCACGCCGGCCATCGCCGAGTAGCCCACGAGGGCGATCACGGTGATGGTGAGCCCGGCGACGAGGCCCGGCCGGGCTTCCCGCAGCAGCACCTTGCGGACGATCTCCGGCCGGGACGCGCCCATCGCCCGCGCGGCCGCGATGACGCCGCGGTCGACCTCGCGGATCGATGTCTCGACGATCCGGGCGTAGAAGGGGATCGCGCCGACGGTGAGCGGCACGATCGCCGCCGTGGTCCCGATCGTCGTGCCGACCACCGCCCGGGTGAACGGGATGATGGCGACCAGCAGGATGATGAAGGGCAGCGACCGTCCAATGTTGACGATCAGGCCGAGCACCGCGTTGACCGGGCGCGCGGCGAGCAGGCCGCCGCGGTCGGTGAGCACGAGCAGTACCCCGATGAGCAGCCCGCCCACCGCGGTCAGTGCGGTGGCGACGCCCACCATGTAGGCGCTTTCTTTGGTGGCCTCCCACAGCAACGGCCAGATGTCGGACCAGCTCACGCCGGCACCCGCACGGTGTGGCCGGTCTCGCGCAGGTGGCGCAGCGGCGCCTCGTTCGCCTCCGGCGAGCCGGGCAGCGCGATGCGGACCCGGCCCACGCGCTCGCCGGCGACCGTCTCCACCGCGCCGGCGAGGATGTGCACGTCGAGGTCGTAGGCGCGGGCCAGGTCGGAGATGAACGCGTCATCGCCGGTCACGGTCACGTCCACCACGGTGGCTCCGGGCAGGTCGGGCGGGGGACCGAGCCGGAAGACGCCGCGGGCCAGCTCGGAGTCGGGACGGGCGAGCAGCTCGGGCACGGTACCCACCTCGGTGATCCGCCCGTCGTGCATGACCGCCACCGAGTCGCAGATCCGCTTGACCACCTCCATCTCGTGGGTGATCAGCAGGATGGTCAGGCCGAGCCGCTGGTTGAGGTCGCGCAGCAGCTCCAGGATCGAGCCGGTGGTCTCCGGGTCCAGCGCGGACGTCGCCTCGTCGGACAGCAGCACGGAAGGCTCGCCGGCCAGCGCCCGCGCGATGCCGACCCGCTGCTTCTGGCCGCCGGAAAGCTGCGCCGGGTACGCGCCGGCCCGCGCGGCGAGGCCGACCAGCTCCAGCAGGTCGCGCACGCGGGCGGTCCGCTCGCGCCGCGGCACCCCATGACCTCCAGCGGGAACGCGACGTTGCCGGCCGCGGTGCGCGAGGAGAGCAGGGCGAAGTGCTGGTGGATCATGCCGATCCGCTGCCTGGCCTTGCGGAGCCGGTCTTCGCTGAGCGCGCCCAGGTCCACCCCGTCGACGGTGACCGTGCCGCTGTCCGGGCGCTCCAGCATGTTGACGCAGCGCAGCAGCGTGCTCTTGCCGGCGCCGCTGCGGCCGAGGACTCCGAAGATCTCCCCCTTGCGCACGGTCAGGTCGACGCCGTCCACCGCGACGACGTCACTGCCGCGGCCGCGGTACGTCTTGTGGAGGCCGTTGATGCGGATCACCGGGCTGACGTCCGTCCTGAGAAGTGGGATTCGATAGGGATGTTGACCCGGAACAACCCTGCTCGCGGCGCTGGCCTTTCATCAAGCCCGCGTGACCCAACCCACATATCCCACTCGTTAAGTATTATTAGCAGCGCGTTGCGCCGCCAGCCGTGCGGACCGCCCGTTTAGCTCGGCGCGGGCACGCCCAGGCGTTCGAGCAGCTGCCGGCGCAGGGCGCCGAAGCCCGGGGCGTCGGGCGCGCGTGGGTGGGGCAGCGGCACCGGTGCGTTGTGGACGACGCGCCCGCCGTCGAGGACGAGGGTGCGGTCGGCCAGCAGCAGCGCCTCGTCGACGTCGTGGGTGACCAGCAGGGCGGCGAAGCCGTGCTGGGCGCGGAGCCGGCCGAACAGGCCCTGCATCCGCAGGCGGGTGAGGGCGTCCAGCGCGCCGAACGGTTCGTCGAGCAGCAGCAGGTCCGGCTCGCGGACCAGCGCGCGGGCGACCGCGACGCGCTGGGACTGGCCGCCGGACAGCTCGGCCGGCCAGGCCCGCTCGCGGCCGGCGAGTCCGACCTCGGTGAGCGCCGCGGCGGTCCGCCCGCGCACGTCGGGGCCGGTGACGCCGAGGGCGACGTTGTCGGCGACCCGCTTCCAGGGCAGCAGGCGGTGCTCCTGGAAGACCACCGCGAGGCTGCCGTCGACCCGCCAGTGGCCGGTGGCGTCGGCGTCCAGGCCGGCCAGGATCCGCAGCAGCGTGGTCTTGCCGGAGCCGCTGCCGCCGAGCAGGGCAACCACTTCGCCGGCGGCAATGGTCAGGTCGACGCCGTCGAGCACGACCGTGTCGGCGAAGGCGCGCCGTACGCCGGTCGCGGTGACTACGTCGCCCGCAGGCCGCGTCGCCATGTCAGTGCCTTCCTCTCGGCGATCCGCAGGATCAGGTCGGACAGCAGTCCCAGCAGGGCGTAGATGAACAGGCCGACCACGACCACGTCGGTCTGGCTGAACTCGCGGGCCTCCATCATCAGAAAGCCGATGCCGCTCTGCGTGGCGACCGTCTCGCCGACCACCAGGCTCAGCCAGGCGGCGCCGATGGCGAGGCGCAGGCCGAGGAAGAGGGCCGGGAGCGCGCCGGGCAGGATCACGTGGCGGATCCGGGCCAGCGCCCCGAGCCCGCAGGTGCGTGCCGCTTCGACAAGCCGCTCGTCGATGTCGCGGATGCCGGCGTAGAGGTTGAAGTACATCGGGAAGAACACGCCCAGGCTCACCAGCGTGATCTTCAGTGACTCGCCGATGCCGACCCAGATGATCAGCAGCGGTACCAGCGCCAGGTGCGGGAGCATGCGCGCCATCTGCACCGGCGGGTCGACAAGGTCGTCGCCGACCCGCAGCAGGCCGGCCACCGAGCCGAGGACGAGGGCAAGGCCGGCGCCGATGGCAAGGCCTGCGCCGGCGCGGGTCAGCGAGTCGAGCAGGTGGATGGCGAGCGTGCCGTCCTCGGCCAGCCGCCAGCCCGTCCGCAGCACCTGGCTGGGTGGGGAGAGCTTCTCCTCGGGCAGCAGGCCGGTGCGCGAGGCGGTCTCCCAGAAGACGACCAGCACGACCGGCATGGTGAGCCGCCGCCACCGGCGCCGGGCGGGCCGGGGCGCCTTCGTACGCGCCTTCGGCACCGTGGCGACCGGCGGCGTGGCCAGCGCTGTCACGTGAACACCTCGGTGAACCGGGTGTCCACCCGTGCCTTGATGTCGATCGGCTCGGGAATCAGCTTCAGCGCGGCGAACCCGTCGGCGATGGCCTGAAGTTCGTCGCCGATCGCCGGCGTGACCGGGGCCAGCGGCTTGGCGCTGCGGGCCAGGGACCGCTTGGCCACGCCCTCGTCGATCTTCAGCTCGGGCGCGAGCACCCGGGCCCGCTCGTCCGGGTTGGCGATGCCCCACTCGGTGGTGGTGTCGAGCTTGGTGAGCAGGTCGCGCACCTGGTCCGCCTTCTTCTCCACGGCATCGGGCGCGGCCAGGATGTACTCGCGGTTGCTGGCCAGCCCGGTCGCGTCGGCGAGCACCTTCACGCCGGGCTGTTCGGCCAGCGCGAAGTACGGGTCCCAGATGATCCAGGCGTCGACCTGCCCGGAGTCGAAGGCGGGCCGTCCTTCGGCGGGCTTGAGGTACCTGACGGTGAGGTCCTGGAGCGTCATGTTGTTGGCCTCCAGCAGCTTGACCAGCAGCCAGTGCACGTTGGAGCCCTTGTTCAGCGCGACCGTCTTGCCCCTGAGGTCGGCGAAGGTCTTGAAGCCGCTGCTCTCCTTGACGAGCACGGCCTCACCCTCCGGCACCTCGTCCGAGGTCGCCACGATCTTGAACTGGATCTTGCCGGCGGCGGCGAAGATCGGTGGCGCCTCGCCGGTCTCGCCGATGTCGATCGACCCGGCCTTGAGCGCCTCGGTGAGGGCTGGTCCGCTCTCGAAGAGCGACCACGTCACGCCGGGCGCCTCGTTGCGGGCCTTGAGCAGGCTCAGGCTCCCGTAGCGCTGGTAGCCCACCCGCAGTGGGGAGGCTTCGCCTCCCGAGTCGCCTCCACCACATCCGGTGAGCATGGCGGCGGCGCCGATCACGACGGCGCCGAGCACGGCGAGTCGCCGGCGGGCACGGTTGTAGCCACGGTTCGCTGACCTGTTCATGGCCGCGTAGTCTACTGAACCGATGGGATTAGTGGGAAGTCCCATCGCCGGGCATCATTTTGATCGACCACTCAGGCGGCCGCGCGCACCGGCCGCCGCACCCCCGATCGCCGCGGTCGACCGCGAAGCCGCGAGCCGCGGGCCGGACCGCTAGGCGTCCCTTGTGGACCGACAGCGGACCGGTGTCCTCGGCCCGCCGGAGCGTATGAGCCACCGACGGCCGTCAGCGGTGCCGGTGCGACCGGATCGCCGCCAGCGTCAAGTGATTGCCCGTACGCGGCCGCCGCGCGGGCGAGCGACCTGGCCGGACTCCCGCCCGCCTACGTGCTCACCTGTGACCTGGACCCGCTACGCGACGAAGGCATCGCGTGCGCGGCTTCGACGTGCTCGACACCGCGCTGTCCCGGCAGGATCGCGAGTCGCAGACAGCTGCGCTGCGGCGGGCACTGGGCGGAGGATAGGCCCATGGGTACCGAATCGACCGACCTGACCGCCCGCGTGGCGGCGAGCTTCGACGGCGCCGGCGACGAACGGCTGCGCACGATCCTGGCCAGCCTGGTGCGCCACCTGCACGCGTTCGTCGGCGACGTGCGGCCGACCCTGGCCGAGTGGGAGGCCGCGATCGGCTTCCTGACCGCGACCGGGCAAGCGTGCACCGACACGCGCCAGGAGTACATCCTGCTCTCCGACGTGCTCGGCGTCTCCACGCTGGTCGAGTCGCTCAACGCCCGCGCGGGCGCCGCCGCGACGGAGTCGACGGTGCTCGGCCCGTTCCACGTCGTGGCGTCGCCGCCGCGCGCCAACGGCGACTCGATCGACCTTGTCGGCCGCGGCGAGCCCTGCCTTGTGGCCGGCACCGTCCGGGCAGAGGACGGCCAGCCATTGCCCGGCGCCACCGTGGACGTGTGGCAGTGCGACCAGGACGGCTTCTACGACGTGCAACGTCCCGACGCGCAGCCGCCCGGCAACGGCCGCGGCCTGTTCACCGCCGACGCGGCCGGCCGCTTCCACTTCCGCACCGTCGTGCCCAGCCACTACCCGATCCCCACCGACGGTCCGGTCGGCGAGCTGCTCCGGCTGACCGGCCGCCACCCCTACCGGCCGGCGCACATCCACTTCATCGCGGCGGCTGACGGGCACCATCCGGTCACCACGCACGTGTTCGTGGCCGGCGGGCCGTACCTGGACTCCGACGCGGTCTTCGCGGTCAAGCCGAGCCTGGTGCGCGAGTTCACTTTGGTCGACGACGAGGCGCGGGCGGCGGCCGCCGGCCTTGCCAACCCGTTCCGGCAGGTGGAGTTCGACATCGTCCTCGGTGGAGGGTGACAGTGCGCGGCTTCACGTACCAGCCGTCGCCGGTGCGCGTCGTCTTCGGCGAGGGCGCGGCCGGTGCCCTGCCCGACGAGCTGGGCCGGCTGCGACTGCACCGGCCGGTGATCATCTCCACGCCCGGGCAGGCGGCCACCGTTCGGGAGCTGACCGCGGCGCACACCCACCGCATCGCCGGCTACCTGCCGCAGGCCGTCGCGCACGTGCCCGCCGCCGTGGTCGAAGGCGCCCGCACCGCCGTGCGGGACCTGCGCGCCGACGGCCTCGTCGCCATCGGCGGCGGCTCCGCGATCGGGCTCGCCAAGGCGATCGCCCGGGCCGACGGGCTGCCGATCGTGGCGGTCCCGACCACCTACGCCGGCTCGGAGATGACCCCGATCTGGGGCCTGACCGAAGACGGGGTAAAAAAGACCGGCCGGGATCCGCGGGTACTGCCCCGCACCGCGATCTACGATCCCGACCTGACCCGCGCGCTACCGCCCGGTGTCGCCGGGCCGAGCGGGCTGAACGCGCTCGCCCACGCGGTCGAGGCGCTGTACGCCCCGGATCGCTCCCCGCCGGTCGACCTGCTCGCCGAGGAAGGCATCCGCGCCCTCGGCGAGGCGCTGCCGGCACTGGTCACGGCGCCGGACGCCGACCTGCGCGCGCGGGCGCTGTACGGGGCGTGGCTGTGCGGCACCTGCCTCGGCAGCACCGCGATGTCGCTGCACCACAAGCTCTGCCACGTGCTCGGCGGCGCCTTCGACCTGCCGCACGCCGGCCTGCACGCGGTGCTCCTGCCGTACGTGATGGCGTACAACGCCGGTCACGCCCCGGACGCCGACGCCACCGTCGCGCGGGCACTCCGGGCGGACTCCGGCGCAGCCGGCCTGCACCGGCTCGCGGTGGCCGTGGGCGCACCGCCCTCGCTGCGTGCGCTGGGCATGCGCGCCGCGGACCTTGAACACGCGGCCGGCCTCGCCACCCGCGACGCCTACGCCAACCCGCGCCCGGTCACCCGCGCCGGCGTACGCGACCTGCTGCAAGCCGCGTTCGATGGCGCATCACCGCGTCCCGGCGTACCGCCGTCGCTGGCGGTGTAGCGGCGCCGGTGGTTCGATCGGTGCGTGACCGTGGTGGCCGTGTGGCGGGTGCCGGGCTTGGCGCTGCCGGCCGTGGCGGCCGCGGCCACCGCGGCGTTGCTGGCGGTGTCGGTGGCCGGGCCGGGCGACGGTCCGATGGCCTGGCCGCTGGGCGTGCCGCTGCTGGCCGCCGCGCTCGTCGCCCTGTACTGGCGGCACACCCGGCCCACCGCGGTGCTCGCGCTCACGGTCGCCGCCGCGCTGGCGTACTACCTGGCGGGTTTCCCGCCCGGGCCGGAGGTCGTGCCGTTCGTCGTGGCGCTGTTCGCCGTCGCCGCGGCCGGCCGGCGGCTGCTCGCGGTCGCCGCGGTGGCTGCCGCGTGCCTCGTCGCGGGCTCCGCCGACGCGCTTCGCGGGGCCGCCGAAAGCTGGGGCGACCTGTTCGGCGTGGCCGGCACGCTCGCCGCGGTCGTCGCCGCCGGCGAGGCGCATCGGGTGCGGCGCGCGTTCCTGGAGCAGAGCCGGCAGCGGGCGGTCGAGGGGAGCGGTTGCGGATCGCGCGCGAGCTGCACGACGCGGTGAGCCATCATCTGGCCGTGATCAACCTGCAGGCCGAGGCGGCGATCGCCCGCCACCGGACGCGGCCGGAGGCCGCCCTGGCCGCGCTGTCCACGATCAGCGCCGCCAGCCGGGAGGCCCTCGGCGACATCCGCACCACGCTCGGCGCGCTTCGCGCCACTGAGCCGGCGGGGGTGGAGCCGCCGGTCTCGCTGGACAACCTGCCCCGGCTCGCCGAGCGGGTCCGCGCCACCGGAGTCGAGGTGGACCTTACGGCGCCGGGCCCGCCGGACCCGCTGCCCGCGGCCGTGGAACGCGCCGTCGTCCGCATCGCCCAGGAGGCGTTGACCAACGCCGCCCGGCACGCCAGGCCGCGGCGGCTGCGGCTGAGCATCGGGTACGAGCCGGAGCACGTGGTCCTCGAAGTGACGAACGACGGCGCCGGTGCGACGGCGGGGCGGCAGGGCAGCGGGATACCCGGCATGCGGCAGCGCGCCGAGGCGCTCGGCGGTGAGCTGCACGCCGAGCCGCTGGGTGACGGCCGCTTCCTGGTACGGGCACGGCTCCCACGGGGCGGCGCCCGGTGATCCGCGTGCTCGTCGCCGACGACCAGATGCTGGTCCGGGCCGGGCTGCGGATGATCCTCGACGAGCCGGACATCGCGCTGGTCGAGGAGGCCGGCACCGGTGAGGAGGCGGTGGCGCTGGCCCGCGCCCACCTGCCCGACGTGGTGCTGATGGACGTGCGCATGCCCGGCCTGGACGGGCTCGCCGCCACCCGCCGGATCGTCGCCGACCCCGCCCTGGACGCGGTGCGGGTCGTCGTGCTGACCACCTACGACCTCGACGCGTACGTGTACGAGGCGCTCCGTTCCGGTGCCAGCGGGTTCCTGCTCAAGGACGCCGGCCACGCCGAGATCCTGGCCGGCGTGCGGGCCGCGGCCGGTGGCGGCGCCCTGCTGTCGCCGGCCGTGACGAGGCGGCTCATCGACGAGTTCGCGGCCCGGCCGCCGCGGCAGGTCGACGGCACCGGGCTGGACCGGCTCACCGACCGGGAGCACCAGGTACTGCTGCTTGTCGCGGCCGGGCTCAACAACGACGAGGTGGGCCAGCGGCTCGGGATGAGCCCGGCCACGGCCAAGACGCACGTCACCCGCATCCAGGCCAAGCTCGGCGCGCGCGACCGGGTGCAGCTGGTGGTGCTCGCCTACGAGACGCGGCTCGTGCGGCCGGGATGGCTGGTCTGACCGCCTGAGGGGTCAGGGTCGGCGTACGCGGTTCGCGTACGCCGCGACCATCCGCGGGCACGAGGCCACGGCCCGGCGCGCCGGACACGATCGGCTCATGACCGACTATCCATCCCCGCTGGCCCGGGCCTGCCTCGCCGGCGGGCCGGCGCTGCTGGCCGCGTCGACGTTCTTCTGGAGCGACGGCCGTTACGGCCCGGCCGGTGGCACACTGCTCGTCCTCGCCATGCCACTGTGGACTTACGGGATCGTCGCCCTGCTCGACCGGATGCGCGCCGACCTGCCCCGGTACGCCGCCGTCGTGCTTCTGCTGACCCTCGTCGGCGCGATGGGCGGGGCCGCCTTCGGCTTCCAGGGCTTCTTCGAGTCCGTGTACGGCCTGGACGAGCAGACCTCGCTGGCCGCCCTCGACGCGCATCCGGTCACCGCGGGGATCCTGCTGTGGGGACTTGGCCCGATGTTTCCGGCAGCGCTTTTCGCACTCGGCGCCGGCCTGGTCCGTACCCGCCGGCTGCCGCGCCCGGTGGCCCTGCTGCTGTGCGCCGGCGCGCTGCTGTTTCCGGTCAGCCGCATTCCGCGCGTGGAATGGGTCGCCCACCTGGTCGACCTGGTGCTGCTGGTGCCGTTTCTCGTCGCCGCCGGTGAGGGGTGGACCCGGCCGAGGCTGTCGCGGCAACCCAGTCCGACTTCCTAGGTGATCGGAGCTGCTCGCTGCCGGCTGTGCTGGCCGTCGTGGCGCGCCTGGTCGCTGTCGCGGGTGACCTGCGCGACCCGCTCGGCGAGGGCGTTGTGGGTGTCGGGCAGGTGCTCGTGGGTCGCCGCGAGGAGCGGCACCAGCATGCCGGGATCGGCCGAGGCGAGAGCGTCGTGCAGGCGGTCGAGGCTCGGCTGGGCGTGGGGCCGAGGTCGGTCAGCGCGCTCACCTGCCCGGCCAGCTGGCGCAGGTCGGCGCCGTGGTCGCGGGCCCAGGCCGAAGCCGCGCGGTCACCGGCGCGGCGGTCCCGGACCGCCTGCACCCGCTGGTCCTGGGTGACGCCGGCATCGTCGGGATCGGTGCGTCGCAGCCGGAGGTACCGCTTTTCCGCCGCCTGGCGGCTGGCCACGCCGAGCGCCGGTGCGAGCTCGGCCCAGCTAAAGCCGCTGGCGCGGGCGACCTCGATCAGCTGAGGCTCCCACTCGTCCAGCAGGTCGCGCAGCTCACGGAGCACGGCCAGGGCCTGCAGGACCCCGTCATCCTTCGGGTCCGCCATCGCTACTCCTCCGTCATCGCCACGATGACAGGGGCTTGTCATCGTTACGACGACATGATAGAAGATGTGTGAGCGCATTGACCATCCGATAGTCAACGGATTGGGAGGTGGAGTGATGTTGATGCGCACTGACCCGTTCCACACGCTGGACCGGCTCACCCAACAGCTTCTCGGCAGCGGCCCGACAGGCACCTGGTCGCGGCCCACCGCAATGCCGATCGACGCATACCGCACCGGCGACGAGTTCCTCGTGGCATTCGACCTGCCCGGCGTCGCACCGGACGCGATCGAGATCGATATCGAGCGCAACGTGCTCACCGTCCGCGCCGAGCGGCGCCCGCCCGAGCTCGGCGAGGACGCGAAGCTGCAGCTGTCCGAGCGCCCGCTGGGCGTCTATGCCCGGCAGCTGTTGCTCAGCGACGGCCTAGACACCGACCACGTGCAGGCCAGCTACGACAACGGTGTCCTGCTACTGCGGATCCCCGTCGCGGAAAAGGCCAAGCCACGCAAGATCGCCGTGGCCGCGGCCGGCGATCGAAAGGCCATCCACGCCTGACGTTCCCGTTTCGGCCAGGCGACAGCGGTTCGCTGTCCCGGGCCATGCATGGTGCGAGGTGGTGGCGATGCCCACGACAGCGGAGAAGGCGCTCAACGACGCGTTCCTGGACCTCGTGTACGCGGACCAGGAAACGGTCGACGCGGAGTTCGACGAGCTGATCGCGACGTCCTGGGAACCGCCACCACCGGCACCACACCCCACACCGGCGGACCGGCCGCCACCCCGGCGTGCGGCACAGCCTGAAGACCAGCCGCCGCGGCTGCGCCACCGGCCGCGGCGCCGCAAACAGCCGGCTCGGCAACGCTCACCGCCCACCCCGCGCCGGTAGTCGCCGTTACGTGCTGCCCATGCCCCGACTCGCGATGGGGCGTGGGCAGCAGCATGTGCGCCACAGTGGCCCACTCCCGCGGTGGGAAAGTGGACCTTACCGCTGGGGCCGCGGGTACCTACCGTTTCCGCAGGACGCGAGCGACGGGGGCGCCACATGGGCCGCACGGTGTTGAGCATGAGCGTGTCGCTGGACGGCTTCGCGGCCGGACCTGACGTCACCGCCGAACAGCCGATGGGCAAAGGCGGCGAGCGGCTGCACGAGTGGCTGTTTCACGGCGGCGAGGTCGACGCGGCGCAGGCACGAGAACGCTACGCGACGACCGGCGCCGTGGTGATCGGAAAACGGACGTTCGACGTCGGCGTCGGCCTGTGGCAGGACGTGCCGTTTCCGGTGCCCTGCTTCGTGGTCACGCGCGAGCCGCGCGAGCCGTTGACGATGAACAGCGGCACCTTCACGTTCGTCAGCGATGGGCTCCACAGCACGGTGAGCCGGGCGCGCCAAGCCGCCGGCGACCGGAGCGTCCTCATCATGGGTGGGCCCACGACAGGTCAGCGGTTCGTCAAGGCCGGCTTGGTGGACGAGATCGTGGTGCAGCTCGTGCCGGTGCTCCTCGGGGCTGGCGTGCGCCTGTTCGACAACCTGGGCACCGACCACATCGAACTCGAACGGACCGCGGCGGTCGAGTCACCGAACGTCACGCATCTGACCTTTAGCGTCCTCACGTGACCGTCGGCTAGCGGGCGGCGGTGAGTGCGAGCTTGGCTATCTGCTCCTCGAACTCGCCCTGCTCGTGCGCGGCGATGAGCAGGCCGGCGAGGTCACGCAGCTTGGTGTTGCTGTTTTGCGAGGAGCGTCTCATGGCCTCGAACGCGTGCTCGCTGTCGATGTTGAACTGGCGCATCAGCATGCCTTGCGCCTGGCCGACCATCGAGCGGGTACGCAGCGCGGCCCGAAGCTGCTCGATGAGTCTGGTGCTGTCGTGGTAGACGGCGGCGTTGTCGAACATGACGCCGGCGTGCAGGGTCAGCAGGAGAACCACGTCGTAGGTGATGCCGGTGAACTGGCCGCCGGTGTGGGACAGCAGGGTGAGTACCGCGGTGTCCTCGCCCTCGGTGCTCAGCGGCAGCGCGATGCAGCTGTGGAAGCCGGCACCGGCCAGCTGCGCGCTGAAGCTGGGCCACCGCTGGTCGGTGGCGACGTCGTCGAGGCGGCGTGGCTCGTCGAAGGTGGCCGCCTCCACGATCGGCCCCGGCAGGATCGGATCGAAGCCCAGCGCGTCGATGCTCGTGGCCGACTGCAGGACGCCGTTGGAGCGGACGGTCAGGAGCGCGGCGTCGCAGCCGGGCACCGTGCGGACGATCCGGGCCACGAAACGGTCCAGGGTGGCGCCGAAGTCATCCCCCTCGACCAGGCGGGTAATCTCGGCCAGCTCCGCGGCCAGCGGCATCAACTCGTCGGTCATCGTCACAGTGTGATGTAGATGGCCTGCACAGGCCCGCCCGGGGCGGGGAGGCCGGCACTCGGGCGGATAGACTTCTGCTCGCTCACGGTTACACAGTCAGCCGTGCGCTTCTGACGAGTTCGCCCTGCAAGCACCGCTGGTGGGCGCAACCCATGGAGGCCACAGCATGACGGTGTCACGGCCCGCGCGCCAGGGCGACCGCCACAGGTCGGAACGTGCGTCGCTGGTGACTGGCAGTAGCCGACCACGCCCGGGTGTCCTGGTGATCACCGTTCGCGGCGAGCTCGACCTCTCCACCGAGCCGCTGCTTGAGGCCGCTGTCAGAGCCGCCACCACAGATCCGGCCACCACCGTGCTGGTGTGTGACCTGTCAGGGGTGACCTTCATGTCCTGTGGCACCCTGTCGATCCTCGTGCGAGCCCGCGGTGACCTGCGTGAACGGTCGGCCGGCCTGCGGGTGGTCGCGAAGCATCCCGGCGTGGTGCGCGTCTTCACGATCACCGGCATGGCCGAGGCGCTCGACCTGCGCCCAGACCTCGCCACGGCTTGCCAGCCGCCGTCGAGCTAGGCGCTTTGTGAGTTGGGTAACTGCCGGTTATAGGGCGTCGAGTCGGTTCGTCTCGTGTTAGCGAGCACGAACGAACAGGAGACGTCATGAAGATCTTTATCGCCGGCGCGTCCGGTGCGATCGGTAGGCCCCTTGTCGCCCAACTCGTGGCGCGCGGTCACGAGGTGGTGGGCACGACGCGTTCGGCGGCAAAGACCGGCGCGCTGCGAGCGCTCGGCGCGGAAGCAGTCGTGGTGGACGCGCTCGATGCCGGCGCGGTGGCCGAGGCGGTGGCCAAGGCCCAGCCGGAGGTGATCGTCAATCAGCTCACCGCGATCGGCGGGCGGCCGACGCTTCGAGAGGTCAAGCGGATGGCGGCTGCCACCAACCGGCTGCGTACCGAAGGCACCGACAACCTGTTGGCCGCCGGGCGCGCCGTCGGTGTGCGCACATTCGTGGCGCAGAGCAACGCGATCTGGGTGGAACGTACCCGTGGGCCGGTCGTCGACGAGAACGGCGGACTCGACCCGGACCCGCCCTCGGACGCCGCCCCCGCGGTGGCCGCGCTACGTCACCTGGAGGAGGCGGTGACCGGGATCGGCTGGGCCGACGGCATCGCGATTCGCTACGGTGCCTTCTACGGCCCGGGGACCGGCGTCGAAGAAGCACCGGGCGCCGTCATGGCCGAGCTGGTCCGCAAGCGACGGGTGCCGATCATCGGTGGCGGCGGCGCGACGATGTCGTGGGTGCACATCGACGATGCCGCGTCGGCCACGGTCGCGGCCATCGAGCGCGGCAGGCCGGGTCTCTACCATGTCGCCGACGACGAGCCGGCGCTGGCGCGCGACGTCCTGCCGGTCCTGGCCCGGGCGCTCGGCGCCAAGCCGCCACGCCGGGTGCCGGGCTGGCCGATCCGTTTGGTGGCCGGTCAGGCCCCGGTGCACATGATGACGAAGGGCTGCGGGATCTCCAGCGAGAAGATCAAACGCGAGCTGGGCTGGACGCCGCGGTACCCGAGCTGGCGCACCGGCTTCGCCGAGGGACTGCGTTAGCGCCGCCGGTCACCGATCGCCGGCGGACTCGCGCTCCGCGCAGCCACCGGCCTGCCAGCCCGTGCGTTCGGCCTGACCGGCCGCGGCGCCGTCAGGCCGGGACTGCGCGCCGACCTCGTGCTCCCCGAGGGTCACGCCTCGGCGCGGCTACCGAGCACGGACTGAAGCTGCTCGAGGCTGTCGAACTCGACGAGCTTCGCCGCACCGGCGTCGAGCACCTTCTTGCACGCCGTCCAGCTCTCCATCGGGACGTACGTGTTGTTGTCGAGTGCCTTCACGATGGCCTTCTTGCCCTTGATTTTGCCGAAGATCATCTGCTCGTAGCCTTCCAGACTTGCGCTCACCGGAGCGCCGATCATGCGGGCGAAGTCGTCCTCGCTTCCCTTGAACGCGTTGCCGTCACAGGTGTGCTGGCCGCCGATGACGCAGCGGCTGCCGAACTGGAGGATGCGCGGAGTGCGGCCCGAGTAGGCATGCCAGCCGGCGTGCCGCACTCCACCTCCCTTTGTGAACGCGGACTTGAAGCCCACCGCGGGATCGTCGCGGTAGTTCGACGCCCACAGTGGATCGTCGCCGGTCAACGTGTCGCCGTACGACCAGCGCGGCGCGTACAGCACGACGCCCTTGCCGGTGCGCTGGCGCAGCAGCCGTCCCATCTCCACGCCGTGGGCGGGCGCCACCTGGTCGTACTCCCAGTGCTCCAGGTCCACCTGCCAGAACCAGCCCGGGAAGGTCTTCCACGCCGGAAACTGGCGGGTCGTCTCGCGGATCGCGAAGGTCACCTGGGCCGAGATCGAGCCGTGGCCGTTGTTGCCGGGCGTACGGGGCACGATGTAGGCACCGAGAAACGGGATGCCCGCCGCCTTGGCCGCGTTGAGCATCTGCCCGGCGTGGTTGTGCACGGTCCCTGTGCCGTCGGTCACCTTGTGCGTGAAGAAGCGGATGCCTTCACGCGCCGCCGCCGCGACGTGGGACGGTCGTGCGCCCCGATCCCAGTCGAAGTCGCTCGCGTCCCAGCCGTAGAGCAGCGTGCCCGGCTTCGCGGCCGCCGCCTTTTCGGCGGGTGGCTGTACGCGCTTGGCCGCGGGCGCGCTGCCGAGCTTCCTCTCCGCCGCCTCGATCTGCCTGCGGGACATCGCCGCGTGCACGTGGTTGACATGCGAGTCGCGGGTGCCTGCGTCATAGGCGAAACGGCGACCCTCCTTGATGTAGAAGCCGGTGTCGTCGGAGAACGGCGTGGAGTGGATCAGCTCCAGGGTGATCGACCCGATGTCCTTCTGCCACTGGCGGGCGAAGGCCTGCATGTCGCGCTGGTCCTTGGTGTTGTCTTCCGAGTCGTCGTAGCCGCCGAAGTCGATGGCGGCGGACGGACTCCCGTCAGCCCCGCTCAGCCCGTAGTGGTGGCTGCCATCCGGCCGGGGACCGTGGTCACCGTCCATTGCGGACGTGACGTAGATGTCTTTCTCAGACAGGCCGGCACGCGTCCGGATCGTGTCGGCGATCCTGATGATCCGCTCACCAAGCGGACCCGTCTGTACGTTACGAAGTCGGCGCATAGTCATGCCTGGCCTCCAGTCATAACCGGAACATCAGGCTACAGCGCGGCCCGATCCGGCGGACGGCGTTCCGCTACGGCGCCCGAATGCGAACGAAACAGCCTCCGTCGTAAGCGGTGGGGTGCAACGCTGGTACATATGCGTTGGCTCGCTCTGGCCGCATTGGCGACGCTGGTTCCGCTGGCCGGTTGGGGCGCCCAGCCGGCAACGCCCGAGTGCTGCCCCCCGGCGTCGACGCCACCACCACCGGGGACGCAGCCTTCGACAGACCCACCCGTGACAACCGAACCGCCGGTCACGGATCCGGCGACGGCGCCGGCAGATCCGGTGACGCCGGACCTCCGGTCGGTGCCGCCGCCGCGCGTCCCGGAGGCTCCCGGCGGCGGAGTGGACGGGCCGCCCTGGAGCACCGTCGCCTACGTCGGCGGCGGCGGTGCCCTCCTGGCGGTGATGGGGCTGCTGCTCGTGCCGCTGGCGTACCGGCGGTCGCGGCGGCCGGCCGCCGGCGGCGAGGCGCGGTTCCTGGCCGGGTACCCGCCGCCGCGTGTCACCGCCCGCGACCTGCCGGGCCGCCCGGGTGTCACCGTCACCCTGCGCCTGGCCGCCGACCCCGACCACCGGAGGCCGCCGTGACAAGCCTCGCTCCCCGGTTCTGCGCGTTCGGCGCGGAGCGCGACGTAGCCGCCGCCGTCGCCGAAGAGTTGGGACGGCGAGGCGGGCTGGGCACGTTGAGCCCGGCGCTGCGGACACTCTCGGAAGGCACCCGAGCTGCCGCCGCCAACGAGATCGGCGCCGTCGCGGCGGTCGCATCCACTGTGGACCTCAGCGCCGTTCTGGCGGTGGGCTGGTCCCGCTACGCCGCGCTGCAGAACGCGGGACGGGCGACGAGCGCCGACCCGACCGCCAGCGTCGTCGTCGAGCTGGCCCGGCACGAGATCACGTCCGAGCAGCATCCGTACGTCGACGTGCTGGTCAACGAGGTGCCGGTGGGCCGGGTGAACCTCGAAGTCCGGCTGGAGCTCGTCGTCGTCGGGCTGGCCGCCACGGTACGCGCGGGGCGGGTCGTCAACCTGACCGGCGGCGACTGCGAGGCGACAGCCACGCTCGCGGTGGAGAGGGCGAGGGTGCTGTCGCGATCGTGGCGGCTGGACCTGCCGGCCCAGGTGCCGCTCGGCGCCGGCATCCCCCTGACCCGCACAGCGGCGCACTGAAGCCGGCTCAGCGGCCGATGCCCTGGCTCAACCCCTGGATGAACTGCCGGGAGAAGACCGTGAAGAGCACGATGAGCGGCACCGCGCCGAGCGTCAGCGCGGCGAGCAGCGCCGGGTAGTCGTTGAGGAACTGCCCCACGAACTGCTGCACGCCGAGCGTGACGGTCTGGTGCTCCGGGCTCGGCGCCAGGATGAGCGGAAACCACAGGTCGTTCCAGACCGGCAGCATCGTCACCGAGGCGACGGCGGCCAGGCCGGGCCGGACGAGCGGCAGCGTCAGCCGCAGCGTGCGCAGCTCGCCCGCGCCGTCGATGCGCCCGGCGTCCTTGAGATCCGTGGGCACCGCCCGGAAGTACGTCATCATCAGCGCGACCGCGAGTGGCACGCTCATCGCCGTGTAGACGAGGACCAGCGCGGTGAGCGTGTCCATCAGCCGCCAGGACACGACGAGCTTGAGGATCGGCACGGTGCCCAGGCGGATCGGCAGCATGATGCCGATCGTGAAGAACGCGGCGAGGACCGGGGCCAGCCGCACCTTGTACTCCACGAGCGCGAACGCCGCGAGCGTGCTGAGCACGAGTGTCAGCGCGGTGGTACCGACGGTCACGACCAGGCTGTTGCGGTAGTTGGCGGCGAAGTTGCCCCGCTCGAAGACCCGCTCGTAGCCGGCCACGCTGAAAGTCTCCCGATCCGGCAGCCCGAACGGGTCGGCGAAGATCGCCGGTGTCGTCTTGAACGAGTTCAACACGATGAGGAGTACCGGCGCGATGGCCAGCAGCGCGAAGAGCAGCAGCAGGCCGTGCACCGCGAGCGTGCCGCCCATTGTGGACGGCCGTCGCCCGCGGCGCCGCGCCTCCGGTACCGGTGCGGGCGCGCCGGCACGGGCCGGTGCGAGAACACTCATGCGGTGCCCCTCACAGCTCGTAGGACTTCAGACGGCGGTGCAGCAGCACGAAGTACCCGGCCGTGGTGACCAGGATGAGGAAGAAGATGACGCTCGCCACCGTGGCGCCGAGGTCCAGGTCGGAGACCTGGCCGCTGGAGCCGAAGAACGTGCGGTAGAAGAGCGTGCCGAGGATGTCGGTGCTGTAGTTCGGGCCCGGTGCCGAGCCGTTGAGCGCGAAGACGATGTCGAAGCCGTTGAACGTCCAGATGTAGGTGAGGATCGCGATCAGCCCGAACTGCGGGGCGATGAGCGGAAACTTGACCCGCCAGAACGTGGTCCAGCCGTTCGCGCCGTCGATGCGCGCCGCCTCCAGCACCGGGCCGGGGATCGCCAGCAGCGCGGTGTAGAGGAAAATCATCGGGATGCCGACGTACTGCCACACCGACATCAGGGAGATGGTCGGCAGCGCGGTCCGCTCGTCGCCGAGCAGCGGGTGTTCCACCAGCCCCCACAGTGGGTTGATGATGAGCCGCCAGATGAAGCCGACCACCACGACCGACAAGGTGGTGGGGATGAAGAGCAGCGTGCGGTAGACGGCCGCCGAGCGGCGCAGCCGACCGGAGGTCAGCAGCGCCGCCAGCAACAGTCCCACGGGTACCTCCACCAGCAGGTGGATGGCGAAGAACTCGACGTTGTTGACCAGCGCGTTCCAGAAGCGCTCGCTGGTCGTCGGGTTCGTGAACAGGTAGACGTAGTTGTCGAAGCCGACCCACCGGCTCACGCCCGTGTCGCTGTCGAAGAAGCTCAGGTAGATCGAGCTTGCCAGCGGGTACGCCGCGAACACCGTGTAGACCGCCAGGGCGGGTAGGGTGAACGCCAGCAGGTGCCGGTAGCGGGAGCGCATCGCGGTCACGTCACCTCTGCTGCGGCTTGTACCAGGACTGGAGCCCGGTCTGCAGTTCGCTCGTGGCCGCCTGCGGGGTGAGCCCCTTGGTGTACATGAGCTGCAGCACCCGCCACACCTCGTCGTCGAACGGCGGCGTGCCCGAGCTGAGCCGGTCGAGGCCGAGGCGCGGGGTGAGCTGCGCGCCGGTCTTGAGGTCGGCGAACTGCTGGGCGAGCGGGTTGGTGTACTTCACCGGCTCCTTGCCCATCGAGAAGAACCCGGGCACCTTGTTGGCGTACAGCTGCTGGAACTCGGTGCTCGCCGTCCAGTCGAGGAACTTCTCCGCCTCGGCCTTGTGCTTGCTTGCCGCGTTGATGCCGATCGCCATGTCCGGCATCTCCTGCAGGTACCTCGTGCCGCCCGCGGTGGCCGCCGGTGGGCCGAAGACGCCGATCTCGATGCCGTTTGCGGTGACCTGGTTGATGTCCCACGAGCCGTCCGGCAGCACGGCCGCTTTGCCGAGTGAGAAGAGCTGGGTCATGTCCGCGTACTTGAGGCTCTCGTGGCCCTTGGGCAGGTACGGCCGCCACGCGTCGAAGGCGGCGAACGCGGCCACGAAGTCGGGGTCGGTGACCTTCTTCGTGCCGTCGATGAGGCCCTTGCGCCCCTCCTCGCCCTTCCAGTAGGCGGGGCCGATGCTGTAGAGCCCGTTGTACGCCAGCTGCCACGACTCCGCCGAGCCGAGCGCGAGCGGTTCGTACTTGCCGTTGTCCTTGACCGCCTTGAGCACCGCCAGGAACTCGTCCTGCGTGGTCGGCACCTGGAGGTTGAGCTCGGCGAAGATGTCCTTGTTGTAGAAGAAGCCGGCGAGCACCGACGCGGTGGGCACGCAGTAGCGGCCGCCGTCGTCGCCGGACCACGCTTCGAGTGACTGGGCGTCGAACTTGTCCAGCACCGGCTTGCCGTCGAGCTTCTCGAAGTATCCCTTGCCGATCCACGCGCGGTTGACGTCGTAGGGCCGGCAGGTGATGAGGTCCGGCCCGGTGCCACCGTCCACCTGGGACTGGATCGCCGCGTTGTACTCGTTGGTGTTGATGGGGTTGAACCGCACGTCGATGGTGGGGTTGGCCTTTTCGAACACCGGCAGGATCTCGTCCTGCCACATCGTCAGGTCCTCGGTACGCCAGCTGCCGAGGGTCAGTACGGTCTTGCCGCCGTCGCCGCCTATCGGGCTGGCGGCGTCCGAGCAGGCCGTGAGCCCGAGGCCCACGGCGCTGGCGGCGACCAGCGCAACGGTTCCACGTAGTGCACGCATGAGGCTGCCTCTCTCGCCATCGTCTTGATCTCGCCTGGCTCCCCGTCGACCGGCGCCTGAAGCGGGAGCATACAAGTGCGATCCATCTGGTAACAAGAGGTATTGCTTTTGGTCTGCTGCGTGCTACCTTAGCGGTCCACCGATGACCCATTGGGAGGATGACGTGATCGGAGTCGGCCTGCTCGGCTCGGGCTTCATCGCGGAGACGTACGCCGACGCGCTGCGCGACGTCCGCGATGCCGAACTGGTGGCCTCGTACTCGCGCGGTGAGCAGCGGGCCGCCGCCTTCGCCGCCCGCTGGCCCTCGGTCCGCACCTGGTACACCTCGGTGGAGGAGCTGTGCGCGGACCCGGCGGTGGACCTCGTGGTGATCGCCCTGCCCAACGAGGTGCACCTCGACGCGGTGCGGCACGTCGCCGCGGCCGGCAAGGGTGTCGTGTGCACCAAGCCGCTGGCCCGGACCGGCGCCGAGGCGGCAGAGATCCTGCGGGTCGTCACGGAGGCGGGCGTCTGGCACGGGTACGCCGAAAGCTCGGTGTTCTCGCCGAACGTGGCCAAGGCGCACGAGATGGTCGCGGCCGGCGGCATCGGCGACGTGGTCTGGATGCGCGCCCGCGAGGGGCACTCCGGGCCGCACGCCCCGCATTTCTGGGACGCCGAGGCGGCCGGCGGGGGCGCCCTGCTCGACATGGGCTGCCACACCGTGGAGTCGGCCCGCTGGTTCTTCGGCAAGGACAACCCGGTCACCGAGGTCTTCGCCTGGGGTGCCACGCTCGTGCACGGCGACAAGACCAAGGGCGAGGACTCGGCGATCGCGCTGCTGAAGTTCGCCGGCGGCCAGCTCGCGACCATCGAGTCGTCCTGGGTGGAGAAGGGTGGCATGCAGCTGCGCCACGAGATCGTCGGTAGCGCCGGCCGGCTGGTCACGGACACCGCGTCCACGCCGGTCTGGGGCTTCGTCGGCAACCCGGTCAGCGGCCTCGTGGAGAAGGCGGACGCGGACACCGGCTGGGTGTACCCGGTCCCCGAGGAGACCCGGGCGTACGGCTTCTCGCAGGAGATGCGGCACTTCGTGGAGGCGTTCTCGCGGGGCGAGCCGCCGGTCGAGACGTTCCACGACGGCTGGGTGGTCAACTGCGTCATCGACGCCTGCTACCGGTCCATGGCATCGGGCGTATGGGAACCTGTCAACACGACGGGGCGATAGGCCGGTCTACATTGGTCATCGCAGGTCAGGGGAGGAGCGTGCGCAGGTGAGCGACGAGATGTCGTCCTCGGCCTCGATCAGGCCCGACAACCCGGAGCCCATGTGGCTCCAGGCGGTCAACCTGATCAAGGCGGAGATCGCCAGCGGTGCACTGGAGCCCGGGATGCGGCTGCCCCCGGAGCGCGAGCTCTGCCAGCAGCTCGCGATCAGCCGGGTCACCCTCCGCAAGGCCCTGTCCCAGCTGGTCGAGCAGGGCGTGCTCCGCTCCAGCCACGGCCGAGGGTGGTACGTGGCGGGCACCGCCGCGCCGCCGGCCAAGGACTGGCCGAACAGCCTGGAGTCGTTCACCGAGACCGCCCGGCGGATGGGGCTGAGCGCGACCTCGCGGATCCTGCGCGCCGAGGTGCTGCCGGCCAACCTCGACGAGGCCGAGCGGCTGGTGGTCGCGCCCGGCAGCCCGCTCTTCCACCTCGAGCGGGTGCGGCTGCTGGACGGCGTGCCGATCGCGGTCGACGTCAGCAAGGTGCCCGCGCAGCTCGCGCCCCACCTGACCGAGAAGGACTTCACCACCGGCTCGCTCTACGAGGAGCTCGTCGAGGCCGGCCTCGACCTGCGCCGCGCCGACACGACGATCCAGGCCACCGGTGCCGACCCGCACATCGCCAAAAACCTCGACATCGACGTCGACAAGCCGATCCTCGTGATGGACCAGGTCGTCGTCGACAGCAACGAGCGACCCCTGTTCACCTCGACGATCCGGTACAGCGGCGAGCGCTACCGCCTGCGCACGTTCTTCGCCCGCGGCGGCGCCTGAGCCCTGCCCATTTCCGCATCCGGTGTACCCCCGTGCGCCCACCAGTGGTATGCGGTGGTATTCACCAATGTAGTCAACTGGAGTGATCCGTGACAGCTGCCCTAGCCACGGTCCGCGCCGACGAGTTCGAGCGGTGCCGGAAGGTCCTGTTCGCGGCCGGACTGGCCACTTCGGACACCCACTTCTCGTACGTCGGCCTGCTGGAGCCGGACAAGCGACTGCTCGCCACCGGGCAGGCGCCCCGGCAGCTGCGCGCCCTGCTCATCGACATGCGCACCGGCGAGTCGCACGACGTGGTGGTCGACCCGGCAGCTGACCGTGTGGTCAGTCAGCGGCGGATCGACCCGGACCGCGACGGCGCGGTACCGGTCGTCGTGCGCGAGTTCGGGTACGTCGAAGAGGTCGTGCACCGCGACGAGCGCTGGCTGGCGGCGATGCGCCGGCGCGGCCTCACCGACCTGTCCCAGCTGCGGGTCAACCCGCTCTCGGCCGGCGTGCTCGCGGAAGGCGAGCGCGGGCGCCGGATCCAGCGCTGCTTCACCTTCGTCCAGCGCACGCCCGAGGACCTCGGCTGGGCCCACCCGGTCGACGGTGTCGTCGCGATGGTCGACGTGGTCACCGGCGAGGTGCTCGACGTCGTCGACCACGTCGACCTGCCGGTACCGGCCGAGGACGGCAACTTCCACCTGTACGACGGCCCGCGCCGGGCCGGGCTGCGGCCGATCGAGATCACCCAACCCGAGGGCCCGAGCTTTGACATCGACGCCGACCAGGTGCTCACCTGGGCCGGCTGGAGCCTGCAGATCGGTTTCGACCAGCGCGAGGGCCTCGTGCTGCACGACATCGGCATCACCGACGGCGACCGGGTACGCCCGATCGTCCACCGCGCGTCGATCGCCGAGATGGTCGTGCCGTACGGCGACCCGAGCCCGCAACGGTGGTTCCAGAACTTCTTCGACTGCGGCGAGTACCTGCTCGGCGGGTACGCCAACTCCCTCGAGCTCGGCTGCGACTGCGTCGGGGAGATCACCTACCTGGACGCGGTGGTCGCCGGCAATGACGGCCACGCGCGCACCATCCCGCAGGCGATCTGCGTGCACGAGGAGGACTACGGCATCCTCTGGAAGCACACCGACAACTGGAACGGCTCGTCCGACTCGCGCCGCCAGCGCCGCCTCGTGGTGTCGTTCTTCGTCACCGTCGGCAACTACGACTACGGCTTCTACTGGTACTTCTACCTCGACGGCACGATCGAGTTCGAGGTGAAGGCGACCGGAGTGGTCTTCACCTCCGCCTATCCAGGCCCCGGCTACGCGTACGCCACCGAGATCGCGCCCGGGCTCGGCGCGCCACACCACCAGCACCTGTTCAGCGCGCGGCTGGACATGGCGGTCGACGGGCCGGTCAACGCGGTCGACGAGATCGACGCGGTGCTGGTGCCGCGCGGCCCGGCCAACCCGACCGGCACCGGCTTCACCCCGGTGGTGACCCGGCTGCGCACCGAGTCGCAGGCGCAGCGGCTGGCCGACAACGGCAAGGGCAGGATCTGGTTCATCTCCAACCCCACCGTCCACAACAGACTCGGCCAGCCGGTTGGCTACACCCTCCACCCGCAAGGGCAACCGGTGCTGCTCGCCGACGCCGAGTCGGACATCCACCGGCGGGCCACCTTCGCCACGAAGCACCTGTGGGTCACCGCGTACGACCCGGCCGAGCTCTATCCCGCCGGTGACCTTGTCAACATGCACCCCGGCGGGGCTGGGCTGCCCGCCTGGACGGCCGCCGACCGCGACATCGACGGCGCGGACATCGTCGTGTGGCACACGTTCGGCCTCACCCACTTTCCACGGCCGGAGGACTGGCCGGTGATGCCGGTCGACACCACCGGGTTCACGCTCAAGCCGTACGGCTTCTTCGGCCGCAACCCCACCCTCGACGTGCCGCCTTCGGCGGCCGCCCACTGCCACAGCCACCACCACTAGACAAGGGCGCAGATGCACGACTACATCACGTTCGCGGAGGCGAGGGCGGGCCAGGCACGGGCGCTCGAGGACGCGATCGGCACGCTGACCACGGCCGTACGCGCCCAGCGGGACGCCGGCGGACTGCGCGGGCCGGGCCCGGTCTTCGTCGGCATCGGCGCGAGCCTGGCGGCGGCCTGCGCTCCGGTGTGGACACTGCGCCTGCGGGGCGTGCACGCGTGGCGGCTCGGGGCCGGTGACCACCCGCTGCCCTACCCGGCTTCGCCGCATCCAGTGGTCGGCGTGTCGCAGAGCGGCCGCAGCGCCGAGACGCTCGCGGTGCTCGGCTCGGTCGAGCCGCGGCGCCGGTACGCGGTCGTCAACGCCCACCCCTCGCCGATCTCCGCCGCCGTCGCGCACCGCCTGGAGCTGGGCAACATTCCGGACAGCTACGCCTCCACCATCGGGTACACGGCCACGGTCGCCGCCCTCGGCATGCTCGCCGAGGTGTGGGACGGTGGTGAGGTCGACCCCGGCTGGGCCCGGCTGCCGGAGCTGTTCCGGTGGACCGAGAAGGTGGTGGGGGAGCGGGCCGCCTCGCTCGCCGAGAGCTTCCGCGACGCCCGCTCGGCCGACTTCGTGGGCGCCGGCCCCTCGGTCGGCTCCGCGGAGGCGGGCGCGCTGCTGCTGCGCGAGGTCGCGCGGGTGCCGTCCGCCGCGATGAGCACCCGGCAGTACCTGCACGGCGCGATGGAGTCGGCCGGAGACGGCGTTCACGTGCTCTTCGGCGACGACCGCGAGGTCGCGCTGGCGCACACGCTCGCCGGCGCCGGCCACCGCGTGGTACTCGTCTCCGCGGCCGACGTGCCGGAGCAGCGCGGCATTCGCGCGGTCAAGCTGCCGGCCGTGCCGCCCAACCAGCGGGCGGTGCTGGAGGCGCTGGTCATGCAGGTGCTCGCCGCCGCCGTCGCCGGGGTGCGCGGCGTCGACGTCGAGGAGTTCGTGTTTCACAACAACGACATCAAGGTCGAGGCGTGAGCGCCGCTATCGCCGGGATCGACGCGGGCGGCACCAAGACCACGATCCTTGTCGAGGCGCTCGACGGCCGCCGGGTGGCCACAGTGGACATACCGTCGACGGGCTGGAACGCCGAGCCGGTCGAGGCCGGCGCCGGCTGGATCGACGCCGCCCTGCGCCGCGCCACACCGCCCGGGTGCGAGGTGGTGGCGCTCGGGGTCGGTGCGCAGGGGCTCGACTCGACAGCCCTGGCGCACGCCTTCACCGCGGCGCTCGCTGCCCGCGGCCACCGCGCGGTCGCGGTCAATGACGCCGCCCTTCTGGTACCGGCGGCCGGGCTCGACGACGGCATCGGCGTGATCTCCGGTACCGGCGCGATCGGCGTGGGCCGCGACGCGTCCGGCCAGTGGCTCTTTACCGGCGGGTGGGGCGCGGTCATCGGCGACGAGGGTGGCGCGGCCGGCCTGGTCCGCGAGGCCACCCGCCTGGCGCTGGGCGCCCACGACGACGGCGAGCCGGACGACGGGCTGCTCTCCGCGCTGTGCGACGCGTTCGGGGCCGGCACCGCCGAGCGGCTCGCCCGCGCCGTCAACGACGAACCCACGACCGACAACTGGGGGCCGCGCGCCCCGGCGGTCTTCGCCGCCGCCGACCGCGGCTCGGCGCTGGCCGCCCGCGCGGTCCAGGATGCCGCCGACCATCTGTCCACACTGGTCGACCAGCTCGTGCGCCGGGGCGCGGCCGGCGGTGACGTGGTCGCCGCCGGCGGCGTGGTCACCCACCAGCCCCGGCTGTACGAGGCGTTCGCCAGCCGGGTCGCCGCGCGCCACCCCGACCTCACCGTCCACCTTCTCACCGGACCACCCGCGGCCGGCGCGCTGGCACTGGCCCGCCGGCTGGTCACACCCTGAAGGGAGCCCCGATGCCCATCGCGACCGTCAACCCGGCGACCGGACAGACCCTCAAGACGTTCGAGGCGCACACCGCGGAGCAGGTCGAGCGGATCCTCGCCCGCGCGCACGCCACGAACGGCGCGCTCGCGGCCACCACGTTCGCCCAGCGCGGCGCGTGGATGCGGCGCGCCGCGGACCTCCTCGACGCCGAGGCGGCCGAGCTCGCCGCGCTCATCGCCACCGAGATGGGCAAGACGCTGCCGACCGCCGCGTACGAGGTGGCGAAGTCGGCCCGGGGCATGCGCCACTACGCCGAGCACGCCGAGGCGTACCTCGCCGACGAGCGGCCGGTGCCGCCCGCCGAGGTCGGCGCCTCGGACGCCCGCGTGGTGTACCAGCCGCTTGGCACGATCCTCGCCGTCATGCCGTGGAACTACCCGTTCTGGCAGGTCATCCGCTTCGCCGCGCCGGCCCTGATGGCCGGCAACACGGCGCTGCTCAAGCACGCGTCGAGCGTGCCGCAGTGCGCGCTCTATCTTGGCGAGCTGTTCACCCGCGCCGGCTTCCCCGCCGGCGCCTTCCAGACGCTTCTGCTGGAGGCCGCCCGTACGACGAGGCTCCTCGACGACCCGCGGGTGCGGGCGGTCACGCTCACCGGCTCGGTCGGCGCGGGCGCGGCGGTCGCGGAGGCGGCCGGCCGCAACATCAAGAAGAGCGTGCTGGAGCTCGGCGGCACCGACGTGTTCATCGTCCTGCCGTCCGCCGACGTCGCCAAGGCGGCCGAGGCGGGCGTCGCCTCCCGCACCCAGAACAGTGGGCAGAGCTGCATCGCCGCCAAGCGCTTCTACGTGCACGAGGCGGTGTACGCGGAGTTCGAGGAGCGGTTCGTCGCCGGTATGGCCGCGCAGAAGGCCGGCGACCCGTTCGCCGCGGACACGTCGTTCGGGCCGCTCGCCACCGAGCAGGGCCGCGCCGACGCGCACGCGCTCGTCGAGGACGCCCGGTCCAAGGGGGCGACCGTGCGTACCGGTGGTGCCGTCCCGGACGGGCCGGGCTGGTTCTACCCGGCGACCGTCCTGACCGGAGTGACGCCGCGGATGCGCATCTACCGCGAGGAGTGCTTCGGCCCCGTGGCCTGCCTCTATCCGGTGCGCGACCTCGCCGAGGCGGTCGAGCGGGCCAACGACTCGCCGTTCGGGCTCAGCTCCAGCGTCTGGACCAGCGACCCCGACGAGATCACCGCGCTCGCCGCGAGGATCGAGGCGGGCGCGGTGTTCGTCAACGGCAACACCGCGTCGTTCCCCCAGCTGCCGTTCGGCGGGATCAAGGACTCCGGGTACGGGCGGGAGCTGTCCGGATTCGGCATCCGCGAGTTCGTCAACGTCAAGACGGTGTGGGTCAGCTGACGACGCGGTGCCCGGCGCGGGGCGTCACGCCGACCGCCAGGCGGCGATCTTGGCCAGGTCGGTGAGCGCGGCGCGGGCGTCCGGGTGGATCGGCGTCTGGTCGAGCGCCGCCAGGGCTGCGGCGACCCGCTCGGCGATCATCTCCTCGACCCGGTCGACCGCGCCACTTCGCCGTACCGCCGCCGCCGTCTGGCTGGGGGTCGGGTCGCCGTCGGGTCCTTCGGCGAGGGACCTGGCCAGCTGCGAGACGACGGTCGCTTTGTGGCCGGCGCTGTCGTCACCGACGGGCTTGCCGGTTTCGGCCGGGTCGCCGGTCAGGCCGAGCAGGTCGTCGCGGAGTTGGAACGCCTCGCCGACGGCCAGCCCGTAGCCGGTGTAGGCGCGGTGGAGGCTGTCGCCCGGTGGCGCGCCGGCCAGAGCCGCGCCGTAATGCAGCGGACGCACGGTGGTGTAGCTGGCGGTCTTGAGCCGGATCGTGAGCAGGGAACGCTCCACGGTCCATGCCGGCTGGGCGCCGCCGAGCAGGTCCAGAAACTGGCCGGCGATCGCCTCCAGGCGCATCCGGTCGTAGCAGGCCCGGGCCGCGGCGAGCCGGTGGCCGGGCAGGGCGCTGGCGGCGATCAGCTGGTCGGCCCAGACCAGGCACAGGTCGCCGACCAGGATCGCCGCGCCGTCCCCGAACCGGTCCGCCTCGCCGCGCCATCCCTGGCCGGTGTGCAGGTTGGCGAACGCCCGGTGGGTGGTGGGCCGGCCGCGCCGGGTCGCCGACGCGTCCATCACGTCGTCGTGCACGAGCGCGAACGCGTGCAGAAACTCCAGCGCCGCCAGGGCGGGCAGCACGGTGTCGACCGGCGCCGCCGGCCCGGCCACGCCGCGCCAGCCCCAGTAGGCGAACGTGGGACGAAGACGCTTGCCTCCGCCCAGCACCGCGTCGCGGGCGGCGTCCGCCAGCCAGCACAGCGCTGAATCCCACGCGGCCAAGGTGGCCGTCGAGGTGGCCAGGAAGTCGGCCAGGACCTCGTCGACCAGGCCTGGGATGTTGATCGTCCCCGCCGCTGGGGGAGTGGCCACGAGATTCTCCGTCATCACCAAACCGTAACGCGTATAGCGCACTCGCGTCGGTTTCCGCGTCGAAATCGGCTATCGTGGGTCCGCTCATCGCCCGCGACCTCTGGACGTTCGCCCGTGTTCGAGCCTGAACGTTCCCGAACGTCTCGGATCGAAGTCTGGCGTCACGTTGTTGTTTCCGTTACCGATGTAACCGAAACGACATCAGCCGATGTCCGGACCAGAGGGGCGAGATTTGGTGACTGGACATTTCAGGACAAAGAAGGTGCGCTGGTTCACGGTTGCTGTGGTGGCCGCGCTGGCAGCACTCGGTAGCGTCGTGGTCATCTCGTCGCCGGCCACCGCTGCCACCCGCCAGTTTCGAGGGATGAACTGGGCCGTACTGGGCGACAACTTCAGCACCGGCCCGCTCGTCCTACACGGCCTGAGCCAGTCCGACAGCAACGCGACGGTGCAGGCCAAGGCGAACGCCCTCTACGACGACATGGCCACCACGATGGGGGTCAACACCGTCCGGCTGCCGGTCAACACCCACACGGTGGGTACGACATGGTGGAACGCCTACCGGGGCGCCATCGACGCGGCGATCGCCCGTGGGTTCAAGGTCATCCTCGCCTACTGGGAGGACGGTGCCGCCTCCGGCGGCCGGATCACCAACCTCGCGGCGTGGAACACGATGTGGTCCACGGTGACCAACGCCTACGGCTCGAACACCAACGTGTACTTCGAGCCGATGAACGAGCCGCACGGGTACAGCTCGGCGGAGTGGCGCGACGTCGCCGCCAACTGGCTCAGCTACCACTACTCCGCGGTGCCGGGCCGGGTGCTCATCGGCGGTACCGGCTTCAGTCAGGACCTGCGGGACGTCTGCAACGACAGCCGCTTCAGTGGAACGCTGTTCTCCTTCCACCACTACGCGTTCTTCTACGGCGCGATGACGTACGACGCGTTCCGCAGCCACATCCAGACCCGCCTGGGCAACTGCGCCTCCCGCGCGGTTGCCACCGAGTTCGGCGCGCCGATGGACAACGGCCTCAACTACGGCGACGCGAACAGCACCGACAACTTCGTGCGCCACATCCGGGCCATGGCCCAGGTCATGCGCGACAACCAGATGGGCGGCACCTACTGGCCGGCCCTCGGCGGCAAGCCCGGCAACATCGGCTACGACTGGTACTCGATGTTCGCCCTCAGCGGCAGCGGCACCAACCTCAACCTGACCATCCGCAACACCTCCGGCGCCGACCGCATCCGCTACGCCTGGGGCGACACCGTCGGCGGCGGCACCACGCCACCGCCCGCCACGTTCTACCGGGTCAACGCGCGTCACAGCGGCAAGGCCATGGACGTCCAGTCACCCAACACGGACAACGGCTCGCGCGTCGGCCAGTACACGTACAACGGCAACGCGTGGCAGCAGTGGCAGTTCCAGGACGCCGGTAGCGGCTACTGGCGCCTCATCAGCCGGCACAGCGGAAAGTGCCTCGACGTGGTGAGCGCCTCCACCGCCGACGGTGCCGACCTCATCCAGTACACCTGTGGAAGCGGCACCAACCAGCAGTTCCAGATGGTCGCCAACGGCAGCTACTTCCAGCTGCGGGCGCGGCACAGCGGCAAGTGCGTGGACGTGCCGTCGGCGTCGACCGCGGACGGCGTGGTCCTCAAGCAGTATCCGTGCAACACGGGCACGAACCAGCAGTGGTCGCGCACGGCCGTCTGACGGTCGTCCCGACACCCTTCCGTTGTACCCACACTCCCGGTGCCGAGCGCTCGGCACCGGGAGTGCCGTCTGTGGTCCACGTCATGCGGCGTGGCTGTCACAGGGATCAGGTTGCCAACGCCTGATGATCGACAGCCAATGCCGACAGGACGGAAGACATCATGGGCAAGACCGGGTTGCGCGGCTTGCTGAACAGGGTCCTTCCCGACCACTGGTCCCTGCTGCTGGGCCAGATCGCGCTGTACTCGTTCATCGTGTTGCTGGTCACCGGCGCGTTCCTCGCGTTCTTCTTCGAGCCGTCGATGGAGGAGGTGGTGTACGACGGGTCGTACACGCCGCTGCGAGGAGTGCGCATGTCCGCGGCCTATTCCTCCACTTTGGACATCTCGTTCGACGTCCGCGGTGGTCTGCTCATGCGCCAGATGCACCACTGGGCGGCGCTGCTGTTCATGGCATCGCTCCTGCTGTACCTGCTGCGCGTCTTCTTCACCGGTGCGTTCCGCAAGCCGCGGACGTCGAGCTGGGTCGTCGGCCTCCTGCTCTTCTGGACCGGCCTCTTCACCAGCTACACCGGCTACATGGCCATGGACGACGGCCAGTCCGCCGCCGGCATGCGGATCCTGTCGGCCATCCTCCTGTCGATACCCGTGGTCGGCACCTGGCTGACAACCTCCATCTTCGGCGGCGAGTTTCCCGGCGACGTGATAATCGGCCGCCTCTCCTTCCTGCACACGCTGCTGCTCCCCGGTCTGCTCATCGGGCTGGCGGCCGTCCAAGCCGTACTGGCGTGGCGGCGCAGGCCGAGCCAGTGGCCGGGACCGGGCCGCACCGAAGAGAACGTCGTGGGCCAGCGCCTGTTTCCCGGCCACGTGGTGAAACAGGCCGGCCTGTTCACGCTGGTGTGCGCGGTCCTCGCGCTGCTCGGCGGCTTGCTCCAGATCAACCCGGTCTGGCTCGCCGGACCCGCACACGCCGCGACGGTGTCGGCGGCGTCGCAGCCGGCCTGGTACGTCATGTTTCTCGACGGAGCGGTCCGGCTGATGCCGCCCTGGGAGGTCACGATCCCGATCGGTGACGGGTATGCCATCGCACCCATCTTCTGGGCGGCGGTGGTGCTGCCGGGCATCCTGTTCATGCTCCCGATGACGTACCCGTTCGTCGAGGCGCGCGTGCGCCGGGACCGCCGCGAGCACCATCTGCTCGAGCGGCCCCGGGACGCTCCGACCCGCACCGCGCTCGGCGCCATGGCCGTCACCTTCTATCTCGTGCTGACCGCCGCGGGCGCCGCCGACCTCATCGCCCTCTCGTTCCACATCAGCACGAACGCGATGACCTGGGCCGGTCGCATCGGGCTGCTGCTCCTGCCGCCGGCCGCGTACTGGCTCACCCGCCGGATCTGCCTCGGCCTGCAGCAGCACGACCGCCAGGTACTGGCGCACGGCGTGGAGACCGGCATCATCCGGCGACAGGCGGACGGCGGGTTCACCGAAGTACATCAGCCGCTGTCCACCCCCGACCACCGCGGCCGCGCCGGCCTGCCGTACGCCGGGTGGGTGGTGCCGAAGAAGATGAACCGCCTCGGCGCGCTCAGGCCCGCCATCAAGGGCTTCTTCACACCGGTCGAACAACCAGCCCGTGGCCCGGACTGCCCCCGCCCGTAACCGCGTGTCGGGTGGGGGAGGGATGTGCAAAACGCCATAATGCGTACAAAGTGGGCACATCCCATGTAGGGGCGATCTTTGCGCATTGTCTATATCGACCAGCACTACCTTCCGGCGGGCGCGAACCTCGGGGGTAGCCGCTCGCTCGGGTTTGCCCAACGGCTCGCCGGCGCCGGCCACGAGGTGCACATGATTGCCGGTGCGTGTGCTGAGCCCGGCGCGCCGGAGCGCGGAATTGTCGAACATTTCGTGCCGACGCGTTACTCCAACCACCTGGGCTACGGGGCGCGCATCAAGGCGTTCGGGCAGTTCGCGGTCGGCGCGGCGCGCGTGGCCGCGCGGATTCCCCACGACGTCGTCTTCGCCTCCAGCACACCGCTGACGGTGGCGATCCCCGGCATCTACGCCTCCCGGCGGCGGCGGTCGCCGATGGTCTTCGAGGTGCGTGACGTCTGGCCGGAGGTACCGATCGCCATGGGCGCGCTGCGTTCCCCGGCGGCGCGGTGGGCGGCGAGGTGGCTGGAGGCGCAGGCGTACCGGCACTCGTCCGAGATCGTCGCGCTCTCGCCGACGATGGCCGAGAGCATCCGGCGGCGCTTTCCCGACGCCAGGGTCACCGTCATCCCCAACAACTGCGACCTCGCCGAGTTTGCGGACGCGGAGCAGGCCGGGCAGCGACTGCGCGCGCAGACGCCCTGGCTCGGGCACCGCCCGATGGTCCTGTACGCCGGCACGATCGGGCTGGCCAACGGCGTCGACTACGTCGTGCGGATGGCCGAGCGGCTGGCGGCGATCGATCCCGAGATCCGCGTGGTCGTCATCGGTGACGGCGCCAAGCGCGACGAGGTGCGCGCGCTGGCGGACAGGCTCGGCGTGCTGGACCGGACGTTCTTCCTGCTGCCGGCGGTCATGCGCAAGGACGCGGTCGCCTGGTTCGGGGCGTGTGACCTGGCGCTGAGCACGTTCCTCAACCTGCCCGCGCTCAGCGCCAACTCGCCGAACAAGGTCTTCGACGCGCTCGCCGCCGGCCGCCCGATCGCCGTCAACAACGGCGGCTGGGTGGCCGAGCTGATCGCGCGGCACGACGTCGGTCTCGTGCTGGAGCCGGATGATCCGGCCGGCGCCGCCAAAGCCGTGGCGGCGTTCGTGCGGGACCCGCGGGCGTGCGGGACGGCCCGCGACGCCGCCCGGCGGCTGGCCCGCGAGCGCTTCGACCGCGACGCGCACTGCCAGGAGCTGGAGCGGATCCTGGCCCGGGCGGCAGGGGTACCCGCGGCATGCTGAGTGGGGAGCTGCCCGACGCCGACTGCCCGGACACGTACTTCACGGCGGGCTACGGCAGGGCGTCGGCGACTGCCCGCGGTGGCGACTGGCACTGCCTGCGGTGGCGGGACGAGCTGCTGCTGCCCTACGTGGTCAACGCCGTCCACGATGGACTGTACGACGCCGCCAGCCCGTACGGGTACTCGGGAATCCACGTCGCGCCCGGTCGGGGCGGCGGCGACCTGGCGCGGTTCTGGAAGCAGGTCAAGGAGGAGTGGCGGGACCGCCGCATCGTCGCCATGTTCTTCCGCTTCTCGCCCTTGGACCTGGACTCGCTGCACGCGGTGGCGGCGCTGGACGACATCGTGCTGACCCGGCGGGGTGACACCATCGCGGTAAAGGTGGACGAGGGCCTCGACGCGCTGTGGGACGGCCTGCGGAGCTCGTGCCGCCGGCAGGTCGGCAAGGCGCGACGGGCCGGGCTCACCGCGCGGGCGCGGCCGGCCGTGCCGCACGACGTGATGCCGGGGGCTCCATTTAGGACGCTCTACGAACAGACGATGCGCCGGGTCGGCAGCGCCGCGGCCTACCTGTTCGACGACGACTACTACCAGGCGCTGGTGGCGGGTCTCGGCGCGGGGCTCGTGATCGTGGAGGTCGCCGACGCGGACGGGCGGATCGTGGCGGCCTCTCTGGTCTTCGCCCACCGCGACCGGGTCCACTACCACCTCGCCGGCTCGGACGGGACAAGCGCGGCGCTCGGCTGCAACAACCTGCTGCTGTGGACGATCCTGTCGTGGGCGGCCGAGAGCGATCGCGGCTGGGTCCACTTCGGAGGCGGGCTACGGCCGGACGACAGCCTGTTCCGGTTCAAGGAGACCTTCGGCGGCTGCCGCAAGCAGTTCTGGACGGGAGCGGCTGTCCTCGATCCGGTCGCCTACGACCGGCTCGTGCGTGAGCGGGCCGCGGCGGCCGGCAGCACCGCGACCCAGCTGAAAGACAGCGGCTACTTCCCGGCGTATCGGTTCGGCGTGGGCCTCGTCTGACTGGTACTACTAGGGGCGAAATGTCCAGATATCTAGGGAGACGCGGTTGATGGCCGAGCGGATACACCTGTCGCCGCCGGACGTGGGAGACCTCGAAGAGGCCCACGTCCTGGCGGCGATGAGGTCGGGTTGGGTCGCGCCGCTGGGTCCGGACGTCGAAGCCTTCGAGCGCGAGGTCGCGCGCCGGGTCGGCGTCGAGCACGCCGTGGCGGTCAACTCGGGCACCGCCGCCCTGCACCTCGCCCTCCTGGCGCTCGGCATCGGACCGCGCGACCGCGTCCTGGTACCGGCGCTGACGTTCGTCGCCACCGCGAACGCCGTGCGCTACGTCGGCGCCGAGCCCGTGTTCGTGGACTGCGACCCGCACACCGGCAACGTCGACCCGGAGCTTGTCGCCGAGGTCGTCGCCCAGCGCGCCGGCGAGGTGGCGGCGGTGCTCACCGTCGACCTGTACGGGGTGTGTGCCGAGTACCGCTCGCTGCTGCCCATCTGCGACGCCGCGGGGCTGCCGCTGGTCGCGGACGCCGCCGAGTCGCTCGGCTCCCGGCACGGCGACCGCGCCGCCGGCTCCTTCGGGCGGGCCGCGGCGCTCTCGTTCAACGGCAACAAGATCATTACCACGTCGGGGGGCGGCATGCTGCTCACCGACGACGTCGCCATCGCCAACCGGGCCCGCCACCTGTCCCGCCAGGCTCGCGTGCCCGGCCGCGAGTTCGACCACACCGACATCGGCTACCAGTACCAGTTGAGCAACCTGCTGGCGGCGGTGGGACGGGCCCAGCTGCGTCGGGTCGACGCCATGATGGAGCGGCGGCGCGAGCTGCGGGAGCGGTACGCGAAGCTGTTCGCGAGCGTGCCCGGCGTCCGCCTGCTCGGCGCCGACGACCGGCACAGCAACTGCTGGCTCACCGCGATAGTGGTCGACCCCGAACTGGCGGGCTGGAGCGCCGGCATGCTCGGGGCGCACCTGGAGAGCCACGACGTCGAGGCGCGTCCCCTCTTCAAGCCGCTGCACCTGCTCGCCCCGTACGCAGGCTGCGAGGCCCTGATCACCGGCGCGGCGGAGCGGCTCCACCGCACCGGCCTCGCGCTGCCCAGCGGCTCCGCCCTCACCGACGCGCAGGTCGAACGCGTACACGGGGCGATCTCGACGTTTCTCGAGGCGCGGGGATGAACAGCGCCCAGGCCCTCGCCGGCGAGCTGTGCCCCGACGTCTACTTCACCGAGGGGTACGGCAGGGCCGCGGCCATCCTCCGCGACGGGACGTGGGACTCGGTGCGCCTGGACGAGCGCGTCCTCGTGCCCTACGTCGTCAACCAGCTCGGCGACGGCCGCTGCGACGCGATCAGCCCGTTCGGGTTCTCCGGCATCTACGTCGCGCCGCGCACCACCGCCGGGGAGCTTGCCGCGTTCTGGGCGGACACCAAGCGGGGATGGCGCGCTCAGGGAATCGTCGCCATGTACTTCCGCTTCTCACCGCTGGACCCCTCGTCGCTGGAGGCGGTGCGCACCCTCGACGGGCTGTCCCTGGTGCAGCGCAACGAGACCGTCACCATCCACGTTGGCGACGGGCTGGCGGCGGTCTGGGACGGACTCAAGGCCTCCTGCCGCAGCCGCATCCGCAAGGCCGAGAAGGTCGGCCTCAGCTCCGGTCTGCGGGAGGCCACCACCGCGGACCTCGCGCCGGACAGTCCATTCCGGACGCTCTACGCGGAGACGATGCGCCGCGTGGGCGCGCCGGACTTCATCTTCGCGGACGCCTTCTACACCGCCCTGCTGGACGGCCTCGGACCCAACCTCCTGCTGGCGCAGGTGTGGACGCCGGACCGTGAGGTCGTCGCGGCGGCCCTCGTCCTCGCCCACCGCGAGCGCGTGCACTACCACCTCGCCGGCTCCAACCTGTCCGCCGGATCCGGCTGCGCCAACAACCTTCTCATCTGGGCGATCCTGCGCTGGGCGGCCGAGAGCGGGCGCTCCACCATGCACTTCGGCGGCGGGATACGGCCGGGTGACAGCCTCTTCCGGTTCAAGAGCACGTTCGGCGGGACGAAGACCCCGGTCTGGCACGGCAGCGCGATCGTCGACCAGCCCTCCTACGACGTACTCGTCGCCCAGCGCGCCGCCGCACTCGGAATGTCCACACAGGAACTGCGTGACCGCGGATACTTCCCGGCCTACCGGTACGGCGCGGCACTCATCTAGATCGGAGCCGAACACGTGTCAACGACCTTGGCGCAGGCCGTCGAGCAGAAGCTGCGCGCCGCGCGCCGGGCCCAGCGCCGCGCCGGCTTCGACGAGCGCCCGGCGGCGCGGCTCATGTGGCGGACCGTGCGGTGGTCGCTTTACGCGGTCGAGGCCCCGGCGTGAAGCTGGGGGGCGCGTCGTTTCTGCTTGCCCTGCTGATCATCTCCATCGGACTGGGGCCGCGGTTTCGTCTGGGCGCTCTCGACGACGGGCGGGCTATCGACCTGCGGCCGCAGGACGTCCTGCTGCCGGTGGCCGCGCTCGTGACGTACGCGTCCGCGGCGGGCACGGCCCTGCTGGACCGCCGGCAGGTGTGGTGGCGCTGGTTCGCGATCGCCTGCTACGCGGCCGTGGTCGTCACCGTCGTCCAGCTGCTGGTCGACGACCAGGTCAGCCCGCTGCGCAGGGTGGCGTTTCTCGGGCGGCACCTGCTGCTGTTCGCCGTCGCGGTGGTGGCGTGCGCCCTCTACCGCCGCAGCGGCGGCGACGCCGGGAAGCTCGCGCTGCGCCTGCTGGTCGGCGCGGTGGCCGCGAACGTGCTGTGGTTCGCGTACCAGGTCGTCACCGGACAGGCCACCGTGCTCATCGGCCGTGCCGCCGGCGACCAGGTCGACTCGTACGGCCCTCGGCTGATCGGCGAGCCGAGCTCGGCCGGCACCGGCACATTCTTCGCGTTCGCGGTGGCGCTCGCCCTGGCCGCGTACCGCGCCAAGCTCATGTCGGCCGCGACGGCGGTGGCGCTGTTCGTCCCGTCTGCGGTCTGCGCCTACCTGGCGGAGTCCAGAACCGCGCTGGTCAGCATCATCTGCCTGGTCGGCCTTTTCGTGGTGCAGTCGAGCCACGGCCGGCTGGCGCTGGCGCCGCGGGTCGCGCTGGTGGGCGCGGCCGGTTCCGTGGCCGCCTGGTACGTCGTCCACAACCACACCGAACGGCTCAGCGGCGGCGGCCTGTACCGCGGGGCCCGGGACCGCTTCCAGGAGGTGTGGACGCCGATTCTCGACCGGTCCGCCGACGATCCGGTGTTTTGGGTACTTGGCGTTGGACCGGGTGGTCTGCCGAGTCCCGCGCTGCCCATCACCGAGGCGCACAACATCCTCCTGCGCGCCTGGCTGGACTTCGGCCTTGTCGGCGGTGCGCTCTTCCTCGGCGCGCTGGCGATCGTCGCCGTGCACGCCTACCGCGTGTCGCGCGACCCCGGCGTCGAGCCGTACACCAAGCTCTGGGCCGAGCTCGCCACCCTCTACGCCCTGGTCGTGGCGATCACCGGCGTCGCGCTGGACTCGCTGACCACCGTCACGTCGACCCACCTCCTGATGCTCGCGATCGGCCTGTTCGCCGGCGCCCAGGCGGCATCGGCGACCGCTGCCGTGCCTGAGCTGGCCCGCTCGGCATGACCGCCGACACGGCTACCCCCAGCGCGGCCATCCGGGCGGTCTCCTGGAAGGCGCTGGCGGCCTACTCACTGTCGCGGGTCGTGCCGGTCGCGGTCATTTTCGCCGCCACGCCGGTGCTCATCGGGCTTATCGGGACCACGTCGTACGGGCTTTATACGACCATCACCGCGCTCGTACTCATCGCCGAATCGCTTGGGGTCGGCTGGCTGCGGCAGTCGGCGTTGCGGGGAGCCGGCGACCCGCGACAGGCGATGCACCTGCTCCCCAGGTGGTCGATCGCGTCGGCGGTCAACGGCCCTGCCGCACTGGTGGCCGTCCTTCTTGTGCTGGTGGGCGGCGCGCTGGGCGGGGCCGACGATCCGGTGGTGCTGGTGACGGCGACCGCGCTGTGCTGCGCCACCGGCTTCTACATGGTCCGCGTGACGCGCGTGCAGCGCGACCTGCAGACCGGCCGGGTCATAGCAATCGAGTGGGTGCGCGCGATCGTCGGCCTGCTGGCCAGCGTCGCGGTGCACGCCACGCTCCTCGACGGCGCCCCCGCCGCCCTCGCCGGGATGGCCATCGGAAACCTCGCCGGCGCACTCGCCGCGGGGCGGGGGACAGTGGCCACCTCCCGCGCCCGCACCGGTGCCCGCGCCAACGCGTTGCTGAGAGCCTACTGGAGCTACGGCTGGCCGATGTCGCTGTGGCTGGCCGCCTCGTACGGACTGTTGTACGTGGACCGCCTGCTGCTGAGCACGTGGCTGGGACCTGAGGCGGCGGGGCTGTACGGCGCCGTGGCCGACATCGTCATCCGCGGGTATCTGTTCATCGCCACGCCGATCAGCATGGCCGTGCATCCGCTCGTGATGGCCGCGTGGAACCGGGGGCGGCCGGACCAGGCGGTGCGGACGCTCGTCGCGTACCAGCGGATCTTGGCTCTTTCGATGCTCGCCGCCACCGTGGCGATGGTCGCGGTCGGGCCGTGGCTGATCCCCATCGTGGTCGGCGTGCCGGCGCCCTCGGTGGCGGTGCTCGTGTTTCTGGGCCTGGGGTCGGCGATCTGGCAGTACAGCCTGTTGACCCAGAAGCGGCTGGAGATGGCCGGGCGCAGCCGTACGGTGCTGTCGCTGATGGGCGCGGCCGCGCTCGTCACCACGGTGGTGGACATGGTGCTCATCCCCATGGTCGGACCGCTCGGCGCCGCGGTCGGCCTCGCCGCGGGCGCCGCGGCGTACCAGGCCGGATGCCTGCGCTTGGGCCGGAAGGCGGTCGGTGACTACCGCGGCGGTGCCGTCAACAGCTCGGTGTCGTGAGTGGACAGATAGTCGTCGAGGCGGTCGGTGCCGACCGCCTTCCAGAACGGCGGACCGAGTTTCGTGTCGAGGAAGACGACGCTGGCGTCGCCGACCATCCCGGTGCCCGTCACCGGCGCGGTGAGGAAGGTGACCTCGCCGTCGAGCTTGCGGAAGCCGAGTAGCAGCCGCAGCATCTCACCGGTGCCGAATCCCTTGTCGACGGCGACCGTCCGGGTGACGGCGTCGAGCGCGGCGGCGAGCCGGCGGGGGTCGTCCTCCTGGCCCATCTGCTGCAGCACGGCCCGGAGGAACTCCTGCTGCCGGCGCACGCGGTCCAGGTCGCCGCGGGGCAGGCCGCGCCGTTCGCGCACGTAGGCGAGCGCGGCCGCGCCGTCGAACCGCCGCGTGCCGGCGGGGAAGGAGACGAAGTGCGGGTCCGTCACCTGCTCGGGCACCGTGAGGACCACGCCGCCGAGGGCGTCGGTCAGCTCGCGGAAGCCCGCCATGTCGACGACCGCCACGTGGTCGATGCGTACTTTCGTCAGCCGCTCCACGGTGCGCACGGCAAGCGTCTGGCCGCCGTAGGCGTACGCGGCGTTCACCTTGTCCATGCCGTGGCCGGGAATGTTGACCCACGAGTCGCGCGGGAGCGAGACGACGTAGGCGTGGTGACGGTCGGCGGTGAGCCGCACCAGCATCAGGGCGTCGCTGCGTGCCGGTGAGGTGTCCTGTTCGGAGTCGATGCCGGCGAGCAGGATGGTCAGCGCCCGCTCCGGGGATGGTGGCGGCCGCTCGGTGGCCGGGATGGCGGCGAAGGGATCAGGCAGCGTTCGCATGGCGCCCAGCCGGTGACGGGCCACGAGGTGAATCGACAAGCCAGCGATGGCTACCACAAGTACCAAAAAAGACAGACAAAGCAGGATGATCCGCGGCACACGCATGTTGACGAATTGTACCGGTTTGCTCGCTTAGACTGCCTATGTGCTGAGAGTGCCGCTGGGCGACATTTTGGGAAGATGCCAGAGCGACACCGACCTCGGATCGGTCGGTGCCCACGTGGCAGGCAAGCGGGTCCTGGTGGTGGGGCGGGCGGCTCCATCGGCTCGGAGATCTCCCGTCAGGTGCGCGATCTCGATCCCGCGGAGCTGGTCCTCGTCGACCGGGACGAGTCCGCGCTGCATGCGGTGCAGCTCTCGCTGTACGGCCGGGCGTTGCTGAGCACGCCGGACACGGTCCTGGCCGACCTGCGCGACGCGGACGCGATACAGGCGATTTTCGCCACCCGGCAGCCGCAGGTCGTCTTCCACGCCGCGGCGCTCAAGCACCTCCCGCTCCTGCAGCTGTTTCCCGGCGAGGCGGTCAAGACCAACGTGTGGGGCACCCAGGTCCTGCTCGAAGCGGCGCGCGACGTCGAGTCCTTCGTCAACATCTCGACGGACAAGGCCGCCAACCCGACGAGCGTTCTTGGCTACTCCAAGCGCATCACCGAGCGGCTCACCGCCCACGCCGCGACAAGGCACCCGGGCAGGTTCCTGAGTGTGCGCTTCGGCAACGTGCTCGGCAGCCGGGGTTCGGTGCTGACCGCTTTCGAGGCGCAGGCCGCGGCGGGCGGTCCGATCACGGTGACGCACCCTGAGGTGACCCGGTACCTGATGACCGTGCAGGAGGCCGTGCACCTCGTCATCCAGGCGACCGCCATCGGGCGGTGCGGCGAGGTGCTGGTGGCGAACATGGGCGCTCCGGTCGCGATCGAGTCGGTCGCCCGGCGCATCCTGGCGGCTCGCGGCGACATGTCGGTCGACATCGTCTACACCGGACTGCGTCCGGGCGAGAAGCTCCACGAGGACCTGTTCAGCTGCGACGAGACGGCCAGGGCGACGGCGCACCCGCTGATCTCGTGCGTCGACGTGCCCCCGCTGGACCCGGAAGAGCTGCGCTTCCTCGACGCGTACGCCAGCCCCGAGACGGTCACCGCCCACCTGGCTCTCGCCTGCCAGCTGGGGATCGACGGTTGGCGGCCGGACGAACCCGAATTGCTGGGTGTTTTGTCCAAGGTGGACGCCTGAAACCGACATATCCTTTCTAAGTGGATTTACCTGGCGTCTTGCGCGCGATCCGGCGAAGCTGGTGGGTCGTGGCCCTCATCACCGGGCTGGCCGCCGGCACGATGGGCCTGCTGACGATTCTGGCCGTTCCCCAGTACGCGACCTCGGTCACGTTCTTTGTCACCACCCCGAGCCAAGGGCTCTCCGATGCGTACCAAGGTGGTTTGTTCTCGGCGCAGCGGGTGACCTCGTACGCCACCCTGCTCGAAGGCGACCGGCTCGCCCAGGCGATCGCGGCCGACGCGTCGCTCGGCCTGTCGCCGCGCCAGGTGCAGGAGCGGATCACGGCGCGCGTGGTGCCCGATACGGTGCTGCTGGAAGCGACCGTCACCGACTCCTCCAAGGCGCGCTCGAAGGCGCTCGCCGAGGCCCTCGCCGCGGATTTCCGGACCCTGGTACAGGTGCTGGAGACGCCGCCGGGGCAGTCCACCGCGACCGTCAAGGTGGACGTCGTCGCGGGGCCCACGCCCGACGACGCGCCGGTCTCGCCGAAGCCGGTGCGCAACCTCGGCCTCGCGACGCTGCTCGGGCTGCTGCTCGGCGCCGGCGCCGCGGTCCTGCGGGAAAAGCTCGACTCCACGGTGAAGTCGGCGGAAGAGCTCCGCGACGCGACCGACGCGCCGACGCTGGCGGTCGTACCCTTCGACGCCAAGGCGGCCGACGCTCCACTGTTGACGGAGGCGGCGTCCTGCTCCCGCAGCGAGTCGCTGCGGCACCTGCGGACCAACCTCCAGTTCGCCGACGTCGACGGGCCGGTGCGCACGCTCGTCGTCACCAGTGCCGTGCCTGGTGAAGGCAAGTCGACCACGGCGGTGAACACGGCGATCACGTTCGCGCAGGCCGACAAGCGCGTGCTGCTGATCGACGCCGACCTGCGGCGCCCGAAGGTGGCCGAGTACCTCGACCTCGAAGGCGCGGTCGGCCTGTCCAATGTGCTGGCTGGGCAGGTAGGCATCGAAGACGTCGTGCAGCACTGGGGCCGGCACCAGCTGTTCGTCCTCCCGAGCGGCTCCGTCCCGCCCAACCCGAGCGAGCTGCTCGGCTCCCGGGCGATGGCGCACCTGCTCGCCCGGCAACGCGAGCACTACGACCTCATCGTCATCGACACGCCGCCCCTGGTGCCGGTCACCGACGCCGCCGTGCTCACCGCGATGGCGGACGGCGCAGTGATGGTCGCCCGGTCGGGCAAGACCTCCACCGCGCAGATCAGGACCGGGCTCGCCCGGCTCCGCGCAGTCGACGCGCGGGTGCTCGGCTGCGTGCTGAACATGCAGGCGACGAAGGCGAGTGACGGGTACTACGCCTACTACGGCCAGCAGCACGACGGCAAGCACCGCACGCGGCAGCGCGACGCCGCGGATCTGGTCAGGGCAGCTTGAGGACGGCCAGCACGGGCGCGAGATCGCGCTGGATCAGCCGCAGACAGGCGCGCATGTCGTCGAGCGTGCCGGCCACCGGATCGGCGATCTCGTCGCTGGACGGCGGCACCGGCTGGACGTTGCTCCGCACCGCGACGACCGCCTCCAGCACACCGTCCACAGTGGTGGGCGCGCGCAGCCCGGCCGCCTCGACGAGCCGGGCGAACTGCCGGAGCGTGAAGACCTGGCCTAGCTGGCGTGGCGCCAGGCGGGTGCACGCGCCGCGTTGCTCCCGCGTCGCCGTCAAGGTGAGCGAGGCCTCGCCGACAAGGCTCGCTGTGAGCGCGCGGCTGCGGAAGCCCGACGCGTCGATCCCTTCCTCGGCGAGGGCGGTCAAGGCGTGCGGATGCACCGGGCGGCCGGCGACCGCGTGCGTGCCGGCGCTGACCGCCGCACCACCCGTAGTGGCGCGGGCAAGAAACTCGGCCATCGGCGACCGGCACAGGTTTCCCTGGCAGACAAAGAGCAGCACGAGTGCAGATGGTAGAAGATGAACGGTCGCACATCACTGTCCACAAAGGGCACCGGCGCGTCGGCCCGGTACGTCAAGCGCGCGATCGACCTCGTTGTCGGCGGCCTGCTGCTGGTGCTGCTCGCACCGGTGATGGCGGTGGTCGCGCTCGCACTGCTCGTCCACTCGGGCCGACCGGCGCTCTTCCGGCAGGTACGCCCCGGGCTGCACCAGGTGCCGTGGACGATGTGCAAGTTCCGCACGATGCGGCCGGCCCGCGACCGCGCCGAGTTCTGGCACGGCGATGACGAACGCACGACGAAGCTCGGCCTTCTCCTGCGCCGCACCAGCCTCGATGAGCTGCCGCAGCTGGTGCACGTCGTGACCGGGCGGATGAGCCTCGTCGGGCCGCGCCCGCTGCTCATGGAGTACCTGCCCCGCTACAGCGCGCACCACCTGCGGCGGCACGAGATGCGCCCGGGCATCACAGGTCTGGCCCAGGTCAGCGGGCGCAGCTGGCTCACGATGCGCCAGCGGCTCGACCTCGACGTGCGTTACGTGGACGAATGGTCGCTGTGGCTCGACCTGCGCATCCTGGCCCGCACGCTGATCGTGCCCTTCCAGCAGGGGCACGCCACGGGGCAGACCATCGCCGACATCGACGACCTGAACCTCTGCGGCGACCGGGACGACGAGCCGGTCCGGTCCGCTTCCAGTTCCCGCTGACCCCGCCCGTTAAGCCCCGATTTGCCGGGCCTCCTGTCCCTGAAGTAACGCGCGCGGTGCCCGAGGCGCTTGTTGGGGAAGAGGGCCGGGACGGGACGCTGCTCGGGTTGCGTAGGCCCTGCCGGTGCCTCCCCGTACACCGGCGGGGCCGTCCCGTCCCGGCTGCCTGACGTCCGCCTTCGGTCCGCCGACCGCGGTGGGGGTGGTACGCGGCCGCGCTTGCCGGGCAGGGAAGGGGACTGGGGGACGTGATCAACGGGATGGTCGGCGACCGGTACCGGCTGCAGGAGCGGCTCGGCCGGGGCGGGACCGCCACGGTGTGGCGCGGCGTGGACATTGACACCGGCGAGCCGGTCGCGGTGAAAGTGCTGGACGCCGCGCTGGCGTCCCGGCCGGTGATGGTGGAGCGGCTACGCCGCGAGGCCGAAGCGGTGGCCCGGCTGGCCCATCCGAACATCGTGGCCGCCCGTGACGCCGGAATCGGTCACGACGCCACCTACCTGGCCATGGAACTGGTCGACGGGCCCACCGTCGCCGACCTGCTGACCAGCGGTGGGCCGCTGCCGGTCGAGCAAGCCATCACGATCGCCGAACAGGTGTGCGCCGCACTCTCGGCCGCGCACGCCGCCGGCGTCATCCACCGCGACATCAAGCCCGGCAACCTGATCGTCGACCGGACCGGTGTGGTGAAGGTGTGCGACTTCGGCATCGCCCAGTTGCGTACCCGGGACGCCCAGGCCGCGCTGACCGGGCCGAGCGAGGCGGTCGGCACCTGCGAGTACATGGCGCCGGAGCAGGCCAACGGCGAGCCGATCGACGCCCGCACCGACCTGTACTCGCTGGGCTGCGTGCTGTACGCGATGCTCACCGGGCATCCGCCGTTTCTGGAACAGACCGCCATCGCGGTGATGCACCAGCACCTGCACCGCCTGCCCGCGCCGGTGCGGACCGTCCGTCCGGACGTGCCCGCCGAGCTCGACGAGCTCATCGGACGGCTGCTGGCCAAACGTGCGCGGGACCGGCCGAACACCGCGACCGAGGCACGCGCCCGGCTGACGGCCATCCGCACCGCCCCGACCGGCGCCGGGCCGCTGCCCGCCACCATGGCCGGCCTGAGCCCGACGACCGCCGTGCTGGCCCGGCCGAGCGGCCGGCGTCGCGCTGCCGCGCGGGGCGTGTCGCCGCGATGGTCCGCCGCGCGGGACGGGTTGGCCCGGTGGTGGCTCAGCGTGGTGGCCGCCGCGGTGGTCCTGGCCACGGCCGTGACCGTGACCGCCGTGGTCGTCGGCCGCGACCCGTCCGGCCATCCCGCGCCGGTGGCGGCCGCACCGACGCCCGCCGTGGAGGCGGCACCGCCCGCGGCGTCGACACCCGCCGAGCAGGCGCCCACCACCGCGGCGACGCCGGCACCGGCCCGGACGGGCCCGGCCACCGTGATCGACCGGCTCGCGGCTCTGGCCGGCACCGTGCAGGAGCAGGTCGACGCCGGCGCCCTCACCGCCGAGGCCGGGCGGGACCTGGTGCGCCAGATCGGCGAGGCCGCGGTCGCGGTGCAGGCCGGCAAGGCGGACAAGGGTGTGAAGAAGCTCCGCGAGGTGGACAAGCGGCTGGCCGAGCTGCGCCGGGACGGCAAGCTGACCGCCGCCGGGTTCGCCGCGCTCGACGTTGTCGCCCCGATCATCGCCGCGCTCCGATGACCCGTCTCGTTCGGATCAGCTACCGAACAGGGTGCCGCCGTATTTCAGGACGACCGCCAGGGCGAGGATCAGCAGCCAGATGGTGACGGCGATGAGGTCCAGATCGGCGTCGACGGCGGACCTCAGCACCGCGCTGGCCCGGGCGGGTAGGAACAGGTTGCCGTCGCGGATGTTCACGTGGGTAAGCGTCGCGAACACCAGCGTTGTCGAGACGGTGACCAGCAGACACCACGGGCACAGCGCGCCGATGTCGAACATGGCCTGGTAGAACAGCCAGTAGGCGAAGGCGAAGCCCAGCGTGTAGACAGCCTGCGCGGCGAGCATGAACCAGCGCGGAAACCGGACGCCACCCAGGCTCGCCACCGCAATGGTGATCACGACGGGCTCCGCGACCAACCCGAGGAACGCGTTCGGAAACCCGAACAGCTGGGCCTGCCATGAGCTGGCGACCGTGCCGCAGCTGATGACAGCGTTGATGTTGCAGGACAGGTCGACGTTCGGGTCCTCCACCAGGCGTAGCGCGTCGATCGACAGGACGAAGGACGCGGCGAGGCTCAGGCAGGCGGACAGCAACATCGTTCCGAAGATCCACCCGTTTGCGTGGCGGAGCCGCCGCGCGCGGGCGACCAGCTCGGTCACGACCGGGCCTTCGCCGCCGTCACGGCTTCGGTCAAGGGTCCCACCGTGTAGAGGTCGCCGGTGAACCGTGTGCCGTTGATCTTCACGGTGGGTGTACTCGTCACGCCGGTCTCGAACACCGCGCTGGTCGAGGCCGCCAGCCACGGCTCGAAGCTGCCTTCCGCAAACCGCGCCACCGTCGCGGGCGGGACGCCGCTGTCGCTGGCGAGCCGGGCGATCTCATCGTCGGACAGTCCGCGGCTGCCCTCCGCCGGCTGGCTGGCGAACAGCGCGGCGCTGAAAGCCAGGACCTTGTCCGGAGCCTGGTCGCCGACCGTGGCAATCGCATTCGCTGCCCGGGTGGAGTACCGGGTGCCTCGCGACATCTTGTCCAGGAACGACAGTGGATACAGATGGACGCGGACCTCGCCATCGGCGACCATCCGAGCAAGCTCGCCGCTGTTCGCGCGCTCGAACCGCCCGCAGTACGGGCACATGTAGTCCAGGTAGATCTCAAGCTGTACGGGCGCGCCGGCCTTGCCCAGGGCCAGCGCGCCTTGGGCGGTGGCGATTGCCGGGGCAACCAGACGCTCACGCGCAGCGGCGCTCTGCTTGTCACCGCTGGCTCCGGCGGCGTTGAGGACAGCCACCACGATCGCGACGACCAAGCCAATAATGACCAGCCCACCGGCGAAGGCCAGGACGCGATTGCGTCGCGTCGTACGTCGCTGGGCTGCATCCCGGGCGATGCGTCGCTCACGGGTCGCTTCTCGCGCCTGCTTTCCCACCGTCGCGTCTCCTCACTGGACGATTCGCCCGTCCAGTGTTTCGCCGTGTCTGTCACAGCGGTGGGGGCGAAGGACCGGTCTGTGCGGGACCTTGAGCCCGAGATAGAGACCCGTGCTGACGCCCACGGTCGAGTTGATAAGTGTCCGGACCGGCGACGATCCTCCGCGTGTCAGCCGTCGTGGGCTCAGTCGCCGAGGGACCAGTCGCTCGGATCGTCGGGACTACCGCTACGTCCACCGGTGAGGTCGGCGCCGATCATGCACGCGTTGGATAGTTTGGCCGCGGTGAAACGTGCGCTTTGTGCGTTGGCGTGCGCCAAGATCACCGATTCGGCGGCGACGTTGGTGAAATCCGCTCCGCTTAGATGGCGCGCGTTGAACGGCAGGGTAACGCATCCAGGCCCATGCGCGCTTGTTAAGACGTTGGCTGGGGCGGGTCGCCATGGACTCGGGTCTCCATCACCGAGAGGCCTGCCTCAGCCGACCCGCTGCCGCGACTGCCTACAGTGGACTTGCGGCAAACGGCGGCGCCGACCTCCCGAAGCAGATGTACTCCACGATGTCGTTCGACGACCGCGCCAGGACCCTCGACCCGTTCGTCAAGCGCGCCGCCTGAACGCGGCGGCGGCACAAACTCCGGCCGCCACCGCGTCCGAGGGCTCGCCTGTGACGGCGATCAGCGGTCCATCAGAACGAACACGCCCCAGCCGAGGTAATCGCGCTGGTAGCGGGCGTAGCGCACCGGGGCGGTGGTGAGCTCCGCGCGCATCTGCTCCGCCAGCTCGTCGTCGGGATTGCGGTCGAGCCAGCGGCGGATGTTGAGCCACTGGGCCGCGACGTAGCGGTCCCAGCTGTCCTGGTCGGCCAGCACCATCTCCACGACGTCGACCCCGAGCTCGCCGAACTGCTCGATCAGGGCCGGCAGGGAACGGAACTCGTCCTTGCTGGTGGCCATGGAGCCTTCGACCGCGGCCTGGTCCGGTGGCTCACGGCGCCAGTACGGCTCGCCGACCAGCATCGTCCCGCCGGGGCGGAGGCTGCGCCGCAGCAGCTCGACGGTGCCGGCCACACCACCGCCGATCCACGTCGCGCCGATGCACGAAGCGACGTCTACCGGATCCGTGGCGGCGTGGCTCGCCGCGTCGTCGTGCAGGAAGGTGACCTGGTCGGCGACGCCGAGCGCCGCTGCTCGCGCGCTGGCCGCGCCGATGAAGTCGGAACTGATGTCGACACCGGTGCCGGTCACACGATGCGCGGCCGCCCAGGTGCACAGCATCTCGCCCTTGCCGCAGGCGAGGTCGAGCATTCGCGTCCCGGGCGCGAGGTGCAACGCGCGGCCCAGCGTGGCGAGCTTCTCATCGGTGAAGGGATTGAGAATGCGGTGGCTGCTCTCGCGGATGGTGAAACTACGTGGAAGATCCACTTCTGGTATACCTCATGTCTGAAGAAGTCAGGATGGTCGGGGAAAATGCCTTGTGCTGGGAGGTCACAGCGTCCCGGACCTTCATAAAATGCACCTCTTCGGATGTGGGTGGACAACCGGCGGCCGAGGCTATCGGTGTGCCGTGCCGGTGTCCATCGATTTCGCTGGAGACCCGCGAGGGGGTGGGCGGAAATGAAGGAGTTCGCGGACTTTTTAGGCGACCAGCCACCTTTCGACACGCTGGACGCCGAGGATCTTGCGCGGCTCGTCGCGCATGTCGAGGTCGAGTACTTCGCGGCCGGTGCGACCGTCGTGCCCGAGAACGCCCCGCCGACTCACCTCTGGGTCGTACGCACGGGCGGGCTGGAGGTGGTCGACCGGGGCCGGGTTGTGGATCTGCTCGGACCGGGCGATACCTACGGCCACGTCTGGCTGCTGTCCGGCCTACCGTCGCCACTGCGAGTGCGGGCACATGAGGAGAGCCTGTGCCTGCGGATAGCGGACCCGCGCGCGTTCCTGGCCCATCCCGAGCGACTGCGGTACGCCGCCCTGCGATCGACGCCGGGCGGGCAGCGCGTGGTCGGCGGGTCAGGCCGCGCCGATCGGCCGCTCGCCCGGCTCGCCCGCCCGATCGTGTGGTGCGACGCGTCCGACAGTGTCCGCGACGTCGCCGCGCGGATCGGCGCGGCGGGGCTGTCCTGCGCGTTGGTACGCGGCGGCGCGGGCACCGGCATCGTGACCGACCTGGACTTCCGGCAGGACGTGGCCACCGGACGGGTTGGCGTCGACGGTCCCATCGGCGCGCTGGCCACGACACCGGTGCTGACCATCGCGCAAGAGGCCACCCAGGCCGCCGGGCTGCTGCGGATGGTCGAGCACGGCGTACACCACCTGGTCGTCGTGGACGCAGGCGGTGAGCCGGCTGGCGTGGTGCGGGCGGTGGACCTGGCCCAGGCCGACGTCCGCGATCCGTTGCTGATCCGATCGGCGATCGACGACGCCGCCGACATCGACGCTCTGGCCGAGGCGTGCCGGCTGCTGCCGACCACGCTGGTCGAGCTCTGCGACAGCGGTGTGGACGCGGCGCACGTCAGCGCCTTGCACGCCGCTGTCGTCGACGCGGCGCTGCGGCGCGTCCTGCGGCTGCGGCACAGCCCGGCACTCAGTGCGGTACGCCACTCGTGGGTCCTGCTCGGCTCGCTGGCCCGCCGCGAACCCCTGCCTCTGTCTGATGTGGACACGGCGCTGGTCTGGGCCGCGGAGGACCACGACGTCGGGGACGCCATCCGAGCCGAGGCGTGGCAGGTGCTGCGCGACGTCCGGCGCTGCGGCTTCGCGCTCTGCACCAACGGCGCCAACGCGCACAATCCGCTGTTCAGCCGGTCTCGCGCGGAGTGGGTCGAGGCCGCTTGGAGCTGGCAGCGCGACCCGACTCAGGAAAACGCCCTGTTGCTGTCCGCCATGGTCGCCGACAGTCGCCCGCTGACCGATCCCGAGCTGGGCCGCGCTCTCACCGAGAACATACGCTCGCACACGCGAACCAGCCAGTTTCTTCGGGCCGTGCTGGACGAGGCGGTCGGCTGGCGGCCGCCCACCGGATTCGTCCGGGGCTTCGTGGTACAGCACAGCGGAGAGCACCGCGGCCAGCTCGACCTCAAGGCCGGCGGTCTGGCGCCGATCGTCTCGCTGGCCCGCTGGATCGCCATCGCGGCCGGCGACGCCAGCGGGACGACGGTCGAGCGCCTGCGGCGCGGCACCGCGCTCGGCCTGCTCACCGTCGACGAGGCGGACACGCTGGCGGGCGGCTTCGACAACATCTACGGCCTGCTGCTGCACCGGCAGGTCACGGCGATCCGCGTGGGCCAGGCGCCGTCCACGTACGTCGCGCCGCGAGAGCTGGACACGCTGAGCCGCCGGCACCTGCGCGAGACGTTCCGGGCGGTCGCGCTGGTACAGGCCCGCGTCGACCGCGAATGGCTGCACCGGCTGCCGGTCGGGGAGCGCTGAGCGCGATGCGAATTCGCCGCCGGGCGGCCCTACCGGTGCCTGATCTACGCACACCCTGGCGCGAGGCGGAGTTCTGCGCCATCGACCTGGAGACGACCGGCCTCGACCTGCGTAGCGACGAGATCATCTCGTATGGGGCGGCGATCGTCCGGCAGGCCCGGATCCCGTGTGGCGAGGTGGTGTACCGGCAGCTGCGGCCGTCTCGCGAGGTCTCCGTCGACGCCATGAAGGTGCACGGCTTGCGGTCCGCCGACCTCGCCGACGCGCCAGGCATCGACGAGCTGCTCGACGAGATCGTCGGGTTGCTGGCCGGCCGGGTGCCTGTCGCCCACGCGGCGTGGGTGGAGCGCGCCTTTCTGGACCGGGCGCTGCGACCCGGCCGCCGGCTCAACCGGATCGTGATCGATACCGCTGCGCTCCTGCGCGCCGCCCGCCTGGCCGGCGGCAGCGGCCGCGAGCCGGACCTGGAGGTATCCGCCCGGCAGCTCGGGCTGCCGGTGCACACCCCGCACCACGCGCTCGGTGACGCGTTCACCACCGCAGAGCTGCTGTTGGCACTCGCCACCCGGATGGAACGCAACCGCCGGCGGCCGCTGACGATCGCCGACCTGTACGCGGTGTCGCGGCACCATCAGCACGTCGAGGGCTGACCGGCTCGTGGGCGCTCAGCGACCTGCGCCGCCGGGCGCCGAGCCGACCAGGACACCGCCACCGCCGTCGCCGCCGGGCAGAGACGCGACCGGCGCCGTGCCGGGGTCGGTGCCACCGCCGTCGAGGCGGAACGGTGGGTACTCGTCACGCATCAGCGCTGCGTACGCGAACACGCGGTAGCACCACCGGTTCATACCCATGACGAAGTCGAAGATGGGCTGCGGGTAGCGGCCGGAGAACAGCAGTACGACCGCCGCCACGACCACGAGAACGCCGACCAGCCCGCCAGCCGCCACGCGCCACTGGTCCTGCTGCCAGCCCCAACCACCGGCCCAGCCGCCGGTAAACAGGGCCACGACGATGTAGTGGGGAATGGCCAGCAGCCACCACTTGACGAGCACGAGACCGGGGAGAGGCGTTGCGGGTAGGCGACGGTGAGATCGGCCGGGTAGGCCGGGTCGCTGGCGAGGCTGAACGGCGGGTACCGGTCGGTGGCCAGCGCGCTGTAGCCGTAGTAGCAGACCCGCCAGGTCCAGCGCAGCACGCCGACGTTGAAGTCGAAGATCGCCCGCGGATAGCGTGCGGTGAACAGGATCGCCACGCCGGCGACGATGGTCAGTGGCACGAACGCCAGCCACAGCAACGCCAGCACGAACAGGTGCGGTAGCACCAGCAACCACTTGACCAGCCAGAGCCAGCGACTCAGCCCGGCGTCGAGGTGCCCGTCCAGCCGCACCGGGTAGCTGCCCGGAACCACGGCCGGCTCGCGGTCCGCCGCGAGGTCGGGCGGTGCCGTGCCCTTCAGCGCGATCAACATGATCACGACGCCGGCGGCCAGCAGCGGCAGACCGGCGACGGCCAGCGCGGCGCCCAGGGGCAACAGCACTCCTGTCTTGGCCCCGACCGAGACGTCCGCTGCCACACCGGTGCGGCCGTCGGCGTTCATGAGCACCACCGTCCAGTCGCCGCGCTCGCTGGGCCAGGTCAGCTCCTGCGAGCCGGCGCCGGTCGCCGTGGCGACCCAGAACGCCTGTCCGGCCGGCGCACCCGCAGGTTCGTCCCCAGCCACGAGGTGCGTCTCGGTGCGGAACGGACCGTATCGGACCTGGTCCACCCGCTCGTAAGCCGTACCGGCCAGCCAGCGGTCGACATCGCGGGTCGGGGCGACGCCGACGAACAGGGCGCTGCCGTCGACGGACTCAGCACGAACGCGCAACGTCCCGACCGGCCGCTCGGGCACGACCTCGTCGGCGAGATCGGCACCCAGCTCCAAACGGGCCGCCAGCGCGGCCGTCGGAGTGTCCACCCGCTCCGTAGGGCTCTGGTAGTAACCGGCGCCGTCGCGGGCGACCGCGTGGACCGCCATCAGCGCGCCGCCGCCGGCGACTGCGGCCAAGCCGACGACCGCCAGGACGGCGCCGACGACGACCGCGACAATTCTTCCGGCACGCATGTCCGTCTCCCTCCCATCGGCGCGCGGCATCGGCGCGCACCACCCTCATCGCAGCCGCGGCGAGGCGGTGCGAGTCAGGGCCGTTCGCCCCGACCACGTGGGGCGAAAGGGAACACCGGCACGGCCCGGATCAGGAAGGCAGCTCGCGGACGACCGCGACCGGGCAGGCCGCGTGATGAAGCACCTGCTGGCTCACCGACCCCAACACCAGGCCGCGGAAACCACCTCGCCCGCGGGACCCGACCGCGACAAGACGCGCACCTCGGCTGGCCTCCACCAGCGCCTGGCTGGCCGGGGCCGCGACGATGTGGACACTCGCCGGGACGCCGGGGTACTTGTCGCGCATGGTCTCGGCGAGCTCATCGAGCTCCGCCTGCTCGGTACGCAGTTCCTGCTCAACGGCATAGCCGGGTGGTTGCCACCGCGGCCGTGGCGGCGTCCACGCGTGCACCAGACGCACATGCGTGCCGTGCCGGGCGGCTTCGGTGAAGGCGAAGTCGACGGCCAGCCGGGCGCAATGCGAACCGTCGAAACCGGCGACCACCGGTGCTCCGGCAGGCGGGCTCGCCCCGCGCACGACGACGACGGGGCAATGCGCGTGCGCCGACACCGCCGTGCCGGTCGACCCGAGTGGCAACCCGGCGAAGCCGCCATGTCCGTGGCTGCCGAGGACCACCAAGCGAGCCCGTCGCGACATCTCCACGAGTACCGCCGCGGGGCCGCCGGCCAGGACGACGCCGGAGATCGTCATCCCCGGATGAGACCCGCGCACCCGGGCGACAGCCTCGGAGATCATTTTTTCGCCGGCTTCGCGTACGCCGTCGTCCGGCCAGACGGTCGGCGCCAAGCCGATCGACCCGGTAACTGTCCGGAACGGGTACGTGTATGCCAGCGTGACCGAGGTGCCGGTGCCGGCGCCCTGATCCAATGCCCAGCCGAGGGCAGCCTCAGCTCCTTCGGAGGCGTCGTAGCCGACGAGGATCGAATGCGTACTCATGATCCCTCCAAAGGGTTGACCATCCGCACCTTCACCATGCGACCGGGCAGCTCTTGACCGGCAGGGCCGGTCAGGCCCAGGCCACCGGGACCTGTGACCCAATTCCGGCCGGGAGCAGCCGGAAGGGTTACGACGAGCCCGACTGGCCTCCCGCCGCAGGGTTGGGCCGGACGTCCTGGAAGCGGGGGTCTTGGGGCTCTGCCGGCGGCTGAGCTGCCGGCGCATTCTGAGCGTGGATGCGCCCGACTCCTTCCCGGGGGTGAACCATGAAAGCGGTATACATCGGTCCCCACCCCGAACGTCATGACCGGAAGCTGACCGAGCAGGCCGCATCCGCCGTGATGAGCGCCCCGCCGGACTCGGTATCCGAGGAGACGGCGCTCGGCGACGCCCTGCGGATGATGGTGCGGCTGCACCACCGTCACCTGGTCGTCCTCGACCGCGACGGGCGATGCACGGGGGTGTTGTCGGACCGGACACTCGCGGCGGAATGGGCGCGCAATCCAGCATCGCTGTCGGTGCGTACGGTCGGTGCGACCATGGCGACGCCGCCGACGGTTGTGGGACCGGGAGCAAAGGTGCTTGAGGTCGCCCGGATCATGCGGGCGACCGGGACGGACGCCGTCGCGGTCGCCGACGCCGACGGCCGTCCACTGGGGATCGTGACAGTAACCGACCTGGTGGCGCTGCTCGCCGCCTGAGCCGCAGAGGAGGGGCCATGCGTGCCCTCGTGGTGTACGAGTCGATGTACGGCAACACACACCGGGTGGCCGAGGCGATCGGGGAGGGCCTCGCGCAGGTGTACCGGGTGGATGTGGTGCCTGTCGAGCACGCCGCCGCGGGACTGGTCGAGGCGGCTGATCTGCTCGTGGTGGGCGCCCCGACGCACGCGCACGGCCTGAGCCGGTCCGGTACCAGGGCGTCGGCCGCGACAGAGGCGGGAAAGTCGGGTGGCACGCTCACCCTAGACCCGGCCGCGAAAGGCCCAGGCGTGCGGGACTGGCTGGAGACTCTGCCGGCGACCCGGGCCAAGGCGGCCGCGTTCGACACCCGGCTGGACGCCCCCGCGGTGCTGACCGGGCGGGCAGCCAAGGGCATTGCCCGCCGGCTGCGCCAGCGTGGGCTGGAGTTGGTGACGGCGGCGCCAGAGAGCTTCCTGGTCACCAGGCAGAATCACCTTGAGCCACAGGAGACGGCACGGGCCCGCGAGTGGGGCCGGCAGCTGGCCAGTTCGCTGACGCCGGCGGCCTGAACGCGCTGCGGACGGCCATGCCGGTCGGCACGATCGCCGGCCGGCATGGTCAGTTTGCCCTAGCCGGCCGTCCTGGCGCGCTGCACGGCGGGGCCGGCCAGCCGGCGCACGATATCCGGGTGCCCGTTGCCGGTCTCCCAGCCGATGTCGGCAAGCGCCACCACCGCCTTCCCGGCGCGGGCCACGACGATGTAGGTGCTTTGCACGATCGACCTTCCGCCGAAGTCCTCGGTCCGCTGCTGCAGCCGGATGAGCATCGAGTCGCGGCCAGCCACACCGGTGGCCAGGAGGCTCCACCGTCCGGTCGGGTCCGTGCGGACGCCGCAGCGCGACAGCGCGCGGCGGAGCTCGCGCAGGTAGCGCTGTGCGCCGTCCGCCCGGTAGATCGACACGGTCTCCAGCACGACCGTGGGATGGTTGCCGGTAACCGAGTAGAGGATCGAGATCGTAGCGTTGGCGCGGCGGAGGGCGGCGCTGCGGTACGGGAAGTACGCCCGCGGTTGCGGCGGCCGCAGGTAGTGCCGGAAGGCGTCGGTGACCGGGGTCGTGGCAGCCCCGCCCAGGTCGACCGGCTGCAGGAACGCGCCAGCCGGCACCGGCGCGACTTTCTGGCGATGCGCGGCCGCCGGGGCGGGCGTCATCCAGAAGCCGACCAGGACCAACAATGCGACCACCAGACATCGCAAAGCGATCCGGGTGGGCGCGTCTCTACCAGACATGAGACTTCCACCTCCTGATGAGATATCGACTCTTCTCACCGTGACGAGGTGGTGACGCTGGAAGCAGGGTCGTTCGACCCTACAGCGTGTCCGGACGGCACCCGACCAGGGCGGCCGAGTCGACGATGAGGTCGGCGTCGAGGCAGTCCATGACGTGTGCGGCTGCGGTGCCGTCCTGGTCTACCAGGACTGGTGTCACGCCTGCGTTGACGAGGCTGCGCAGAGTATCTCGTTCGGCGCGGCCGAACCGTCCGTCGTGCGCGGTGGAGGCAAGGCACACGAAGTCGTGCCGGGGCAGGGAGTCGCGCAGGCCGGCGACGACCGCCTTGGCTGTGCTGAGCGTGCGGCACACCAGGACCGTCTCGGCGGTCGTGGCCAGCTCGCAGATCGGGGCCAGTACCGGTGGTGTGGCAAGGCGGTCAACGTCGACGTCGACCCGGACGACCGCGAGCATGTGGCGACCTCCGTTGCGCACGGACCGCACGGTCCGTCATCCGGTTCCAGCCAACCGTCGCGGTCCGTGCGTCCGCCAGTCCCGCTCGGCCCGCTCAGGTCGGGACCTTTGGCCCTTGTCAAAGTCCGCCGGCTCGGGGACGGAAGCCGGACTAGCCAGCCAGTGCCTTCTCGCGCCGGTCCGCCGCGGGGGCACCGTGCTGCCGGCGTGGGCTACCAGCACTGGGCTGGCGGCATGGCGCAGGACCGCCTGGGTGACCGGTCCGAGCAGCGTCGGCCGGTCGCCCCGCGCACCGACGACGATCAGTGACGCGGTCCACGACTCGCGGATGAGCGCGTCCTCGGGTGGTCCGGCCACCATCCGATGCGCGGCGAGCCGCACCGCCTGCATCTCTCCTGGACACGGCGCCCCGCCGGCGTGCAGGACGACCAGGCCCGTGCGCCGGCGCCGCGCGGCGACGACGGCCAGCCGCAGGGCCGCGTCCGCGTCCGGTGAACCATCCATGCCGACCACGACCGGACCCGCCCGTTCGTCCTCTCGCACGAACATGACCGGTGTCGCCGTCCGGGCGGCGAGTTGGATGGAGACCGACGTTTGCGGCTCTGTGCCGAGTGCTGCGAGCCCATGCCCGCCCAGGACGAGCAGGGATGCGGGGGTCGCCGCACGGCGAAGCACCGAGACCGGTGCCCCGTCCACCACCGCGGCCGAGACCAGCAGGCCGGGCTCGACGGTTCGGGCGTACGCGGCCGCCGTTTCGACGGCCTCCTCTGCCTCCTCGCGCTCTTCTCCGTGACCGGACGTGAACAGCGGCCAGACAAACGCGTGCACCACGCGAAGCCACCCGCCGGCGGCGGCCGCTTCCCGGGCGCCGGCCCGCACCGTCGCCGCGTCCAACCCAAAGTCCTTCACACCGACAACCACGGTGGTCCCGCCGAACCTCATGGCCGCCACCTCCATGTGCACTGGTCGACCGGGTAAACCCGGTTGACACCTATTTGTCGTAGCTAATCGCGCTGGCAGCCGCTGCAATAGGGCCTTGGTACCCGACCTCACTCGGTTCGGCGTGGCCGTATGGCCCGCCCACTCGGGACGATCGTCCACTGGGCCGGATATGCGGCGCGTTCGGCCGCGACCGCTGCTGCGGACCTTCGGCCCGGCCAGAGGTGACGGCCGGCCCTGAAGCATCCGTGTGCTCCGAGTGTCCAATGGAGCGAGGAATCCACAGTGGAGGAGGTAGCGGCATGTCGACCCGCGAGGCGCTTCAGCTGGCTCGGCACTATCAGGATGTCGCCCGGCGCAATCCTCACGAATCCCGATTCTGGACGGCGCGGTCGCTCTACTATGGGCGGACGGCAATGCGGAACGGTCGGCTGCCGGGCCCGCCGCTCAGATGAACAGCAGCTGCGCGCCCTCGGTCTTCTCGATGAAGTCGGCGGCGCTGATGATGCCCTCCACGGCGTCGTAAAGGTCGGACTCGTCAAGACGCATCATGTCCGCGGACATGCGGCAAGCCCACAGGTGTCCACCGGAGGCCACGATCTGTTCCAGGAAGTCCGGCACCTCGGGCACGCCGATGTCGTGGATCTGCTTCTTCATCTGGTGGGTCGCGAGCGCGGTCATGCCGGGCAGTCCGCCCAGGCCCTGCGGCAGGTGGGTGGCGGTGTTGCCGAGCATGGTGAACTTCAGGTCCCGCATCCGGCTCCTGGTGATGATGTCGAAGCCCCAGAACGTGAAGAACAGGTGCGTCTCGACGCCCTCGCCCAGCGCGGCGTTGGCCAGGATCAGACCCGGGTACGCCATGTCGAGGTTGCCCTTGGAGCAGATGATCGCCAGCTTGCGGCCGGTCGGGGCGTCGTCGCCGAAGTCTGGCACGAGGCCCGGCCTGGGGCGGGTGGCTTCGTCGGTAGTCATGTCATGCCGCCTTTCACACGCAGCCGCGGGGCTTGGGCAGTCCGGCGATGTAGGCCATCTTCTTGGCCGGCTTTTTGGGAAACAGCGCAAAGAGCTCCTTGACCGGGATGCTGGCCATGGTCGACACCCGACGCAGCGTCGCGGTCTCGCCGTGCGCGACGAAGTCCTGGCGCAGGAAGCGGATCGGCGCCCAGTGCGCGTCGGTGAGCTCCAGCCCGATCGCCGCGGCAAGGAGCCGGGCGAGATCCTCGTTCCACTCGTCGTACTCGGTCAGGAAGCCCTCAGCGTCGACGTGCACTTCGGCGGTACCGATGGTCGTGACGGGCATCGCTACTCCTCCTCGGTCGGCGGCCGGCGCTTGCCGGCCATGGACATGTGCGCCGGAAGCGGGATCCGCCGGCCCGGCAGCAGCAGGTGCCAGTACATCCAACGGAACGCCAGCTTCCCCAGTGATTGCGGGCCGTCTCCCTCAGCAGCGCGAACGGCCCCACCACCGGCACGGGATAAGTACCGGGCAGCGGTTCGGTGTCGTAGTTGAAGTCGATCAGCAGCCCTTTGCCGTCGCCGGACTCCACGAAGCAGTTGGCGTGGCCGTCGAACCGGCCGGTCATCGGCAGGCCGTGGATGAGCTGTAGGAAGTTCTCGGTGAACACATCGACGGAGAAGTGGGCCACCGAGCCGGCCTTGGAAGTGGGGATATCGTTGGCGTCCCCGATGGCGAAGATGTTGTCGTACGTGCGTGACAGCATCGTGTGCCGGTCCACCGGCACGTAGTTGAGCTCGTCGCCGAGCCCGGAACGGGCTATGAAGTCGGCGCCCATGTTCAGTGGCACGGTCACCAGCAGGTCGAACGGGATCACCCGGTCGTCGTAGGACACCAGCGCCTTGGCCTGCTCGTCGATTCGCTCGACCAGGAAGTCCGGCTCCACAACGATGCCACGCTCATCGAGCATCGAGCCCAGGCGCGCCGACGCGATCGGCTTGGTGAACGCGCCCGGCAGGGGAGTGGCGTAAACGATCTCCACCCGGTCGCGGATGCCGCGGTGACGCAGATATGCCTCCACCAGGAAGGTGAACTCCAGCGGTGCGACCGGGCACTTGATCGGCAGGTCCACGATGTGCACCACCAGCCTGCCGCCGTCGAACCGCTGCAGGGCCTGCGCCAGGGCGGTCGCCCCGTCGAGGCTGTAGAAGTCGAAAACGCTCGTGCGCCACAACGACCCGAGCATGCCCGGGGTCTGCTCCGGGTGAGGGCTCGTGCCGGTCGCGATGACGAGAAAGTCGTAGGCGATCCGCTGCCCGTTCGCCAGCCTGACCTGGCTGGCATCCGCATCGACCCGGTAAACCTCGCCGAGGACGAGCTCGACGCCGCGGGGCAGGAACTTCCGCCGCGGCTTCACCACCTGGCTCGGCCGGTACCTGCCGAACGGGATGAACAGGAACCCGGGCTGGTACTGGTGAGTCTCGGTCTGGTCCACCACGGTGATCCGCCACTGCCGGCGGTCCAGCAGGCGGTGCAGCTTGTTGACCACCATGGTGCCCGCTGTACCCGCGCCGAGGACCACGAGCCGCTTCATGTCCGCCTCCTCGTATACCCCCCGCCGTATCTCTCAAGGTCACCGTATGACGGCTACCGCTGTTGGCTCAGGGTCGGAAGTCCCGCAATTGTCGGCCAGCGGTCACCTAGCCGCGGTGCGGCGCCGGTGGCCCACTTGAACCCGCACGAGCCATCGGTCCCGGATTCGGGGACCAAATAGCCCTGAGTGGCACGCGACGTGCCCTGCAGGCTGGAATGGTAGGGAGGTGGGCGTCATGACAGCTGTTGTGGTCGGCGTGGACGGCTCGCCAGCCAGCACCGCTGCGGTCGCATTGGCGGTTCGCGTGGCCTCGGAGCGGCACCGCCCGGTCCGCGTCGTGCACGCTTTTGTGTGGCCGCTATTGCATGTACCGGTCGGGCCGTCCCCGTATGGACCGGCGGACGGCGGGCTGCGGCACGAGGCCGAGCGGATCGTCGGTGAGGCCGTGGCGTACGCCGAAACGTGTGACGCGAGGGTGAGCGTTTCGGGCGACGTGATCGCTGGAGGTGTCTCGGCGGTCCTCCTGGCCGCCTCGCGCCACGCCTTCGCCATCGTGCTCGGGGATCGTGGCCTGGGCGGGTTCACCGGCCTGATGGTCGGTTCGGTGGCGGTGCAGGTCGCCGCGCACGCCACCTGTCCGGTGTTGGTGGCCCGCGGCACGGCGCGCGAGAACGGCCCGGTCGTGGTGGGCGTGGACGGTTCGCCGAACTCGGACCGGGCCGTCGCGTTCGCGGCGGAGGAGGCCGTGCTGCGCAAGACCGATCTCCTCGCGGTGCACGCCTGGACCGGACCCGTCTCCACCCGCCCCGGCGACATGCGACCGCTGGTGTACGACCCCGAGCAGGTCGCCGAGGACGAGTCCCGGGTGCTGTTCGAGGCGACCGCCGGCCTGAACGAACGCTATCCGGATCTCCTGGTGGGACACCGGGTGGTGCGCGGCCGGGCGGCACACACGATGATCACCCAGTCGCACGGCGCGCAGCTGGTCGTGGTCGGCGCTCGCGGACGGGGCGGCTTCGCCGGGCTCCTGCTGGGGTCGGTGAGCCAAGGCCTGCTGCACCACGCGGAGTGCCCGGTCGCGATCGTCCGGCCAACGGCGGCCTGACCGCCGCCCTCACCCGGCCAGGAAGGTCGGGTCGGCGACCGTACCGCCATGAACAGGTCGGCCGGTATGGGATCTGCCGTGCCTACGCCCAGCGGACTGAATGTGCCGGATGGCCCCGCGGTCAAGGCGCAACGGCCCTGGCCACGGGGAGACAGGAAGTCTGCAATGGTGGTGCCCGCATGGCATCGACGGAGGGAGGCGGTCCGTGCTGGACAACGACCTGCGTCAGCCAGAACCAGCTCCCACTGTCGCATTTCCATCCCTTGTGGACGCCGGAATTTACCGTGACGGCCGTCGGGTGGCCAGTGGTCCCGACCTCGCACAGACCTACCGGCTGTGGCGCCAGCTGCCCGGCGCGATGGCCTGGATCGGCCTTTACCAGGCTGAAGAAGCACAGATGCTGGCCGCGGCGAACGAGTTCGGCTTGCACGAGCTCGCCGTCGAGGACGCCATCAGGGCACACCAGCGGCCAAAGCTGGAGCGCTACGGCGATACGCTCTTCGTCGTCCTGCGCGCCGCGCGCTACCTGGACGAGACCGAGCAGGTCGAGTTCGGTGAGATCCACCTGTTCGTCGGACCTGGCTTCGTGCTGACCGTCCGGCACAGCCATGCGCCCGACCTGGCGGCCGTGCGGCGTCGGCTGGAAGCCGAGCCCCATCTGCTCGCGCACGGTCCGGAGGCCGTGTTGTACGCGATTCTGGACCGGGTCGTCGACGGGTATGCCCCGGTCGTGGCTGGCCTGCAGAACGACATCGACGAGATTGAGACGCAGGTCTTCCTCGGCGACCCGCGAGTGTCCCGGCGCATCTACGAGCTGTCCCGGGAGGTCATTGAGTTTCAACGCGCCACGCATCCGCTGCTGGGTATGCTGGGCGCGCTCATGGCCGGATTCCAGAAGTACGGCATCGGCGAGGAGCTGCAGCGATACCTTCGGGATGTGGCTGACCACGCAACCGCGGTGGCCGAACGTGTGGACGGGTTCCGCCAGCTGCTCGCAGGCATCCTGGCGGTCAACGCCACACTGGTGTCGCAGGCGCAAAGCGAGAAGATGGAACGGCTCACCGAGGCCAGCTACGCCCAGAACGAACAGATCAAGCGGATTTCGGCATGGGCCGCCATCCTCTTCGCACCGACGCTCATCGGCACCGTCTACGGGATGAACTTCCGGCACATGCCGGAACTGCGCTGGGCCGCCGGCTACCCGATGTCGCTTGCCCTCATGGCCGCGGTCTGCAGTGCCCTCTACCTGGCCTTCAAGCGTCGGGGGTGGCTGTAGCCCGGATCGGGACCTTGGTCCCGCCGCCGGGTACGAGGCGGCCCTGCACCGCCGTGCCAAGGGCGGAGCAGGTTGAGGGCAGGACGTAAGGAGGCGCTCATGAAGGCACTGGTCTACGGCGGGCCCGGACAGAAATCCTGGACCGAGGTCCCCGATCCCACCATCACCGATCCACGGGACGCGATCATCGAGGTCGACACCGTGACGATCTGCGGTACGGACCTGCACATCCTCGCCGGCGACGTGCCCGCCGTCGAGCCGGGCCGCGTCCTCGGGCACGAGGCGGTGGGCACGGTGGTCGACATCGGCACCGGGGTCACCGGCCTCAACCGAGGAGACCGCGTGCTGGCCTCGTGCATCTCCGCCTGCGGCGTGTGCCGCTACTGCCGGTCCGGCAGCTACGGGCAGTGCCTGGGCGGCGGTGGCTGGATCCTCGGCCACCGGGTCAACGGCGTCCAGGCGCAGTACGCCAGGTTGCCGTTCGCCGACCTGTCCACCTATCGGCTGCCGGCGAACGTGACCGACGAGGCCGCGGTGATGCTGGCCGACATCCTGCCCACGTCGTACGAGGTGGGTGTGCTCAACGGCCAGGTGCGGCCCGGCGACACGGTGGTCGTGGTCGGGGTCGGGCCGATCGGGCTCGCCGCGATCCTCACCGCCCGGCTCTACTCGCCCTCGCACATCATCGCCGTCGACAAGGCGGCGAGCCGGCTGCAGGCGGCCAAGCAGTTCGGAGCGGACGTCGCCGTCAACGCCGACGAGGACCCGCTGGAAGTGGTGCGAGCGATCACCGGCGGGCTGGGCGCGGACGTCGTGATGGAGGCGGTCGGTACGCCGCAGGCGTTCGAGGCATGCACCACGCTCGTGCGTCCGGGCGGTCGCGTTGCCAACATCGGCGTGCACGGCAAGCCCGCGCTGCTGCACCTCGAGGACCTGTGGATCAAGAACGTGACGATCACGACCGGCCTCGTCGACACGTACTCGACGCCGAACCTGCTGACCATGCTCGGCGCCGGTCAGCTGGACGTGAACCACATGATCACGCACCGGTTCGCACTCGACGACTTCATGGCCGCGTACGACGTGTTCTCCAAGCCGGCGGAGACCGGCGCGCTGAAGGTGGTCCTGTCACACAGCTAAGCAGTTCGCCTCCGGCCTGCCGTTGCGTACACCGAACGGCAGGCCACCGGTTCATAGCGCGGTGGGCACGATCACGACGGGGCACGCGGATCGGGCGGCTAACGCCGTCAGTATCGGTCCGGGCGACCCACCGTCCGCCGCGCGGGAGTGCGGCGCCGCGACCACCACAAGCTGGGCGGTGCGGGACGCCGCGGACAGCACGATCACCGCGTCCAGGCCGTGGCGCACCGCGAGCCGTACCGTCACATCCGGATACTTTTCGGACCAGGTCTCCAGCAGGTCGAGAAACGCACCCTCCGCGGCGCTCAACCTCTCCTGGCCCGGCGGGCTTGCCAGCGCCGGCCACAGGTGTACGGCCGTCAGCGGCGCGCAGCGTCGATCCGCGGCTGCGAAGGCGAAACGTATGGCTGCCTCGGAGCCGGCGGTGCCATCCACCCCGACCAGGACCGGCGATCGTGTCGGAGCACGGGTGGCGGGCATGCCGGCCGGACAGATGACGACCGGCACGGTGGCCCGTCCGAGCACGGCGGCGGCCACCGATCCCAGTGCCGCGTTGGCGGCCCGCTTGCCGCGCCGGTGACCGCCGCGTCCGAGCGCCAGCAGGCTCGCCTCACTCGCGCGGGTTACCAGCGTCCCGGCGGGGTCTCCGTCGAGGACCTCGGTGTTGACCCGGAGCGCGGGATGCACCGCCCGGATGCGCTCGGAAGCGGTCTGCAGGATCTTCGCCGCCGGGCCGGCCGAAACGAGTACCAGCGTGAGGGGAGCCGACCACAGCGCGGCTTCAGCGGCCGCCAGCTCAAGCTCCGGTCTCGGGCTAGAGGAGCCGTCGACGCCGACGACGACCTCTTGTACGGGCTCGTGTGGCATCGCGTACCTCCACCCTCTGCCTCCAGAGTGGGCCTCCGCTGGCTGGGCGAACAGGGCCAAGGGCCCGTGATGCGGACGCCGTTGGCCCCCCGCTGCTGCTGCCGAGCGGCTCTGGGAACCACACCGCCAACGGCGCAGGCTGTGGTGACAGATCCGCCGGACCGGGAGACCTTTGGTAGCCACTAGGAACCGCGACCTGCGACCTTCACGCCATCACAGAGGACGGTTGTCGCCCGCAGCATCGCCCACTCCCGCCGCATCCCCGCGAGGAGGACCGGCAGGTCGGGGAAACGGTCCGCATCCACGTGGACGGTGATGGCCAGCGTCCCGGCATACGACACGGCTAGGAAAGATACGCCGAGGTTGCCGGCGAGGTTGCCGATCGGCAGCACGTCCAGTATCGGTGTCCCCAGCACGTGGACCGGTACCGGCGGTCCCGGGACGTTGCTCTCCACGAAGTGGATCATCCGTTGGTGCCGGCTGAAATAGTTCGCGATACCCATCCGCGCCAGCCAGATGAGCAGCACGTTTCCGGCGGTGGGCGGCTGGTCGCGCTTCGCGCGTGCGGACTCGACCGCGATCGAGCCGAGCCGGGCCGCGGGATCCGGTTCTCCCGCGGGTAACCGGACAACGAACCCCCCGGTGCGGTTGCCGCCGCCGTCTAACGCCTCCGCGGAGGTCCGTAGTGACATCGCGACGGTGGCGTGCAGCCACAGCCCGTCCAGCGACTCGCCGCGGGTGTGCAGCAGCGCCCGCACGCCGGCCGTCGCGAGGCTCAGGACGACGTCGTTGACCTTCCCGCCGTGCCGGTGCGCCACCTGTTTGGCCTCGACCAGGTCGACGCGCATCACCGCCAGGCGCCTGCGGGGGCCGATTGGAGCGTTCAGTGAGGTCCGCGCTGCGTGCCGCAGTGTGGCGATCATCCGCCAGTGGCCGCGTACCATCCCGGCAAGCTGGCGGGGACCGACCCGCCGGGGAGGCTGCCGGACGGCGGCCAGGCGGGCGCGTAGGTTGTCCGCCACCAGCGTGCTCCAGCTGGGCGCAGGGACCGGCACCCACCGTGGTACCGGCCCATCCGTTTCTGGCAGCGCCCGCTCAAGAGTGGACAGGACCAGCCGGATGGCCGCCAGCCCATCGGCGAGGACATGGTGCAGCTTGACCAGGATCGCCACGCGGCCTTCAGCCAGCCCGGTCAGCAACCACATCCGCCACAACGGGTGTGCGCGGTCCAGCGGCCCGCTCATAAGCTGAGCGGCCAGACGAAGCAGCTGCGCCTGGTCTCCCGGCCACGGCACCCGCGCCGTCAACACGTGCCGGTCGACGTCGAACGCGCAGTCGTCGACCCAGACCGGCCGGCCAGCCAGTGGACCGGCCGAGCGGATCACCCGGCGCAGCGGCGGTGCGGACACCAGCGCCCGTTCGACGGCCTGCCGGATGGTGGCAACGGACGGGCCGCCCTCGCCTCCGTGTGCCGCCGGGCGGTCCAGAACCAGAACGGCACCGATCGTCATCGGGGCGGCCGGAGTCTCGACCGCAAGGTTGATCATGTCGAACGCGTTGAGGCGCTCCGGTCGCGTATGCCGGCCGTTCTGGACTGCAAAGCTCTCGATCTCGATCACCGCCCCTCACCGCCATGTTCGGCAGCGAGGAGCGGGCAGCGGCAGGGCCCAAAGACCCGGGAGTTCGGGAGGGGCAATATGGTCCCCCACGGCGGGACCGCGGTCCCCAAAGGAGCGGCCATTCGCCCCGCCTCGATGGGTGGCATGCGACATACCGTGGTGCTGTTACCCCCGCTAGCACCTGGGTAGGTGCGTCATGAATTCCCTCGTGAGGCTCTGCGCGGCGACGGTCGGGATCCTGATGTTTGTGGCCGCGCCGAGCGGATGCGGCGAACAGCAACCGGAGGCGTCATCCACGCCCGAGACGACCGCATCCACGCCGCAACCGTCGGTGCCCCCGTCCGAAAGCCCGGAAAGCACGAAGTCGCCACAGACCCGCCGTCCGACGACGCCGCCGACCAAGCTCATGCCCTGCCGCGCCACGGACCTCGTTCTGAGCGGCGTAGACAGCAGCGGCGCCGCCGGACATATCGGGTACCGAACGGTCGTCACCAACACCGGCACCCGATCGTGCGCTCTTCTCGGTGACCCCGTCGTCGTGGTCTATGTGGACTCGACCGGCCGGACCAGGACGCTGCCGACCGAACGCCACCGCGCGGACGGCGTCGCCGGCCCGATCCTGCAGCGCGGCCAGCGGGCCGAGATGACGTTGTTGGTCGTCAACGGCTACGGCGGATACGACCGTTCCGCACCCGCATGCGCACATCCGGCGGTGTACCGCAACCTTTCCGCGAAGCTCAGAGGTGGCGGGATGGTCGGGCTGGATGGCCTCGTCCTCGACGTCAAGTGCGGCGCAATCACGGCGTACGACTGGGTCGGGGCGACCAGCGTCCCCTGAGGTGGGAGGCCGAGGTCAGCATGGTGCTCAAGGTGGACGTACCACGCACGCTGATCCGCGGAGACGTGGACGAAGGATACGGCCCGGTGGCCGACGCCTTCCGGCGCAACTTCGCCGAGCGCGACGCCGGCGGGACGGGAACGGCCGTGTGAGGATCACCCGGACACGCTCGTCTCCTTGGCCAGAACGTCGAATAGTGAGCGTCGCGGTGTACCCCGAGCGGCGTTGCCGTAGCCGATCCGGAGCACCATCTGGGCGTATCCATGGCCGCTGACCAATCGCCGCAGCTCGGCGACCTCCAGGGCCTGGTTCACCGGCGAGGCGACCAGCCGCCGTGTCGTGGCGGTGAGCAGGACGCGCTGCAACGCCTGCCCGGCTCGGATCCAGTCATACGGCGTGTCGTCATGGGTGGTCAGCCGGACCAGGGTCGGGCGCCGCTCGAAGGCGGCGGCCGCTGCCGGCGGTCCGAAGTGGCGCAGCGGTAGCCGTCCGGTCGTGTCCTGCGGGGGGTAGGCGTACGACGGTATCCCGTCCCGCCGCTCCGGTTGGCCACCGGTCCACGCGTCCAGTTCGGCGCGGTAGCCCTCGTCTCGGTTGAGGACCTCGTCCGCGGTCCAGGTCAGAGACAGGATGGCGTCGCGCACGATGGGGTCGGCGACAGCGAGCCGGGCGCCCTCCGCGGCCGCCGCGGCGATCAGGTCGTCCAGTACCGGCCAGGGCACCGCATCCGCCTGGAACGGGCGACGGTTGGTGTGACGGCGGGTGATCGCAGTGGCAAGCACCCCAGCCGTCGGGCTCGGCACCGTCGTCGGGCCCGCCTGAATGCGGGCGGCGAGCTCGTGCAGGCCAGGCTCCGGCAGCAGGCGCAGGACCGGGATCCGGCCGCGGGCGAGCAAGGCCAGTCGCAGGTTGAAGATCGCGGCGCCCACGCTGATGAACATCTGCCGGCCGCTTGGGTCCAGGTTGGACAGTTGCCGGGTCCGGTCCGCCCAGACCTCGATCTCGCGTCCATGCACCCGGAATAACCACGGCTGGGTGTTGTGGATTGACGGCGCCGCGAGAGCTGCGTGGAGGCACTCGGCAACGGTGTCGACCGACAGCCGCGGTATGCGCCTTGTCCGGGAGCCCATGGTCAACGCTCCAGGCTCACATGCTCGTGCGTGGCATCCTCCAGGTCACCGGCGGCGGCGACCAGGAGCCGGTGACCGAGGTCGGACAGCGCTCGGGCGACCGCGATCTCGTCGCCGATAGCGGGGATGTCCGGCCTTTCCACGCGGCGCCGTGCCTGACCGTTGCCCACCAGGTCGTCGCGGATCTCGTCGTAAAGCTGCGCCTCGGCGTAGGTCCGGCAGTCGACCTCGCCGATAAGAATCTCGACGTTCCATCGTTTCATCGCGGCCATGACCGGACCTCCTTGACCTGCTCGCCGGGGACTACGGCAGCGGCACCGCCGCCACGGGGCAGCCGGCGAGATCTACCATCGCGTGCGTCACCAGGCCGCGGGCGAACGGCCCTGTCCCGCCGTGCCGTGACGAACCGACAACGACGAGCTGGGCGTCCATCGACGCCTCCGCGAGGGCCGGTACCGCGAGCTGGCCGTACTGGACGCTCAGCTGGACCGGCACGTCCGGGTACTTGCCCGCCCAGGCGGACACCGCTTCGTGAAGCATTTCGGCCGCCTCCGGCGTCCGCCAGGCACGCACGTGCAGGGCGATCACCGACGCACCGCGAAGGGCGGCTTGCTCGAAGGCGAACGCGATGCCGGGCTCCGCGCGCGGGTAGTCGTCGACCCCGACCAGCACCGGTCTCGGACTGGGCAACGCGCGCTGCGGGTCGACCGGCCGGTGCACCATTACCGGGCACCTCGCCTCGTGGACCACGCGTGTGGTCACCGGGCCCGCCGGCAGGGCGGGAAAGCGCGCGTCGCGGCGATGGCCCAGCACCAGAAGGTAGGCATCCGACGAGCGCGCGAGGAGGGCACGGGCCGGATCGCCGACGACCGCGGTTGTGCTGACTGCCAGGCCCGGATGTTCCGCGAGGGCCCGGGCGGCGGCGATGTCCAGGACTTCCTGGCTGTCGCCCGGCCCGGTCTCGACATGGACGACGACCAGCGGTGTGAGTCGGGCGGCAGCCTCTTCGGCGGCCAAGTCCACCGCCTGCAGCGCGCTGCACGACCCATCCACGCCGACGACAACCGGACCGAGGGGCTCCGCTGTCATGACCCGCCTCCTTCGCTTGGTCTCAGCGTGCGGCGCGCGTACCCGCTGCGGGTAGGGGCGTCGGACCCGTATCGCCAGGACCTGTTGTCGTCATCTGCCTCTGTGCGTGCGGGTGCGAGGATCGTGGCCGCGGCGGCCTCAGCCTGCGAGCGTCGGCATCTCCCGGACCACGGCGACCGGGCAGTCCGCGTGGTGCAGCAGTTGCTGGCTGATCGAGCCGAGCAGCAGTCCGCGGAAGCCGCCACGACCGCGCGAGCCGACGACGACCAGCTGAGCGCCGCGGCTCGCGTCGACCATGATGCGCCCGGTCGGTCCGGGCACGACGTCGACCGCCACCTCGACGTGTGGGTACTTGCTGCGCCAGCTGGCCAGCAGTTCGTCGAGCTCCACCCGCTCGGCGGCGGCCTGCTCCGCCAGGTCGTAGTCGACCGGCCGCCACTTGGGCGCAGGTGGCGCCCAGGCCCGGATCACACGCAGCCCGGTGCCGCGTGCGGCCGCCTGCTCGAAGGCGTACTCGAGCGCGAGCAGTGCGCCGTCGGAGCCGTCCACGCCAGCGACAACCGGGCCGGCGGCCAGCTCTGGCCCGCCGCGCACGACCACGACCGGGCAATGCGCGTGCGCCGACACCGCGACGGTGGTAGAGCCGAGCAGAAGCTCCCCGAACCCGCCGTGGCCACGGCTGCCCAGGACGAGCAGCCGCGCCTCGCGCGAACGCTCCTGCAGGATGATCGCGGCGGATCCGCCGACGACCTCGCCGGTCACGGCCACCCGCGGGTGAGTCTGGTAAGCGCCGGAGACGGCGGCGTCGACCATCTTCTGCGCGTCCTCGCGGGCACCGCGGTCGGGCCAGTTGCGTGGTCCGGGCGAGATCGGCCCGGCGACCGCGAGCCACTCGAAGACGAACATCACGGTGACGGGCGCGCCGGTGCGGGCTCCGTCGTCCAGCGCCCATCGGAGGGCAGCCTGAGCGCCTGCGGAGCCGTCGTACCCGACGATGATGGGTCTTGTGTTCATGGCGTCCTCCAGGTGACTTTCTACTGTGGAACGTAACGCTGCCGGCAGACCGGGCTGTAGGGCCGATGGTCAGCCGGCTCCGTGACCTTCGGACGTCCCGACGGACCCTCGTCCCCAATCGTCGGGCCATGTGCCCCTGTGGTCCGGCCAGTCCGCGGCCTAGCGTCAAGGCACGGTACGACGTGAAGGGGGATGCCATGCGTCGCCATGGTGCCGGTCGGGTCATCGTCGGCGTCGACGGCTCGCTCGCCGGGCTACGGGCACTGCGTCTCGCGGTCGCCGAGGCCGGTCGCCGGGGCGTCGCGCTGCATGCGGTACGGGTCTGGAACTGTGACTCCTCGTGGCAGGGCGGCGCCGCTGGTTGTGACGGGGAGATCGGCCAGCAGGCGCACGCGGAGGTGGTTGCCGCGTTCGGCGCCGCCATGGGTTCCATGCCAGGCGACGTGCAGGTGGTCATCACGCCGGTCGCTGGGCGGCCGTCGAGCGCACTGGTCGACTATGCCTGCCGCGACAACGACCTGCTCTTCGTCGGCACGTCACAGCGACGGTGGTGGCGACGGTTGTTCCGACCTTCGACCGCCCGGTCCTGTGCCGCTCGTGCCTGCTGCCCGGTCGTCGTTGTTCCGGCCGAATCCTTCGTGCGCAGCGCCGCCAGCCGCAGGCAGTCGCGGGCGATCTTCCGCGACCTCTCGGCGCTGAGCGGCTGATCGCCCTCACGACACTCTGCTGTGGACACACGATTCTGGGGCGCCGCTGGTAACGGCGCCCCCAGTACAGTGCCGGTCACCTGAGCCAAGGCTCACGCTTGACGATGGGCAGCTTCGCCCAGTACCTCCCGAGGCCGAGGGTCGTGCCCGCGCCGACGAGGGCCAGCCCGGCCAGAACGCCCGCGTTGATCAGGTGGTCGTCGAGGAAGGGGTTGTTGTCCGGGGCAGGACGACCGTCCACATCATCACGTAGAGGATGCCGCCGGTGACCGCGGCGATCCGGACGCCGATGCCTAGCACGAGGGCGAGGCCGATACCGGCAAGGCCGATCATGAACAGCCAGTCCGCCCAGGCGTCGCCGGCGATGTTGTGGTAGAAGTCCTCGAACGGCCCGGCAGCGCCGTTGGCGAGGAAGCCCTTGGTCGGCGAGCCGCCGTTGATCCAGGCGTTCTTCTCGGGCGTCTCGTGACCGAGGCCGAACGTCTTGTCCAGGAATGCCCACAGGAAGGTCCAGCCCAGGGCGATCCGGACGCCGGCCCACACGTAGCGGGCGGCCTTTTGCGCGGTGCTCTCCGGCACCGGGACCGTCGTAGCGGTCGTCGGGGTGGTGGGCCGCTCGGCCATCGCCGTCATGGCTCCACATCCTTTCTCGGTAGTCCCGCGCGCTGGCGGGCTACCTACAGTCCACGCCTTTCCACGGTTTCGCGGCAGGGCCGGCGGGCGCCACTTCTGCGGGACCTTGGACCCACCCGGCGCCGGGTCATACGGCACTGTGGACGGTCAGGATGATCCGGCTTGCTCCGTCTGCGCGAAGCTGTCGCGGGGACCGCCCTCGTGCTGATGCACGTGTGGTGGACAGGGGCGCTCGCGGGCGGACCGAGGATTTCACCGGGCATCGCCGGCATCGGGCCGACCGTCGATTACGTCGGCCGGACCGCGCCGCGGTGTTGGCCAGCCCGGCTGGCCGTACCCTATCCGCATCACCATTTGCGGGATGCCAAACCGGCCCAACGCAGTGCGCAGCCGCTCGCGGGCGGCTGGTACCTCGATGGGTTGGGACACCATGGACGCGACGAGCCGGGCGTCGGTGGCGGTAAGCAGCACACGCTGCAGCGCCTGTCCCACGGTGATCCGGTCGACGGCACTGTCCGCGGCGGACCCGAGGACAGCCACGAGAGGTTCTGCCCCGAAGTCCTGTCCCGGGACGTGCGGGCGCTCCCCGAACGGCCGCTGCGGGAGTAGATCCTGCGGTTCGGCGACCGGCCCGCCGGCGCGGGCGGGCACGCCGTCGGTGGCCGGTCCGCCCCGGGTCCAACCGGCGATCTCGGCCCGGTATCTCGGGTCGCGATCGAGGACGCGGTTCGCGCTGCGGGCAAGCTGCGCCAGAGCCCCGACAGCGGTGGCGCCGACGACGAGCTCCAGCCAGGCGCCTTCGGCGCGTGCCGCCTGGGCCAACCGCCAGCGGATCTCGCCCGGCACCGGCTCGGGAAAGAACGGCAGCCGGCTGCTGCGCCGGTGCGGGATGGCCGCGAGCAGGTCCTGTTCTGCCGGGCTGGCTGGTGCCGGGCTGTCCGGCACCAGCCGAGCGACCACATCCGGATCATCGGGATCCGGACAGAGCCGAACCCGCGCCGGCATGCCCGCGCAGGCTAAGACCAGCCGCATGTTGAAGACCGCGGCGCCACAGGCGAGATGAGCCGCCCAGTCTCCGAGATGGCCGTGACCGGCGGCGGGTAACGGCCGCCGGCGGTCGACCCGCACCTCGATGCCGCCGTCCCGCAGCCGAAACCGCCACGGCTGGCTGTTGTGCATCGAGGGCGCGCGCACGGCCGCCCGGACCGCCGTGTCCAGGACGGATGCCGTGTATCCGGTGACGATCATAAACGGGCTCCTTCCGGTCGCGACCCGACGGCCGCTGCCGGCAAGGCCCCGGCCGATGCCCGCACGACCGCGACCGGCCCGTTCGCCCCGTCTACCACGCCGTGCGCGACGCTGCCGAACAACGCCCGTCCCGCCGGGCCGAGCTGGCCCCGGCCACGGTCGCCGACCACGAGCAGACGGCTACCGTGCGCGGCGCGCAGCAGTCCTGGCAGCGGGCGGCCGCCGTAGACGGCGCACTTCACCGGCACCTGCGGGTACCGGCGCATCCACGGCTCGACCGCACGCCCCAGCAGCTCGAGCGCGACCGGCTCGACAGAGAAATGTGTGGACAGGGTGGTCTCGTCGAACCAGAAGTCCTCACGCTGACGGGAGGTGACGTGGACGGCGGCCAGGACGCACCGGTGGTCGGCGGCCCGTTCGAACGCGAACTCCAGCGCCGGCCCGGGGTCGTCGTGCTCGTCCACGCCGACCACCACGTGGCCCAGCAGCGGAGCGTCGCGACCGGCGGTGATCGGGCGCACCACGACCACCGGAGCAGGGGCGTGGGCCAGCACGTGATGCGTCGTACTGCCGTACCCGCCCGGATACCGCCGTGCCGGTGGGCCTACGACCACCAGGTCGGCGCGGGCGGCCGCCGTGGACAGCAGGGGGCCGGGCCGGCCGGGCAGCAGGCGCAGCCGCACGCGATCACCGCCGAGTCGGGCACGTGCGGTGCCGACAGCGCGGGCCAGAGATGGGTCAAACAGCTCGACAATCGCGAGCGAAGGTGACGGTGCCCGGCTGGCCAGCGGAGAGTCGGGTGGGCATGCGTGTAGCAGAACCAGGTCGGCGCCGCTGCTGAGCGCCTCGTCGGTCGCCCAGGCCAAGGCCTGCCAGCCGCCGCGGCCGCCGAGGCCAGCCAAGATCATTGATCGCACGGCCTACTCCTCCCGTTCTGCGAACTCGATGACGTCGTCCGGGGCGCGGCGCGGCACCGATGGCAGCTCGCCGGACTCGGCCGGAATGCCCAGCCGCACCACGAGGTACGGCTCGCCGACGCCGGCGAGCAGATCCCGCATCAGGCGCCGTGGCCATGCCAGCTCGATCGCGTCCGAGATCGGCGCGGCGGCCAGACCCTCGAGCACCGCGGTGAGCAGCAGCGCGGACAGCGCCTCACCGGCCCGCAGCCAGGACCAAGGTGTGTCGTCCGGTCCGAACAGCACGGCGTACGCGGCGCCACGATCGTTGCCGCGGCCCGGCTCCAGCCTTGCGTCGCCGTCCAGTGCGTGGTCACGCAGCATCACCCGGCGCGGCACCTGGCGGACCGCCACGGTGGGTGGAACGCCGTCCCCCGCCCACGGCGGACGGTGGGTCCACCGGTACACCTCGTCCCGGTAGGCGGGGTCGACGACCTCGGTGGCGGCGGCGTCCGCCGTGACAACGGCGAGCATCGGCATCTGGTCGAGGCGCACGACGTGCAAGAACGCGCCCTCCGCCTCCACCGCGATGCGCAGGCGCTCCAGGACCTCCGCCGCCACCGGCTGTTCGCCGAACGCCCGCCGGTCGGTGCGCCGGTCCGGGATCGCCTCGTCGAGGGCGATGTCGTGCGCGCTCGGATTATGCACGCCGGTGACGCGAAGCCGGGCGACACGGTCTACGTCTGCCGGCTCGGGAAACCGGCGCACCTCGACCTCGTGCCCGGCGGCCGCCAGCGCGACCCGCGCATGGTGCAGGGCGGCCCCGCAGGCCAGCGTCAGCAGGCGCCCGTCGGGATCGGTAACGGGCAGCTGGCGCCCGCGGTCGGCGTACAAATCGAGCGTGCCGGCGCCGACCCGCCATCGCCACGGCTGGGAGTTGAACGCCGACGGCGCCCGCAGCGCGCGCTGGGCCGCCTCCGCGAGCGGCTCGATGATGTGGCGGGTCATGTCCGTGCCTCCTGGTCGGGGTGTCGAATCAACCGTGCACCGGGTATCGGTTGCCCCTGAAGGGCCGGAGGTCCCGAACGGATGGGCACCCGGGGCTGTTGCGGCGGTCCGTCAACCGTCAGCGGCGGCGACGGCGACACAGCGGCTGATGGGCGGCTGGGGCAGTACCTTCACGGACACTTGCAGCACACCACGCTCGTACGTTGCGGTGAGCGTCTCCTCGTCGGCCCTGCGGGGCAGTTGGACGGTACGGCTGAACGTGCCGTACCGGAACTCGGAACCTCGGTGGTGGCGCCAGTCCACACGCTCGACGTCGATCTTCAGCTCTCCGTCGTAGACAGAGACGGTGAGGTCCCGCGCGGGATTTACGCCCGGCAGCTCCGCCCGGACCACGTACCGGTCAGGTTCGGTGTACTCCTCGATGGCGATGTCGTGACCGGTCGCGGTGCGCAGCGCCCGTTCCAGCGGCAGCAGCAGGTGGTCGAGCGTGGCAACCATGACGCCTCCCGACGTGAGCGATGCCTCCATCGGATCGCGCAGCAAGGCTCGTACTGAAGGGCCGCTTGCCAGCCGGTACAGGGCCGTCCGACCCTGTTCTGCCCCGTGCCCCCGCAGTGCCATGGAAGTGAAGCCCCGCCGCTCCGGCGGGCGTGCCCGGAAGGAGAACGCGATGAGAAAGTGGACGGTCGCGGACGTTATGACGACGGACGTCGTGGCGGTCCCCGAGGATGCCACCTACCGCACTATTGTGGAGCTCGTCGCGGAACGCCGCATCAGCGCCGTGCCGGTCGTCGACCCCGCGCGCAAGGTCGTCGGTGTCGTCTCCGAGGCGGACCTGCTCTACAAGGTCGAGTTCGCTGGTGCTGTCACGCATCGACGGATCTTCCCCACCCGCCGCCGCTCACCCCGGGAGAAGGGTGAAGGCATGATCGCGCGCGAGCTGATGACGACACCCGTGGTGACCGCCGGCACGACGACGTCACTGCATGCCGCTGCGCGCCTGATGACCGAGAAGGGCGTTAAGCGGCTCCCGGTGGTCACCGAGGACGGCACGCTCACCGGCATCGTTTCCCGCGCCGACCTGTTGAAGGTGCATCTGCGTACCGACGAGGAACTGAAGAACGACATCAGGCACGAGGTGCTGGAGCGCACCCTGTGGCTGGAGCCACTGGTGGTGGACGTCCAGGTCGACAACGGTGTGGTGACCATGCGCGGACACCTCGACCGGCGGACGCTGGCGGAGCTGGCCGCCCAGCTGGTTGCCGCTGTGCCCGGCGTGGTCGCGGTGGATGATCACCTGACCTACGCCCTGGACGACACCGATCTGGCCAGCTCCCAGTGGCACCGATCGCACCCTTTCAGCAGCACGGGGTGCTAGAGCCATGATGTCCTCCGCGCCCGCTCGGCGTGCACAAGCCGTAGGGGCGGCAAGCCGGTCACCCCCACGTGACGAGCTCGCCACACGCCATGGTTTCTGGATTGCCTCGCAGGGAAGCCGGCTCTGATCGCCATTCACGGACCGCACCTTGGCTCAGGTGCCTCGGTGGGGACATGGAGGAGCCATGCCTACCCAGCAGCCCATTGTCGTCGGCTATGACGGCTCCGACGGTGCCGACGCCGCCCTGCGCTGGGCTCTTGATGACGCCGCCCGCACTAACACTGCTGTCGTGCTGGTGTACGCGTTCGAATGGCGCACAGTGGCCGGGCAGATCGGGCTAATGCCAACAGCCTGGCCCGACGACAGCGCGCGGGAGGAAGCCCACAAGTTGATCGCGGCGGCACTGGCGCGGGCCGGCAAGCTGCGGCCTGAGGTCACCGTCTCCGGCACGGTCGTGGACGGTACCGCCGCCGGCGTTCTGGTGGACCTGTCGTATCAGGCCAGCCTCACGGTTTTAGGCGCCCGGGGACGGAGCGCCTTCGCGGATCTGCTGGTCGGCTCGGCAAGCGTGGCGGTGTCCGCGCACGCGCATTGCCCGGTGGTCGTCGTCCGAGGGGAGCCGGCCACCCGTGGCCCGGTCGTCGTGGGTTTCGACGGCTCCGACTGTGCCCAGCTGGCCGTCGAGTTTGCCTTCGCGCAGGCGGCCCTGCGAGGCTCGGAACTGCGTCTGGTTCACGCCTGGGCGCGGCCTGCGCCGTACTGGCAGCTGCCAGAGGGCGATGTGCGGGAGGGGTTGCGTGCCGAGCAGACGGAGCTCGAGCAGGTCCTTCTCGGCTGGCGGGGCAGCTACCCTCAGGTGTCGTCGAGCGTGCACGTCGTCACGGCGCCGCCATCACCCGCACTGGTCGACGCGAGCGACGGTGCGCAGCTGGTCGTGGTCGGCTCGCGGGGGCAAGGCGGTTTTCGTGGGTTGCTGTTGGGATCGGTGAGCCAGCAGTTGCTGCATTACGCGCACTGCCCGGTCGCCGTGGTCCGGGAGCGCCCCGCCCGAATGTGACCCCTGTCGTCGTGGTCTGCGGCGCAGAGCCAGCCCAGTCGGTACGGCAGCTGGGTCCGATCGTCGTGGGCCTAAGCGGGGCCGGCATGCTCGCACGGCCGCGATGTTCTGTGTTGCTCAGGCTGCACGGGACGCCGCTCGGGCCGGACGTGACCTGACAATCCACGTCTAGATCGGCACAGACCACACGATCCTGGTGCCGGCGGGGTCTCCGGGCATGGCCGCGAATTCGCCGCCATGCAGCTGGGCCCGATCGTGCAGGTTGACCAAGCCGCCGCTGGGCTCGGCGTCCGCCAGGCCGACTCCATCATCGAAGACGATCACGGTGAGCCGCCCGTCTCCCGCCTCGACGCCGACCTGGACCGCGGTGGCGTGAGCATGCCGGGCAGCGTTCGACAACGTCTCGCGGATCACCGCCAACAGGTCCGGGCGTACGTCGTCGGGGACGGCACTGTCAACCGGACCGGACAGGCGCAGCTCGGGCCGGAAGCCCAGCGACTGGGCAGCGCCCGCCACGAGGTCGCGGATCTCGGTGCGCAGGGCGGCGTTCGCCGGGGTACGCAGCTCGAAGATGGCTGTGCGGATGTCGCGGATGGTGGTGTCGAGGTCGTCGACGGCGCCGCTGATGCGTTGGGCGACGTCCGGTCTGGTGGCGAGTTGCGCGGCGGTCTGCAGTTGCAGGCCGGTGGCGAACAGCCGTTGGATGACGACGTCGTGCAGGTCGCGCGCGATCCGTTCGCGGTCTTCGAGCAGCAGGAGCTGTTCGCGTTCGTCCTGGGCGCGGGCGCGTTCGAGAGCGAGTGCGGCCTGCCCGGCGAAGGTGCGCAGCATGGGAATGTCCTCCGGCCGGGTGGAGGCGTCGCCGGGGTAGGCGACGACGAGCACGCCGTGCAGCGTGTCGGCGGCCGCGAGCGGCGTGATCAGCGCCGGACCGGTGCTGACCGAGCTGGGCCAGGCCGCGGCCTTCCCCAAGTCGTCGACGACGACGTAGCCCGCGCCGCTGACGGCCTTAGCGAACGCGCTGTCCGCCTGAGACACCACCGCACGGGTCAGTTCGGGTGCGGGGCCGTCGACGACTTCGACGGTGAGTTGGCCGGTTTCTTCGTCGGCGAGTAGGACGAGGACGAGTTGGGCTTCGGCGACTTCGCGGGCGCGGCGGGCGACGAGTTGTAGGGCGCTGGTGCGGTTGACTTGGCCGAGTAGCACGTTGGTGATTTCGGCGGTGGCGGCGAGCCAGCGTTCGCGGCGGTGTGCGGTGGCGAAGAGGCGGGCGTTTTCGATCGCGACGCCGGCGGCGGCGGCGAGGGCGACGGCGATTTCCTCGTCGTCCTGGGTGAACTCGGCGGCGCCTTGTTTTTCGGCGAGGTAGAGGTTGCCGAAGATTTGGTCGCGGATGCGGATGGGGGTGCCGAGGAAGCTGTGCATTGGTGGGTGGTGTGGGGGAAGCCGTAGGAGTTGGGGTGCTTGGTGATGTCTGGGAGGCGGACTGGTCGTGGGTCTTCGATGAGTAGGCCGAGCAGGCCGCGTCCGTGTGGCAGGTCGCCGATTTTGGCGTGTAGGTCGGGGGAGATGCCGTGGGTGATGAACTCGACGAGTGTGCGGTCGGGTCCGATGACGCCGAGCGCGCCGTAGCGGGAGCCGATCAGTGAGCAGGCGGCTTCGACGATCCGGGTGAGTACGCCGCGTAGCTCCAGGCCGCTGCCGATGGTGACGACGGCGTCCAGCAGGGAACGGAGCCTTTCCCGGCTGGTGACCACCTCGCCGACCCGGTCGAGTAGCTCTTGCAGCAGCTCGTCGAGCCGCACCCGGGACAGCGGGCTCAAACCCAGCGAAGGCGACGCCCACGCCTCCTCGTCCTCGCTCAACACGATCGGATCGTACTCGCCCTGTCACCGTGGAGTCACGGATCCGCCAGCGTCCAGCAGGTCCCGGACAGCACGTTCCGCGAGCAGCGGCACGTAGGTATGCACCCTGGCGTCACTGAACCGCGCGTACACCGCGGCGATTGCCTCGCCGACCCGCTGCGGGCTGTGGGTTCCGGCGTATCGGTGCTCCGAGCGGTTGCGAGCAGGGAGGGTCGTGCGGTGCACCGGGAGGACCTTCGACCCCGGAGCGCCGCCACGCCGTCGTTGGACGGCCTCGGTCGCCGCGAGAAGGGCTGACGGCCTGGCTGCCGGGACCTTCGTCCCTAGCAGGTGGTTACTGACGGGCGTACGGATTGGGGTGAGACCAAGGAGGTCGTGATGTCGACGATCACGAGAACCCGTGTACTGACTCCGCTGGAGTGGGTCAACAACCTGTCCCTGTTCCCGTTCCTGGCGCCGGGTATCCGGATCGAGGAGTTCCTCGAGGGCGAGACGTACGTCATCCGGGCCGAGCTGCCTGGCATCGACCCGGCCAAAGACGTCACCGTGACGTGTGTGGACGGCGGGTTGCGGCTGCATGTCGAGCGCGCTGCCGGGCGTAAGGACAGCACTCACTCGGAGTTTCACTACGGGTCGTTCTACCGCAGTGTCCCGTTGCCCGCGGGTGCGCGGGAAGACACCATCACCGCCGAGTACGCCGACGGCATCTTGACGATCAAGTTGCTGGTCGGTGAGGTCGAGGCGGAAGGCAAGCCGATTCCGATCACGGTCGCAGCGGCCAAGAAGAAGTGACCTCGCCCCGGGAGAGTCGGGCTCGGCCAGGGCGCCGAGCCCGACCCGTACTCGAAGGAGCTGGCCATGACCAGCACCCGCGCTTTGCTTGCGGACCATCCGTTCCTCGACGGCCTCGCACCGTCCTCACTGGATCGCCTCGCCGCCTGGGCTCACCCCGTCTACCGCAACCGCGGCCACCGGCTCTTCACCGCGGGACGGCCGGCGGAGCGCTTCTGGCTGATCCGCAGCGGCCGGGTCGCGCTGGACCTGCAGACGCTAGGCCGTGGCGACGTGGTCATCGAGACGCTCGAACCCGGTGCCGTCCTGGGCTGGTCATGGCTGTTTCCACCCCGGCAGTGGCAGTTCGGGGCGGTGGTCGCCGAGCCGATCCGGGCCGTTGAGCTCAATGCGGCCGGCGTGCGCCACCTGATGGCCGACGACCCGGGGCTCGGGTACGAGCTGACCCGCCGCTTCATGGCGGTCATGCTGGACCGGCTCCAGGCGGCTCGTACTCGACTGCTGGACCTATACGGCTATGCGGCGCCGCCCAGCACACCATGAACCGCTCACGCCAGGCGACCCAGCTGTGGTCGGACCCGATCGGGCGGTGAAGCCGCCGCCGGACGCTACAACGGCTCCGCCAGCAGTGCGACGTGTACGAACGGGTCGGCGTCGGCAACGCGCGCCCGAGGGTGCTGGCCGCGGTAGATGTCGCTGACCCGGCCACGCTCCGGCGCGCCCGTGCGGACCAGCCGGCCGATGCCGGTGTACCGCTCGCCTCGCACCTCGACCTCCACCGGGTAAGGCGTGGCGAAGTTACGCCACCATGACTTGGCGGCCGACGCGCCGACGTAGACGACCAGGTCGGGGCCGTGGCGGGCGTACTGGACGGGAAGTGTGACGGGCCGGCCGGTACGCCGGCCCCGGAACCGCAGCTGGCACAGGCCATGGTCAAGCACCGCATGCAGCACGGGCGTGTGCAGAGCAGTCAGCACGACCCGGTCGATCAGGGCGGTGTGCCGGCCGCCCGCTTCGCCTGAAGTCATGGCACGAGCCTGGCGCCCGTCGACGGATTCGGGCAGGCCCGTTGGTCCCGGACCGGCAGGTCTTGCGGCCCGGACCACATCGGCTCAGCCGACAACCGCAGCTCCGGAGACGAGAAAGGTGACCCGCCGGCCGGCATTGACCGCGTGGTCCGCGTAACGCTCGTAGAAGCGGCCGAGAAGGGCGGCGTCGATCGCGGCCTCCGCACCATACCGCCAGCCGGGTTCGAGCAAGCGGGCCAGCAGGTCACGATGCAACCGGTCCACGACGTTGTCATCCCGGTCGAGTTCGGCGGCTCTGGCCAGATCCGGCTCGGAGAGCACGCGGATCAGCTTGGCTGCCATCCGATCCGCGCCGCCAGCCATCTGCCCGAAAAGGGGGGCGAGCTCGGCCGGAACCGCAGGCTCGGGGTGCGCCCGCAAAGCTGTCCGCGCCACATGCTTGGCCAGATCTCCCATCCGTTCAAGGTCGGCCGCGACATGCAACGCCGCGAACATCACCCGCAGGTCGGTGGCGACCGGTGCCTGACGGGCCGTAGTGGCTTGCACCCGGTCCTCGATTCGCCAACACAGGTCGTTGATCTGAACGTCGCCCGTGATCACCGACTCGGCGGCAGTCCGGTCGGCGGACAGCAGCGCTGTCGTGGCCACGCCGATCGCCGATCGGACCGCCTCCGCGGTCGACACCAGCATCTCCCTGATCAGATCCAGCTCTTCCTGAAGCTCGATGCGCATGTGACGCCCTCCTGTCGTCTCGTCTCGTCATGTCAGGGTGTGACCGACGCGACAGCCGGCAGAAGGGGCGTTGGGCCCGCCGCGGCGGGCCGGTAGACCCTGACCGCTCACGTACGGCTCTGGTGTGCTGGGGCCATGGGTACCGCGCCCGTACTGCTGAACACCCTGGACCCCATGGTGGCGGCGCTTCGCGAGGACGCCTACCGGGTCGTGGGGCCGACGGTTCGCGACGGTGCGATCGTCCTCGACGAGTTGGAGACGGCCGCCGCTCTGCCCAGCGGCTGGGGTGTGGACGTCGGGCCAGGCGGATACCGCCTGAGCCGGCGGGCCGACGCCGCCGCGTTCGCGCACGCGGCGAGCGCTCGGTCGTGGAAGTCGTACCTGCACCCGCCGCGCGAACCACTGTGGACCGCCGCGCGGGATGGAGAGGGTGGCTTTGCCGTGCGGGAGCCCGACGAGGACCCGGTGCGCTACGCCTTTCTCGGCGTGCGCGCGTGCGACCTACGCGCGATCGCTGTACTCGACCGGGTCCTCAGCGTACCCGGTGGTCGTTACGCGCGGCGCCGGGAGCGGGTGTTCATCGTGGCGGTGAACTGCACCGAGCCGGCAGCCACATGTTTCTGCGCGGCGACGGGCAACGGCCCCGCCGTCGGGGCCGGCTTCGACGTGGCACTGACCGAGCTGGCCGACCCGCACGGCGCGCGATATATCGCCGAGGCGGGGTCCGATCGCGGTGTGGCGCTGCTCGCCCGGCTCCCCGGCTCCCCGGCCTCCGAGACAGACGTCCGCGAGGCCCGCTCAGCCGTCGCGGCCGCGGCTGGGCGGATGGGCCGCAGCCTGCCCGCGGGCGACCTGCGCGATCTGCTCGCCGGAACACGTACCGCGGCGCGCTGGGACGACGTGGGCAACCGCTGCCTGACGTGTGGCAACTGCACCATGGTCTGCCCCACCTGCTTCTGCAGCACGATCGAGGACGACACCGACTTGGCCGGCGACACCGCGCACCGGACCCAGCGGTGGGACTCCTGCTTCGACATCGACTTCTCGTACCTGCACGGCGGTCCGGTACGACCGTCCGCGTCTGGCCGGTATCGGCAATGGCTCAGTCACAAGCTGGGCGCCTGGCACGACCAGTTCGGCGAGTCCGGGTGCGTCGGCTGCGGGCGTTGCATCGTGTGGTGCCCGGCCGGCATCGACATCACGGAGGAAGTGAACGCCCTGGCGGAGGAGGCGACCACATGATCACCAATACGGCGTACCAGCTCCTCGCCGCCCATCCGTTCCTGGCCGGCATGGACCAACCGCAACTGAACCGGCTGGCGTCCTGGGGCCACCGCTCCTCGTTCCACGCCGGTACGCGGATCTTCTCCGAAGGCGGCCAGGCGGACCGGTTCTGGCTGATCCGTGAAGGGCGGGTCGCGCTCGACACGCACGTTCCCGGGCGGGGCGACGTGGTAATCGAGACCCTCGGGCCGGGGTCGGTGCTGGGCTGGTCGTGGCTGTTTTCGCCGTTTCGGTGGCACTTCGGCGCCGCGACGGTGGAGCCGACCCTCACCGTGGAGATGGACGGCAAGGGTGTGCGGCGCCTGTGCGATGAGGACCCGGTCATCGGGTACGAGTTGAACCGCCGCTTCGTGCAGGTTGTCGTCCAGCGGCTGCAAGCCACCCGCGTCCGCCTGCTGGACCTGTACAGCGGGCCGGGAGACCGGCGATGACCGACCTGATGCTTCCCCTGCCGTACCGGGTCACCGCGCGGCGGCTGGAGGCCACGGACACTGTCACCCTCACACTCGCCCCGGTAGGTGAGGGGATCGGAACCTGGGAGCCGGGTCAGTTCACGATGCTCTACGGCTTCGGCGTCGGTGAGGTACCGATCTCGATCAGCGGCGGCGACGGCGGGCGGATCCACCACACGGTGCGGGACGTCGGGGCGGTCAGCCACGCGCTCTGCGGCACCGGCGTCGGTGGCCGGCTGGGCGTGCGCGGGCCGTACGGGCACGGATGGGATCCGGACAGCGCCGAGGGCAACGACCTGCTGCTGGTCGCCGGCGGGATCGGCCTGGCACCGCTGCGGCCTGTGCTGACCTGGGCGCTGGCCCGCCGCGAGCGGTACGGGCGGATCGCGCTGCTGGTCGGCGCCCGTACCCCGGCCGACCTGCTGTACCCGCGCGAGTACCCGGCCTGGCGGGCGGCTGGCGTCCAACTGCTCGTGACGGTCGACCGCGCCGACGCTGGCTGGGGAGGCCACGTCGGCGTGGTCACCACCCTGGTCGACCAGGCCGACTTTGCCCCGGACAACACCGTCGCGTTCGTGTGCGGACCTGAGCCGATGATGCGCTTCACCGCCCGTGCCCTGGGCGCCCGCGGTGTGCCGGACCGCGCGGTGCGAGTCTCGTTGGAGCGCAACATGCGGTGCGGTATCGCCCTATGTGGACACTGCCAGCTCGGCCCGCTGCTGGTGTGCCGCGACGGCCCGGTGGCCAGCTACGACGTGGCCGGCCAACTGCTCGACGTGAAGGAGCTGTGATGGCTGCTCCGACGCTCGCGGTCTGGAAGTTCGCCTCTTGCGACGGCTGCCAGCTGAGCCTGCTGGACTGCGAGGACGAGCTGCTCACCGTGGCCGGCGCCGTACGCATCGCCCACTTCCTGGAGGCATCCAGCGCGGTGGAGCGCGGTCCGTACGACGTGTCGCTGGTGGAGGGTTCCGTCACCACACCGGCCGACCTGGCGCGGATCCACCACATCCGGGAGCAGTCGGGGGTGCTGGTGACGATCGGTGCCTGCGCGACCGCGGGGGCATTCAGGCGCTGCGAAACGGCGCCGACGTCGACGAGTTCCGGCGAACGGTCTACGCCCACCCCGAGTATGTGGCAACGCTGGCCGACTCGACGCCGATCGCGGCGCACGTACCTGTGGACTACGAGCTGCGCGGCTGCCCGATCAGCCGCAGTCAGCTGCTGGAGCTACTCGGCGCCCTGCTGGCCGGGCGCCGGCCGCGTCTGCCCGCGTACAGCGTCTGTTTCGAGTGCAAACTGCGAGGCACGACCTGCGTCCTGGTGGCCGACCGGACACCATGCCTGGGCCCGGTCACCCAAGCCGGGTGTGGGGCGATCTGCCCGGCCTACGGGCGTGGCTGCTACGGCTGCTTCGGCCCCACAGCCGGCGCCGACACCGGCACGCTCACCAGGGTGCTGCGCGCGGGCGGTCTTACCGGCGCCGACATTGCCCGCCTGTACCGGACGTTCAACGTGGCGGCCCCGGCCTTCACGGCCGCCGCCGTCGCGGCCGAGTCGGAGGCCGGCGGAGCTGCCGATCGCGAAGGGGATGGCGATGACTCACCGCAGTGACCGCGCGTTGCGGGTCGAAGGTTTGGCCCGGGTCGAGGGCGAGGGCGGGATGCGCGTCCGGGTCGTCGACGGACAGGTCACCGACGTACAGCTGCAGATCTACGAGCCACCACGCTTCTTCGAGGGCTTCCTGCGCGGCCGCCGGTACACCGAACCGCCGGACATCACCGCTCGCATCTGCGGAATCTGCCCGGTCGCCTACCAGATGTCCGCCTGCCAGGCCATCGAAGACGCCTGTGGCGTCGAGGTCGGCGGCACGCTGGCCGATCTGCGACGGCTCCTCTACTGCGGTGAGTGGATCGAAAGTCACGCCCTGCACATCTACCTTCTGCACGCTCCGGACTTCCTCGGCTACCCCGGCGCCGTGGAGCTGGCCCGCGATCACCGGGACATCGTCGAGCGGGGACTGGCGCTGAAGAAGGTCGGCAACGAAATCCTGGAGGTGCTCGGAGGCAGGGCGATCCACCCGATAAACATTAAGGTCGGCGGTTTCTACCGCGCACCCGACCCGGCCACCCTCGCAGCCCTGCGCCCGGCTCTGCGGCGAGCGCGGGACGACGCGCTCGCGACCGTGTCCTGGGTCGCCGGGTTCGACTTTCCGGACTTCACCCACCCGCACGAGATGCTCGCCCTGGTGGAGCCGGGCCGGTACGCGATCGAGCGGGGCACGCCGTGCACTGACCGCGGTCTGACCTTTCCGGTCCGCGAGTTCGAGACCTACGTGCGCGAGGAGCAGGTTTCCCATTCCACCGCGCTGCACGCCCACCTGGCTGGTCGGGGCCGTTACCTGACCGGACCGCTGGCCCGGTTCGCACTCAGCCGCCAGTGGCTGTCCCCGCTGGCCGCCCAGGCAGCGGCGGAGGCGGGACTGGACGGCGGCTGCCGGAACCCGTTCCGCAGCATCGTGGTGCGTGCGGTCGAGCTGGCCTACGCGGTCGAGGAGGCCCTGCGACTCATCGAGGAGTACGAGCCACCCACGGTGTCCGATGTGGACGTCGTCGCACGCGCCGGCAGAGGGTACGGCGCGACCGAAGCACCGAGAGGGACGCTGTTCCACCGGTACGAGCTGGCCGGGGACGGGACCGTGCGGTCGGCCCGGATCGTTCCGCCCACATCGCAGAACCAGGCCGCGATCGAGGATGACCTGCGCCGGTTCGTACAGGACCGCCTGGCCCTGGACGACCACCGGCTGACGCACGAGTGCGAGCAAGCGATCCGCAACTACGACCCGTGCATATCCTGTGCCACGCACTTCCTCGATCTCAGCGTGGAGCGGGAGACGACGTGAGCGCTGTCGTGATCGGAGTCGGCAATGCCTACCGGCGCGACGACGGCGTAGGCCCGGCGGTGGTCGCCCGACTGGGCTCCCATCAGCTGCCCGGCGTGCGGCTGGTGGACTGTGACGGAGAAACCGGACGTCTGCTGGAACTCTGGCGCGACGCAGACGTCGTCGTCATCGTCGACGCGGTCCGGGTCCGGCATCCGCAGCCGGGTCGGGTCCATCGGCGGAGCCTGGACCGGCCAACCTTTCGCGGCCGGCCGGCCAGCTCTCATGGCGCCGACCTCGGTGACGCGGTCGAGTTGGCCCGTGTGCTCGGCCGGCTGCCCCGGCTGTTGCTGCTGTACGCGGTGGAGGTGGCGGACACGTCGTTCGGCATCGGTCTCTCACCGGCGGTGGATGCAGCTGCCGACCAGCTGACCACCGAGGTCGTCGCGACCCTGCGCGCGCGAGTCTCGGCCTGACCCGGTCAGCCGGCGCGTATCTCCGCGGCGATGTCGCGCGCCCACGCGCGGACCCGGTCCGGGTTGCGGAAGTCACCGGCATGGCCTTCGCTGTCCATCCGGCGGGCGATGAACCCGAGCCAGCCACGGGTTTCGGTGCTGAGCCGTCCGCCGAAGGTGACGTGCCCACGCGCGTGCAGCGCGCGGATCGCCTCCAGCGCCTGCGGCGTTGGCGGCACCTCGGCCTCGTCGGCGGAGCTGTCCAGCGGTCCGCTGCTGAACAGCCACACCGGCGGCAGCGCGGGCCGACCGGCGAACCGGTGCGCGAACTGCCGGGCGTCGCGGTGCCATCCGGCCGCGTACATCGCGCCGCCGAGGACGACCGCCGCGTACCCGTCGATGTCGTCGACCTCGGCAGCCGGGCGCACGTCGACGGCAAGGGCCGCGCCGCGAAGCTCTTCGGCGATCCAGCCGGCGATCTCAGCGGTCGAGCCGCCGGTGGTCGCGTAGGCAACGAGCACTGTCATTCGGATCCCTCCTTGGATCGTCAGGCGTCGGGGATGTCGCGGACGCCGATGCGGCGGCGGAAGACCCAGTAGGTCCAGCTTTGGTAGAGCAGGACGATTGGGGTGAAGGCGAGGGCGACCCAGGTCATGATTTTGAGTGTGTAGGGGGTGGAGGAGGCGTTGTCGATGGTGAGGTTGTTCGCGGTGTCGGTTGTGGAGGGTAGGACGTTGGGGAACAGGGCGGCGAAGAGGGTGGCGACGGCGAGGGCGATGGCTGCGGCGGTGCCGAGGAAGGCCCGGCCTTCGCGGCCGGCGCGGTTGGCGGCGAGGCCGGCGACGAGTGCGGCGGCGGCGAGGATGGCGAGGATGGTGGCGGTGGTGCCGCCGCGGATGTCGAGGATGGTCCAGGTCAGGAAGGCTACGGCGAGGGCGCCGGTGATCAGGCCGGTGCGGGCGGCTAGGGCGTTGGCGCGGGTGCGTATGTCGCCGGTGGTTTTCAGTGCGAGGAAGACGGCGCCGTGGGTGGTGAAGAGGGTGAGGGTGACGAGGCCGCCGAGTAGGGCGTAGGGGTTGAGTAGGTGCCAGAGGTTGCCGATGTATTCGTGGTCGGTGTCGAGGGGTACGCCGCGGACGATGTTGGCGAAGGCGATGCCCCAGAGCAGGGCGGGTAGGAGGGATCCGGCGATGATGGCTGTGTCCCAGCGGGCCCGCCAGGTGGGGTCGGGGCGTTTGCCGCGGTATTCGAAGGCGACGCCGCGCAGGATGAGGGCGGTGAGGATGAGTAGTAGGGGGAGGTAGAAGCCGGAGAAGAGGGTGGCGTACCACTCGGGGAAGGCGGCGAACATGGCGCCGCCGGCGGTGAGGACCCATACTTCGTTGCCGTCCCAGACGGGGCCGATGGTGTTGATGAGTACCCGCCGTTCGCGTTCGTCGTGGGCGAGTACGGGCAGCAGGATGCCGACGCCGAAGTCGAAGCCTTCCAGGACGAAGTAGCCGATGAACAGCACCGCGATGAGCAGGAACCACAGGGTCGAGAGGTCCATCGTGGATGCTCCTCAGTAGGCGAACGAGAGCGGGCGGTCTTCGGTGTCGTCGACGTCGGTGTCGGCGGGTGGCTGCGCTTCGGGCAGGCCGGCTCTGGCATAGCGCAGCAGCAGCCGGATCTCGATGAAGGCGAGCAGGCCGTACAGGAGCGTGAACCCGGCCAGTGACGTGACGACCTCGCCGGTGGAGACACTGCGGGAGACACCGTCGCGGGTGAGCATCTCGCTGAACACGATCCACGGTTGGCGGCCCATCTCGGTGAAGATCCAGCCGAACGCGTTCGCAGCCAGGGGCAGCAGCGGCAGGACCAGGCCGGCGCGAAGCAGCCAGCGCGATGCCGGTGCGCGCCCTCGCCGCAATGTCCACAGCGTCCAGACAGCGACCAGTGCGGCGAGCATGCCAAATCCGATCATCAGGCGGAAGCTCCAGTAGGTGACCGGGATGATCGGCGTGTAGGAGCCGGGACCGTACTCGGCGACGTACTGATCCTGCAGGTCGTTGATTCCTTTGACCTCGCCGTTCAGGTCGCCGGTGGCCAGCCAGGACAGCAGGTCGGGGATCTTGAGCGAGTAGACCTCGCGGCTGCCGTCGAGCGTGCCGATGGTGAAGACCGAGAAGGCGGCCGGCTGCTCGGTCTCGTAGAGCGCCTCCGCGGCGGCCATCTTCATCGGCTGTACCTGCGTCATGATCTTGCCTTGGACGTCGCCGGTGACGATTGTCGCCGCCGCCGCGATGACGGTGACCCAGGCGCCGAGTTTCGCGGCGCTGCGGAAGGCGCTGGCCTGGTCGGTGCCGGGCCGGCGGATCAGGTGCCACAGGGCGACGGCGAGTACGAGTGCGCCGGCGGTCAGGAAGCAGCCGGCGAGTGTGTGCGGGAAGGTGACCAGGGTGACCTTGTTGGTCAGCACGGCGCCGAAGTCGTGCAGCTCGGCGCGGCCGGTCTCGGGGTTGAAGCGGTAGCCGACCGGGTGCTGCATCCAGGAGTTGGCGGCGAGGATGAAGTAGGCGGACAGGATGGTGCCGACCGCGACCGCCCAGATGCATGCGAGGTGTATGCGGCGGGGGAGTCGGTCCCAGCCGAATATCCACAGGCCGAGGAATGTGGATTCCAGGAAGAAGGCGAGGAGGGCTTCGATGGCCAGGGGTGCGCCGAAGATGTCGCCGACGAAGCGGGAGTAGTCGCTCCAGTTCATGCCGAACTGGAACTCCTGCACGATGCCGGTGACCACGCCCATCGCGAAGTTGATCAGGAGTAGCTTGCCGTAGAAGCGGGTCAGCCGCAGCCACCGTTCGTCGCCGGTCCGCGCCCAGACCGTCTGCATGGTCGCGACCAGGCAGGACAGGCCGATCGTGATCGGTACGAACAGGAAGTGGTAGACGGTGGTGACGCCGAACTGCCACCGCGCCAGGTCGAGAGCGTCCACGCTGCCGTCCCCTTTCAGCCGCTGAGCCAAGTAGTCGACCGGCGCTCGGTGTGCGGCCGTTCCTGGAGAGGATCTGGTCGCCAACCCGTCGGCCAGAAGGGCCGAAAGACCCTTCCGCATGGGACCTGGCAGCGGACCTTCGGCACTTACCCGCCGCCGGGGCCAGAGCACAGGCTGGCAGTGAACGCCAGACCGGCCCGAGGGGGAGAAGTGACCGCCACCATCACCCCGACGCAGCTGCACGGAGGCCTGCGGGTCGAAGTGCACGGCGTGGTACAGGGCGTCGGATTCCGCCCGTTCGTCTACCGGACGGCGACAAACTGCGGCCTGCGCGGCGACGTCCGCAACGCGGGCGGCCACGTCACGATCAGGATCGCCGGTCCCAACCACGCCGTCGCCGCCTTCCTCGACCGCCTGGTGCGTGACGCCCCAGCCCAGGCCAGGATCGACCGCGTCGACACCGCCTTCCTGGACGGCTGGAGCACCGGCGTCGGCTTCCACGTCCTGGACAGCGTGGCGGTCGGCGGCGGGGGCCGCGACCTGCCACCGGACCTGGCCACCTGCGCGGCGTGCCTCATCGAGCTGTTCGACCCCGCCGACCGCCGCTACCGATACCCGTTCATCAACTGCACCGACTGCGGTCCGCGCGCCACTATCGTCACCGATCTGCCCTACGATCGCGTCCGCACCACGATGTCCGGCTTTGCGATGTGCACCGACTGCGCCGCTGAGTACCACGACCCGACCGACCGCCGGTTCCACGCCGAGCCGATCGCCTGCCCCACCTGCGGCCCGCAGCTGTCGTGGCGGGGCGGCGCCGTGGGTGAGGCCGCCCTCGCCGCGGCGGTCGAGACCGTCGCCGGCGGCGGACTCGTGGCGGTCAAGGGCATCGGTGGCTACCAACTCGTGTGCGACGCGACCGACAGGGCGGCGGTGGCACGCATGCGCGCTGCCAAGCAGCGCCCGACCAAGCCTCTGGCCGTCATGGCGCCGGATCTGGACGCGGCCGGTCGGCTGGCCCACCTCGACAGGGCGCAACGCGCGCTGCTGATCAGCACTGCCCGCCCGATCGTCCTGGCCGCCCGGCGCACCGACGCTCGCCTCGATGCCGGTGTGGCTGCCGGGCTGCCCGAGGTGGGAGTCTTTCTGCCCTACAGCCCGCTGCATCACCTCCTGCTGCATCGGCTGGCCCGTCCGCTCGTGGTAACCAGCGCCAACCGTGCCGGCGAGCCGATGGCCATCGACTCGGGGAGCGTGCTACAAACGCTCGGCTCGTTGGTCGACGGCGTGCTCGACCATGACCGGCCGATCCACTCGCGGTACGACGACTCCGTCGCCAGCGTGGTCGCAGGCGCGCCGAGAGTGGTGCGCCGGGCCCGCGGATATGCACCCGAGGCACTCGCGCTGCCAGTGGCCCCACCGGAACCACTGTTGGCGGTCGGTGCGCAGCTCAAGCAGACGGCCGCGCTGGCGACCGGCGGGCAGGCGGTGCTCGGCCCGCACACCGGTGACCTGGAAGACGCCCAGTGCCTGGCCGCGTTCGAGCGGACCGTCGCCACGCTGGCCCGGCTGCGCGACGCCGACCCGCGATTCGTCGCGCATGACCTCCACCCCGGGTACCTGTCCAGCCAGTACGCGGTCGCCCACTTCCCGGCTGGCCGGCGGCTGGCCGTCCAGCACCACCACGCACATGTGGCCGCTGTCGCCGCGGAGCACAGCCTGCCCGAGCCCTTCATCGGCGTCGCGTACGACGGTCTCGGGCTCGGCGACGACGGCACGCTCTGGGGTGGCGAGGTGCTACTTGCCGGCTACACCGGCTACCGGCGGATGGGCCGCTTCGCGCTTGCGCCGCTGCCCGGCGGTGCGGCCGCGGTCCGCCGGCCCGCCCGGATGGCGCTGGGCTACATCTTCGGCGCCGAGGAGTTCGGCGGGCCGGTGCCCCCTCGCTCGCCGGCGATCTGCTCACCCGGCTGGACCCGCGCGAAGTGCGCGTCGTACGGCGGATGATCGAACGGCGCCTCAACACGCCGCTCGCATCGAGCGCGGGCCGGCTATTCGACGCCGTTGCCAGCCTGCTCGGCGTCGCCGACGACAGCGGGTACGAAGGTGAGGCCGCGATCCGGCTCGAGGCCGCGGCCGCACCCTTCCCCACCGCGGCGGCGTTGCGGTGGCGTCTTGTCAGGCGAGGGGGCTGTGGGTGTACGACCCGGCGCCCACCCTTCGCGAGGCGCTGGAGCGTGTCGCCGTCGAGCCGGTCGGGCTCGTCGCGGCCCGCTTCCACACGACCGTCGCGGAGGTGACCGTCGCCCTGGTCTCTCGAGTGGGGGGTCCGAGTAGGACGGTGTGCCTGGGTGGCGGGGTTTGGCAGAACAGCCGGCTCGCCACGCAGACCACGGCGGCCCTGCAAACCGCCGGGTTTCACGCCTACCTCGGTGCGCGGGTACCCGTGAACGACGGCGGCATCAGCTACGGGCAGGCGGTCGTCGCGGCCGCCCAGCTGGCCAGGAGGTGAGTGCGATGTGCCTGGGTATCCCCGGCAGGATCGTCGAGGTGCGGGCTTCGGCGGACCGGCCGGACCTGCGTACCGGCATCGTCGACTTCGAAGGGCTCCGCCGTCCCGTCTGCCTGGTCTACACACCGGAGGCGCAGATCGGCGACTACGTCATCGTCCACGTCGGCTTCGCGATCAGCCGAGTCGACGAGGCGGAGGCGGCTCGCACACTCGCCGTCATCCGCGCGATACCGGACGCGCTCGCACGCGAGCTGGGGACGACGTTGGAGCGCACATGAAGTACCTCGACGAGTACCGCGACCCGGTGCTGGCCCGCCGCCTCCTCGAGGAGCTGCGCAAGCTGGCCACCAAGCCGTGGACCATCATGGAGGTCTGCGGCGGGCAGACCCATACGATTGTGCGGCAAGGCATCGACGAGCTGCTCCCGGCCGGCATCCGGATGATCCACGGACCGGGCTGCCCGGTGTGCGTGACCCCGCTGGCCATGGTGGACAAGGCAGTGGCGATCGCGGCACGGCCGGAGGTGACCTTCACCAGCTATGGGGACATGCTCCGGGTACCCGGGTCAACCGGCGACCTCGTGGGCGTCAAGGCCCGCGGCGGCGACGTGCGGGTGGTGTACTCGCCGCTGGACGCCGTCCGCATCGCCGAGGCACACCCCGACCGGCAGGTGGTCTTCTTCGCGGTCGGATTCGAGACGACCGCCCCGGCGAACGCCATGGCGGTGCTGCACGCCGCGGCTCGCGGGCTGGCCAACTTCACCGTCCTGGTCAGCCATGTGCTGGTGCCGCCGGCGATCACCGCCATCCTTGACGCACCGGACAACGAGGTGCGCGGCTTCCTGGCCGCCGGACACGTGTGTGCGGTGATGGGCTACACCCAGTACGAGCCGATCGCCGCCCGCTATCGCGTGCCGATCGTGGTCACTGGATTCGAGCCGCTGGACCTGATCGAGGGCATCCTGATGACCGTGCGGCAGCTGGAGGAAGGGCGCGCCGAGGTGGAGAACCAGTACGCCCGCGCGGTCCACCGCGCCGGCAACACCGCCGCCCAGGACGCGATCCGGGAGGTCTTCACGGTGACCGCGCGCTCGTGGCGCGGGGTCGGCGAGATTCCCGCCAGCGGCCTGGCGTTGGCTCCCCGGTACGCCGCCTACGACGCCGAGCACCGCTTCGCCGTCGAGAGCCTGAACACCACCGAGCACCCGGCATGCATCGCCGGTGACATCCTGCGCGGCACCCGCCTGCCGACCGACTGCGCGGCGTACGGCACGGCGTGCACACCCCGCACGCCGCTGGGCGCACCGATGGTGTCCGCGGAAGGCACCTGCGCCGCGTTCCACGGTGCAGGTCGCCAGCGATCCACAGTGGGGAGTCGATGATGAACCCGACCTGCCCGATGCCACGTGCGGAGACCGAGCGGGTGCTGCTCGGCCACGGCTCCGGCGGGCAGCTGATGGCCGAGCTGCTCGGCAAGGTCATCACCCCTGACCTGCTCGGACCCGGCGTGGCGGAGGACGCCGCCCTGGTGCCATTCAACGGCGGCCAGGCCGTGCTGTCCACGGACTCGTTCGTCGTCACGCCGCGGTTCTTCCCCGGTGGTGACATCGGCTCGCTGGCCGTGCACGGCACCGTCAACGACCTGGCCATGCGGGGCGCAGCACCGGTCGCGCTGTGCCTGGCCTACGTACTGGAGGAAGGCCTGCCAATCGACGACCTGGCCCGGATCACCGCCTCGGTCGCCGCGGCCGCCCGCTCGGCCGGCGTCCCGGTCGTCACCGGCGACACCAAGGTCGTCGGCCGCGGCGCCGCTGACGGCATCTACGTCACCACTACCGGACTCGGCGCGCTCCTGCCCGGCGCCCACGTCTCGGCCGCCCATGGCCGAGCGGGCGACGTCGTGCTGCTGTCCGGACCGATCGGCTGCCACGGCACCGCGATCCTCGCCGCGCGGGAGGACCTCGGCTTCGAATCCGAGATCTCCTCCGACAGCCAGGCCCTGCACCGGTTGGTAGCCCGCATGATCGCCGCAGCCGGCCCGGACGTGCACACCCTGCGCGACCCCACCCGCGGCGGGCTGGCCAGCGCCCTCAACGAGATCGCGGATGCCGCCGCGGTGGGCATCGAGATCGAGGAGGCGCTGCTGCCCGTTCCGGCACCGGTCAGTGCCGCCTGCGAGCTGCTCGGCCTGGACCCGCTTCACGTCGCCAACGAAGGGTGTCTGGTGGCGCTGGTCTCGCCGCGGGCCGCGGACGCCGTCCTGGCGGCGATGCGCGACGGCCCGGAAGCCACCGCTGCCCGGGCCATCGGCACGGTCACCGCCGGACCGGCGGGCCGGGTCACCGCCCACACCCTGGTCGGGTCGACCCGGGTGGTCGACATGCTGGTCGGCGAGCAGCTACCGCGCATCTGCTGAGCAGAGCGGCCCGGCCGCTCCGGCTGCGTTCAGGCCGTGACCACCTCGATGGTCTGCGCGACCGGCAGGCGCGGCGTGTGCGGCGGACCGGCGGCGTCGGGGTCAGCGACACCCAGACGCAGGACCAGGTACGGATAGCCGACGTCGCTGATCACGCGACGCAATGTCTGCCTCGTGCCGGGCAGCTCGATGACGGAGCTGAACGGCAGCACGCTCACGCCGAGCTCGGTCGCGACAAGCCAACCAGCCGACAGGGCCTGTCCGGCGCTGAGCCAGTCGGCTGGTTCGTCGCCCGGCCCGTAGAGCACCGCGTACGTGGCCGCCTTGTCGTGACCGGGGCCGACTGTGAGCGTTCCGGCGCGGACGAAGTCGCGGCCCGGCACCGTCGTCTCCGGCGCGTGGCTGGGGATCACCGCGTCCGGGACGCCGGCGCCGTCCGCTCGGTCACCGCCGATCCAGTACGCCAGCTCGGTGCGCTGGTCCTCGTCGTTTGTCTCCACCTTGTCGGCGTGCGAGGCGGCCGCGGCCAGGTCAAGGGTCTGGTCGCGGGTGAGCAGGTGCAGGTGCAGACCCTTGGCCCGTACCGCGCGCTCGATCACGCCGATCGCCTCCTCGCTGGCAGGCGTGCCGCTGACTGGTCGGCGGTCGGTGTGGCGCACGCGGACGGCCTGAAACAAGCGCATGGCCTCGGGAGTCACCCCGGTACGGTCAGCGAGGGTGATATGGGCGAGGTGGTTTCGGTCAGCGGCGTCGGGCAGCTTGCGCACGGCGGTCGACCAGCCCTCGGCGGACAGTGCGACCTCCGCGTGGTCCAGTGCCGTGCCACAGCTGATGGTCAGCAGCCGTCCCTCCGGGTCGGCCACGTGCAACTGGCGGTCGCGTACGGCGTAAAGATCGAGCGCCTCGTCCGTGACCCGCCAGCGCCACGGCTGGGTGTTGTGCACGGACGGTGCGTACCCGGCGGCCGCGGCGGCCTCGGCCAGTACCGCCGCAGCCGGCCGATCGGCGTGGCTCATTCGATCACCCCTCCCGCCGGACCCATCCTAGTCGCCGAGCCGGTCGCCGGGATCGAGTTGCGCGGTCCCGAGGCCCGCTCCGCGAGCCAGACGGCGAGACCCGGCAGGGTCGCGACAGCGGCGCACGCTGCAAGATCGTTGGCAGACAGGTACTCGGTTCCGAGCAGGTCGCGCAGCGGTGGCACCAGTACGCCAGCCAGCTGCATGAGCGCCGAGACCGCCACGGCGGCGGTGAGCGCGTGGTTGCGGCCGCCACCGGCACGGCGCGGCGCGCGTACGGCCAGGGCGATGCCGAGCTGCCCCAGGCCGAGGACGACGAAGGCGACCGACTGCCACGGCAGGTCCAGCGCGCTCGCGCCGACGGCGGCGGCCAGCACGACGGCGGCCAGCAGCGAGCCGGCGAGCAGTACGCTGCGCAGCAGGCCGGCGCCCAGGACGGATTCCTGCGGCGAGCGGGGAGGGCGGCGCATGGTGCCCGGTTCGGCCGGTTCGGCGCCGAGTGCAACGCCCGGCAGGCCGTGGGTGAGAAGGTTGATCCAGAGGATCTGGGCAGGCAGCAGCGGTACGGCGAGGCCCAGGAACGGGCCGGCGAGCATGACGAGGATCTCGGCGGTGCCGCCGGCCAGTGCATACCGCAGGAATCGGCGGATGTTGTCGTAGATGCGGCGGCCCTCGGCGACGGCGGCGCCGACGGTGGCGAGGTTGTCGTCGACGAGGACGAGGTCGGCGGCCTGCCTCGCGACCTCGGTGCCGCCGCCCATGGCGACGCCGATGTCGGCGCGGCGCAGGGCCGGTGCGTCGTTGACGCCGTCGCCGGTCATCGCGACCACGTGGCCCCGCTCCTGCAAGGCGGCGATGATGTCGAGCTTCTGCTCCGGTTGGATGCGGGCGAAGACCCGCCGGTCACCCACGCCGTACGCGGTGACGCCACCCTCGTCGCCGCGCACGACGCCGTCGCCGCCACGCCAGATGCCCAGCTGGCTGCCGATCGCGGCCGCGGTCGCCGGGTGGTCGCCGGTGATCAGCACGAGGTGGATTCCGGCGTCGTCAAAGGCGGTCGCGATGCCCGGTGCTTGTGCGCGCAGCGGGTCGCCGACCGCGACCAGCCCAGCCGGGCGCAGGTCGTTCACGGTCCGAAGATCCGGCGCAGCGTCCGACTCGGCGGTGGCGACCGCGAGCACTCGAAGCCCGGCGGCGGCCATGCGGTAGGCGTTGGACAGCATGCCGCTCGGCGTCCGTTCCACCAGTGGGGCGGCCAGCACCGACTCCGGGGCACCCTTGCACACCAGCAGGTATCCGCCGTCGGGGCGGCGGTGCACGGTGGTCATGCGGCGGGTGTCCTGGTCGAACGGCACCTCGGCCACCCGGGTCCAGGCGGCGCGTTCGGCCTCCGGGTCCAGGCCGCACCGGCCTGCGAAGGCGACCAGCGCCGCCTCCATCGGGTCACCGACTGCTGTCCACTGTGGATTTTCGCCGTCCGGTGGGGTGAGCGTCGCGTCGTTGCACAGCAGGACGGCCCGGGCGAGGTCCCGCAGGGCCGGTGGCGCCGCAACCGGGTGGTCCGCCGCGTCGAACAGCTCACCGGCTGGGCTGTATCCGCTGCCGCGTACCCGGTAGGTGACACCGTGTGCCGCGACCGCCTGCTGCACCGCCATCCGGCCCTCGGTCAGCGTGCCGGTCTTGTCCGACGCGACGACGGTGACCGAGCCGAGCGTCTCCACCGCGTGCAGCCGGCGCGGGATAGCCCGGGCGCCGGCCATGCGGCGCGCGCCGAGGGCCAGAGCGAGGGTCACCACGGCCGGTAGCGACTCCGGCACCGCGGCCACCACGAGGCTCACCGCGGTGATCGCCATGTCGATGGCAGCCCGCCCACTGGCCACGCCGATGGCGAAGACGACGGCGGACAACACGAGCGCGGTTATGCCCAACGTCCGGCTGAGACCGGCGAGCCGGCGCTGCAACGGGGTCGGGCCAGGCCGGGTCGTGGCGACAAGCTGCGCGATCCGCCCCAGAGCGCTGGCGGGCCCGGTCCGTACCACCGTGCCGGCCGCCCGGCCAGTCACCACGACGGTGCCCGCGTACACGTCGGCGCCTGCCTCTTGCGCGACCGGTACGGACTCGCCGGTGAGCGCGGCCTCGTCCACCTGGAAGCGGTGCGCCTCACGCAGTCGCAGGTCTGCCGGCACGACATCGCCCGGTTCCAGGTGCACCAGGTCGTCCCGAACCACGTCCGCCGCTGGGATCACCAGGTGACGGCCGTCGCGCACGACGCGCGCGGTCGGTGCGGTCATCCGGTCCAGGGCGGTGACCGCGGCGTCGGCGCGGACCTCTTGTGACACACCGATCACGGTGTTCACGACAACAACGAGCAAGATGACGGCCGTGTCCGGATAGTCGCCGAGCACCGAGGTCACGGCGGCGGCTGCGATGAGCAGGACGACCAGCGGGTCGGTGAGCTGATGCGCGATCCGGGTGACGAGATGCCTGCGCGGCGGCGGCGCGACAGTGTTCGGCCCGTCGGCCCGCAGCCGGCTGGCGGCATCCCGCCCGGTGAGCCCGGAAACGTTCGCCGATGCCGTGGTCGCCACCATGCCTCCAGCCTCCTGGCGGCGCCGCCGCGGGGGCAGGGCCGGCGTCCCGGTCAATCCGGGACCTTGGTCCCGCCGGCGGTGACCAGCACCTCCTCGAGCGGACGCCGGGCAGAGGCCGCGCTGAACGGCCCGTAGCCGAACCGCAGCACCGCTTGGGCGGCGTAGCCGTCAGAGGCGTCCTGCAAAAGCGCCCGCAGGTGAGGCACCTCCACCGGTTGGGTCATGATCGTCGAGGCCAGGCCGCGCACGGTCGCGGTCAGCAGTACCCGCTGCAGCGCCTGGCCACCACGCAGCCATTCGTCCGGTGTGTCGCCGCGGGTGTAGAGGACGGCGATCGTCGGTGCCCGCTCGAACGGAACGGGCTTGCGGCGGCGCGCCGGGCGAACCACGCTGAAGTCTCGGATCGGCACGACCTCCAACGCGTCCCAGGGGCCGAACGCCTCCGGTGGCACGCCGTCGCGGCGCTCCACTCCCGGACGGGTCCATTCGCTCAGCTCACGCCAGTACGCCGGGTCGTGACGGCGCCGTTGCTCGGCAATCCGCACCACATCGAGGACCGCGTCGCGGGCCGCCGGGTCGGTGATGACCAGCCGGGCGCGTTCGGTGTCGGCGGCGACGGTCAGGTCGGTCAGCGCCTCTTCGGGCACCGGGATGTCGGTGAACGGCTGCCGGTTGGTGTGCCGGCGGGGGATCGCGTCGGCCAGCATGATCGCGGTGGCCGGCGGCCGGGTCGCCGGTCCGACGGTGACCCGCGCGACCAGGTCAGGCTCGGACGGCTCCGGCAGCAGGCGCAGCACCGGCACGCGGCCACGCGCCAGCATCGCCGCCCGCAGGTTGAACACCGCCGCGCCCAGGCTGATGTACAGCTCACGACCGTTCGGGTCGAGCACGTCGAGTCGGCGGCCGCGATCGGCGAAAACCTCGATCGTGCCGCCGCACACCCGGAACCGCCACGGCTGGGTGTTGTGCACCGACGGCGCGGCGACGGCGTCCTCGAGGCACGCACGCAAGGCGCCCGACGGCACGCCGTCCGCATCGGCCGTCCAGTTGCCGCCGATCATCGCCCTTCACCCCTCCCGCGGTCGATCGCGCCGGCTCCACGCGCGCGTCGGCGCCCGGGAAGACCAGTGACTCGATGCCGCTGTCCAGCCACCTGACGACATAGGGCGGGTCACCGGCGTTGTTGCGCACCGCGGTGACGACACCGACCCGATTCGGGTCACCGACGTGCGTGCCCTGCAGAACGAGGCGGTCGCCGACGTTGGCCTTCATGGTGCCCTCCGATGAACATCGCCCCCGGTGGGAGCCTCTGCCCTGACCCTGCCGGCAGGCGGTGCCGCCGCTCCAGGGGCTTCCTGCCATGCGATTCGGGACCTTCGGCTCCGCGTGGCCGCTCCCTCGCGGCGAGCGGGAGCCCGATCGTGAACACCGCGCCGCAACCGGCGTCGACTCGACCGCGACAGTGCCGCCGTGCGCAGCTCCAGGCAACGGCGCAGCAGCTCGCGGATCTCGAGGTCGTCCTCGAGGACCAGCACAGTACCGCTCATGAGTTCAGCAGCCGGGGCCGACCGGCACGTGGTTGGGCGCGGTCAGGCCAAGCAAAGGAAGAGCCGCAGCCGCCGGGTACCAGCCGGACCGGGCTCCTCAGTGATAGCGGCGCAGCCCGCCGATGCCGTCCGGCAGGCCCGCCGCCTCGGCGGCGGTGAGAATCCAGACGTCGGCGCCGGTCAGCAGGCCGGCGCGGACAGCGACATCCACCATCCGCCCGCGGCGGCAAGCGTGTCCCAGTGCTGTCCGATCGCCCGGGCTGGGCGCCGCCCAGAGGTGATCGCCGAACCATGCCGGGCGCGTGTCAGCAGGGTCGTCGGCCACGAGGAGCGTCTCCACCTGTCCGGCCGCCAAGGCCGCCAGCGTCGGGCACAGGCCCTGCACCGCGCGGCCGTCCGGGCCGGCGGCCTCGTTCAGCTGGGCCAACGCCGCTGCGGTCCGTTCAGCCACGTACGCGTCGAGAAGCTGCGCCACGGCCGCCGGGCGGTTGGCCGCCGACCCGTCGGCGCCTCGTCCGCCGGGCATCCGGCGGACATCGACGCCGTGCTCCATGCGTGCGAGCCGGTCACGCAACAACTGCGTCGCGCGCACATCGCCGGCGACGAGGACCAGGTCGCCGCGCACCCGGTGCAGCTCCTCCACGACCGCCGTGGCGACCGCAGCCGCGTTGTGCTGCCAGGAATCCTCGGCACGACGCTGGTACCGCGGCTGAGACCAGCCGCCGGGCGCGTTCCGCTCGATCTCGTCGTCCGGGCCGAGGACACTGCGCTCGGCTCCGGTGAGCGCCCCGCGCGGCGCGGACACGAGGTCGGCACCGGTACGGTCGATTGCCACGATCACGTGTGGCGGTCGGCCTCGCAGCCAGGCCAGCAGCGGTCCGACGCGGGCAGGCGCCCCGAACGAGGCCAGATCATAGCGAGCTCCGCCCGGCAAAGATCGTGCCATCCGGAGCTCGCCAGCGGCCGCGAAGACCGCCACCTCGGTGGGGTACACCCGTAGGTCCGCGAGGTGCTGCCCAATGGCCGCCAGTGTGCGCTCGTCAGCGCCCTCGGCGCGCAGCCGCGCGGCCATCGCGCGCCAGCGCAGATAGAGATCCTCGCTCGTGTCGCCGGTCGGTTCGGACGGCTCAAGGCCCAAGTACAGCGATGCGGTCGCCGTCATCGGTTGGACGAGGTCTCGTATCGCGTCGAGGTCCGTGCGTTTCGTCGTCGACATCGTCCCCCCTCGTGCAAGAGGTGCCTCAGGCATTGATGAAGCCCGGCGTCAGCAGCCCGATCAGGTTGCCTTCCGGGTCCTGGAACAGGGCGAAAGCACCGACGTTCGTGATCGGGGTTGGCCCTTTGACCTGACGGCCACCCAGCTCGCCGACCCGGCGCAGGGCGGCGTCCAGGTCGTCGACCTGCACGTAGATGGTCACGTACGGTGGCATCTGCGCCGGCGTCCGCATGATGCCGCCACCGACTCCGTCGCCGGTCTCCACCAGGCCATACTCGGGGTCCTGCTCGTCGACCTTCCAACCGAACAGGTCCGCGTAGAACGCCTGCAGGCGTTTTGCGTCCCGGCCACCGATTTCCCAGTGCACCACCGGATGTGTCATGGCTGGTACCTCCATCCGCACTCGCGCGGGGCGAAGCGGTGTCCCGCTGGGGGCGGTATGTGGGGACGGTAGCGCGCCCGCTGCCGGTCGCGAACGGGCCGGAGGACCTCATCCGCCAGGACTTCAGCCCTGTCCTGGCGGATGGGGCGTGCGACCCGGCTATCCCTGGGACGCGACCATTCCTTGCCGGCCGCGGGCGGTCCGCTCGGCGCGCTCCTTGATACCCAGCAACATCTTGCGCTCCATGAGGAGGCTGCCCGGTTCCAGGACGAACATGTTGTAGAGCCGCCGCACGGCCGACGCGTACGGCGTCGCGATCACGTTGCGCGAGATCAGCCGAGTGCCGCCGTCCACCGGGTAGAGCGCGAACGTCCACACCCATGCGGCGTTGTCGGCGCGCAGGCACAGTACCCGCTCCGGTTCGAAGATCTCCACGGTCATGCTCGGTCCGTCCGCGCCGATCGGGAGCACGTCGCCGGCCTTGAGGTCCTGAAACTCGGGCAGGATCTCGTCGGCACTGTGCATGTCGAGCCCGAAGAGGTTTTCGATCCAGTCGTAGGTGTAGGCGCCGCCGCGGCGGCTGCCCATCTGCACGAGCCACGGCCAGATCGCTTCGGGCGGTGCGTCGATGGTCACCGCGCGGGTGGACAGCACATCGGGCTGTATGACGAGGTCGTCACCCGGGATTTCCCGTATGACCTCGTCGGGTGTGGCACCCCAGTGCAGGCAGCGGTCACGCAGCAGCAGCGGATAGGTGGAGGCCAGCGCGGCACCCAGCCCAGCCGCGGCAAGCGTCCAGCTCACTCGTCTATTCATCGGTCCTCCTCCGTCCGCGACCGGCCGCAGCTACGGACCCGGTACCGGGTTTCGACCCCTTCGGGTCATTCGGCACGCCGATCGCGGTCAGCATGGGCGGCAAACCGCAGGCTCCACCGCCCACACCTTCAAGCGTGCTGCTCCGGCTCCGAGTTGGCATGTGCCGTAGGTCCCGGGCGTGGGGGACCAACCGGCCGACCTCGACCCGCCGCAACGCTTTCGTCAGGCTGTCGTCCGGATCGCGACCGTGACGGCGTTGTCGTCTGCATGCACATCGGCCATTGCCTTGTTCGCGTCCGTTCGTCCGGCCACCGTCACGGCCAGCGAGCCCTCCTGACTCGCGGTGCCGGTGCGGCCGAGGTTGAAGGCGTACGTCCGAGACGCGCCCACCGCCGGTGCGTACATGTTGTCCAGGTGCACCCAGACGATCCCGCCACCCTGCGGTTCGACGCGTTCGCCGGTCCACCCGTCGCCCTCGCGGATGAGGTCGGCGGGCATCTGGAACATCAAGGCCACGTGGTCCGGCCGGACCACCTTCCGCACGGTGACTGTCACCCGCAGAGTGCCGTGCCGCACGCCGTCGACGGCAGGACCCAGCACCAGCGCCGCGGCGGACACCGCGAGGTCGGTCACCCGCGGGTTCGGCGGGAAGGTCGACGGACCCGCCACGAGGACGAACTTGCCGGACCGCCAAGCGTACGAGCGAGTCTGCCACTGCGGTAACGTTCCGTCCTCGCCACAGCACACCAGGAAGTCCGCCACCCGCACCCGCACGTACCCGGCCTGGGTAACCGAGAAGTCGCCGATCCTCTTGATCTGACCGGTCGTGGCGACGACGCGGCCGATTGTCATGATCTTGCCGTTCGCGTCCCGGTCAAGGGCCAACAGCTGCCAGCTGCCCCCCTCGTAGCCGGCGAAGACACTGACGACCGTCTCCTGTGCCCCGTCATGGTCAACGTCGCCGTAGGCGGCCTCGGTGAGGTGCAGGGGATCGCCGTTCGCGGGCGTGTTCTGACCATTGGTGAAACGCACCCAGCCCGACGGTCCAATGACGAACGCGTCGGACGGCCAGGCTGGAATGAATACCGTGGCGTTCCGCAGCACGCTCATCGGGATGCGCCCGTCTGGGACCGCCGCTGGCGGCTCGGTGGGCGCCGTTGTCGGCGATGGTACTGCCGGCTCGGTGGGTGCCGGTTGGGTCGGGCGGGGAGCCGCCGGCTGGTCGTCTTCGCCGCCGGTACGCGCGATCGCGTAAGCCAGCAGCGGCACGAGCAGCACCACGGCTGCCACGGCGGCCACTGTCAGCCACAGCCGCCGGCGATGTCCGTGCCCACCACCGCTGTCTCCTGGGTGGCCGCCGCCGGTCTCCGGCGGACCTCCAGCCGGCGGCGGACCGAGCGGAAGGGTGTCTGCCTCGTCCCAAGCGGGCGGGACGGGCGCCCTGCCCCGATCGACTACGTCCGGGGTACTCATCTCCCTCATCTCCCTCATCGCGCGATGGAACGCGGACGGAGGGGGCGCGCTGCAGGCAGGAAGGGGAGAGCGCGTCATCCCGCGCACGCTCCTACATTCCAGAGTGGATAGCCGCCGGCGGCTGGACACACGGCCGGAAGGCCCGTGGCGCCGGGCCAGACAGCCCATCGCCCGCCCTCCTCTGAAGGTGGCGTACCGGTCGGCGACGCCCGCCGGCCTCTGCGCTGGCCGCCGACACCGGATTTCCGTCTTGGCGACGGTGGGTCTTGTGGTTTTCGGAACCACGGCCTGGCATTCCGGTGCCGGCGGAGCCGCCCCTTTCCGGCGGGCGTCACACCCTCACGCTGCTCCGCGTGGCCGCCGGCCGGCAGGGTCCTGTGCAACGTGTCGGCGGGACCTTCGCCCCTGGGAGCGCCGCCGCGGCGACCGGCAGGCTGTAGCTGTGAGGTGATCACGATGACACGCGCGAAGCGATGGACCGTCGACATCTTCATCGACGAGCACGACGACGAGCGGCACACGCGCGCCGAGGCGCGCCTGCACACGCCGGATCGGATCGGCTTGGTCGGCACCGGCGAGGCGCGGCGCAATCCGGTGGATCGGGAAATACCCGAGATCGGTGATGAGCTGGCGGTCTCCCGGGCGCTGTCCGACCTCGGTCACCGCCTGCTGGAAGCGGCGGCCGGCGACATCGAGCAGATCACGCGGAAGGGCGCGCACCTGCCCAACTGAAAGACCGGAGGCGAAGAAAGATGAACTACCGGATCGCGATCAACGGGTTCGGCCGGATCGGCCGCAACTACCTGCGTGGGCTGCTGGACCGAAACCTGCTGGACGAAGGGTACGAGGTCGTCGCGGTCAACGACCTGTGGGAACCGGCCACTTTGGCGCACCTGCTGGCGTACGACTCGACGTTCGGCCCGCTCGACGCCGAGGTGAGTGTGGAGGAGACCACGATTGTCGTGGACGGCCGCCGGATCGCGACGTTCAGTGAACGCGAGCCGGAGCGGCTTCCGTGGGCGCAGGTTGGTGTCGATCTCGTGATCGAGGCGACCGGCAAGCTGCGTACCCGCGACGCGGCGGGCGGCCACCTCAAGGCCGGCGCGGGCCGGGTGCTGATCTCCGCGCCCGGCAAGAACGTGGACGCCACCATCGTGCTCGGTGTCAACGACGACGAGTATCACCCGCGGCAGCAGGTGATCTCCGCGGCCTCGTGCACGACCAACTGCGCCGCACCCATGGTCAAGGTGCTGCAGGACGCGTTCGGCGTGTCCCGCGGCTACCTGACGACCGTCCACGCCTACACCAACGACCAGGCGGTGCTGGACACCCCGCACAAGGACCTGCGCAGAGCCCGTTCCGCCGCGGTGAACATCATCCCGACCAGCACCGGTGCGGCCAAGGCGATCGGCCTTGTGCTGCCCACGGTGGCCGGCCGGTTGGACGGTGTCGCGCTGCGGGTCCCGGTCGAGGACGGCTCGATCGTCGACCTGACCGCGGAGCTCGCGCTGCCGGCCACCGTCGCGGAGATCAACGAAGCCTTCGCAGCGGCCGCGAACGGAGCGCTCACCGGTGTGCTGCGCTACGCCGACCGGCCGCTGGTCTCCCGCGACATCGTCGGCGATCCGGCATCGTGCGTCTTCGACGCTGGGCTGACCCAGTCGGAGGGGAGCCTGGTCAAGGTCTTCGGCTGGTACGACAACGAGTGGGGCTACACCAACCGTCTGATCGACCTCACCACCCTCATCGCCGGGAAGGGCTGACGGGAGGATCGGGCTCGGCCGTCGCGCCGAGCCCGACCCGTCCCAGAGCCGCCGTAGGCCCGATGGCACGTCCGGTTCGGGACCTTCGACCCTGTCCGATAGCTCAGACCTATCCGAGGATCGGTGGCGTGTCGCGGCGCGTACTGGAGCAGATCGATGTCGCGGATTGCCTGCGGCTGCTCGGGAGCGTCTCGCTCGGCCGGGTCGTGTACACCGAAAAGGCGCTGCCGGCGATCCGTCCCGTCAACCATGTCCTGGACGGCGATACGGTGATCATCCGTAGCCATCTTGGCGGGAGCCTGGCCACCGCGGTCGGTTCCGGGCGTGGGGTGGTGGTCGCCTACGAGGCAGACGACATCGACGTGGTCGACCAGCTCGGCTGGAGCGTCGTCGTCACCGGCGTCGCGCACCTGGTCGCAGACTCCCGCGAGGTGGCCCGCTACCAGGGGCTGCTGCGGCCGTGGGTGGACATCGCCACGGACTGCGTGATCCGTATCGAGGCGCGCATGGTCACCGGCTACCGCATCCGGGCTGCTGTGTCCTCAGTAGACGAGCAGGCCGCGGTCGCGGAACTGCCCGCGCACCCGCTCCAGTAGCGCAGGATCCGGTGCGGGCGTGCCGGCGAGCGGAAACCGCACGCCCAGCGCCTCGTACTTGGCCGCGCCGAGGCGGTGAAACGGCAGCACCTCAACCCGCTCCACCGTGGACAGGGATGCCGCGTGCCGGGCGGCGGCGTCCACGTTGGATGGATCGTCGGTCAGGCCGGGGACGAGCACGAAGCGGATCCACATCGGCACGCCCCGGTGGGCGAGGCGGCGGGCGAACCGCAGCGTGGGTGCGAGGTCGCCGCCGGTGACCCGGCGGTACGTGTCGGGGTCGCCGGACTTGATGTCCAGCAGGACCAGGCTCGTCGCGTCCAGCAGCGCGTCGCTGGCCCGGTCGCCGAGGAAGCCGGAGGTGTCAAGCGCCGTGTGCAGGCCGGCCTCCCGGGCCCGGTGCAGCAGCGCCTCGGCAAACTGTGGCTGCAGCAGCGGTTCGCCGCCGCTGACCGTGAGGCCGCCGCCGGCGACCTGGATGAAGCGGGTGTAGCCGGACACGATCGTCCACAGTGTGTCGAGTTCGGTGCGCTGACCGGGCCGCATCCGCCAGGTGTCCGGGTTCTGGCAGTACAGGCAGCGCAGCGGGCAGCCACCCAGAAACGCGACGAACCGCGTGCCAGGGCCGTCCACTCCCGTGGAGATGTCCCAGGAGTGGACCGCCCCGGCGATCGCTGTGCGGAGGGGGGTGCTCACAGCGATCCGTGGAATGTCCGGGAGACGACGTCCCGCTGCTGTTCCGGGGTCAGGCGGACGAAGTTGACCGCGTAGCCGGAGACCCGGATTGTCAGTTGCGGGTACCGCTCGGGGTGGGCCATGGCGTCTTCGAGGGTGGACCGGTCGAGCACGTTGACGTTCATGTGGTAGCCGCCGGCGTCGGTGTAGCCGTCGAGTACGCCGACCAGGTTGGTGATCTGCTCGTGGCGGCTGCGGCCGAGGCCGCCGGGGGTGATGGTGCTGGTGAGCGAGATCCCGTCGCGCGCGCTGTCGTAGGGCAGCTTTGCCACGGACAGGGCCGAGGCGACCAGGCCGTGCCGGTCGCGGCCGTTGCCGGGGTTGGCGCCGGGCGCGAACGGCTCACCGGCGCGGCGCCCGTCCGGTGTGTTGCCGGTGTTCTTGCCGTACACCACGTTGGAGGTGATGGTGAGCACCGACAGCGTCGCTTCGGCGCTGCGGTAGGTCGGCTGGCGGCGCAACCGGTCCATGAACGCCTCGACAAGCCACACCGCGATCTTGTCGGCGCGGTCGTCGTGGTTGCCGTAGCACGGAAAGTCGCCCTCGACACCGTAGTCGACGGCCAGTCCGGTCTCGTCGCGCAGCACCTTCACCTTGGCGTACTTGATCGCCGCCAGGCTGTCGACCGCGACGGACAGCCCGGCGATGCCGGTGGCCAGGAAGCGGTGGACGGGATAGTCGTGCAGCGCCATCTCCAGGCGTTCGTAGGCGTACTTGTCGTGCATGTAGTGGATGACGTTGAGCGCGTCGACGTACGTGGCCACCAGCCAGTCCAGGGTCCGTTCGAACGCGGCCACGACCTCGTCGTAGTCGAGGACCTCGCCGCCGACCGGTGCGGTCGCCGGCGCGATCTGCTGGCCGGTGATCTCGTCGCGGCCGCCGTTGATGGCGTACAGCAGCGCCTTGGCGAGGTTGGCGCGGGCGCCGAAGAACTGCATGTCCTTGCCCACGCGCATGGCGGACACGCAGCAGGCGATCGCCGTGTCGGCGCCGTACGCGGGGCGCAGCAGCTCGTCATTCTCGTACTGCACCGCGCTGGTGTCCAGCGACACCTGGGCGCAGAACCGCTTGAACCCCTCGGGCAGGGCCGGCGACCACAGCACGGTCAGGTTCGGCTCCGGGGCCGGGCCCAGGTTGTACAGCGTCTGCAGGAACCGGAACGACGTGCGGGTGACCAGGGTGCGGCCGTCGCGGGCCATGCCGCCCAGCGATTCGGTGACCCACGTCGGGTCGCCGGAGAAGAGCTGGTCGTACTCGGGCGTGCGCAGGAAGCGGATGATCCGCAGCTTGATGACGAGGTCGTCGACCAGTTCCTGGGCCCGCTGTTCGGTCAGGCGCCCTTCGGCGATGTCCCGCTGCAGGTAGATGTCCAGGAAGGTGGCGGTGCGGCCGAGCGACATCGCCGCGCCGTTCTGCTCCTTGGTGGCGGCCAGGTAGGCGAAGTACAGCCACTGGACCGCCTCGCGTCCCGTGGTAGCCGGGCCGGAGATGTCGTACCCGTATGCGGCGGCCATCTGCTTGAGTTCGTCCAGGGCCCGCACCTGCTCGGCCAGCTCCTCCCGGTCCCGGATGACGGTGGGGGAGGAGGCGAACGCGTCGAGGCGGGCCTTGTCGGCCAGCCGGCCCGCGATCAGCTGGTCCACGCCGTACAGGGCCACGCGCCGGTAGTCGCCGATGATGCGGCCGCGGCCGTAGGCGTCGGGCAGGCCGGTGATGATGTGCGAGCGGCGGGCCTTGCGCACGGCGTCGGAGTAGGCGTCGAACACGCCTTCGTTGTGCGTCTTGCGGTGCGCGGTGAACGTCTGCTTCACCCGCGGGTCGAGGCTGTAGCCGTAGGCCGCCAGCCCGCTCTCGACCATGCGGATCCCGCCGTTGGGCATGATGGCGCGGCGCAGCGGGGCGTCGGTCTGCAGCCCGACGATCAGCTCCTTGTCCCGGTCGATGTAGCCGGGCCTGTGCGAGGTGATGGTCGACGGCGTGGCGGCGTCGACGTCGTACACGCCCTGGCGGCGCTCCTGCGCGAACAGCGGCCCCAGCCCGTCCCACAGCGCGGCCGTGCGCGCGGTCGGCCCGCTCAGAAATCCGGCGTCCCCCTCGTACGGGGTGTAGTTGTGCCGGATGAACGCGGCCACGTCTATCCGCTGCCGCCAGCCGTCGCCCACGAATCCGCGCCAGGCGTCGAGCCTCGTCATGACTTCCTCCATCGGTCGGGTGGCGGCGTCAGGCCGCAGGGGTGAGAACGGGGGCGGGCTCCGTTGCCCGTGCGGTGGCGACGACCAGGACGGCCGGGTGGCGATGATGGGTCAACTGCCGGGCGAGCGTGGCGGGAAGGCTTTTACGGCGCAGGCCGTTCGCGGTGTCGCTGCCGATCACCACGACGTCGGCGATGGTGGCCGCATGGCTGAGCGCGGTGACAGGTTCGGCGAGCACCAGCTCGCGGACGATCGGTGGGCGCGGGGACAGGCCGGCCGCGGCCTCGGCTATGCGGTCGCGCTGCATGCGGTGCAGATCCAGCCGCGCCTCGAACAGCGCGTCCCGGTCGCGGGCTGCCGCCCGATCGCGGTCTGGCCAGGCCGTCACGACCAGGACGCTGGCGCCGATGCGCGCCGCTTCCCGCACCGCCCACCACAACGCGTCGCGGGCGGCCGCTGACGCGTCGAGTCCCACGACGATCCGTTGCTGTGCCATCTGACCCTCCCTGTCCGGCTACCTTCAGCTTTCGCCTTGCAGGTCCGGTCGGGCAGGGCCACAAGTCCCATGATGATCGGGACCATGCCCATCACGGTCGTCAGTTGCAGTCGCCCGGCTCGCGGACCACCACCACCGGGCAGTGGCCGTGGCGCAGCAGATGCTGGCCGACGGTGCCCAGTGGCAGACGGCTGTACTCGCCGGCGCCGCGCGGACCTACCACCGCCAGCTGGGCGCGGCGGCTTGCCTCCACCAGCACCTCGGCGGCCGGGCCGCGAGCCATCTCCCACGTTGTGGATACCCGCGGGAACTTGTCCTTCCAGGCGGCAACCGTCGCGGCCAGGTGTCCGTGCGCGCGGTCGGGCACGGCGTCGCGGTCGTGGTGGCGCGGCGCAGACCAGGCCTGGATCGTATGCACGGCGAGCCCACGCCGGTCGGCGTAGTCGAAGCCGAACGCGAGCGCGCGCAACGACATCGCAGAGCCGTCGAGGCCGACCAGCACGTGGCCAGCGCCGGCGCTCGGATGCTCCGGCTCGCGCACGACCGTGACGGGGCAATGGGCGTGGGCGGCCAGGGCCAGGCCGACCGAGCCGAGCACCGGACCAGTGAACCGATCCGGGCCACGGCTGCCCACCACGACGAGGGAAGCATGGTGGGACTGCATGGTCAGGATGACGTGCGGCGGCCCGGCCAGCACAGCACCGGTGACGGTGACCCCGGGGCGTGCGGCCCGTGCGGCACTGACGCCGGCGTCCACCACCGACTCGGCCTGCGCCCTGGCGGCAGCTGCGGGCCACGGCGCGCACGGACAGGCCATCCCCGGCTGGCACGCGTAGAGCAGGCGTACCGGCGCGCCGTGGCTGGCCGCCTCGTCCACCGCCCAGACAGCGGCGGCAACGGCGTCTTCAGTGCCGTCGAAGCCAACGACGATCGGTCCGGTCACCATGATCTTCCTCCTCACGCGGGCTGGCGCAGGCGGCGCAGCATCGGGTCGGGCTCCGCGTCGACACGCGCCAACCGCAGCTTCGCGTCGACCGCGACAGCGCCGTCGGCGCCGACCAGGACGGGATTCAGGTCCAGCTCGGCGATCTCGGGGATGTCCTCGGCGAGCCGGCCGAGCCGCAACACAAGGTCTTCGACCGCCGCGGTGTCGACCGGTGGCGCGCCGCGGTAGCCGGTGAGTAGCCGGGCGGCGCGCAGCGAGCGCCACATCTGCCCGGCATCCTGGCTGGTCATCGGCACGAGCCGGAACACCCGGTCGCCGAGCAGGTCGGTGTGCACGCCGCCGAGGCCGAGCATGACCAGCGAGCCGAACAGCGGGTCGTGCACCACGCCCGCCACGAGTTCGGCCTGCCCGTGTGCCATCGCCTGGACGAGCACGGGTGGGTCGGTGCGGCCGAGTGCGGCGCCGATGGCCCGATACGCGGTCCGTACCGCGTCCGCATCCGCCAGTCCGATGTGGACAGCGCCGATGTCGCTCTTGTGAACCAGATCCGGGTCAGCGGCCTTCAGCACGACCGGGTAGCCCGCCGCCGCGGCCGCCGCGGCCGCCTCCCGCTCGCCGCAGACCTGTTCCGAGGCGAGCACCGGGATGCCGTACATGCCCAGCAGGGCGGCGATCCGGGGGTACGGCTGCCAGCCCCCACCGTCGGCGAGAGCCGCCTCGACCAGCGTCCGCGCGCCAGTGCGGTCGAGATTGTGCAGTACCGGCCGGTCCCCGAGTGGCGTCCGCCGCCAGTCGCCGTACCGGGCGGCGTTGCCGAGCGCCCGTACGGCCTGCTCAGGGAGGTCATAGACGGGGGTACGGCGGCTGCCGAGCGCTGCTGGGGGGTCTGTCGCGCCGATCAGCACGGCGGCCGCGGTCAGGTGTTCGTGCCGGTCCAGGACCGGTGTCACCCGGTGCAGTACCGCGTCCACGTCGTTCGCCTTCGTGGCCGCTACCACGAGCAGTACCGCGTCGATCTCGCCGCCGGCCGCGAGCGCGTCGACGGCGGCGGCGAACGCCTCCGGGCTGGCGCCCGCGCCGAGATCGAGCGGGTTGTCCGCCGCCGGCACCGCCGGTACCCGTAGGCCGACCGCCTCGGCGGCGTCGGCCGCCAGCACGTTCACGCCGCCGGCGTTGCCGATGATCGCAAGCCGGTCGCCGGCCGGCAGCGGCTGCTCGGTCAGCAGGCGCGCCGTGTCCAGCAGCTCGCCTAGGGTGTCCACTCGGATCACTCCGGCCTGGGCGAAGAGGGCGTCCACGGCCACGTCCGGCGCCGCGGCGGCGGCAGTGTGCGAAGCGCCGGCTCGGCGGCCCGCCGCGGACCGGCCGCTCTTGACGGCGAGTACGGGCTTGCGTCGCCCCAGCGCGCGAACCAGGCGGGCGAACTTGCGTGGATTGCCGAACGACTCCAGGTAGAGAGCGACCGCGCGGGTCGCCGGGTCGTCGTACCAGTAGGCGAGCAGGTCGTTGCCGCTGACGTCGGCCTTGTTGCCCAGCGAGACGAACGTCGAGATGCCGCAGCCGGTCCGGGCCGCCTGGGCCAGCAGGGCGATCCCCACCGCCCCGGACTGGGAGGCAATGGCCAGGCCGCCGGCCGGTGCGGCTGTGGGCGCGAAGCTCGCGTTGAGCCGCACATCACTCGCGGTGTTGACGATGCCGAGGCAGTTCGGCCCCACCAGCCGCATGCCGTGCCCGCGAGCCAGCCGTACCAGGTCGGCCTGCATGTGCTGCCCGTCCTGCCCGGCCTCGCCGAAGCCGGAGCTCAAGATGACCGCCGCCCGGACCCCGGTCTGCGCCGCCTGCGTAAGCACGTCCCGTACCGCTGGACCGGGAACGGCCACGACGACCAGATCCACCGGTTCCGGCAGTTGCGACAGCGACGGGTAGGACGGCGCGCCGGCGACCGTCTCCGCTCGCGGGTTCACCGCGTACACGGGCCCGTTGAACCCGCCCTCGACGATCGCGCGCAGCGTCTCGTGACCGATCCCACCCGGCCGCCGGCCAGCGCCGACGACCGCGACCGACCGCGGAGCGAGCATGGGCCGCATGCACTCACGCTCGGCGACCCGGTCCCGGGCTTCGACCGCCAACAGGGTCGCATCATCGACGGCGGTGCCGACGTTGAGGTCCACAACGCCGTCTGCCAGGTGCGCGGCGGTGCCGCTGGTGAGGTCGCGGGCGACCTTGAGCATGCGGAAGTTGCCGGGCAGCACCTCGCCGGTGAGAGTGGCGATGCCATTGTCGCGGGCCTGGGCCGCCAGGTGTTCCAGCAGCAGCGTGCCGATGCCGCGTCCGCGGTGCGGCTCGGCGACAAAGACCGCGAACTCGGCCCGAGCGGGCGTCTTGGGGGACCGCTCGTAGGAGGCGACGCCGACCACCTCGCCGGAGGCCACGGCCACCGCCGCGGCGTGGTTCGCGCCCGGCGCGCGAACCAGCCGGTGCACCTCAGTGTCGATCACGGATTGGCCGGGAGCGGCGAAGAAGCGCAACCGCAGGCTCTCGGGCGACGCCTCGGCGAACAGCCGGCCCAGCGCCGCGGCGTCCGTGTCGCCTGCGGGCCGGATCCGCACGATTCCGCCGTCCGCGGTCAAGGCGTCGCAGTCCTGCACCACGAACCTGGACACGACCTGCTCCTCTCGTCCGCTTCTCAGCACACTCCCTGAGGCACCGACCCGGACAGAGGCGATCCGCCCACCCGGCTCGGGACCATCGGCCCGCGGTCACCGCCAGCGGTCCGCGCGGCTCAGCCGTGCGGACAGGCGCCGCTGTGCCAGGTCGACCGCCTCGGTGAACGTGTCCGCGACCGCCGAAACGTGAATGTCCACACCGGACACGTCGGCGTGCACCGCGACGGAGTACGGCCGGCGCAAGCCACGACTTGAGGCGCGGCTCAGGTTGAGCCGGACGAACAGCACGGGCCGCGGCGCGTGCTCCAGCGCGGCGGTCACCTTGCGACTGGCGTACTGCACCAGGCCGGCGCGGATTGAGTCCTGCACGTACACCTGAGGCTGCGGTGGCGCGACCATCCGAGTCATCGCGATCCCTCCCAGTAGCGAAGATCGTTCGTGCGACCACCATGGTCCGGTGCCGTTCCGGCGCCCAGGGCCGGCAGTCCCGCCCGAGCCGGTCCTTGGTCCCCCCAGCCGCGGCACCTCGGCACTGACGCGGAGGTGGCGGCGGGCTCTACGGTCAAGACGAGAGATGAAACGACGGCCAGAAAGCGAGGCGGACGATGAAGCTGTGGACGGTGGCCGACGTCATGACGACGGACGTGGTCACGGTGAACGAGCAGGCGCCCTACCGCGAGATCGTCGACCTGCTGGCCACCCGGCAGATCAGCGCCGTTCCCGTGGTCGATGACTTCGACCGCGTGCTCGGCGTGGTGTCGGAGGCCGACCTGCTGCACAAGATCGAAACCGAGGGGCATCCGGACGCCCGCCGGGTGTTCGAGGGCCGGCGCCGGCGCGCCCGCCGGACCAAGGCGACCGCCGTGGTCGCCCGTGACTTGATGACCGTGCCCGCGGTAACGGTCATGCCGCACACCCTCATCCCCGCCGCGGCCCGTCGCATGGATACCGAGCATGTCAAGCGACTGCCGGTCATCAACGACCTCGGCCGCCTCGTCGGCATCGTCACCCGCAGCGACCTGCTGAAGGTGCACCTGCGCCCGGACCGCGACATCCGCCGCGACGTCGTGGAGGGCGTGCTGCACCGGGTGCTCGCCCTGCGGGACGGCACCGTCCGGGTGGAGGTCCACGATGGCGTGGTGACGCTGGTCGGCGAGCTGGACCGGCACAGCGCCGCCATCACCGCGGTGCGCCTGACCGAGGCCGTCGCGGGCGTGGTCGCGGTGCAGGACCGGCTGACGTACCTGTTCGACGACAACGCACTCGCGATCGTCGGCGGCGCCTGACCGCTCGATCAGGCAAGGACTCGGGGTGCCGGCGCTCGGCCCGGCACCCCGACGCAGGGCCGGTAGACATGCGGCAACTACCCGAACAGGGTGGGGCGGACCGAGGGACTTTCCCCGCGCCTACATGCGAGGTTCGACTCCTCGCCCGGCCACCACTCGCAACCGTGTTGTCATCGATGCGCTAGCCGCGCGTGACAAGAAATACCGGTGTCGCCGCCGCGGCCCGCTCGAACTCCTCCATCGGTGCATCCGGCCGCACGCCGATGTGGGGGCGGGCACCCGGTGCGAGCTTGAGGTAGCGGCGCAGGATCGGCGCGCGGTCGGCGACCGGCACCTCCGTCAGCTGGACCACCTCGCGACCGCGCCGGCGAAGGACCGCACGGCCGCCGGCCGCACGCACGTTGCGCACCCAGCCTGCCCGCGGTCCGAGCATAGACACCAGGTACCGCCGGCCCTCGTGGTCCGCGACGACAAGGGGGAGCGACACCGGCCGGCCGGTGTGACGGCCGGTCACCTCCAGCGTGACCCAGTTCGGCGGGGCGAGCACGCCGGCGGCGAACTGGGCCGCCGAGATCCGGTTGAGCACCCGTGCCAGACGGTTCGGCCTTCCGGTGGCGTACATCCAACGCTGTGCGCGCTGCCACCACGGCACTCCACGCATTGCGGGCCTCCCTTCGCGCGCGGGCCGGTCAGGGCCGGCCCGCGCGCCTTGTGGCGTACTCGCCCGGTGAGCGACGGCAGGCGAGTAGCCGATCGGTCAGGCTCGTTCGACGACCAGGCGCCGTGCGCGCAGCAGGCGAGCCCACCAGGGGCGGCCGCTTGGTCTGAGGGCCGGTGCGGGCACGCCCTTGATGCTCACCCAGCCTCCGGGTCCCATGTGGACGGATCCGACGGCGGGCCGGCCGCGGCGGCTGACCGCGACCGCCGTGACGGCGGCGACCACCGTGGCGGCGGCCAGAATCTCGCGGACGTCGAACGCCGGTCGATAGTGGACCGTGCCGCGACCGACCACGTATGCGCCGATCGGCCGCGGGACGGCGCCGCCGCGCAGCACCGGTACCAGAATCGTTGGCTCGGGGCCGGGCAGGGTGACCGGCGGTCCCACCGGATCGGTCTGCGGGCCCTGGTCCGGGCGGACGATGGTGTCGAGCATCGCTTGCCTCCTAACGGCTGTCGGATCCGGCCGCCGCGGTGGCGACCGCGGCGCGGCCGGCCTCCAGGCGGGCGATCGGGACCCGGAAGGGCGAGCAGGACACGTAGTCCAGGCCGACGGTGTGGAAGAAGTGGATGGAGTCGGGGTCGCCGCCGTGCTCGCCGCAGACGCCGATCTTCAGGTCCGGGCGGGCGGCCCAGCCCTCGTCCGCGGCGATCCGCACCAGGCGGCCCACGCCGGGCTCGTCGATTGACTCGAACGGGGAGACGCCGAAGATGCCCATCCCGAGGTAGCGGGGGAAGAAGGTGCCCTCCACGTCGTCGCGGGAGAAGCCCCAGCCGAGCTGGGTCAGGTCGTTGGTGCCGAAGGAGAAGAACTCCGCGGCACCGGCGATCTCGCCGGCCGTCACGGCCGCCCGCGGTACCTCGATCATCGTGCCGATCCGGACGTGTGGCAGGCCGCCGACCTCGTCGAGGATGCGTTCGGCCTCGGCCCGCACGGCCTCCAGCTCCTGCACGGCCGCGACCAGCGGCACCATGATCTCCGGCCGCGGCGACAGCCCGCGCGCGGTGCAGTCGGCGGCCGCCTCCGCGATCGCCCGCACCTGCATGGCAAACAGGCCGGGCACCACCAGGCCGAGCCGCACGCCGCGCAGCCCGAGCATGGGGTTCTGCTCGTGCATCCGCCGCACGGCAACCAGCAGTGCGCCGTCCCGCCCGGGGTCCTGGCCGAGTGCCTCGGCCCGGGCCACCCGCGCGGTCAGCTCTTCCAGGGGTGGCAGGAACTCGTGCAGCGGCGGGTCCAGCAGCCGCACCGTGACCGGCAGCCCGTCCATCGCCTCGAAGATCTCCACGAAGTCGCCGCGCTGCAGCGGCAGCAGTGCCGCCAGTGCGTCCTGCCGCTCCTGGTCCGTCTCGGCGAGGATCAGCCGCTCGACGAGGGCGCGGCGGGCGCCGAGGAACATGTGCTCGGTGCGGCACAGGCCGACCCCCTCGGCCCCGAACCGCCGGGCCCGGGCCGCGTCAGCACCGGTGTCGGCGTTCGCGCGCACCTCCAGCCGCCGCGTCCGGTCGGCGTGCAACATCAGCCGGTGTACCGCGTCCAGCAGGCCGTCCTGCCCGGATGGCACCTCGCCCTCGAAGTAGCGGGCGACGGGGGAGGGGTGTACCGGCACCTCGCCGAGGAACACCTCGCCGGTGGCGCCGTCGATGGACACCACGTCCCCTTCGACCACGACCGTGCCATCCACAGTGAACTGTCCACCGTCGGTGTCCACGGCGAGCGCGTCCGCGCCGCACACGCAGGTCTTGCCCATGCCGCGTGCCACCACGGCGGCGTGTGAGGTCTTCCCGCCGCGAGAGGTGAGGATGCCCTGTGCGGCGATCATGCCAGGCAGGTCGTCCGGGTTGGTCTCTCGGCGCACGAGGATGACCTTCTCGCCGGCCGCCGCCCGCTGCACCGCCCGGCCCGCGTCGAACACCACCCGGCCGCTCGCGGCTCCCGGCGAGGCCGGGACGCCGACGGCGAGCGGTGCGGGCGCGGCCGCGCGGTCGAAGCTCGGGAACATGAGGTGGGCCAGCTGGGCGCCGGAAACGCGGCGCAGCGCCTCGTCCATGTCGATGACACCCTCGTCGACCAGCTGCGCGGCGATCGTGAACGCCGCCGCCGGGGTGCGCTTGCCCACCCGGGTCTGCAGCATCCACAGCGTGCCGCGTTCGATCGTGAACTCGATGTCGCACAGGTCCCGGTAGTGGTGCTCCAGCTTGTCCATGATGGACAGCAGCTGGTGGTACGAGCGCGGGTCGATGCGCTCCAGCCGCTGCAGTGGCACGGTGTTGCGGATGCCGGCGACCACGTCCTCGCCCTGAGCGTTGGACAGGTAGTCGCCGTAGACGCCGCGTACGCCGGTGGCCGGGTCGCGGGTGAACGCCACACCGGTGCCCGAGTCGGAACCGAGGTTGCCGAAGACCATGGCCATCACGTTGACGGCCGTGCCGAGGTCTTGCGGGATCCGCTCCTGCCGGCGGTACAGCACCGCGCGTTCGGTGTTCCACGACGCGAACACCGCCTCGATCGCCAGGTACAGCTGCTCGTGGGGCGCCTGCGGGAAGTCGCGCCCGGTGTGGTCGGCGAAGACCTTCTTGTACACCTCCACGAGGTGGTGCAGGTCCGCCTCACCCAGCTCGGCGTCGGTGGCCACGCCGGCGTGCGAGCGGTGGGCGGCGAGCTCGCGTTCGAACGCTTCGCCAGGCACCCCGCACACCGTCTTGCCGAACATGCCGATCAGTCGCCGGTACGAGTCCCAAGCGAACCGCGGATCGCCGCTCTGCGCGGCCAGCCCGTGCACGCTCACGTCGGTCAGCCCGATGTCCAGGACCGTGTCCATCATCCCGGGCATGGAAAACTTCCCGCCCGAGCGCACGGACAGCAGCAGCGGGTCGGCCGGGTCGCCCAATGTCTTGCCCAGCCGGTCCTCGACAAGCCGAAGGTGCGCGTTCACCTGGTCGAAGAGCCCCGCCGGCACGGTGCCGGCGGCCAGGTACGCGCGGCACGCCTCGGTGCTGATCGTGAACCCCGGCGGCACCGGCAACCCCAAGCGGGTCATCTCGGCCAGGTTCGCGCCCTTGCCGCCCAGCAGGTCCTTGAGGTCCTTGCCACCCTCCACGAAGTCGAACACATACTTGGCCATCACCAGGCCGCCTCTCGCCTCGACGCAGGTCGTCACCTCTGTGGTACCAACGCGGGGCAGGCGGGGTGTAGGGCCGATCGGCTTCGTGCGGCGGGGGACCTTGGTCCCGCAACCGGGTCGCTAGCTGGACAGGTCTTCGCCGGCGCGGAGGTCGCCGAGCAGCTCCGCCTGGCTGCTGAGCACTTCGGTGAGGATGCGTCGCGCCACGGCGAGCAGCTCCGCGACCTGCGGGCTGACCAGCGAGTAGTACACCGCCGAGCCGTCCCGCCGGGTGACCACCAGGTTGGCCCGGCGCAACACGGCGAGTTGTTGCGACAGGTGCGCCGGCTCGATGCCCACCTCGGGCAGCAGCTCAGAGACCGCGTGCTCCCGGAGCGCCAGCAGCTCCAGCACCCGGATCCGGGCCGGGTGCCCCAGCGTCTTGAAGAACTCGGCCTTCACCTGGTACAGCGGCGCACTCACAGAGCCACCCCCTTCGGGTGGACACGCTACGTGGCCGCGATCCGGTTCGGTCGCTCCGGCAGGGTCGTGCCGTACTTTCGGGTCTCATGAGTTGCGAAGTTTAGAAAGTAGCGAGAACTGCAGTAGCGTGAGTCGCACCTCAGGACGGCGGATTTGCAGAGGCAGGCACGATGGCGATGATTGATACGACGCTGAAGGACGCGATGGGCATCGAGGGTGCCATCGGCGTCGCTCTCGTCGACTACACCAGTGGCATGACGCTCGGCGTGGCCGGCGGCTCGGCGGACCTCGACCTGTCCGTGGCCGCGGCTGGCAACACGGACGTCGTGCGCGCCCAGGTCCGGGCCATGGAGCTGGTGGGCCTCGGCGAAAACATCGAGGACATTCTGATCACGCTGGACACGCAGTACCACCTTATCCGGCCCGTAACGACGCGAGGCGGCCAAGGACTGTTTCTGTACCTGGCGCTGAACCGGAAGCGGGCGAACCTCGGCATGGCCCGGCACCAGCTGCGCCAGATCGAGGCCACGGTCGAGATCTGAGAAACGCCAGCGGGGGACCGCTTCTGTGCCGCGACGATGCCGATCCGATGAAGCACTCCGGACACGATGCCGACCTGGGATTCAGGGTGCGGACATCGAAGGAGATCCGGATGAACGGACGAAAGCTGTTCTGGCGCGGCGGCGTGGCACTCGCTCTGGTACTCGGCGGTTCGCTCGCCGCGCCCGCGGGCCCGGCGAGCGCTGCCAACATCATCAACACGTTCAAGACCACGCCGACGAGTGGCATGAACTCCACCTCGCCGAAGTCGGTGACCGTCACCTGCCCGAACAACACGTTCCTGTACGGGCCGGGCGCCGCCATCCAGGGTGGCAACGGGCAGGTGACGCTGGAGACGATGCGTCCGATGGGCGCGGCCAACCCGACCAGCGCCGTGGTGACGGCCCACGAGGTGGGCAGCTACTCCGGCAACTGGAGCCTCACGGCGACCGCCAACTGTGGACCGGCGGTCACCAACCTGCACGTCGAGCCGGGCCTGCTCGACCCGGTGGACTCCGACCGGGTCAAGGAGTCCGACGCGGCCTGTCCGGAGGGACAGAAGCTCTACGGCAACGGCTTCGACATCATCGGCGGGCTGGGCAACGTGTTCGTGCACGACATCATCACGACCGGTGCGCTCTCGTTGCGTTCGAACACGGTGCGCGCCACCGAGCACGGCACGTACACCCAGAGCTGGTCCCTGCGGTCGTACGCGGTCTGCGGCAACGCCGCCTCGACCCAGGAGCGCATCATCCGGGTCAGCGCGACCGACTCCACCGCGGAGAAGTCGGCCAACCGCTCCTGCCCGGTCGGCACCGAGGCACACGGCGCCGGCGCCCAGGTCACCGGTGACACAGTGGACCTGGACGGGCGGCTCACGATCGACCGGGTCGTGGCGGGTGAGTTCAACGGCCTCGCGATCGGCCACGAGAACGGCACCGTGAACGACAGCTGGAGCGTCACGATGTACGTCGTCTGCGCCAGCGCCACCTGAGTCGAAAGCCGCCGGCCGCGCGGCTGGCCTGGCGCGGCCGGCGGAGACTTCGGGACATGTCGGTGCGAGCGGGAAGGGCCGACCGATAGCCCGACCAAGCACATCACATCGACCTTCGTAAATCGAAGTATCGCAGCGTGCGACGAGGCTCGTCAATCTCCTTCCGGAAAGCTTCCGGACAGCAGGCGATTGTTCCGGGAAGTTGAACGAAACGGAACGGAGTCGTAGGGCTACTTTAGCGGGGGTATGTACCCTTTACCCAGGCAAAATGTCGAGAGAAGGCCACCACTGTTACCGGCAGATTTCCGGGAAGTGTTGACATGGCCGAGATGGCTCCCCAATACTGACGGCCGTCGACGGACCTCGACCGCCGTCGATCCGGGCGCTCACCGACCTGGCGCCAGAGCCGTCGACCGTACGACGACCGGCCATCCCCGGCCGGGCGGCACCACGCAGCCCGCCGGGGTCGTGTCCCCCGCCGCCTGGAACCCCCACGCCCCATGCTCCAGAGGAGGAAGCACGCTGATGAACGACCTGAACCCCGCCCCCGCTAGACCGACGAGGCGCCGCCTACGGCTGCTGCTCGGCGCCGCGTGCGCCGCGGTGCTGGCGGCCGGCGGCACGGTGATGGCCACAAACGCGTACGCCGAGGCGGACCGGCAGGTCTGCTCGAACACTACTGGCACGCACAACGGGTTCTACTTCTCGTTCTGGAAGGACAGTGGCGACGCCTGTATGACGTTGCGCGAGAATGGCCGTTACTCCAGCTCTTGGAGCAGGAGCACGAACAACTGGGTTGGCGGTAAGGGTTGGGCCACCGGTTCGCGGAGGACGGTCAGCTACTCCGGTACGTACAACCCGGGTAACAACAACACGTACCTGGCCTTGTACGGGTGGACGCGGAACTCGCTGATCGAGTACTACGTGGTGGAGAACTTCGGCAGCTACAACCCGAGCAGCGGCGCCCAGCGGCTCGGCACGGTCACCACTGACGGCGGCACCTATGACATTCTGCGCAGCCAGCGGGTGAACCAGCCGTCGATCGATGGCACTGCCACGTTCTACCAGTACTGGAGTGTGCGCCAGCAGAAGCGCAGCAGTGGCACCATCACCTTCGCCAACCACGTCGACGCGTGGGCGCGTGCTGGTTTGAACCTCGGCAGCAGCTGGGCTTACCAGGTGATGGCGACCGAGGGCTACCAGAGCCAGGGCAGCTCCGACATCACCGTCCGCGAAGGCAGTGGCGGCGGCACCAACCCCACCACGGGCCCGACCACGCCGCCGCCCGGTGGCGGCAGCAACTGCACCGCGACCCTCTCCGCCGGCCAGCAGTTCGGTGACCGGTTCAACCTCAACGTCGCGGTCAACACCAGCAACTGGACCGTCACCCTCGCCCTGAACGGCAGCCAGAGCATCCAGAACAGCTGGAACGCCTCGGTCAGCGGCACGACGGGCACCGTCACCGCCAGACCGAACGGCAGCGGCAACAACTTCGGCGTAACGATCATGGCTAACGGCAACTGGACCTGGCCATCGGTCACCTGCAGAACGGGCTGAGTCCCGACAACCCGTAACACCGCACCTGGGGGTGGCGCGGCGGCTTCGGCCGCCGCGCCACGTCGTATTCCGCCGACCGCCGGGCCGGTCACCCGCCTTCCGGAGCGGGAGAGGCCGCGAGCGCCTCGGCCAGCACCCGGTGGGTGGCGTCGCGCAGCTCCTCCGCGGTGGGATGGTCGGCGGGCAGCAGCGGCGGCAGGACCTGGACCCGGATGTTGGCGCGCTGGCGGAACGTCAAGCCGTGCTTGGGCAGGGCGTCCCGGGTGCCCCAGACCGCGATCGGATAGACCGGCACCTGATGGTCGACCGCCAGGGAGAAGGCGCCCATCTTGAACGTGCCGAGCCGCCCGTCGGCCGAGCGGCTGCCCTCCGGGAAGAAGAACACCGGTGCGCCGGCGCGCAGCAGGCTCCCGCAGCGCGCCATCATCGTGCGTACCGAGGTGCCGCTGCCGCGGACCAGCGGGACGTACCCGTTGAGCCGCATGTTCCAGCCCATCAGCGGCACCTTGAACATGCTGGCCTTGGAGACCCACTTGTACGGCCGGAAGAGGGCGAACAGCGCCAGCACGTCGACCAGCGAGCTGTGGTTGGCGACCAGGACCGCGCCGCCGCGCCACGGCAGCAGGTGCCGCCCGGACACGCGTATCCTCCACAGTGGATTGACGTAGATGTAGAACGCCGCCCACGCGGACGAGTAGAGGTGCAGCACCACCCGGCGCCGGTCGAACGGCAGCGTCACGGCCCAGACCACCACTGCGCCGAGGAAGAACAGCGGGCAGGTCAGCGCGACGATGGCCCAGAAGAGCACGGATATCGCGACGATCATCGCACCGGCTCCGGCCGTGAAGTGTTCATCTGTCTCCTCGTCGAGTCGTCGCCGTCATGGCGGGGGCGGCCGCTTCGTGTGAGGACGACGGACGGCCAGGTCACCAGGACGGCCGCGAGGATGTGCTCGGGCAGCCCCATCCACGACACCGGGGCCACGCTCACCGCAAACCACGCGAACAGTCCACACAGGACGGCGCTGACGGCGGTCGCGACCGCGGGCCGCAGCCATGCCGACTACCGTCAGCCATCGTGCTATCACGATGTACCAGAAACCCATGCCGATGATCACGCCGGTCAGCACCTCGCGGTGGGCGGCGTCGAGCCCGGCCATGTCGCTCAGCGTGGCCTTCAGCGGGTCGAAGCCGGCCGGCTGCAGCGCCTCGGCCGCGGGCGTACCCGCCATGAGCAGCAACGGCACCTCTACAGCGGCGGCCGAGTGCCCACGGGCATCCACCGTTCCCCCATTCCCCGCCGGCACCTCCACCGGCGGTCGGTGACGCCGGCGGGCCGCGGATGCACAATGGTGCCCTATCCGGGGGAAGGGCATCGAATGGCATGAGGATCGCGCACTTCTGTGACAGCCACCGGGATCGCTCCGACGGCGTGGCCACCGCGGTCGCGGCCACGGTGTCGCTGCTGCGCGGTGCCGGCCACGAGGTGCGGCTCTACCAGCCGGCGCCGCTGCTGGGCCGGCGGCGCGACCCGTACGGTGTGCGTTCGGTGCCGGTGCCGCTGCGCGACATCCGCGTCGGCGTGGCCCGCCTCGCCACCGCCCGCCCGGCGCCCGACATCGTCCACATTCACACGACCGGGCCGATCGGGATCGGCGGGATGCGGCACGCCCGGGCGCACGCGATCCCCGTGGTCATGACCTGGCACACCGACATGCTCGCCTATTCCGCCTTCTTCCCCGAGATACAGCTCGGTGCCGCGGCCGCCGCGCTGAAGCTGCGGCTCGGCTGGACGGCCCGCGACTACCTGCGCCTGCTGCGCCCCGGCAGCCGCCGGCGACGCCAGCTGCTCCGGCTCGGCGACGCGCTCGTGGACCACATCTCGCTCATCCTCGCCCCGTCGGAGAAGACCGCGGCGGGCTTCGCCGAGTTCACCCGGATCCCACCTGTTTGGACAGTGCCCACGTCGCTGGCGCTCGCGGACGATCCCTCGAGCCGGGCGGAGGTCCGCGGCGCGCTGGGCATCCCGCAGGCGGCCCCGGTGGTACTCGCGGTCGGGCGGGCCACCCCGGAGAAGAACCCTTCGTTGATGCTGGCGTCCTTCGCGCAGCTGCTCCAGCGGATCCCCGACGCCCATCTGGTGATGCTCGGCGTCCGGCAGCGGCGCCGCGCCCTGCTGCGGCTGGCCCGCGGGCTCGGCGTCGCCCACGCGTTGCGGGTCGTGGCCCCGGTGCCGCACGCGCGGATGGCCGGGTACTACCGGATGGCCGACGTGCTCGCGTTCGCGTCCACCACGGACACCCAGGGTTTGGTGCTGCTGGAGGCCGAGCAGATGGGCCTGCCCGCCGTGCTCGCCGACCCCGCGCTCGCGGCACGCCCGGGCGCAGGCACGGACGACGTCCGGCTCAGCACGCCGGCGCGGGCGGAACCCTTCGCCGCCGCCATCTGCCGCGTGCTCAGCGACCCGGGGCTGCACCGGCGGCTGTCCGAGGCGGGCCGCGTCGCCGCCGCGGCCTACCCGGCGAGCCGGTACCTCGACCGGCTGCTGGCGGCCTACCGCTCGCTTCAGCCAGCCGCGCAGCGAAGTCGAAGCGAAGGGACCGGCCGGTGACCGTTGCCAGGAAGAAGGTCGCGGTCGTGTGCGCGACGTTCAACAACGACCGCTCCGCCAAGCCCGACCGCTACTGGCTCCAGCCGCAGTCCGGACTGCAGATCGCCTCGCAGATCGACCGCGAGCGGTACGACGTGACGCTGCACCACGAGATGTGGCACGGGCTGTACGGCGTCGACGACGTGCCGGCGGTCGACCTCGTGTTCCTGACCGGGCTGCAGCGCGACTTCGACCGGCAGCGCCAGCTGGCGTACCTGTTCAAGCGCAAGGGCGCGGTCACCGTCGCCGGTGGAAGCATCTGCACGCTCTTCCCGGACTTCGCCGCGGAGTTCTTCGACGCCGTCTGCGCGGGCGGGGTGGACAGCGTCCCCGACGTGATGCGCGACTTCGCGCACGGTCAGCTGCGCCGGCTCTACATATCCGCGCCGACCAGCATCAGTGACTACCGCGTCGACTACCGGCTGCTGGGCGAGGCCGGGATCGGCGGACAGCTGCACCTCGTCGAGGCGTCCCGGGGCTGCGACTTCGCCTGTTCCTTCTGCACCGTGCCGGCCGAGCGGGCCCGGCACACCACGTTCGGGGTCGACCGGGTGCTGGCCATGATCGACGACGCCATCGACAGCAGCCCGTGGTGGTCGATGAAGCGGCGGTACCCGATCGTGAGCTTCATCGACAACAACTTCGCCAACGACGGCCCGTACACCCGCGAGCTCTGTGCCGCGCTGCGGCGGCACCCTCGCCTGAAGGGCTGGGGAGCGCTTGTCACCCAGGACATTCTGCGCGACCACGACCTGATCGAGCAGATGGCCGGCGCGAAGTGCCGGATCCTGTTCACCGGCATCGAGTCGCTGGACCCGGCGTTCCTGAAGGCCAACAACAAGCGGCAGAACGTGAAATACGCCGACACGCTCTTCGAGGACGTCGCGTTCGCCCGGCGCCGGGGAATCGTGGTGGTGTACGGCTACCTGTTCGACCCGCGCGTCACGACGACCGCCGAGATGACCGCGCAGGCCGAAGAGCTCGCCCGGATCGAGGTTCTCACGTACCCGTCGTACTTCTCGTTCATCGCGCCGCTGCTGGGCACCCGGCTCTTCTGGGACAGCGCCGAGCGCGGCGAGATGCGCCCTCACCTGCGGCTTCGCGACCTGGACGGCACCACCATCGCGTACCATGGCGGCCGCGACAGCGACGAGGAGCTGAGCCGCTTCGCCGAGACGGTCTTCCGGCACACGAACCGGCTCGTGAGCCGGCGGCGCCTGGTCCTCAAGTCGCTGCGAATGTCCTGGCAGACGCGGCGCGGGCACCTGGTCGACCACGCCGTGCTGCTCAACGCCAACCTCCGGGTGATGCACGAGATGCACATCGCCTCGCGCGGCGTGCACCGCAACTACCTCGGCGGTGCGGACATCCTGGACCCGTCGTACAGCTGGTTTCCGCCGGACATCTCGCCCGAGGACCGGCGCCGCTACTTCGACCCCATCCTGATCACGGACGGTGAGTCCCGCCTTCAGCCGTGGCTGGAGCGCTACCGGCCGGCCGCCCGACGCGCCCTGCGGGTGCGGCCGGACCCCACCGGATAGCGTAGACACCGTGATCATGAGCCAGTCCGGCGACGTGTTCGGCGCCATGCTGACCGATGCCTTCGCCGTGGCCAGGGGCTTCGGCCGCCGCCCGCTGGCGGGGGCCGGCTCCCGCGGCCGGTCATCGAGATCGTCGAGCGCGACGACGGGTTGATCAACGGGTTGCTGGCGGAGTCGTACTTCTGCGAGCCGGACCAGTGGCCGCCGTACGACCACCGTGCGCTGGACCGGGTGCGCGGCCGGGTGCTCGACGTCGGGGTCGGCGCCGGCCGGGTGGCGCTGGTGCTGCAGGACGGCGGGGTGGCGGTCACCGGCCTGGACATCTCGGCCGGCGCGATCGAGGTGTCCCGCGCCCGCGGGGTCCGGGACCTGGTGCACGCGACGGTCGACCAGCACGCGACGGCCGGCGAGCGCTACGACACGTTCCTGCTGCTGGGTAACAACGTCGGGCTGCTGGAAGGCCGGGACCGGGCGCGGGCGTTCCTGGCCGCGCTCGCCGGGATGGCCAGCCCAGGCGCCCAGATCATCGCGCAGGGGACCGACCCGTACGGCACGACCGACCCGGTCCAGGTCGGCTACCACGCACGCAACCGGGAGCTGGGGCGGCTCGGTGGTCAGCTGCGCCTGCGGCTGCGCTACCGCGAGCTGGCCACCGATTGGTTCGACTACCTCGTCTGCTCGCTCGACGAGCTGGCCGAGCTGGTCGCCGGTACCGGCTGGGTGCTGTCCGACGTCGACAACGCCGACGCGCCGTACTACCTGGTCACCCTCACGCCGCAGAGCTGAGCGGCGCGATGTCTGAATTCCTCTGAATGTCCGTCTAGATCGGTAATAGCCTGATCGGGTGGTCGGTGCCGACCACGCTGCCTGCGGTGCGCGGACGTGCGGAGGATGCCATGACCTTTCCGTTTGAGGACCGGCAGGACTTCGCCGACGCCGACCGTGGCCTGCTGGCGACGCCGGACTCGGGAGTGGTCGAAAACGAGCGCGGAGCCGTCGTGTGGGACGGCGACGCCTACGCGTTCCTGTCCGGTGAGGCGGCCGACTCGGTGAACCCGAGCCTGTGGCGGCAGTCGTCGCTGGTAGCCAAGCGGGGCCTGTTCGAAGTCGTCGACGGCATCTACCAGGTGCGCGGCCTGGACCTGTCGAACGTCTCCTTCGTCGAGGGTGACACCGGGGTCATCGTGGTCGACCCGCTGATCTCGGTGGAGACCGCGGCCGCGGCCCTCCGGCTGTACCGGTCGGTCCGCGGTGACCGGCCGGTGACGGCGGTGATCTACACGCACAGCCACGTCGACCACTTCGGCGGCGTCAAGGGCGTGATCTCCCAGGAGGACGTCGACTCGGGCCGGGTGCCGGTGATCGCGCCGGAGGGTTTCCTGCGGCATGCCATCGCGGAGAATGTGTACGCCGGCACCGCGATGGCCCGCCGCGCCGGGTACATGTACGGCGCCGCGCTGCCTCGGGACGTGCGCGGCGGGGTCGGCGCGGGGCTGGGGCAGACGACGTCGACCGGGACGGTCAGCGTGATCGCCCCGACGGTCGAGATCTCCCGTACCGGCCAGGAGCTGACCGTCGACGGCGTGCGGATGGTGTTTCAGATGGCGCCCGGCACCGAGGCGCCGGCGGAGATGCACTTCCTGTTTCCGGACCGGCGGGCGCTGTGCATGGCCGAGAACGCCACCCACACGCTGCACAACCTGCTGACCCTGCGCGGAGCGCTGGTGCGCGACCCGCACGCGTGGGCGCGGTACCTGACCGAGGCGATCGAGATGTTCGCCGGCCAGGCCGACGTGGTGTTCGCCTCCCACCACTGGCCGACCTGGGGTGCCGACAACATCGTCGAGTTCCTGAGCCTGCAGCGTGACCTGTACGCGTACCAGCACGACCAGACCGTCCGGCTCATCAACAAGGGGTACACCGGCACCGAGATCGCCGAGATGATCGAGGTGCCGCCGGCACTGCGCAAGGCGTGGCACACGCACGGCTACTACGGCTCGATCAGCCACAACGTCAAGGCCGTCTACCAGCGGTACATGGGCTGGTACGACGGCAACCCGGCGCGGCTGTGGCAGCATCCGCCGCAGGAGGCGGCCCGGCGCTACGTCGACTTCATGGGCGGCGCGGACGCGGTGGTCGACAAGGCCCGGCGCTGCGCCGACGAGGGCGACCTGCGGTGGGCGGCCCAGGTGCTGGACCACGTCGTGTTCGCCGACCCCGACCACAAGGACGGCCGGGCCCTGCTGGCGGACGTGCTGGAAAAGCTCGGCTTCGGCTGCGAGAACGGCACCTGGCGCAACAGCTACCTGTCCGGTGCGATGGAGCTGCGCGAGGGCAACTTCGGCACGCCCGCCGCGTCGAGCTCACCCGACATGCTCGCCCAACTGCCGCCGGAGATGTTCTTCGACGCCCTCGCCGTACAGGTCGACGGTCCGAAGGCGTGGAACGCGGACGTGGCGATCCGGTGGCGCTTTCCGGACCACGACCTGACCTTCCGGACCACCCTGCGCAACGGGGTCTTCGCGTACGTGCGCGACGGTCAGGGCGAGGTGCGCCTGACGCTCACCGTCCCGCGGGCCGCGCTGGGTCAGCTCGCCATGGGGGATGTCGAGGCGGCGGCGGCCGCCGGTCTCACCATGGACGGCGACCAGGACGCCCTGCGCCAGCTGATGGCCGTGCTCGACCCGGGGGATCCGGACTTCAACATCATCGAACCCTGACCGCGCCCGATGAGGCAGCCCGGACGCGGCACCGCTTGGCTCCGCGTGGCGAACTTCGCCGCGTTGAAGCCGCGCCAGCCGATTCGCCGGCGCGGCATCGTCGCGAACGCGAGAGCCGGCCTCGTCCTGGGGGTGGAGAGTATCCCGGACAGCCTGGCCTCCGGCGTGCTGGCCGGGGTCAGCCCGGTGGCCGGACTGTACGGGGGATGTTCGGGATGCTCGGCGGTGTGCTGTTCACCGGCACAGGGCTCCTGGCCGTGCAGTCCACCGGGGCGATGGCCATCCTCGTCGCCGACGTCGACCTCGAGGCGCTCGGCGATCCGCAGGCGGTGCTTTGCACGCTGACGCTGCTGACCGGGCTGACAATGGTGCTCGCCGGGATACTGCGCGCGGACCGCCTGCTGCGATTCGTCTCGCATTCCGTCATGACCGGGTTCGTCTCCGCGGTCGGTGTGTCGATCGTCCTGGGTCAGCTCGACAACGCCACCGGCTACACCTCCGAGGGCGCCAACCGGATCCTGCGCGCCTTCGACCTGCTCATCCATCCCGGCAGCGTGCACCTGCCCACGCTCGCCGTCGCGGTGCTCACCGCCGGCCTCATCGTGCTCCTGCGCCGCACCCGGCTCGGTGCGCTTGGCATGGTGGTCGCGGTCGCCGCCGGGTCGCTCGCGGCCGCCGGGCTGGAGGCCCTGGGACACCCGGTGGCGCTGGTCTCGCAGATCGCCGACGTGCCCGCGAGCCTCCCGGCTCCCGTCCTGCCGTCGCTCGGCGCGGTACCCGACCTGCTGCTTCCGGCGGCGTCGCTGGCGTTCGTCGGGCTGATCCAGGGTGCCGGAATCTCGGCGAGCCTGCCCGCCGACGGCCGGGCACCGGGGCGCCTGTCCCGCGACTTCGTCGGCCAGGGCGCCGGCAACCTGCTCGCCGGGCTGTTTCGCGGCATGCCCGTCGGCGGCTCGATGTCGGCCAGCTCCCTGGCGGTCTCGGGCGGTGCCGCGAACCGGACCGCCCTGGTGCTGGCGGCGATCACCATGGCGCTGCTGGTCCTGTTCGCCGCACCGATGATCGGCCTGGTGGCCATGCCGGCCCTGGCCGCGCTGCTCATCGTCATCGGGTTCGGTGCCGTCAAGGTCGGCAAGATCAGGTCCGTCGCCGGCGCGGGCCAGCTCCCGGCCACGGTCATGGCCGTCACGTTCCTGCTCACGCTGCTGCTGCCGCTGCAGTTCGCGGTCCTCGTCGGGGTGGGCATCTCCGCGGTCGTGTTCGTCGCGCAGCAAGCCGGCGGCCTGCGCCTGCGGCGCATCCAGCTGGAGCGCGGCCGGGCCGTCGAAACAAGTCCGCCGGCGACGCTTCCTGCCGGCGAGGTCGTCATCCTCCAGCCCTACGGCGCGATCTTCTACGCCACCGCCACCACGCTCCGCGAGGTGCTGCCCCAGCCCGACGCGCGGACCCGCGACGCGGTGGTCATCCTGCGGCTGCGCGGAGCCGAGAAGGCCGGCGCGACCCTGCTGCGCGAGCTGGGGGACTACGCCGGCGCCCTGCGCGGCGCCGGCAGCAAACTCGTCGTCGTCACCGACAACACACACCTGCTCGACCAGCTCGGCGGCATCGACAGCATCGGCGAGGAAAACCTCTACCACAGCACCCGTACCATCGGGGAAGCCCTGCGCCACGCCGCCGCGGACGCCCACGACTGGATCGGCGGACGGACGGCGGCGCGATGACCAACCACATCGTGGCCGCGATCGTGACCGCTGTCGCCACCGCGGCGGCCGTCTGGCTCGGGCTCCGCCGGCGGGAGGAACCGCCCAAGGACCACGACCACGGGGACTGGCCGCCGGACCAAATGCATCTTTAAGTGTTGTAATAGGACATACTCGACGGCATGGAGGACGCGTCGAGCCGACCGCGCTGGGAGTTGCTGCTCGCTCTGATGATGGCGCTGGCGGCCGTCGGCACGGCCTGGGCCGGCTTCCAGAGCGCCAAGTGGAGCGGCGTGCAGGCGGACTCCTACGCCGCGGCCGGAGCCGCCCGTGCCGAGGCCGGTCAGGCGGCGACCGTTGCCAGCCGGCAACGCACCATCGACGTCGTCTCGTTCACCGCCTGGCTCAACGCTCTCAACGCCGAGATCGTCGCCAACCCCGCCGCTCGGCCGTCCGGAAACTACCAACCCGACCCCGACCAGGTGTCCGGGTTTCTGTTCAACCGCTTCCGGCCGGACTTCCGGCCGGCTGTCGGCGCCTGGCTGGCCACCCGCCCGCTCCTCAACCCGGCGGCGCCGGCCACCCCGTTCGACATGCCCGAGTACCGCCTCGCGGCGGAAGCCGCCTCCCAGGAGCTGGTCGAGGAGGCCGAGCGGCAGTCGGCCACGGCACGCGCCGCCAACCAGCGCAGCGACAACTACGTGCTGACCGCGGTCATCTTCGCCCTCGTGCTGCTCTTCGCCGGCCTGGCCAGCAAGTCCAGGAACCGCACGACCCAGAACACGCTCACCGGACTGGCCCTCGCCGCCCTCGCCGGCTGCGTCCTCACCTTGGCGTTCTTCCCGGTCGAGGTGTGAACGCCGGCTCGAAAATTTCGGTCAATCAATATGGCTCGTGGCCTGTGTTTTTCTGCGTCCGGTTGGCGATGCCGTGCGGCGCTGTGCGACTGACACGGCCGAAACCTCCCGCTCCGATGTCGCAACTTGCGGCGGTTTGCGCCCGCTCGGATACCCGTGCGGTGCGGCGATAACGGGCATCCGGCCGAACCGCGGCATCCTTCACCATGAGATTTAGGTACTTGGATGTTTCGATAGAATTTCGTAATCTGGTGCCTCGGCCAGCCCGTCGATCCGCGGGGGAGAGCCGCACGAGCCAGTGGAGCGACCCATGAAGAAGTCCCAGATCGCGTTGGTGGCCGCGGCGACGGCGGTGGTCACCGCGGCGGGCGTGCTGACCGCCCCGCCGCTGTTGGCCGCGACACCCGACATCACCGTCAACACCGCCTCCTCGTTCCAGACGATCGACGGGTTCGGCGCCGCGACGCCGATCTTCAACGGTTCCGGCAGCCCGTGGACGACCGGCGAAACCCAGACCCTCGTCGGTATGGGCCCGGGGCAGCTCGGCCTGTCGATCGTGCGGACCGTGGTGTCCCCCGTGGCCAGCGAGTGGGGCCTGTACGCGAGCAGCCTGCAGACGGCGAAGTCGTACGGCTCCGGCGTCAAGATCCTCGCTTCGCCCTGGACCGCCCCGGCCAACTTCAAGACGAACAACAGCAGGGTCGGCGGCGGCAAGCTGCGGACCGACTTCTACGACGACTATGCCGAGCACCTCAACGGCTACGTCCAGTACATGAAGAACCAGGGCGTCACGGTCGACGTGACCTCGGTCCAGAACGAGCCGGACTGGCACCCCGACTACGACTCGATGGACTGGTCCGGCACCGAGCTGCGCAACTGGGTCCGCGACCAGGGCGCCAAGGTCCGGGACACCAAGCTCATGGTCGCCGAGTCGCTGCGGTTCAACCGCGCGTTCACCGACCCCACGCTGCAGGACGCCACCGCGCGCAACAACGTCGGCTACATGGGCGGCCACCTGTATGACGCGGAGAACAGCGGAAACCTCTCCCCGTACCCGCTGGCCAACCAGTACGGCAAGAACCAGTGGATGACCGAGTGGAACCTGCACGCGGCCGACGGCAGCGGCTCGAACATCTGGGGCAACGCCAGCAACGCGGTCGTCTGGAACGAAACCCTGGACGACATCATGCGCACCGTGCACCGGTCGATGGAGGCCAGTTGGAGCGCCTACATCTGGTGGTACGGCCGCCGCTTCTACTCCTTCATCGGTGACGGCGACGCGCAGTACGGCACCACGAAGGGCGCGGTCCTGCGACGCGGCCAGGCGTTCTCGCAGTACGCCAAGTACGTCCGGCCCGGTGACAAGCGGGTCGCCCTCACCAAGAGCTCCAGAGCCTCCTCGCTGGAGGTCACGGCTTACCAGGGCAGGGGCAAGATCACGCTGGTGATCCTGAACCGCTCCAACAGCGCGGTCAACAACGCCGTCATCCAGACACCGCAGAGCATCTCGGCGGCCGAGTACACGGTGACGTCGCAAAACCTCGGCGCCGCGTCACAGCCGGCGAACCTCAGCGACGGGCAGGCAACCGTCAACGTTCCCGCCCGGAGTATCTCCACCGTCACCATCACCGAGGGCTCCGTACCCACGACGCCGCCGACCACCCCGCCGACGACCCCACCCACCACACCACCGACCACCCCGCCGACGACGCCTCCGACGACCCCGCCGACCACTCCGCCGCCGGGCACCGGCGCGTGCACGGTGACCAACGCGGTCAGCGCGTGGAACAACGGCCTGGTCGACAACATCACCATCGCCAACACCGGCACGAGCCCGGTCAACGGCTGGTCGCTGAGATTCACCCTCGGATCCGGTCAGACCATCACCTCCGGCTGGAACGCCACCTACTCGCCGAACAGCGGCCAGGTGACCGCGACGAACGTCAGCCACAACAGCTCGATACCACCCGGAGGCTCGACCACCATCGGCTTCCAAGCCACCCACGGCGGCAACAGCGCCGCACCGACCGGCTTCACCCTCAACGGCACCGCCTGCAGCTGAGCCTTCCCGCGTGGCCGGGTCCGGTGCGCACCGGACCCGGCCACGTCGCCTCACCGGGTGCCCGGCACCGTGGCGTCCTCGCGACGGCGAATTCTCGGTGAAAGGGCGAGCAGACCGGACGCGGCGAGAGCACACGCCGCCGCGCAGCACATCCACAGCAGCACAGGGCTGATCGAGAACAGGCCGCTGCCGCCGACCGAAGCGGCCAGCCAGCCCCCGACCACGCCATTCCCTGGAAGCCGGCATAGCGGCCACGCAGGTGCTCAGGGGAGAGGCGGGCGACGATCACACCGGTGACCGCGGCGGGCAGGATCTCACCAAGGGTCCAGATGGCCACCGTGGCGAAGTAGGCCGGCGCCGAGTGGGCGGCGGCCGTCAGGCCGTAGCCCAGGCCGACGAGCGCCACGCCGGCCGCCCAGACCCGACCCGGGTCCGGTCGGCCCAGCCAGGGCCCGATGAACGGCTGGACGATGCAGATGAGCAAGCCGTTGAGCGCCATGCAGAGTCCGTACACCGACGCGGAGACACCGTTTTCCCGCATGGCCAGCGGCAGTGTCATGTCGGACTGGTAGTACACGAAGTAGTAGCCGAAGACGCAGGCGGTGAAGGCGACCATCGTCCGGTCTCGCAGAACCACCCGGAAGCCTCCCGGCGAGCCCGCGGTTCCGCGCCGCGGCCGGGTCTCCGGCACCAGCCACCAGATCAGCAGCCCGAACAGCGCGCCGGTGATCGCGTCCGCCCAGAACAGGACGGTGAACCCGCGCGCGGCGAGGAAGCCGGCGGCGGCCATCGCGCTCGCGAAGCCGACGTTGGCGGCAAGGAAGAGCAGGCCGAACGCGCGGGCCCGGCCGGCCGGCGGTATCAGGTCGGCGACCAGCGCCTGGGAGGCCGGCCGGTAGAGGTCGATCGTGACGCCGAGGGCCAGGACCAGCGCGACGATCGCCGCAACATGCCGGGTGTACGCCAAGGCGACCATCAAGACGGCGGTACTGCACGTCCCGGCCAGCAGCGTCGCCCGCCGGCCGATACGGTCCGCGAGCACTCCGCCGAGCAGTTGTGAGACAAGCGATCCGGCGCCGAAGGCCGCCATCACGCCGCCGGCGACCAGCACCGAGATACCGCGGTCCTCGACAAGGTAGAGCGTCATGAAGGGCACGACCATGGTGCCCATCCGGTTGATGAGCGTGCCGGCCCACAGGACCCAGAAGGCCTTGGGCAGCCCGCGTTGCGGGGCGGTCACGACCGGACGAAAGTGGATCCCCGCAGAAGGGCGGCCTGGCGTCGGACCCGCGCCGGGGCGGCGGCGGGAGTCAGCGACAGGAAGGCGGCCTTCGGGATCATGTGCCAGATCCTGCTGATCACGCCGGCGGCCGGTCAACACGTTTTCTTCGGTCGCACGAGGCATAGGCCGCCGGCTGTTCATTGAATACGCTTCGTTCAGTATCCTCTGAACGTCAGGGGGTGTGAGCCATGACCGAGCCGTCGCCGGGTGAGCGCGAGTTCATCGAGCGGATCGGCATGTTCTTCGAGACGCTCGGCAGCTCCCGGATGATGGGCCGGATCTACGCCTGGCTGATGATCGGCCCGCAGCAACGGCAGTCGATCACCGAGCTGGCGGCGGCGCTTCGGGCGAGCAAGGCCTCGATCAGCACAGTGATCCGGCAGCTCGAGCTCGGCCAGCTGGTCGAGCGAGTGCCGGTGCCGAACACCCGGCAGCACCACTACCAGCTCAGGTCCGGTGGTTGGGCGCAGATCCTGCGGGCCCGGGTAGCCAGGCTCCGTCCCGGGATCGAGGCCGCACGCTTCGGTCTGTCCGTTGTGGGCGAAGACCGGCCACAACAGCGCGAGCGGCTGTACGAGCTGATGGACTTCTTCGACTTCGTCGGCGTCGAGTACGGCGAGGAGCACGTCCACCGCTGGGAGGCGTACGCCGAGCAGGCGCGAAGTCGTCGGGCCGAGCAGCCGTGACGACCGTCCCGCGCGCACCATGCCTGACTCTTCCTTCTCTCCACTGTGGAGTGTTGACGTGAGCGTTTCCGACTCGCCGGCGATCGAGATAGCCGGCCTCACGAAGTCGTTCGGCCGTGCCAAGGCCCTGGACGGGCTCGACCTGACCGTCGAGTCCGGTCAGGTGCACGGCTTCCTCGGACCCAACGGCAGCGGTAAGACCACCACCATCCGGATCCTGCTCGGCCTGCTGCGGTCCGACGCCGGTACCGTCCGGATGCTCGGCGGCGACCCGTGGCGGGACGCCGTGGCCCTGCACCGGCGCCTGGCGTACGTGCCCGGCGACGTCAACCTCTGGCCGAACATCACCGGCGGCGAGGTCATCGACCTGCTCGGCCGGATGCGCGGCGGACTGGACCGGGCCCGGCGTGCGGAGCTGCTGGAGCGGTTCGACCTCGACCCCCGCAAGAAGTCCCGCACCTACTCCAAGGGCAACCGGCAAAAGGTCGCCCTGATCGCCGCTCTGGCCTCGGACGCCGAGCTGCTGCTGCTCGACGAGCCGACCTCCGGGCTGGACCCGTTGATGGAGGCGCAGTTTCAGCAGTGCATCCACCAGGTCAAGGCCGAGGGCCGCACGGTGCTGCTGTCCAGCCACATCCTGGCCGAGGTGGAGGCGCTGTGCGACCGGGTCAGCATCATCCGGCTCGGGCGCACGGTGGAGACCGGCACGCTGAGCGAGCTGCGCCACCTGACCCGTACCTCGATCTCGGTGGAGACCACCCAGCCGCTGACCGGCATCGAGGCGCTGGCCGGTGTCCACGACCTGGTCCTCGAGGACCACCACGCGCGGTTCGACGTGGACACCGCCGAGCTCGACGAGGTGGTGCGCAAGCTTGCCCCGCTGGGCGTGCGGAGCCTGATCAGCACGCCGCCGACGCTGGAGGAGATGTTCCTGCGCCACTACGGCGACGAGGACGGCGCCGAGGCGAAGGCGGCGGCGCGATGACCGGGATCGGCGGGCTGCTGCGGTTCATGCTGCGCAGGGAGCGCTTCGCCCTGCCCTGGTGGCTGCTCGGCGCCACGCTGCTCGTGCTTGTCCAGTCCACCCAGAGCCAAGGCTTGTACGGGTCGCCGGAGGACCTGGCCAACCTGCGCCGGACCATCGGCAGCAACACCGCCGTCGTCGCGATGAGCGGGCCTATCCGCCTGCTGGAAAACATCGGCGGCGAGGTGGTGTTCGAGATCCTCGGGTTCGTGTCGATCGTCGTCGCGCTGATGAACATGTTCCTGATCGGCCGGCATACCCGCGCCGACGAGGAGTCCGGACGGGCCGAGCTGGTCCGCTCCGCCCGGGTCGGCCGGCACGCCACCCTCGCCGCCGCGCTCGCCCTGGCCGGCCTGGCGAACGCGGCCGTCGCCGTGCTGGTGTTCGCCGTCGCGAGCGTCACCGGCCTGCCGGTCGCCGGATCTGTGCTGTTCGGCGTCGCGACCGCGGCGGTGGGGATGACGTTCGCCGCGCTCGCCGCCGTCGCGGTGCAGGTGTTCGAAAACGCCCGCGCGGCCTACGGCGCAGTCGCGCTGTCCCTCGGTGCCGCCTATGTGCTGCGCGCCGCCGGCGACGTCGGAAATGGCACGCTGGCGTGGTTTTCGCCGATCGGCTGGGCGCAGCGCACGTTTCCGTACGTCGACAACCGGTGGTGGCCGCTGCTCTTCCCGGTCGTGGCCATCGGTCTGCTGGTCGCCGGGGCGATGGCGCTGCTGGAGCGGCGGGACTTCGCCGCCGGACTCGTCCGGCCGCGGCTCGGACGGGCGACCGCCTCGGCTGCGTTGGGTTCCTCGCTCGGGCTGGCGTGGCGACTGCAGCGCGGGGCGTTGACCGGGTGGGCTGTCGGCTTGCTCCTGCTCGGTGCCGCCTACGGCTCGATCGGCGACACCATCGAGCAGTTCGTCGTCGACAACCCCGCGGTGGCCGACTACCTGCCCGGCGGCGCCGCGGACATCGTCAACTCGTACCTGGCGTTCACCGCGCTGACCCTGGCTCTGATCGCCTCCGCGTACGGTGTCGTCACCGCACTGCGGGCGCGTGGGGAGGAGACGTCGGGGCGTGCCGAGCCGCTGCTGGCCACCGCGACCAGTCGCGCCGGCTGGCTGGGCAGCCACCTTGTCGTGGCCGCCGCCGGTACCGCGTTGGTCCTGGTCGCCGCGGGTTTCGGCGAAGGCCTCGCCTACGGACTGGCCACCTCTGACGGCGGGCAGGTCCCGCGGATGGTCGCTGTCACGCTCGGTTACCTGCCGGCCGTGTGGCTGGTCACCGGCGTCGCCGTGCTCGGCATCGGCTGGTTGCCCCGGGCCGCCGCGGCCGTGGCGTGGGTGGTGGTCGGATACTGCGCGATGGTCGCCCTGTTCGCCGAGTCGTTCGGCCTGCCGCGGTGGCTGCGCCGTGGTTCACCCTTCGACCACACCCCGGAGGTTCCCCTCGAAGCCTGGGCCGCGGCGCCGTTGCTGGTCCTCGGTGCGCTGGCTCTGGCGTTCGCCGCCGGCGGATATGCCGGGTTGCGGCGACGCGACCTCGGCTACTGAGGCGCGGGTGGCACGGGCCGGCCCGGCGCTCGCGTTGCGCCGGACGGCCAGGCGGCATACGTTGTGCGCAGGAGGGCTGACAATGGCGCGACAACTTCACGGGACACTGCCGTGACGCTGTCGATCGCTCATCTGCATCCGCGGGACGGCGACCTGGTCGTCCTGGCCCTGCACGGCACGCTGGACCAGCAGACCGCTCGCCAGCTCGGTGCGGCGATCACGGCCGAGACGGCGCGGACGCCGCGTCCCCGTTCCATCGTCGTCGACCTCACCGATGTCGAGCGCGTCGACCACGCCGGCGTCGGATGCCTGGTCAGCGGCAACCGCGCGTGCGCTGCGGCCGGTGTCGGTCTGGCGGTTCGCGGCACCTCGCCGCTGATCCGGGCCCTGCTCCAGTTTCATCCGGGCCACCCGGTGCCGAGCGAGCCGATCGCCCAGTGGTGCACGCCGGTCCGGCCGCCACGGCGTGTTCGCCGGCGGCCCGCGGCGGGTGCCGGGCCGCGGTTCGTGTCGACGCACACCCGGCCGCGGCGGGGCCGGTGACGTGACCGCAGGCGCGGCCACCGCGGTCAGGCGAAGGCGAAGTAGCGCAGCCACAGATACGGCACCGTGCACGCGACCGTCACGACGGTGACCACGATGCCGTACTTCGTGAACTGCCAGAAGGTGATGGGCCTGCCGGCACGTTCGGCGATGCCGAGTACCACCACGTTGGCCGAGGCGCCGACCGCGGTGGCGTTGCCGCCCAGGTCCGCGCCGAGCGCGAGCGCCCACCACAACACCTGCGACTGCGTGGTGTTGCCGCTGTTGTCGACCATGTCCGCGACGACGGGGCTCATCGTCGCGACGTAGGGGATGTTGTCGACGAACGCCGACAGCAGCGCGGAACCCCACAGCAGCACCATGGAGGCGAAAAACAGCCGGCCTTCGGTGGCGTCGGTCGCGGCGCGCGAGATCTGCTCGATCACGCCGGTGTCGACGAGAGCGCCGACCATCACGAACAGGCCGGCGAAGAACACCAGCGTCGGCCACTCCACGTCCCTGGCGACCTCGCCCGCGTCCAGCCGGGACAGGGCCAGCAGCACCAGCCCGCCGACGATCGCCACCACCGAGGGCTCGAGCCGCAGCGCGGTGTGCAGCACGAAAGCGGCCGTCACCACGGCGAGCACCACCAGGCTGACGACGAGCAGCCGGCCGTCGCGGATCGCGTCGCGCTCGCGGAGGCTGGCGATGCGCGCGGCCCGCTCCGGGTCGTACCGGAACGCCGACCGGAACAGGATCCGGCACAGCCCGATGAACACCACCACGAGGACCGCGATGATGGGCGCGAGATGGATGAGGAAGTCGTTGTAGGACAGGCCCGCGCGGCTGGCGATGATGATGTTCGGCGGGTCACCGACCAAAGTGGACGTCCCGCCGATGTTGGAGGCGAGGACCTCGGCGATCAGGAAGGGTGCCACCGGTACGTCCAGCCGCTCGCACACCAGGAACGTGACCGGTGCGACCAGCAGGACGGTGGTGACGTTGTCCAGAAAAGCCGAGGTGACCGCGGTGACGAGCACGAGCAGGACCATGACCCGAAAAGGGCGGCCCTTGGCTCGCTTGGCGGCCCAGATGGCCAGGTACTCGAACGCGCCGGTGCGCTTGAGGACGGCGACGATCAGCATCATCCCGATCAGCAGGACGATGACGTTCCAGTCGATCCCGGCCTCTTCCGAGAAGAACGCGTGCTCGGCGTCGGTGGCGCCGATGACCAGCATCACCGCCGCACCGCCGAGGGCCGCGGCGACCCGGTGCACCCGCTCGGTGGCGATCAGCAGGTAGGCGATCGCGAAGACCGCGACGGCCGCCCACGCACTGCCGCTCACCGCGGTCCTCGTCGCGCCGGCGGCGCGTCGGCCCTCCCGCTCATGTGCCGAGCATCCGGTCCAGCAGCGCGTCGAGGGTGATCGCGCCCAGCAGGTCGCCGCCCTTGCCGGTCACCGCCACCAGCGGGCTGTGGCTGCGTGCCATGACCGCGGCGATCTCCAGGACCGTGGCGTCCGGCGACACGACCGGCAGCTCGCGCCGCTCGCGGGGCAGCAGCTCGGCCACGGTGCGGTCACCGACGTTACGCAGGAACAGGTCCGCCGCGGCTTCGTCGATCACCCGCGCGAGAGCGGGGTCTTCCTGGCAGTACGACGGGATCGCCATCCGCAGCACCTGCGTGCCCGGCAGGATCGTGGCCGGGTGGCCCGCGTCGTCGATCACGATCAGCCCGGGCAGGTTTTGCCCGGCCAGCAGCCGCGCGGCATCCATCGCCGAGGTGCCCATTTCGACGGTGGGATACGGGGTGGCCAGATCCTGTGCCCGCAACGGTGGTGCCTCCTGCCCTGGTCACGCCGACAACGACGCCGACCAGACTTCCCGGCACACCTGGCGCTCACCCTACCCGGCCGAGGCGTTCACCGCAGCCTCCGCCGGAAGCTCTACCCATCGGGTATACCCGTCGGGTATAGTCTCGCGCATGACGGTGTCGTACACGTTGTTGGGGCTTCTCAACGAGGCCGACCGCCATGGCTACGACCTCAAGCAGTCTTACGACCGCAGGTTCGGCGCCGCGCGGCCGCTGCGGTTCGGGCAGGTCTACCGCACGCTGGCACAGCTCGAGCGGGACGGCCTCATCGAGGTCATCGGGGTGGAGCAGGGCGCGGGCCCCGACCGCAAGCGGTACACGATCACCGCGGACGGCGTCACCGACCTTTCGCGGTGGCTTGCCGAGCCGGAGGACCCGCAGCCGCAGCTGCAGACGGTGCTCTTCACGAAGGTGGCGTTGGCGCTGCTGTCCGGCAAGCCGGCCGAGGAGTTTCTGGAGCGCCAGCGCGACCGGCACCTCGCGGTGATGCGTGAGCTCACCGCCGCCCGGCGCAAGGTCGGCCTGCGCGACAGCATGCTCATCGACTACCAGCTGTTTCACATCGAGGCGGACCTGCGCTGGATCGACCACGCAGCCGGGCGCCTGGACACCCTCGCCGCGGAGCTGGCGCCATGAGCGAGCAGGGCGCGCCGCTGCTGGTAGGGCACGGGCTGTGCAAGAGCTTCGGGCTGACGCCGGCCCTGCGCGGCGCCGGCCTCGCGGTCACGGCCGGCGAGGTGCTCGCCGTCATGGGGCCCAGCGGGTCGGGCAAGTCGACGCTGCTGCACTGCCTGGCCGGCATCCTCACGCCGGACGCGGGCGAGGTGCTCTTCGACGGGCGGCGCGTCGACCTGATGGCCGACCGGGAGCGCAGCCGGCTGCGGCGCGGCGAGTTCGGTTTCGTCTTCCAGTTTGGACAGTTGGTGCCCGAGCTGCCGGTGCTGGAAAACATCGCGTTCCCCCTGCTGCTCGGCGGCCAAAGGCGCCGCGCCGCGCTGGCGGCCGCCGAGAGCTGGCTGCCGCGCCTGGGTCTGGTGGAGGTCGCCCACCGCCTGCCCGGCGAAATCTCCGGTGGCCAGGGGCAGCGCGTCGCCGTGGCCCGCGCGCTGATCGCCGGCCCGCGCGTCGTCTTCGCCGACGAGCCCACCGGCTCGCTGGACTCGGTCGCTGCCGACCAGGTCATGGAGCTGCTCGTCGCCACGGCCAAGTCCGAGCGCGTCAGTGTCGTGCTCGTGACGCACGAGCCGCGCGTGGCGGCGTACGCCGACCGCCAGGTCACCGTCCGAGACGGACAGACGATGCTGCCGGCGGTGCTGGCGTGAACCTCCGGCTCGCCGTCCGCATGGCCCTGCTCGGGGTCCGCATGGCGCGCGCCGGCGGGCGGGAGAGCCTGGCCCGGCTCGCGCTGATGACCGTCGGGGTCGCGATCGGCGTGCCGCTGGCGCTGCTGGCGCTCGCCGCGGTGCCGATCCTGCAGGGCCACGTCGACCGCCTGGGGTGGCACCGCACCACCGCCGCCAGCCCGCCCACCGCACCCGACCACGCGCTGTGGCTCGCGGTCACCGACCGGTACGCGGGCAGGACGTCATCCGGGTGCACGTCGCCGCGCTCGGCGACCGGCCGCCCGTGCCGCCCGGGATCTCGCGGCTGCCCGGGCCGGGCGAGAAGGTGGTCTCACCCGCGCTCGCGCGGCTGCTGCTGAGCGTGCCGGACGGCGAGCTGGACGACCGGTACCCGGGCGCGGTCGTCGGTGAGATCGGCCCCGACGGCCTGCTCATGCCCGACGAGCTCGTCGCCGTCGTCGGCCACACACCGGACCAGCTGCGGGCCATGCGCGGTGCGACCGAGATCCGCGGCATCGAGCAGCCGGACGCGCGCGCCGACCTGGTCGGGATCTGGGGCGTCTTCTTCGGGATGATCGCGGTGCTGGTCGTCGGTCCGATCGCCATCTTCGTCGCGATGACCGCGCGGATCGGTGGTCCGCGGCGGGAGGTGCGGTTTGCCGCGGCCCGCCTGGCCGGCGCGACGAGGTTGCAGACCGCGGTGTTCGCGGCGACGGAGACGGCGCTGGCGGCGGTCGCCGGCGCCGCGCTGGGCTGGCTCGCGTTTGCGCTGCTCAAACCGGTGGTGGCGAGCCGGGTGACGCTCGGCCACGGCATGCCCATCTTCGTCGACGACGTCCGGGTGCCGCTGGTGCCGCTGCTGGTGATCCTGCTCGGCGTGCCGCTCGTGGCGGTGGGCGCCACCCTCGTGGCGATGCACCCGGTGCAGCTGGCACCGCTCGGGGTGCGGCACCGCCAGCGCCGGCCGGCGCCCGGGCTCTGGCGGATCGCGCCGATTCTCGCCGGCTTCGGCGGCATCTGGTACTCGACGGTGCTGTCCAGGGACGACGTCTCCGAGGCCTCCACAGTGGAGCAGGCCACCGTGCAGATGGTGTCCACCTTTTCCGTGCTGTCCGTGCTCGTCGGCTTCTTCCTCGCCGGGGCGTGGGTGTGCATGTGGGTGAGCCGGGGCATGGCCAGGCTGAGTCGCAGCGTCACCTCGCTCATGGTGGCCCGGCGGATCGCGGCCGATCCGTACGGTACGTTTCGTATGGTCGGCGGCGCCGCCATTGCCGTCTATGTGGCCACGACCCTCGGCTTCGTCGCGGCGGCCAACCAGGAGCCCGGCCGGTCCGACAACCAGACCCTGCTCGCCGGCGGTCGACCGGTGCTCGATCCCGGCGTGGTCGCGGTGCATGTGCAGGGCGCGACGCAGGACGAGGTCGCCCCACTCATGTCGGCCGGCGTGGTGGTCGCCCGGCGCAGCCCGGAGGGCGAAGTCGTCGTCCGCTGCACCGAGCTGGCCCGGGTGACCACTTTGGACTGCCCGCTGCCGGTGTACCGGGAAGGCGTCGCCGCCGGCCAGGACTACCTGCGGGTGGAGGACCTGTTCACCGTTCCCGCGCCCGGCGCGAGCTCGGCCGACCTCACCTTCCAGCCGTCGGCGCTGGCCGAGCCCGCCCCCGGCGCAGACCTGCTGCCGATCCAGACGCTGTTGATTCCCACCGACGGTACGGTCGCCGCGCAGGAGCGGGTCCGCACCCTCGCCGCCCGCACGCTGCCGCTCTCGCGCAGCAAGACGAGCGACGACCTGGCGGTGGGGCCGATTCTGGACGTGACCGCGTTCAGCAGCGCGGTGCCGTACGCGATGGTGATCATCCTGATCTTCACCGCGTGCAGCCTCACGGTCTCCGTGATCACCGGGGTGCTCGAGCGCCGCCGCGCGTTCGCGGCGCTGCGCGCTTCCGGGGTGAGCCTCGGCCAGCTGCGCCGCGTCGTGCTCCTGGAGACCGGGGCGCCGCTGGCCATCACGGTGCTCTTCGGCGTGGGACTGGCGACGGTCCAGTCGCTGGCGACGTTCACACCCGACGAGTGGACATTGCCCGGCGGTGAGTTCGTGGCCGGGCTGGGGCGGGCGTGCTGGCCGCGTTCGCCGTGTCGCTGATCGCCCTGCCCTTCATGAACGCGGCGACCCGCCTCGACACGGTTCGCTACGAGTAGGCGGCGATGCGCACGATCGCGGCGATCGCCTCGCTCGGTGCCGGCGCCCTCCACGCTTCCGCGGCCGGCAGCCACGGCGAACACCGCCCCGCGGCCCTCGCCTTCGCCCTCGTCGCGCTCGCTCAGCTCGGCTGGGGCGCCGCGGCCCTCAGCCCGGCCGGCCACCTGCTCGACCGGGTGGGCGCGGCCGTCAACGCCGCCGGTCTCGAAGGCGGACGGCGCGGGGCGGATCGGGCGCCTTTGCGACCACGGGCATGGTGCCGGCCGGTAACGCGTCTACTCCTCGCCACCTTCAGGCTTGTCGACTGGCATGAACGGTTCGCCCGGTGGGAAGCCCTCGACCGTGGTGGACCATTGGCCCGGTGCCAGCTCGTGCGCGGTGAGTTGGGCGAACGGCGCCTGGTCGTCCGGCAGCCCGACCAGGACGGCTTCCAACAAGGCAGGCAATCCGTCAAACGCCGAAAACCCCAAGAACCCCAACGCGGGCAAGGGTTTCTTCCAGGCTCGCCCGTCCGGGCCTGACCCGCGGACCCGGCAGCGGAGGTCGGGGAACTCGGCGAGCGTCAAGCTCGCCGCCGACCTCCGCGTGGCCCGCGGGAGCATGCGGTCCGCAGGTGGCGCGGACCGGGGCATAAATCAGGTCTGGGGCCAGTGCCACTCAGTGATTTCCGGTGCGTCCTCGCCATGGCTGCGGGTGTGGTCGCGGCAGCGTTGGCGGGCGTCGACCATCGCTTGGCGGAGGTGTGCGGCGCGGGTGTTGAGGCCGGGGACGCGGTCGATGACGTCGATGACGAGGTGGAAGCGGTCGAGGTCGTTGAGCATGACCATGTCGAAGGGCGTGGTGGTGGTGCCTTCCTCTTTGTAGCCGCGCACGTGGAGGTTTCTGTGGTTGGTGCGGCGGTAGGTGAGGCGGTGGATGAGCCAGGGATAGCCGTGGTAGGCGAAGATGATCGGCTTGTCTGTGGTGAAGACGGTGTCGAACTGGCTGTCGGCGAGGCCGTGCGGGTGTTCGCTTTCCGGCTGCAGGCGCATCAGGTCGACCACGTTGACGACGCGGACCTTGAGCTCGGGCAGGTGCTGGCGGAGCAGGTCGGCGGCGGCGAGGGTCTCCAGGGTGGGTACATCGCCGGCGCAGGCGAGGACCACGTCGGGCTCCTGGCCGTTGTCGGTGCTGGCCCAGTCCCAGATGCCGAGGCCGCGGCGGCAGTGCAGCACGGCGTCGTCCATGGACAGCCAGTTCGGGGCGTCCTGCTTGCCGGCGACCACCACGTTGATGTAGTGGCGGCTGCGCAGGCAGTGGTCCATCGTGGACAGTAGTGTGTTGGCGTCCGGCGGCAGGTAGACGCGGACGACCTCGGCCTTCTTGTTGACCACGTGGTCGATGAAGCCGGGGTCCTGGTGGGAGAAGCCGTTGTGGTCCTGGCGCCACACGTGCGAGGAGAGCAGGTAGTTGAGCGAGGCGACCGGCCGCCGCCAGGGGATGTGCCGCGTTACCTTGAGCCACTTGGCGTGCTGGTTGAGCATCGCGTCGACGATGTGGATGAACGCCTCGTAGCTGGTGAAGATGCCGTGCCGGCCGGTGAGCAGGTAGCCCTCGAGCCAGCCCTGGCACAGGTGCTCGGAGAGCACCTCCATGACGCGGCCGTCGGGGGAGAGGTGGTCGTCGCCGTCGTACCGGGCGCCGAGGAAGGCGCGGTCGGTCACCTCGAAGGCGGCGCCGAGCCGGTTGGAGGCGACCTCGTCCGGTCCGAAGAGGCGGAAGCGGTCGGGGTTGGCCTTGATGACGTCGCGTACCCAGCCGCCGAGCACCCGCGCCGCCTCGGAGGTGGAGGCGCCCGGCTGGTCGACCTCGACGGCGTAGTCGCGGAAGTCGGGCAGGACCAGGTCGCGCAGGACGACGCCGCCGTTGGCGTGCGGGTTGGCGCTCATCCGCGCCTGGCCGGTCGGTGGCAGCGCGGTGAGCTCGGCGACCGGGGCGCCGGTGGCGTCGAACAGCTCCTCGGGCCGGTACGAGCGCAGCCACGCCTCCAACTCGGCCAGGTGGGCCGGGTTGTCGCGCACCGCGGCGAGCGGCACCTGGTGTGCCCGGAACGTGCCCTCGACCTGCTGGCCGTCCACCGTCGTGGGGCCGGTCCAGCCCTTGGGGGTGCGCAGGATGATCATCGGCCAGCGAGGTCGCGTGGTGTCGCCGGTCGTGCGGGCGTGCCGCTGGATGGCGGCGATCTCGTCCAGGGCGCGGTCGAGGGTGGCGGCCAGCAGCTGGTGCACGGTGGCAGGGTCGTCGCCTTCGACCAGGTAGGGCTGGTAGCCGTAGCCGCGCATCAGCGCGAGCAGGTCGTCGCGGGGGATGCGGTCCAGCACCGTCGGGTTGGCGATCTTGTACCCGTTCAGGTGCAGGATCGGCAGCACGGCGCCGTCGCGGGCCGGGTTGAGGAAGACGTTGGACAGCCAGCTCGTGGCGAGGGGGCCGGTCTCCGCCTCGCCGTCGCCGATCACGCAGGCGACGAGCAGGTCGGGGTTGTCGAAGGCGGCGCCGTACGCGTGCATGAGTGAGTAGCCCAGCTCGCCACCCTCGTGGATGGAGCCGGGCACCTCGGGGGCGACGTGGCTGGGGATGCCGCCGGGAAACGAGAACTGGCGAAACAGCCGCGCCATGCCGGACTCGTCCCGCGAGACGGACGGGTAGAGCTCGCTGTAGGTGCCCTCCAGCCACGTGTTGGCCACGATCGCCGGGCCGCCGTGTCCGGGACCGGTGACGTAGATGGCGTTGAGGTCGCGGGCGACGATGACACGGTTGAGGTGCGCGTAGAGCAGGCTGAGCCCGGGACTCGTGCCCCAGTGGCCGAGCAGGCGGGGCTTGATGTGCTCCGGGCGCAGCGGCTCGCGCAGCAGCGGGTTGTCCAGCAGGTAGATCTGCCCGACGGTGAGGTAGTTCGCCGCCCGCCAGTACGCGTCAAGCCGCGCCAGCTCCGCCTCACTCAGCGGCGCCGCCGCCTCCAGCGTGGTCTCCATGGATGCCAGCCTCTCGCAGGTAGGGGTCGTGGAAGGCCGGATTCAGCCTGATCCGTGCGGCCGGCGGCGCACAGGGCCATAGGTCCCGGCTCGCAGGGGCCTGGTGACACGGCGGCGGTGCCCGCCACCCGCCGTTCACGCGCCGTTCCCCGGCCGTTGTCAGCGTGTTCTCTGCGAGTTTTGAGCTAGTTCTGATGTGCGTACGCTTTCCTGTGTCCGTCGACAGGCATCGGGAGTGGAGGGCGTCGATGTTCTTCCGGCGTAGGCAGCCTGCCACGGATCAGCTGCCCGAGACGGCCCGCCCGCTGGAGCAGTCCGCGGAGGCCGGGCACGCGCTGCGGGCGCCGAGCCGGCTGCACGCCTTCAACCGATACGAGATCAAGTACCTGGTGCCCCGGGAGATCCTCGACGACCTGCGCGACGAGCTGCGCCACCGGCTGGACCTCGACACGTATGCGGCGGCCGGCGGCTACGGCGTCTGGAGCGTCTACTACGACACCACGCGGCTGCGCTTCTACTGGGAGAAGATCGAGGGTCTGCGGTTCAGGCGCAAGCTGCGGATCCGGCACTACGGCGACCTGTGCGTGGTCGACGACGAGACGCCGGTCTTCGTGGAGATCAAGCAGCGGGTCAACCGGGTGACGCAGAAGCGCCGCGTCCAGCTGCCTTACCGGCAGGCACGCGAGCTGTGCGACCACCGCCAGATGATCGACTGTGGCGGCTCCGGGCGCGGCTTCCTGGAGGAGGTGCTCGGCCTTGTCGCCGGGTTGGACCTGCGGCCGATCGCGATGACTGGGTACCGGCGGGAGGCGTTCACCGGGCGCGACGCCGAGGTCGGGCTGCGGGTGACGCTCGATCACCGGGTCGTCGGCCGCGACCGCGACCTTCAGCTGGGCGTCGCGGCGGAAAACCGGTTCATCGTGCCGCCGCGGCTGGCGGTGCTGGAGGTCAAGGCCAACGAGCGCGTGCCGTACTGGCTGACCGACCTGACCGCCCGGCACAACCTCGCGGTGGTGCGGATGTCGAAGTACTGCCAGAGCGTCGAGGCGTTCGGCAGGGCGCCGCGGTCCGCATCCCACGTCCCTGTTGAAACGGAGCACTGACCACCATGCCTTTCGAGGTCCAGGATCTGTCCGGCACGTTCAGCGTCGGCGACATCGCGATCGCGCTCGCACTGTCCTTTGTGCTCAGCTCCGCGATCGGCTGGGTGTACCGGGCGACCCACCGCAACGTGTCGTACAGCCAGTCGTACGTGCAGACCCTGGTCATCCTGGGCATGATCATTTCGTTGATCATGCTGGTGGTCGGCTCGAACATCGCACGGGCCTTCGCGCTGGTCGGTGCGCTGTCGGTGATCCGCTTCCGAAACGCGATCAAGGAGACCCGCGACGTCGGGTTCATCTTCCTGGTGATGGGCATCGGGATGGCCTGCGGCACCCGGTTCTACACGCTCGCGGTCGTCGCCACCGTCGCGATCTGCCTCGTGGTGGTCGTCATGCAGCGGTTCAACTGGTTCCAGCTGAACGTGCAACGCCAGGTGGTCAAGGTGCAGGTGCCGGCCGACGAGGACCACACGAATGAGATCCAGGACGTGCTGCTGCGGCACACCAGCGAGTTCGAGCTGGTGAGCCTGGAGTCGATACAGGGTGGCGCGCTGACCGAGCTGATGTACACCGTCCGGCTGCGCAAGGGCACCGAGCCGACCACGCTGATCGCCGCGTTGCGCGAGCGGACGTATGGGCAGCGGGTCACGCTGCTGACCGGCTACGACCAGACCGACCTGTGATGCGGCGGCTCAAGCACCGGCTCCCGGTGCGGCTGCGGCACCACTGGAAGGTGGTGGCCGCCTGCGGGATCTTCTTCGCCGTGCTGGTCGGGCTGGTCGGCACGAGCCGGGTGGCGCCGATCGTGACCAGCGACGAGCGCGCCGACGCCGACGTCGTGGTCCAGGACATTCCCGGCACCGTCGACCTGTTCGACACCAGCAGGCCGCACGAGCTCACGCTGTCCTACTCGCCCGTGGACTACGAGCGGATGCTCGACCAGTACTGGGAGGACGGCGACAAGGAGTACCTCGAAGCCGACCTGGTCGTCGACGGCACCCGTATCGACAGTGTCGGCATCCGCCTCAAGGGCAACTCCACGCTGTCCGGCATGACCCGCGACGGCCAAACCGCGCCACGAGGCTTCGGCGACCGCGGCGAGGAGGGCGTCCGGGTCGGACCGCCGGCGGGCGGTGCGGCGCCGCGCGACTTCGGTCAGGCCGGCGGTGGTTTCCGCGGCGGCGGCATGGGTGGCCTGCGCGCCGAGGAGCCGGAAAACCTGCCGTGGCTGGTCAGCTTCGACGAGTACGTCGAGGGCCGCCGCTACCAGGGGCGCACCGAGATCGCGGTTCGTCCGGCCACCGGCATGGGCGGCAGCACCACCGGGCTCAACGAGGCGGTCGCGCTCAGCCTTGTCGCCGCGTCGGGCGAGCCGTCACAGCGGTACACGTTCTCCACGTTCACCGTCAACGACCGGCCGACGGTGACCCGGCTTGTCGTCGAGCACCCCGACCGGACCTACGCCGACTCGCTGCCGGGCGACGGTGTGCTCTACAAGTCGCAGGCCAGCGGCCAGTTCGCCGACCAGGGCGACGACCAGACCGACTACCAGGACGACTTCGAGCAGGTCAACAAGAAGGGTAGCCAGGACCTGCGGCCGGTGATCGAGCTGATCCAGTGGGTCGGCTCCGCCTCCGACGCGGAGTTTGCCGCGGGGCTCGCCGACCGGGTCGATACGGCCTCGTTCGCCCGCTACGCAGCGTTGCAGAACCTGCTGCTCAACTTCGACGACATGAGCGGGCCGGGCAGCAACTACTACCTGTACTACAACCTCGACACCCGCAAGTTCACCGTGATCACCTGGGACCTCAACCTCGCGATGAGCGGCGACGCCACCCAGGGGCCGAACGACGCGGGTCGCATGGGCGGCTTCCTGGGCGCCGGCCCAGGCGGCGACCGGGGCCAGCCGCCCGAGGGCTTCGAGCCGCCGGAGGGCTTCCAGCTGCCGGAGGGTTTCGAGCCGCCCGAGGGTTTCCAGCCGCCGGATGGCGGGCCGGGGCCCGGTGGTGGCATGCGGATGCGGGGGCACCAGCTCAAGGAGCGCTTCCTGGCCGACCCCGAGTTCAAGAAGGTGTACGAGAACGCGTACCGCGACCTCTACCAGAGGCTCTACGCCAGCGGCGCGGCCGCGACCGCGGTCGAGCAGACCAGCGCCATCCTCAAGGCCGCCGGGGCCAACGCATCCACCGTGGACAGTGAGGCGGCCGCCCTGCGCACGCTTGTCGACAGCCGCACCAAGAGCCTGGCGACAGACGAGGTCATCACGCGGAAGTGAGGCGCTGACCGGCGTGAGAGCCGGTCGGTGATCCGCGGTGTGGCTTCCCGCGAACTGGGCGGTGGTCGAGACCCCTTGGCCTTGGTAGACGCTTCGGTTCGTGTGGAACCGGCAGCGCTGAGGTGGGTCTGTGCCGGCGCGGGCGGTCGCGCTCGGAGCGGGTGTTGGCGTTATCGGAGGGTCATGCCGGGGATCCGGGCTCGGATCGCGTCGAGTTCGGCTTCGTCGGAGATGCCTTGGAAGTCGTGGCGGGGTGTGTATGGCGCTTCGAGTGCGCGTAGCTGGTCGTCGGTCAGCTCGACGTCCAGTGACGCGACGGCGTCGTCGATCTGGTGCACCGAGCCGGCGCCGACCAGTGGGGCGGTGACGACGGGTTGGCGGCGTAGCCAGGCCAGGGCGACCTGGGCGCGGCTGACGCCGTGGGCGTCGGCGACCTGTCCGACCGTGTCCACGATCGCTCGGTTCGAGGCCTCCTCCGTGGGTGTGTACAGCCAGTCGGCGTAGGAGCCGTCGGTCTGCGAGCGTGTGGTGGACTTGGCGTCGTTCCAGGCGCGTGCGAGCCGGCCGCGGGCCAGTGGGCTCCAGATGATGGTGCCGACGCCCTCGTCGAGGCACAGCGGGATCATCTCGCGTTCCTCTTCGCGGGCGAGCAGGTTGTAGTGGTTTTGCATGGAGACGAACCGCGCCCAGCCGTGCTGCTTTTGCAGGTGCAGGGCCTTGGCGAACTCCCAGGCGGGCATCGAGGAGGCGCCAAGGTAGCGCACCTTGCCGGCCTTCACGAGGTCACTGAGTGCTTCGAGGGTCTCCTCGAGCGGTGTCGCGTGGTCGTTGCGGTGTATCTGGTAGAGGTCTATGTAGTCGGTGCCGAGCCGCTGAAGCGAGTGGTCGACCTCGGTCATGATCGCCTTGCGGGACAGGCCCTTGCCGTTGGGGCCGGGCCGCATCGGGTGGCGCAGCTTGGTGGCGATCACCACGTCGTCGCGGTTCGCGAAGTCGCCCAGCGCCCTGCCGAGGATCTCCTCGCTCGAGCCCAGCGAGTACAGGTTCGCGGTGTCGAAGAAGTTGATCCCGGCTTCCAGCGCGTGCTTGATGAGTGGGCGGCTGGTCTGCTCGTCCAGCGACCAGACCGGGTGGCCGCGGTTGGGTTCGCCGTAGGTCATCGCACCGATGGCGATCGGCGAGACGTCCAGGCCGGTGGTGCCGAGCTTGATGTACTGCACGGTGCTCCTCTAAGGTAAGTGGAGAGGTCTCCATATACGGTAGTGGAGACCTCTCCGGATAGCAAGGGGCGTGGAATGGTTCGTGCAGACGCTCGCGAGAATCGGGCCCGCATCCTGGAGACCGCGCGCCAGGCGCTGGCCGAGGACGGCAACACCTCGATGAACCAGATCGCGCAACGCGCTGGCGTCGGACCTGGCACCTTGTATCGCAACTACCCGACCCGCGAAGCGCTCGTCCTGGCCGTCTACCAACTCGAAATCGACCGGCTCATCGAGTCCGTGCCCGAACTCCTGGCCCACCTGCCGCCGTTGGAAGCACTGCGGCGCTGGACCACCGAGCTGGTCAGCGCCATGAAAAGAAAACACGGCCTCGGCGACGCACTCAGCCCCGGAGCCCATCAATCCATCACCGAACGCACCTACGGCCCCGTGATCGCCGCCATCACGCAACTACTCGACGCCGGCCAACGCGATGGCACCATCCGCACCGACGCGGACGCCCGTGACTTCCTGCAACTCACCGGCGCTCTGTGGCGAGCCGCGTCCGGGCCAGAAGACCGCTCGCAACCCATGCTCGGCCTCATCCTCGATGGGCTCAGCCGTCGATAGGCGGTGGCGGCCCTGCCAGCGGGCTCTCACCGAACCGCCGGGATCGACGAGCACCGCCATCAGGCACGCCGAGCGGCTCCCCCTGGTCCGAGCATGTCAGCTACTGATGTTCCCGCCGAGTTCGCGATTGGGCCGGATCGGTGGGCGACACGGCGCGGGTTCGATGAAAGGTCTCGTGCCGGTTCGATGAACGGTGGGGTCGACGCTCTACCCATGACTACATCCACCAGCGGGGCCGCCATACTACGGCGGATCCCCATCCTCCTGGTCGCACTGCTCGCCGCGACCGTGAGCGCGGTGACCGTGTCCCAGCCCGCCGCCAACGCGAGCCCGGCCTCCAACTCCGTCGTACGGACGGCGTACATCTGGAACTGTCCGACGGGGGCGCCGGGCTGCTATCCCGGCGCGCAGACCAGGGTGGGGGACGTGCGTGTGGGCGACCCGATCGCCGACCTGTGCACCGGCACGTTCAGCGGCAACCAGAAGAACCTGATCTTCAACCAGACCACCCGCGGCGGGGCGGCCGAGCGCACGGGCTTCCTCTACCGCAACAACCTGTTCTCGGATGACGTGGAGGACTCCTGCTACACCGGCGGCGTGGCGCAGAGCGTGGTGGACCGGGGCGCGACCCAGCGGCTGTGCCCGTACGACAGCTGCGGCTCCACCGGCACGGTGCCGCGCAACAACTCGAACTGGGTGCTGCGCGAGTTCTGCTACACCTTCCGCAGCAATGTGGACTGGCGGCTGGTGGTCGCCTACAACCGCAACACCAACGGTCCGCTGACCGCGGGCTTCGTGCGCGCCAGCCAGCTCGACAACCCGCTGAACTCGGCGCAGTACAACTGCGACTTCATCTAAAGCGGTCCGGGTGCCGCGTCGAGGACGGCGCGGCACCCGTGTTGGGCGTTCAGGCGACGGCGGTCATCGGCAGAACGGAGCGCGTCCCATGGCCGACTCGATCCCGCCGAGCACGTGGCGCAGGAAGTGCTCGTCGCCGGTCATCGGGGTGTCGGTCCACGCCTCGACCGCGTGCCCGAGGGTCGTGACCCAGGAACGGCCGCCGTCGTAGTACTGGCACCAGGACACCGGGTGGTTGCGGCCGTGGCCGGGGTGGCCGCTGCCGCCGGTCGGACCCTCCGGCAGCGTGGACTCGTCGACGTTGGCGAGGATCCGGACCCGGCTGGGAAACGGCACGAGGTTGTACCACTCGTCGGCGAAGTCCCAGCGGGCCGGCAACCCGGCGGTCGAAGCGCCGCGGCGGCTCATCGTGACGACGGTGCCGGGCTGGTTGCGCCCGTGGTCGTAGTAGTTGGCGCCGCCGAGCAGCCCTTCGTACCACTCCCAGTTGTACTCGGTGCCGAACGCGTTGTGGATGCCGACGAAGCCACCCCCGCCGCGGATGTACTGGCGCAGGGCAGTCTGTGCCGGGTCGTCCAGGGTGTCGCGGGTGGTGCTCATGAAGATGACCGCGTTGTAGCGGAACAGCCGCGCGGGCGAGGAGAGCTGGGTGACGTCCTCGGTCCAGTCCACGGCGAAGCCGTGCTCGGCGCCGAGCCTGACCAGCGCGTTCTGTGCGGCGTGGGCGGGGGTCAGCGGGGGGTTGAGGCCGGCCGGCAGGGCGGGGCCGAGGTGGGCGTGGCGCGGGCCGGCGGTGCGGCTGTAGACAAGCACGCGGTATCCGTCGGTCGCCGGGTCGAAGTTGCCCCAGTCGTGGTAGCAGTCCGGGTCGGTGCCGCGGCAGACACCGTAGTCCGGGTTGCCGAGGCTCTGCGCGCCGCTGTCCTTCGGCTGCTGTGCGGGCTTTTCCGCGGCGCTGGGTATCGACGTGGTCAGCAGCATGACCGTCGCGGCCAGGGCGGCGCCGAACGCGGCGCTGAGGACCGTGTTGCGTCTCAAGGGCATGGGGGTACTCCTTGTGGCGATCAGCTGAGGAATGTCGGTGGGATGGATGGGGGCATGGGACCCTTGTTGCGGCGGCCCTGGCCGGTCTCCTCCCAGGCGTGCGCGAGGATCCCGACGCTGCGGCTCAGGACGAAGAGCCCTCGGGCCAGCGGCGGGGCGAATCCCAGCTCGCCGTAGACGACCGCCGTGCAACCGTCCACATTGATCGGTACGGGGCGCGACCGCCCGCGGGCCAGCTCGCCCTCGACGGCCTCCGCCGCGCGCAGGTACGCACCTGTGACGACGCCGTCGTCGACCGCCTCCTGGACCCGGCGCAGCAGCGGCTCGCGGCGGGGGTCCACGGTGTGGAAGCGGTGCCCGTACCCGGGCAGGTAGCGGGAGCGCGCCCGCCAGCGCCCGACGACGGACGACGCCGCGCTTTCGACGCTCTCTCCCGCCCCGGCGCGGGTGGCGACCTCGCCGAGCAGGTGCAGGCACTGCTCACCGGCGCCGCCATGCACGTCGCCAAGGGTGTTGACCGCGCTGGCGACGGCGTTGTTCAGGCCGATGCCGCAGGTGGCCGCGATGCGGGCGACGGCGATCGACGGCGCGTGCGGTCCGTGGTCCACAGAGGACACCAGGGCCGCCTCGAGGAGCCGCTCCTGACCCGGGGTCGGCAGCTGCCCGCGCAGCAGCAGCCAGATGACGGCGACGAAGCTGGTGCTGCCGATCAGCTCCTGGATGGGATGGCCGCGCAGCTCGATCACGTCGGGCTCGACCCGGGAGATCGCGGTGGACCACCAGTCCGACACGTCCCGTACCGTCGGCGCGTCCCTGTCGTCGTTCACTGGGCGATCACCTCGTTGGCGCCGGTGGACAGTTCGACGTTGTGCTCGCCCAGCAGCGGCGGTGGCGCCGTCGGCCGTAAGGGGGAGCCGTTGAGGTGTACGCCGTTTCCGCTGACCCGCAGCCGCCGCCCGGGGTTGCCGGGAAACGGGAGGTCGGTGAAGAAGCCGCGCTCGCGCAGCTGGTCGAGCTCGACGGTCTGCGCGACGGTGAGGATCCGCGCCGCCGGCACGCCGGCGCCGGACAGCAGCCGCTCCCATTCCAGCGCCGGGCGGCGTTGCAGGGCCGCGTTGATCTCCTGGTTCAGCGCGGCCCGGTTGGCCTTGCGGGCCTCGCGATCGGCGAAGCGGTCGTCGGTGACCAGGTCGTCCCGGCCGATGAGCCGGCACAGGACCTCAAACTGCTCCTGCCGGTTGGCCGCGATGTTGAGCGGACCGTCAGCGGCGTCGAAGGTGCCCGACGGTGCGGCGGTCGCGTTCTGGTCGCCCATCGGCTCCGGTGGTACGCCGCTGACCAGATAGTTCGACGTGGCCCAGCCCATCGCGGACAGCGAAGCCTCCAACATGGACACATCAAGGTGGACGCCCACGCCGGTGTGCGCCCGGCCGGCCAGGGCCGCGCAGATCGACATCGCGGCGACCAGCCCGCCGACCGTGTCGCACACCGGGAATCCAACGCGAAGCGGTGCGGTCTCGGGAGTCCCGGTGATGCTCATCATCCCGGAGAGCCCTTGGATGATCTGGTCGTACGCCGGGGCCTGGCTCATCGGCCCGGCCTGGCCGAAGCCGGAGATCGCGCAGTAGACGAGGCGCGGGTTGAGGCGGTGCAGCGTGTCCCAGTCGTAGCCGATGCGGGCCAGCACGCCCGCGCGGAAGTTTTCCAGCAGCACGTCGGCGCCGTCCAGCAGCCGTTCGAAGGCGGCCCGGTCCGTCGGCTCCTTGAGGTCCAGCTCGACCGACTTCTTCCCGGCGTTCTGGGCGAGGAAGGACGCGCCGACACCGGCCTGGTTGAGTGCCGGCTCGGGACCGAGGTGGCGGGCGAGGTCGCCCTGGCCGGGTCGTTCGACCTTGACGACCTCGGCGCCGAGGAGCATCAGGTGATAGCTGCAGTACGGCCCGGCCAGCACGTTCGTCAGATCCAGGACCCGTACGCCGCGCAACGGTCGGTCGTCCATGCGTCGCCCCTCGGGTTCGGCACCGGCTATTGCCAGGTGGCCTCGCCGCCCGTACGTTACACGTAGTCCGCACAACGGTCCAGGAGTACCACGCAGTGGTTCGAGTGCCGCTGGCGGTTCAGGCGAAGGAGCGGTGATGCTCGACAACCTCATCCGGACCGCGCCGACCGACGTCGTCGAGGTCGGCTGCCTCGTGGCCGGCGAATGGCTGGCCGGCGGCACGCGCGCCGAGCGGATCGGGCCGTGGGCACGCCGCGCCGTCAGCACCGCACGGCAGGCGGACGGCGGCGACGTGCGCGCCGCGCTGGCGTACGCGCGGGGTGGCGCCAAGGCGGTGGCCCGGATGTCGCCGGCGGCGCGGGCCGGCGTGCTGGAGCGGGCGGCGGCCACCGCCCTCGAGCGGCGCGAAGAGCTCGCCCGCCTGCTGGCGCTGGAGCTGGGCAAGCCGCTCAAGGACGGCCTGGGCGAGATCGACCGGGTCGCCGACACGTTCGCGGTCTGCGCGGCGGAGGCCCGGCGGATCGGTGGCGAGGTGCTGCCGGTGGCCGGCTGGGCTCGCGGCGTGGGCAACACCGCCTTCACCCACCGCGCTCCGGTCGGCGTGGCGCTCGCGATCACGCCGTTCAACGCCCCGGCCAACCTGCTCGCACACAAGCTCGCGGCCGCGTTCGCCGCCGGCAACACCACGATCGTCAAGCCGCCACCGCAGGGACCGGCCTCGTCGGCCGGGGTCGTGGCGCTTCTGCTCGATGCCGGCATGCCGGCGGAGGCGGTCCAGCTGCTGCACGGCGACGGGCGCGTGGGCGCCGAGCTGTGCGCCGCCCCGGAGGTCGGCGTGATCAGCTTTACCGGCAGCGTGGCCACCGGCGCGGCCGTCGCCCGCGCGGCCGGCGCCAAGCGCCTGGTCATGGAGCTCGGCGGCAACGCCGCCACCATCGTGTGCGAGGACGCGGACGTCGGCGCCGCCGCGCGGATCTGCGCCCGCACCGGCTACAGCAACTCCGGCCAGAGCTGCATCTCGGTGCAGCGGGTCTACGTACACCGCGACCGCTACGAGGAGTTTCTCGACGCCTTCACCGGCGAGGTGGAGCGGCTGGCGGTCGGCGACCCGCTCGACCCGGCCACCGACGTCGGTTCGATGGTCGACGACGACGCGGCCGAGCGCGTCGTGATGTGGGTGGACGAGGCGGTCGCGGCCGGGGCGAGGGTCACCACCGGCGGCCAGCGCGACGGCGCGACGGTGACGCCCACAGTCGTCGCCTCTCCGCCGGCGCAGGCGCGCCTGGTCCGCGACGAGGTGTTCGGCGCGGCGGTCAGCGTCCTGCCCTACGACGACTTCCAGGGTGTGCTGACCACCTGCAACGACAGCCGCTACGGCCTGCAGGCGGGCCTGTTCACCTACGACGTCCGGCGGGTCGTCACGGCCTGGCGGGAGCTGGAGGTCGGCGGCCTGGTCGTCAACGGGTCGTCCAACTTCCGGCTCGACCACGTCCCGTTCGGCGGCGTCAAGGACTCGGGCTTCGGCCGCGAGTCGCCCCGCTGGATGATCGACGACTACACCGTCGTCAAGACGCTCATGCTGCGCGGCATGTCCCTGTTCGGCGACCAGGAAGGCACCCGATGAGCCCCGACGACACGGTGACGGCGGCCGAGGCGATGGTCGCCCAGCTCGAGTCGTACGGCGTCGAGTACGTCTTCGGCACCTGCGGGCACACCAACATCGCCCTGCTCGACGCGATGGGACGCAGCACGATCAGGTTTGTCATCGCCCGCCACGAGCAGGCCGCGGCGCACGCCGCCGACGGGTACGCCCGCGCCACCGGCAAGCCCGGCGTGGTGCTGCTGCACGTCGGGCCCGGCATGACCAACGCGGTCACCGGCGTCATGACCGCGGCCCTGGACTCGGTACCGCTGGTGGCGATCGCCGGCGACATCCCCTCGTACTACCGGGGGCGGCACCCGCACCAGGAGGTGAACCTGCACGCCGACGGGGACCAGTCGGCCATCTACCGGCCGTTCGTGAAGCGGGCCTGGCAGGTGCACCGCGCCGCCGACCTGGCCCGGTTCACCGAGCGTGCGTTCTGGACCGCGACCGCCGGGCGGCCCGGCGCCGTGCTGCTCAGCGTGCCGATGGACCTGTTCTCCCGACCGGTACCGCGGGACGCCGCCGCCGGCTTCCCGCTCGCCACGCCGGAGCGGCCGGGCCTGCGCGCCGAGGTCGCCGGCCGGATCGCCGACCTGCTGGTGAGCGCGCGGCGCCCGCTGGTGTACCTGGGTGGCGGGCTGCGCCGCGGTCCCGGGCTCGACGCGTTGCGGTCGCTGGTCGAGCACCTCGACATCCCGGTGGCGCACTCGCTGATGGCCAAGGGCACGCTTCCCGACAGCCACCCACTGCTGCTGGGCATGCCGGGCTTCTGGGGCCTTGAGCTGACCAACCGGTACACCCGGGAGGCCGACGTCGTCCTCGCGCTGGCCACCCGCTTCGCCGAGACCGACGCCAGCTCCTGGGACCGCCGGTACACCTGGCAGTTTCCGCCCGGCGAGCTCATCCAGATCGACATCGACCCGGCCGAGATCGGTCGCAACTTCCCGGTCACCGTCGGTGCCGTCGCGGACGTCGCCGACGCGGTCCAGGCGATCGACGCGGCGGTACGCGACCGGCAGGCCACGCCCAGCAGCCGGCCCGGACTGCGCGAGAGCATCACCGCGGCCCGCGGGACACTGTTCACCGAGAGCCGGGAGCGCGGCACCAGCCAGCGCTTTCCGCTGCGACCCGAGCGGATCCTGACCGACCTGCGGGCCGCCATCCCGCCCGACGCGATCCTCGTCACCGACGTCGGGTGGAACAAGAACGGCGTCGCCCAGTGCTACGAGCTGCCCGACGAGGGCCGCTTCATCACCCCGGGCGGCGCCTCGACGATGGGCTTCGGCCCGGCCGCCGCGGTCGGCGTGCAGATCGCGCAACCCGACCGCACCGTTGTCGCGCTGATCGGCGACGGCGGGATGGGCGCGCAGCTGCCGGCGGTACCGATGGCGGTCGAGCAGGGCGCACCGGTGATCTTCGTCGTGATGAACAACCGCTCCCACGGCACCATCTCCGACCTGCAGTCCGCGAGCTTCGGACACAGCTACGGCTGCGACTTCGTCACCCCGGACGGCTCGCCGTACAGCCCCGACTTCGCCGCCTATGGCCGCGCCTGCGGGGCGGACGGCTACACAGTGGACAGTGCCGACTCGTTCGGCGAGGCGCTGCGCGCTGCGGTCGCGGCCCGCCGGCCGGCGGTGCTGGACGTACCGATGGTCAACGAACCCGTACCCACCCCCGGTCACTGGAACATCAAGGACATCTACCAGGGCATCTTCGACTGATCCCCGGGCGCTGGACCCGGATCCGGCGACCGACCACAACCGTGACGGCATCGCGCCGTCCCGGGCGCCCGCGCGCGTCCGGACCGCGGCGCCACGGCCAGGAAGAGGCGAACCCATGACACAGATCGACCGCAGAAACGTGCTCAAGGGCGCCGCGGCGGTGGCCGTCGCCGCGGCAGCCGTACCCACCGTCGCCCCGCCGGCGGCCGGCGCGGCCGGGCGCGGCACCGGCGCCGCCGACCTGGCCCGCTTCGACACCCCGGGCGACCAGGACTTTCCCAAGGTCGGCGGCAACCTGGGCAACCAGAACTACACCTCGCTGCGGCGCATCCATCCCGGAAACGTGCGCCGCCTGCGCGGCGCCTGGGTCAACCGCATCGAGGGCGGGCTCACCCAGGGCAACAGCCAGAGCACCGCGGTGGCCGTCGACGGTGTGCTCTACATCGAGTCGGCACTGGGCAACGTCATCGCGGTGGACGGTGTCACCGGGCAGACCAAATGGCGGTACGAGCAGGTCCGCGGCAGCCTGACCCGGCGCGGGGTGGCCGTCGGCGGCGGCTACGTGTTCACCAAGTCCAACGAGAACTACGTCATCGCGCTCGACCAGGAAACCGGCCAGGTCGCCTGGGAGCGTCAGGTCAACGGCTACGGCAACATCGAGAAGGTCGCCGTCGTCTACCACGACGGCCTGCTGTTCTGCGGCACCAACGACGGCCCCCGCGGCGCCGCGCTGGCGCTCGACGCCCGCAACGGCGACCTGCTCTGGCACTTCTGGGGCACGCCCGGGCCGGGCGAGTTCGGCAACGACACGTGGGAGGGCGAGTCCTGGATGGACGGCGGCGCCACGCCGTGGATCCACCCCGCCGTCGACCCGGAGCTGGGACTGACGTACTGGACCTTCGGCAACGCCCGCGGGAACAACTCCTCACAGGACGGTTCGGCCCGCGGCGGGCAGAACCTTTTCGCGAACTCGCTCGTCGCGCTCGACATGCGCACGGGTGCGTACCGCTGGCATTTCCAGTCGGTGCACCACGACATCTGGGACATGGACAACGTCATGGCGCCGGTCCTGGCCGACGTCAGGATCAAGGGCCGGCGGCGCAAGGTGGTCGTCTACGGCAGCAAGTCGGGCATGTTCTTCGTCCTCGACCGGACCGACGGCACCGCCCCGCTCGGCGTCGTGGAGCGACCGGTGCCGCAGGAGCCGCGCCAGAAGACCTGGCCGACCCAACCGTTTCCGGTGCAGGGCGGCTGGACCGAGCACCACGTCGTCGACCAGCCGCTGGGCACCTCGGTGCCGGGCGACCCCAACCGGGCCGTGCCCAACTACGTGCGGGGCGCGTTGTACGACCCGCACTGGGACGTGCCGATCCTGTCGATTCCCGGCCACGGCGGCGGCGCGGACTGGTCGCACATGTCCTTCAGCCACCGCACCGGGCTGGTGTACACCGGCTTCGGATATGTCGCGGCCGCCCACTCGCTCACCGAGAGCAGCAACGGCCTGCGGCCGCCGGGGGAGTACCAGACCGGCGGCATCGTCGCCGTCGACGTGAGCACCAACCGGGTGCGGTGGAAGCGGCGCATGCCGTACTCGCTGGCACACGGCAACGGCATCCTCACCACCGGGACCGACCTGATGTTCATCGGCCAGCCGGACGGCAACCTGCTGGCCATGGACGCCCGCACGAGCCGCGAGCTGTGGCGCTTCCAGACCGGCGCGGCGATCAGCTCCAGCCCGATCATGTACCGCGCCGGCGGCAAGGAGTACCTCGCGGTCTACGCCGGGGGCACCAGCATCCCGTACGGCAACTCCGCGCCGCGCGGCGACTTCCTCTGGGCGTTCGAGATCGACGGTTCCGTGGGCCCGGCGCCGACCCCGCCACCCCCGGTGATCCGCCGGCCGGTCTCCGGCGGCCCGGTCGAGGGAGCCGCGGTGGCCGACACCGTGGTGATCGGCCGCACGTACAACGCCGCGACCGGGCAGATCGGCGCCACCGAGTCGTTCGCCGTCGCCGGCATGGCGCCCACGCACCTGAGGGTCCCGGCCGGCACGACCGTGACGTTCACCAACCATCCCGGCAACGCCGGCGAGCGCGGCGTGACCCAGTTCTTCGAGGGTCTTTTCGAGGCGCGGCTGGCCCCGGGCGAGTCCTTCCGGTACACGTTCACCCGCACCGGCGAGTACTTCTTCAACGACCCGGCCAGCCCTCGGTCGACCGGCAAGGTCGAGGTCTACTAGGAGGCCGACCGTGGCACGCCGCTTGTTCATCCTCAATGGACCCAACCTCAACATGCTCGGTCGCCGCGAGCCGCACCTGTACGGCACGGTCACGCTCGCCGAGATCGAGAAACGGTGCCGCGCACTCGCCGTCGAGCTGGGCTTCGACCTGTTCTTCGGCCAGTCCAACACCGAGGGCCAGCTGCTGGACTGGGTGCATCAGGCGTACGACGAGGGCGCCCTTGTCATCATCAACCCGGCCGGGCTTTCGACCAGGTCGGTCGCCCTGCTCGACGCCCTCCGGATGCTCGACCAGCCGGTCGTGGAGGTCCATCTCACAAACGTCTTCAGCCGCGAGGCGACCTACCACCAGGAGCCGCTGACCGCGCGGGCGGCCGGCGGGTTCCTGGCCGGCTTCGGCCCGGACGTGTACGAGCTCGCGATGCTCAGCCTCAAAGGCGAGCCGGGGTGACCGGACCGCCGCTGCGGGTCGGCATCGTGGGCTGCGGCAAGATCGCGAGAAGTCACGTGGCCGCGCTGCGCGCCGTGGCCGGCGTCCAGGTCGTCGCGGTGGCCGATGTGGACGCCGGTCGGGCGCGGACCTTCGCGGCCGCGCACGGCGTCGCGCGGGTCTACCCGGGCGCGGACGAGCTGCTCGCGTCCGGGTTGGACGCCGTCACCATCTGCACCCCGCACGGCGCCCACGAGGACGGCGTGCTGGCCGCGGCGCGGCACCGCACCCACGTGCTGTGCGAGAAGCCGGTCGCCCTCACCGTCGCGCAGGCCCGCCGGATGACCGCCGCGACGGCGGCGGCCGGTGTCCGGTTCGGCGTGCTGTTCCAGCGCCGCTTCTGGCCGGCGGCGCTGGGCGTGCGGCGGGCGATCGACGACGGGCGGCTCGGCACGCCCATCTGCGGCGGCGTGCTCGCCCGGTTCAACCGCGACGCGGAGTACTACGCCGAGCCGTGGCGCGGCCGCCTCGACACCGAAGGCGGTGGGGTCCTGATGACGCAGGCGATCCATCACGTCGACCTGCTGCAGTGGTTTATGGGCCCGGCCCGCCGCGTCACCGGTCGCTGCGCCACGCTGGTCCACGGCGGGCTCATCGAGGTCGAGGACACCGCGGCGGCGGTCGTCGAGTTCGCCTCCGGCGCGATCGCCACCATCCAGGCTGGCACGACGTTCCGGCCCGGGCTCGGCGCGCAGGTCTGGGTGAGCGACGCGCGCGGCCGCACGGCGAGCGTGATGGAGTTTCCGGAAGGCGTCGGCTTCACCGACATCTCGACGGTGCCCGGCGACGAGGTGTCGCAGACCGGCCGGGTGCGGGCGGGTTCGCCGGACCTGCCGCTGGCGCGGATCCACGAGCACCTCGTGCCCTACCACGCCCGCCAGGTCGAGGACTTCGTCGACGCCGTCCGTCACGACCGGGAACCGGCCGTGACCGGGCACGACGCGGTCAGGTCGCTGGAGATCGTCGAGGCGGTCTACCGGTCGTCACGCACCGGCGCGGCCGTCGACCTCACCGGCGGCTAGGGACAGGTACCGCTCGACCATGTCGCCGCACATGGTCCGGTAGTGGCCGCGGCGTGCGGGATCCAGCAGGTCACGACCGAAGATCGCGCCGAACGTGTGCCGGTTCGCCACGTGGAAGACGCAGAACGCGCTGATCATCATGTGCACGTCGACGGCGTCCACATCGGTGCGGAACAGTGCCTCGGCGCGACCGCGGCGCAGGATGCCGTCCAACATGGAGATGACCGGGCCGCTGAGGTCGACGAGCTTGACGAGCTCCTTGACGTGTTCGGCGTTGTGGATGTTTTCGATCGAGACCAGCCGGATGAACTCCGGGTGGGCGCCATGATGGTCGAACGTGACCTCCGCGACCCGCCGCAGCGCCGTGACCGGGTCGAGGTTGTCCACGCTGACCTCGCGCTCGGCCGCCCGGATCCGGGCATAGGCCCGCTCGAGCACGGCGATGTAGAGCTGCTTCTTGCCGCCGAAGTGGTAGTAGATCATCCGCTTCGTGGTGCGGGTCAGTGCGGCGATCTCGTCCACGCGCGAGCCGTGGTAGCCGTGTGCGGCGAACTGCTCCGTGGCGACGTCGAGGATCTCGGCGCGGGTGCGCGCGCTGTCCCGAACCCGCCCGGCGGGTTCCGTGACCTGCGTACCGGCCATCAGTCCTCCGATGTCGACAGGGTGCGGCGGCACCGAGCTTGCCACGGCTCTTGACTTTCGCACCACCGAGTGACTAACTAACGTACCAGTTCGTATAACAACGGTCGCGAGGTGACTGACCGTGTGTGCGGCGAAGATAGCTGCGTCAGCCGGCGCCGAACGGATGGGCGAAGCCCCGTTCGGACATCTGCTGCGCCATCTGCTTGAGGTCGGCGGCGAAGTCGGCGACCCGGTTTTCGGTGAAGCGGATGGTCGGCCCGCTCAGTCCGAGCGCGGCGATGACCTGTCCGGAGCCACCCAGAATCGGGGCGGCGACCGCGGACAGCCCGTCCTCCCGCTCGCCGTGGCTCTCGGCGTACCCGCGCACCGCCGCCTCGTCGATCCACTCCCGCAGCCGCCGGACGTGCTTCGGGCCGTAGGGGGAGCTTCGGGCGATGCGCTCCAGCAGGGCCGGGCTGGCGTCGCGCAGCAGGACCTTCGCCGACGCGCCGGCCCACATCGGCAGCTCGTCGCCGACGTGCACGACGTGGCGCAGCGGCTGCGGCCCTTCCTGCTGGGCGATGCAGACCCGGTAGATGTCGCGGGCGACGTACACGTTGACGGTCTCGCGCTGGCGCGCGGCCAACTCGCGCATGCTGCGCTGCGTGTCCGGCGGCAGCTCCCAGGTGCGTTGCACGAGGTGTGCCCACCGCCAGAGTCCCGGCCCGGCCATGTATCCACCGGCGGTGGCCCAGAGCAGGCCGCTCTGCTCCAGCGTGGAGACCATGCGCAGCACCGTCGTCTTGGCCAGGCCGGTCGCGTCGACGATCTCCCGGACCGTGATGGCCGGCCGATCCTCGGTCAGCAGCGCGAGGATGTCGAGGGCGCGCTGGACGCTGCGCACGCCCTGGGCGTCACCGGCCTCCGCCGGCTGCTCCGCCGGAGCACCTCCCTTGATGGGCGCCTCCACGCTCCCCACTCTCCTCGCCACGTAGTGGACCTGGCCCGGCGAACCATCGAATCACGCAGCACCGAGTTTCCCCTACGCGGCCTCCCGTTTCACACATCCGTAACGGTCCGGACTCGGAGTCTTGCCAGAAGCGGCGGGCGCCCGTACGTTAGCACGCAGTCCACTAGATGGCCCAATAGGTCCGGCTAGTGGTCCACCTCGGAAAGGGGTGCCCGTGCGAGAAGCGGTCCTCAGAGCGAGGCCCATCGTGACGACGTCCGTCCTGCGCCGGCGCTGGCCGGCGCGGCCGTCCTGTGTGGGGAGTGACGGTCGATGACCGCCGAGCGGCTGGAGGAGCACGGCGCCGCGGCGGACGCCGCCGAGCTCGTGCCCCAACCGCGCGAGCCGAAGGTCCTGCGCGCCTGGGCGGCGGTGGAGATGGCGATCGCCTGCGCGGCCGTCGTCGCCATCCTCGTCGCGGTGCTGTGGCAGGTGCTCAGCAGGTACGTGCCGGCCCTCAACTGGCCGGAGGTCGGGGAGATAGCGAGCTACTCGCTGATCATCCTGACGTTCATCATGATCGGGTACCTGATCGGCAACAACGGCCACATCACCATCCAGATCGTCGACTACATCGCCAAGGGCCGGGCCCTCGTGGTCGTCAAGGCCGTCTCCGCGGCGTGCACTGCGGTGATCTGTGCGCTGTTCGCGTGGGAGGCCTACGAGCTGATCCTCGCCTACCCCAACCGGCGCACCGCCGCGCTCGGCATCCCCGTCTGGGTGCTGTACGCGTTTCCGCTCGTCGGCTTCCTCTCCGGCACCGTGCGGGCGGTCGTGCGCATCTTCCTGGCCAACCAGCCGGATCCCGTCTTCGACGCGGCGGAGACACGATGATCCTCGAGCTCTGGATGGTCGGCGTCGTCATCACGCTGCTGCTGCTCGCCCGGGTCCCCGTCGGGCTCGCCTTCATCGGCCCCAGCTTGTGGTACACGCTGGCCGACGGAAACTCCAGCGGCTTCGCGCTGAAGACCACCTTCGACGGCCTCAACAGCTTTCCGCTGCTGGCGGTGCCGCTGTTCATCCTCGTCGGCGTGCTGGCCAACCGGCTCGGCGTCGCCGACCGGCTCTACGAGTTCTGCCTGGCGGCGCTCGCCCGGGTGCGGGGCAACCTGGCGTACGTCAACATCGGCACCGCCGTGGGCTTCTCGTGGATGAGCGGCTCCGCGCTTGCCGACGTGGCGGGACTGGGCAAAATCGAGGTCCCGCACATGGTCAAGGCGGGCTACCCGTACCGGTTCGCGGCCGGCCTGTCGGCGTCGTCGGCGCTGATCAGCCCGGTCATGCCGCCGAGCATCCCGGCCGTCATCTACGCCGCGACGGCCGCGGTGTCCACCGGCGCGCTCTTCGCCGCATCGGTCGTCCCCGCCTTGCTCATGGCGGTCGGCCTCTGCGTGTACGTGTTCGTATGGACCGCTCGCCGTCCGGACCTCGCCTCGGTGCCGTTCGACGTCCGGCGGCTGCGCAGCGCGGCGATCGGCACCATCGGTCCCGCCTTCGTCCCGATCATCCTGCTCGGTGGCATCCTGTCCGGCACGTTCACGCCGACCGAGGCGGCGTCGGTGGCGGTGCTCCTGATGGTCGTGCTCGGCCTGCTCTACCGCACACTGACGCTCAGGGTGCTGCTGCAGTCCCTGCGCGAGACGGCCGCCATCACCGGCGGCATCGGCCTGATCCTTGGTTCGGCCGCACTGCTGGGCCTGATCCTGACCCGTGCCCACGTGTCGCAGGACGTGGCCGAACTGGTGACGGCGGTGTCGGACGAGCCGTGGGTCTTCATGCTCATGGTCAACATCGTCATGCTCATCCTCGGCACGGTGGTCGACGCGACGGCCGCCATCCTCGTGACCGTGCCGGTGCTGCTGCCGATCGCCGTCAACCTCGGTGTCGACCCGGTCTACTTCGGCGTGGTGATAATCATCAACCTGATGATCGGTCTGCTGACGCCACCCGTCGGGAGCGTCCTGTTCGTCACCGCGTCGGTAACGGGGCGGCCGGTCGAAGAGGTGTTCCGCGGGGTCACTCCGTTCCTGATCCCGCTCGTCGCCGTCCTCGCGCTCATCTCCGCCTTCCCGGCCATCTCACTGTGGCTTCCCGGCGTGCTCGGGTTCTGATCCCGCCGGTTTCCCCAAAGCCCTGCGGAACAACGCCATCCCTAACCTGAGAGGACAGGGAGTCCCGATGTACCCACATTCCGCCGGCTGGCGCCGGCTCGCCGCCCTCGTCGCCGCAACGTTGCCGCTCGTCCTCGCCGCCGGTTGCTCCACACAGGACAACGCACCCACCGAGGCCGGTGAAAACCCGCGCCTGACCCTGAAGATCGGCAGCTCCCAGCCCGAGACGCAGCCGAACTTCTACTGTGGAATGAAGCTGCTCAAGGAGCGGGTCGAGGGGCAGAACCTCAACCTCACCCTGGACCTGTTCCCCAACAGCCAGCTCGGCCCCGACGCCGAACGCTTCGCCAGCGTGCAGGTCGGCGACATCGACATCGACCTGCAGGGCGGGTCGGCGATGTCCACCGCCTTCCCGAAGATCGGCGTGCTGGACGCGGCGTACGTCTTCAACGACGTCGACCACTTCTTCAAATGGGTCGACCAGAACGGCCAGCAGTTCTTCACGGAGTTCAACGCGGCGACCGACACGACAATCGTGGACGCCTGGTACTTCGGGATGCGCACCTTCACGGCGACCAAACCGATCCGCAAGCCCGAAGACCTCGGCGGTATGAAGATCCGATTCCCGAACACGCCCCAGTTCCTGGCCAACGCCAAGGCACTTGGCGCCAACGCGGTCGCGATCGCGGTGGAGGAGCTCTACCTGGCGTTGCAGCAGGGCGTCGCACAGGGCCAGGAAAACCCGGTCGTGGCCACGCACGCGCAGAAGTTCGACGAGATCCTGAAGGTCGCCAGCCTGACCAACCACCAGGTTGGTACGCACTACGTCGTCATGTCCGACAAGACGCTGGACAAGATGAGCCAGCCGCAGAAGGACGCGTTGTTCAAGGCGGTCCGCGACATCCGCGCCGAAAACCGCAAGTGCGTCGACGAGGAGACCGAGAAGGTGCTCAGCGGCTGGCGCGGCGAGTCCGGTCGCACGGTGGTGGAGATCGACCAGGTCGACCGGCAGGCGTTCATCACCAAGGCCGAGGCGTACTTCAACACGTACTTCAAGGGCGCCGACCTGGAGCTGTACAAGAGCGTCCGGGCCTCCGCCTGACCCTGTCGAGCGTCCGTGTGGAGGGCCGGCCCATCCGGCCTTCCGCACGGCGTCCCGACGACCCGACCGGGAGAGGTGTTCATGGTCCTGATCGGACTGGTCGGTGAAGGCATCCAACGATCGCACGCACCCCTGCTGCACCAGGCGGAAGCCGACCGGCAAGGGATCCGGCTGCACTACACGACCATCGACTCCGCCGAGCACGGCCTGGCCGCGGGCGACCTTCCGCAGCTGCTGCGCTGGGCCCGCACGCTCGGGTACCGGGGGCTGAACGTCACGCATCCGTTCAAGCAGGACGTCGTGCGCCACCTCGACGAACTGTCCCGCGAGGCGGCGGTGCTCGGTGCGGTCAACACCGTCGTGTTCGACGACGGCGTGACCCGCGGCTACAACACGGACGCGCCCGGGTTCGCGCGCAGCTTCGCCAGCGACTTCCACGACGCGCGGCGGGACGGCGTGGTGCAGCTCGGTGCGGGCGGCGCCGGCAGTGCGGTGGCGCACGCGTTGCTCTCGCTCGGCGTCCGGCACCTCACGATCGTGGACGTCGAACGCGCGAAGGCGGCGCGGCTGGCCCGCGCGCTGGCGGCGGAGTTCGGCGCGGACCGCGTCACCGTCAGTGCGCCGGACGAGCTGGCCGCGGTGCTGGCGCGGGCGGACGGCGTCGTCAACACCACGCCGATCGGGATGGCCCACCACCCCGGCTCACCGGTGCCGGAGTCGCAGCTGCGCGAGGACCTGTGGGTCGCCGACATCGTGTACCGGCCGTTCGACACCGCCCTGCTGCGCGCCGCCCGCGCGGTCGGTGCACCGACGCTGCACGGCGGCGGCATGAACGCCTACCAGGCGGCCGTGGCTTTCGAGTACTTCACCGGCCGGCCCGCGGACGCCGACGCGATGCGCGCCCACTCGGCGGAGCTGCTGAGCTCAGGTCGTTGACCTGTCGAGGTGCTCGCGCGCGGCCGCGATCGACATCCGCGCGTGCTCCTTCCCACCCACCTGCGCGACAAGCGTCGCGCGCGGGATCTCCAGCGCGTACGGCAGGCCGGGCGGCAGGGCCGCCAGGATGCCGTGCACGTCGATGCCTCCCTCACCCGGAAACAGCCGCTCGAACCGGGCGGTGTGGATGAGCCCCTCGTTCGTCGCGGGAACCCCGGGCGGCGCGTCGCAGACGTGCACGAAGTGGAACCAGTCGGCGGGCAGCTGTCGAAGGTCGGCCACGCTGGACCCGGAGCGGGCGAAGTGCAGCAGGTCGACGAGGATGCCGGCGTTGGGCTGGTCGGCGCCGCGCAGCACCCGTACCGCCTCGCGCAGGTCCGGTGTCTCCGTCCACGATGGAAACTCAAGGTCGACGGTGAGGCCGAGCGGACGGGCCAGCTCGCACAGCCGCGCGAACCGGTCGGTCTTGCGCGCGCGGTCGGGATCGGGCAGCTGCGTGATGACGTGGCGCGCGCCGAGCTCCGCGCCCGCCTCCAGAAACCGCACGAAGTCCTTCGGGTCCTCGTCCGGGCTGATGCGGGCCAGCTCCACGTCCAGTACCTCGATGCCGGTGGCGGCGAGGCGTACCTTCGTCGCGCGCATCAGCGCCGGATCGGTGGCCAGCGGATAGTGCGGCTCCTGCGGTGTCACCCGGGTCAGCCGCAGCCCGACGTACCGGTAGCCGCCGTCGGCCGCGGCCTCGACAAGCTCCGGCGGCGACAGGCTCAGGGCGGTCAGGTGGGCGAGTGAGTACTCGTGCCGCTTGTCGTCGCGCTGGGCCGGGCCGTCCCGCAGGGCGATCAGCCGGCGCTCCCGGTGCGCCGCCATCCGGACCGGGGCGCTGGACTCGCCGTACCCCGCGTACGCCTCGACGCGCTGGACCACGGCGAAGAAGACCCGGGAGCCGAGCATCTCGGTGTAGAAGTGCAGGTACTCGCCGTGCTCGTCGCGGTCGTAGAGGATCGAGTGCTCCCGCAGGCGCGCCAGGAGGTCGCCCGGCAGATCCAGGCGGGCGTCGAGGTCGGCGTAGTAGTTGTCGGGAATCCTCAGCACCGGGGCGCCGAGCGCGCGGACCGCCTCGGCGCTGGCGATCGCGTCGTCCGTGGTGAACGCGACGTGTTGCGGGCTCGGGATGGCCGGCGCCCAGCCACCGCGCCGCAGCGGTGCCGTGCTGAGCGTGATCCGCACCCGGCCGCTCGGGTCGGCGGTGGCCCGGCTGCGGATCAGCCCGAAGGGCGCGGCTATCTCGGTGGTCCGGCTGGCGTGCAGGCCCAGCACCGCCCGGTAGAAGAGGGTGGACTCGTCGAAGTCGTCGACCGAGTCGGTCAGCGAGACGTGGTCGGTGTCGCTCAGGCGGCCCGCACCCTCGGCCACGTCGCCGGTGGGGTCGAAGTCCTGTAGCCAGTTTTCGCTCTCCGCCCCGGTGCGGACCAGGAAGACCGCGGTGCCGTCGGGCGCGGCGACGGAGGTGAGCTCGGCTTCGCCGGGCTGGCGGAGGCGCGGCAGCACCGGGGCGAGCAGCCGCTCGGCCCGGCGGGTCGACGCGGGCGGGTCCGCGCTCTCCACCGCGATTGCGCACACCGTCGCCGTGCCCGGCGTGACCGTCCTTTGTGGTGCGTAGTTGAGCAGGAGCCGGGCCTTGCCCTGTTCCCACAGCTGGACCGGCTTGGAACGGTGCTGGCCGGTGTGCGCGAAGCCGAGCGCGGTCAGCGTGCGGGCCACGACCGGGCCGGACACGGCGTCGACCGCGACCTCCGTGAAGACGTGTCCACCGAGCGCCGGCGCCGGCGGCAGCCCGCCGAGCCTGAGCCGCTCCCGCGCGACCGGTGCGGCGCCCGCGCCGGCCGCCTCCAGCAGGGCCAGCAGTGAACGCATGCCGTCGATCGCGGCGTAGCGCGGGTCGGCCTGCCGGTAGACGTCGTTGAAGACCTCCAGCGACAGCGGCCCGTCGTACCCGGTGGCCAGCACGTGGCCCAGGAAGCCGGTGAGGTCGAACGAGCCGAGCCCGGGAAACAGCCGGTGGTGGCGGCTCCACTCGACCACGTCCATGTTCAGTCGCGGGGCGTCCGCGAGCTGCAGGTGGAACACCTTGGCGCCGGGAATGACCCTGATGGCCGCCGGGTCGTCGCGGCGCGAGAGCACGTGGAAGCTGTCCAGGCAGAGGCCCAGGGCCGGGTGGTCGGCGCGCCGGACGATCCGCCACGCGTGCGCGTAGGTGTTCACGAACCGGCCCCAGGCGAGCGGCTCGTACGCGATCCGCAGGCCGCGCTCCTGGGCCTTGCCGGCCAGGGCGTGCAGCTGCTCGGCGGCGAGGTCGTCGTCGTCGACGGCGTCGGGGGAGACGGAGGAGCAGACCAGCAGGGTGCCGGCACCCAACTGCTCGAGGATGTCGAAGGTCCGCTCGGCCCGGCGGAGGTTGGCCGCGAGGACGTCGGGCGCGACCGCCTCGAAGTCGCGGAACGGCTGGTACAGGTCGATCGTCAGCCCGCGCCGGGCGCACTCCTGGCGCACCCGGCGTGGTGACCACGGCGACGCGACGAGGTCGCTGGCGAACAGCTCGACGCCCTGGAAGCGCGCTGCGGCGGCGGCCGACAGCTTGTCCTCCAACGTGCCGGACAGGCAGACGGTGGCGATGGAGAGCCGGTAGTCCATCGGACACCTCCGCGAGTGAACGTACTAGATAGTTACTTATACGCCGACAGGCCCGCCAATGGAAGCCTTCAGGTCCGTCTGGCGGACCTCGGTGGCCGTTGGCTGATACCCCCGTCGGTCAGAGCCGCCGCCGGTCCCGAGGACGCCGGAACGCGGACTCGCTGTAGTAGCGGGTCACGTTTCCGTCGCCGTCGACCTCGCGGCTGTAGTGGCGCAGAAAGTCCCACAGCAGCGGCGACTCCTCGGGCATGGTGTTGTGCGAGCGGTAGAGGTTCTTCGTCAGCTTCAGCACCGGAACGTCCGTGTCCCGGTCGCGCCACGTCCAGGTCTGGAAGCGGTCGTGCCAGCCGCCGCGCTCGCCGTCCACGTCGTCCACATCGGACAGCTGCAGGCCGTTGGCGCTCAGGTGGTAGCGGGCCCAGGCGTCGAGGCTGTTGTCCGTGCCGTCCCACAGCCCGCCCGCGAGGAAGCCGAGGTCGCCGTAGCCGTAGATCTGGTAGTTGGGGATCATGCGGCCGGTGGCCGGATGCTGCACGCCGTCCATCGTGATGGTGCCCGCGGCGCTGGGTGCCGCGGTGAAGGAGGTCGAGGCGACCGCCGCGAAGTACTCCGGAAACGCGATCGCGAAGTTTTGCGACACCTGGCTGCCCGCGGACTGCCCGGTGGAGTAGAACCTGGTCGGGTCCACCGGGTACTCGTCGAGCATCACGTCCCGCAGCTGCCGGAAGAAGGCGACCGAGTCGCGGTGGCTGACCGACACCGAGGTGTTGCTGTACTGCTCGCACACGACGACGAGGATGAAGCCTTCCCGCTCCGCGACCTTCCACCACTGGGTGGCGTCGAGGAAGACCTTGTCGGTCTGGCTGTTGCCGGGCCACACGAAGACCACCGGCGCGCCGTCCCGCCACCGGCGGCGGGCGGACCGGGGGACATGGACCAGGTACTCCCGGACGAAGCCTTCGACCACCATGGTCCGGACCTGTATCCCCAGCCGGGCGTAGTCGGCGCGTTCGAAGAGCTGGTTTCCGTACGCGAAGAAGTTCTCGTACCGGGTGTACGAGGTCAGGAAGTCGACGATCTCGCCGGTGTCCGGTCCGCTCCAGCCGCCGACCGGCCGCCGCTGCACCGCGACCTGGGCGATCGGTCCGGCGTGCGAGGTCATCCACCGCGCGGATCGGCGTCGCTGCTTGAAGACGGTACCGAGGGTGCGGTCGGTGGAAGCGGCGTCGCCTGTGTCGTTGGCCCGCCTCCAGTAGGACAGGCTCGGGCCGATGGACCGCGGATCCGGGTGGATGTACCAGGTCGGCAGCACCGTCTCGTCGTACCGGATGAGATCGAAGCCGTCCGGGAACACGACCGTGGTGTAGCCGGCGTCCGTCTCACCGCCGAACTCCCGGCCGGCGAACGTATTCAGGTACGCGGCATCCAGGCCAGGGGAGTCGACGTACACCTGGCTGATCACGCGCAGCGGGTGCGCGACCGCCCACGTTTCCAGCGCCGGCGCTCCACCGCCGTAGCCGACGAGGTAGTGCAGGCCGAAGATGGAGAAGTAGCGGTTGCTCTGGTAGAAGGCCATCGCCGCCTCGACGTATGCGGCCTCGGTGTGCGCGTCGCCCCAGCCGCCCTCGCCCGGTTCGAGGACGAAGAGGCCTTCCTCGCGCCGGTCCGCCACGTCCACCCAGGAGGACCGGCGCAGGAACTCGGCCGTGTCCACCCCGTCGGGTACCGCGACAACCGTGTAGTAGGAACGGATCGGCGTCTGCGGGGAGATGTAGACCTTCGCCGTGCGCGGCTTGCCGCCGACGTCGAACGACTTCGTCCAGTACCCGCTCATCTCGCGCGGCAGCTTGTTGGCCCGCGTGTAGTCGTAGGCCGGAAACGGGCGGCCGTCGAGCGGCTGCGGGTCACCGAGGTCGCGCGGTCCCGGGCCGGAGCCGTGCCCGTTGGCGGCCGCGGGGGAGGCCAGCTGCGTTCCCAGGGTGGTCGTCGCGGCGAGCGCCGCGGTCCCTCGAAGCAGGCGGCGTCGATCGATCAAGGCCATGGTGAAGACCTTTCCGGTGGGCTGACGCCGGCTCGGCCGGCGGGTAAGTGGGTCCGTCAGATGGACCACGAGATCTGCTAGGCAGACCATAGTCTCGACCAGGGTGGCCGGCAATACCCCCGTAACATTCGGCGCTGTCGGGGGACGGCGCGGGCGCACCTGCCGAAGAGCGGCGGGGCCGCGTGGTTCGGTTCGCCGGAGCAGGCTGAGTTTCCGCACGGGCAGCGGCGCACCGCCGACTCGCTCGTCGCGACGCTGGCGACCACGGCGGGGATGCTGGTCATGCCCGAGGACGAACGGGAGGCCGCGCTGGGCCGGATCCGCGCGTTCCTTGCCGGCAGGCCGGAGACCGCGGACGGCGAGTTCACCCTCCCGATGCTGACCTGCGTGCTGCGCGTGCGGCGGCGGTGAGAGGCGGCGCGGGTTCTGACTGAGTGACCGTGGCCAGCCGCTGGCCGAGTGCGGTCACGACGTGCCGCACCGCGCGGCCGTCGCGGCGGCTGCTCACCAGGCCGGCGCCGCGCAGCGCGGCGGCGTGCATGGACGCGGAGGCGGTGCTGATGTCCAGCGAACGCGCGAGGCCGCTGGTGGTGTGCTCGGTCAGCAGAGCGCGCAGGATCCTGGTGCGGGTGGCTCCCAGCACGTCGGCGAGCGCGTCGTGGTCGTCGTCGCCCAGGATGCCCCGCCGGTCCCAGAGCGTCGACGGCAGCGGGTAGCAGAGGGTGGGTCGCGTCCAGCCGAGCGCGACGCCCGGCCGGGTCCAGATCGAGGGCATCAGACGCAGTCCCCGCCCGGCGAGCTCGACGTCGCCGTCGATCGGTGTGTCGACTTCGAGCACACCGTCCTGCCACCGGATCCGCGGATGGAGCGTGTTCAGCGTCGCGGCAATGCCCTGGCTCGCGACCTGCCAGGCCCGATGGCTGAGCTCGGCCGAGACGGCACGCTCGATGCTCGGCCACAGCGGTGCCATGACGTCGTCGTAGTAGGCGTGCATGACAGTGCTCAGCTCAGCCAGCGCGCCGGCGCCGCCGCGGGCCAGCTCGCGGACCCAGGGCGACGGCGGCGACGGCCACGGCAGCTCGGCGAGCTGGGCGTGGATCCGCGCGGCAGGCGTGGACCGCACGCGGTCGAGCGCCTCGTCCAGGCAGCTTGTCGCCTCGGGGCAGAGGAACTCCGGGACGCTGCCGTGCGGCGGCACGATGTCCAGCAGCTGCCGCGCCGACGGCGCGAGGCCGGACCGTCGGGACAGCCACAGCCGCCGGAACGGGCTGGCGGACTGCTGCAGCAGCTGCGCGCTCACGGCCAGCTCGCAGTACGGCCCCGGGAGCGCGAACGCCGTCCGGGCGAGGTCTTCCACGTCGAACCGAAGCCGCATCATCGCGCACCCCCATCGCGTGCCCATGCCACGTTTCAGCAGCACTTGAAAGGTTTGCACGCATCGCACCCGGCCACCAACCATCATCTCGACAACCCGGGAAGCAGTCGGCGGTGGGGTGGAGGTTCGAGCCTTGAGGCAGAAGCTCTCGCGGGTGTTCGGCGGTATCGCCATCGCCGCGCTCGTTTTCGGTGGCGCGGCGTGCCAGGCCGGCGAGGACGACGGTGAAGACGGGGGCGGCAACGCGGCGTGCGGTCAGAAGATCGCCTTCTTCGGGCCGCTGACCGGTGACGCGGCAGGCCTCGGCATCCACATTCGCAACGGCGCCAAGCTCGCCATCGACCAGTACAACAAGGAGAACGCGGACTGCACCGCGGAGCTGGCCGAGTTCGACTCGCAGGGTGACCCGGCCAAGGCCCTGCCCTGGCCACGCAGGCGGTCGGCGACCAGAAGGTCATCGCGGTGGTCGGCCCGGCGTTCTCGGGTGAGTCCGAGGTCGCCGACCCGATCTTCCAGTCCGGCAACCTGCCGACCATCACCCCCTCGGCGACCCGCCCGAGCCTGAGCACCAAGGGCTGGAGCGTCTTCCACCGCGGCGTGGGTAACGACACCTCGCAGGGTCCGGCAGCCGGCCGGTACATCAAGGACGTGCTGAAGGCCGAGAAGGTCTACGTCGTGGACGACCAGTCGGCGTACGGCGCGGGCCTTGTCGACGAGGTCAAGAAGGTCATCGGTACACCGATCGGCGAGGACAGGGTCCAGGTCAAGCAGACCAACTTCTCGGCAGTGGTCACGAAGGTCAAGAACAGTGGTGCGACGGCGCTGTTCTTCGGCGGCTACTACACCGAGGCCGGCCTGCTGCTCAAGCAGCTCAAGGGCGCGGGCTGGACCGGCACGATGATCGCCGGTGACGGCGTCAAGGACGCCAACTTCATCGCGGTGGCGGGCCAGGCGGTGGCCGAGGGCACGATCACCACCTGCCCCTGCGCGCCGGCCACGGCCGCGAAGGGGACGTTCGTGAGCGACTACAAGGCCGCGTTCGACGACGCGGAGCCGGGCACCTACGCGGACGTGTCGTACGACCTCACGAAGATCGTGCTCGAAGGGTTGAAGGACGGTAAGGCGACGCGCGCCGACATGCTGTCCTGGATCAAGGCGTACAACAAGGCGGGCCCGGCCACGGGCGTGACCTACAAGTTCGAGAGCAACGGCGAGCTCGACCCCACCCAGGTCGTCATCTGGGCGTTCAAGGTGCGGGCGGGCAAGCTGGTCCCGGACCAGGAGATCGCGAAGGCCTGACCGTGGTGGGGATGGCGGTCGGCGGCCTCATCGACCTCGGCGAGATGCGGCACCGGCCCGAGGAGGCCGCGCCCGAGTCACCGCGCATGCCGGTCCGGCGGCGGCTGGCGTGGGCGCTGGCCGGGCTGACCGCCCTCGCCGCCACGCTGGGGCCGTCGACGTCCGCGCCGGCGGCGCTGGTCGAGGCGACGATCCCGGCGCGGCTGGGCGATTTCCCGTTCGCGGTGGGTGAACAGTTCTATGTGGTCACCTCCGACCGCGGGGAGCGGGCCGGGCCGCGAACCATCACCGCGTACTCCCTGCCGGCCGCCCAACGACTGTGGCAGGCGCCGCTGCCGCTGTCCGGCGCGCTGCGCGGGGTCGGCGCGACGGCCGGGCAGATGCTCATCAGCACCCAGCCGGAGCTGCTGCAACAGGTCGAAAGCGTGTCGATCCGCGAAGCTAGCGGCCAGATCGCGTGGCGGCGCCGGGCGCTCTTCGAGGGCGTGACGCCGGTCCGCGGTCACGTACTGCTGTGGACGTCGCCGGACGGCACGCCGACCGCCAGTACCGGGAACGAGACGCTGGAGGCCGTCGACGCGGTGACCGGCGCGGTCCGCTGGTCGTACCGGGTGCCGAAGGGAGGCTGGCTCTCCTACCGGTACGCCGGCCACGCCCCCACCCACGTGGTCACGCTCCTTGCCTCTGGCCGGGTCGAGGTGCGCGACGTGGAGGACGGGCGGGTCCTGGCGGCCGGCGACCTGCTGCCGCCTCGCCCGCCGTCGGTGCCGGCGGGCTACGTGCAGTTCGCCGGCGAACTCGTGCTGGTGCGCCAGGAGTCGATGGTCACCGCCTACGGCCTGGACCGGCTCGACCGGCGGTGGGCGGCCGCGATCGACCTGCCGACCGAGTACGTCATGCCGGACTGCGGCAAGACGCTCTGCGTCGTCTCGCAGCGCGGCGGCGTACGGGCGCTCGACCCCGCCACCGGCCGGCAGTTGTGGGCCGACCCGACGCGGACGTACCTCAGCCGGGCCGGCGACCACCTCGTGGCCGCGACACCCGCGCACGACGGCCTCGCCGACCTCGCCGTGCTCGACCCGCGGACCGGCCGGCAGCGGGAGCACCTCGGCGCCTGGGCCCTCGTCGGCCCGCCCGGGCCGAGCGGCGAACTGGTCGGCATGCGCACCGACCTGACCACCTCCCGCGCCTGGCTGGCCCGCCTCGACCCGCGCACCGGCGGCGCGCGCTTCTTCGCCCTGGTCGAAGCGGTCAGCGGCGACTGTGAGGTACACGCCGGCGCGGTCATCTGCCGCCGCCTCGACGCCACGATCGGTGTGTGGCGGTGATCGCCGGCAAGTACAGTGACGGCCGTGACGGGCTCCCGGCAGGCGGCGGTGCGCGGCTGGATCACCCGGCGTCGCCGGCTCCTGCGGCGCCTTGCCGTCGCGGCGGTGATCGCGCTGCTGCTCGTCAGCGGGCCGTGGCTGTGGACCACGTTCGCCGCGCACGGCCACGTGTACGACGAGGCCGACGCGCCGGCCGCCGACGTCGTGATCGTCCTGGGCACCGAGGTACTGCCCGACGGCCAGCCGAGCGCCCGGCTCGCCGGCCGCCTGGAGACGGCGGCGGCGCTGGTACGAAGCGGGCGGGCCCGGGTCGTCCTCGTGTCGGGCGACGGCAACGGCGTGTCCGGCGACGAGCCGGCGGCGATGACCGCCTACCTGACCGGGCGGCTCGGCGTGGACCCGCGGCGTGTCGTGGGCGACCCGGCCGGACTGGACACGTACGACAGTTGTATCCGCGCCCGCGACGTGTACGGCGTCGAGCGGGCCCTGGTGGTGACGCAGTCGTACCACGTCTCGCGGGCGGTGACGCTGTGCCGGCACCTCGGCCTCGACGTGGACGGGGTGACGGCCCGCTGCCCCAGCTGTTCGACGTGGCTGATCGCCCGCAAGAGCGCGCGCGACTACCTCGCCAGCGCGAAGGCGGCGTGGGACGCGGTCCGGCGGCGGCCGCCGGCGGTCAGCTCACCGGACAGCCCCGCCGTCGAGGACGCGCTGCGCGGGACGTGACGCGCGGTCAGCCGCTCTGCTCCAGCTTCCGCAGGACCTCTTCGGTGGCCCCGCGCAGCACGCGGCGCCCGCCGAGGACGAGCAGCACCGCGATCAGCCTTCCCTTCAGGCTGGCGGGCCGGCGGTCGACGGTGACGTGGATGTGGCTTCCGGTGCCGGCCGGCGTCACCTGGTACAGCCAGGAGCTGCCGGGACGCCACGTGTTCGACTCGATCGTCTCCACCCGTACCGTGCCGGGGGTTGACCAGTCGTAGCGGTTGCGCTCCCAGACGCCGCCGGCCAGCGACGAGCCCTCGGTGACATCGGCCGAGTCCGCACCCACCTCGTGCACCTTCAGGTGCTCCGCGTCGATGTTGGGCCAGACGTCGGCCCGCGCCGGAGAGAAGTCGGTCAGGGCGCCGATGAACCGCTCCGGTGAAACCCCACTGTTGACGTCGAACTCGACTCGCGGCATCGCAGGCCCCCATCATCCCAATTGGCGATCATCCTATTCCTTAGGTGGCGGCGGCGGGCGGCGTCGTCGACGGTGGACGGGTGGAGCCCGCGTTCGTACTCCTGCACAGCATGCTGTTGGGCCCGTCGACCTGGGCTCCGGTGGCCGCCCGGCTGGCGGCCTCCGGCGCGGTGGCGGTGGTGCCGTCGTTTGTCGACGTGGCGGACCTGGACGACCCACCGTTCTGGCCGCGGGTCGCCGCGACCGTCGACGACGCCCTCACCCGGTTGCCGCCGCACCAGCCGGTCGTGCTGGTCGCGCACAGCAACGCGGGCCTGCTGGTACCCGCCGTCGTGCGGGCGGCCCGGCGCCCGGTCGCCGGGTGCCTGTTCGTCGACGCCAGCCTGCCGGCGCGCACCGGGCCCACACCCGCCGCGACGGCCGAGCGGCTGGCCTTTTTGCGCACACTGGCGACCGGGGGCCGGCTGCCACAGTGGACGACCTGGTGGAGTGAGGACGATGTGGCACGGCTGTTTCCCGACCGGCGGACCAGGTCGACGGTCGCGGCCGAGCAGCCCCGGCTCCCGCTGAGCTATTACGAACAACAGCTTCCGGTACCCGCCGGCTGGGACCGCCGGCCATGCGGGTACCTGCTGTTCGGGCCGCCGTACGACCGGATGGCGGATGAGGCGCGCGAACGTGGCTGGGACGTGGACGAACTCCCGGCGGCCACCTGCACCAACTCGTCGCCCCGGACGCGGTGGCGGCTCGCCTCGTCGCGATGACCGCGCGGTGGACCACATAGAGGCGGAGCGGGCGGCCTTCACCCTTCGCGGTCGCCCGGCTCATCAAAGGAGAAAGCCTGCAGGCCGAAGGTGCATTTGTTTATGTGGAAGTTCCATTCGGCAATTAGGTTAACGTGTTTGTGTGCATGAATTGGTTCACGCAATCACTCGTCGGGGTGATGAGAAACAATACATGGAACCGTCCGACGAATTGCCACCGTCGAAAGTGGTGCGATGGTCAGCGATCGACCGATGGTGCTTAGTGTCAATGTCTCAATAGCGTGCTTAAGCACTGCGGCATCCAAGCGCGATCCGCTATTCGGATCGCCGCACCCGAACCCCCGTTGGGAGAGTGGCATGCACCTGTCCATCGGCATCGCACGAAGATCTGTAAACCGCAGACAGCCCATCCGGCGTCGACCACGGCGGGCGGCGGTCGCGCTCGGCCTGCTCACAATGGCCGTACCGAGCCTGGTCGCGCTGCCCGCAGGACCGGCGGCCGCCGCGGTCACCGGCACAAATGTGCTCTACACGACCGACGCCGATTTCGATCAGGGAGTGCTGCAGGACGTCAACCACGACGCCCCCAACAACGACCAGCTCCAGCTCGACCGGACGCAGACATTCTTCCCGTACGTGAATATCGCCAAATCGGCGGCCGGGACGATGGTCCGCATCGACGTCAACACCGGCGACGTGCTCGGCGAGTGGTTTTCGGCGCCCAGCGGGCGCGGGCGTGACCCGTCGCGCACCACGGTGGACCGGCTGGGCAACACCTGGCTGTCCAACCGTGCCGAGGCGGCCGGCGGAGACGGCTCGGTGACCCGGGTCGGTGTCGTGGTGGGAGGCACCCGTTCCAACGTGGACGGTACGGCGAACCCCAACGGGGACTACCTCAAGCCGCCGTTCGCGTACAACACCTGCGACGACCGGGACGACGACGGGCTGATCGCCACGTCGCGCGGGATGGGCGACGTGCGGGCGTGGACCAACGCGGGCGGTGTGGACAACGACGGCGGCGTGGAGACCGCCGCCGACGAATGCGTCATCAACTACACCCGGGTCAATGGCACGAACACCCGGACGGTGGCCGTGGACGCGGAGAACAACCTGTGGACCGGCGGCTCCGACAACGACCACGAGAAGGTCGACGGGGTGACCGGGGCGCCGGTCGACGACACCCAGATCAACCTCGGCTGCGGTGGCTACGGCGGCCTGGTCGACAAGGCCGGCACGCTGTGGTCCGCGCGCTTCGGAGCCAACCTGCTGCGCTTCGAACCGGACCCGGCACCCGGCAGCGGTGCCTGCCTCGACGCCAGCCACGGCGACTACGGCCTGGGCATGGACCCGGTGACCGGCGAGATCTGGCACACCAGGGTGGACGCCGGCGTGGTGGTGAAGATGGCGCCCGACGGCACGGTGCTGGGTACGTATCCGCACGGCAACACGTTCGCTCAAGGGGTCGCTGTGGACGCCAGCGGCAACGTGTGGGTGGCCCACTCGATCCTCGGTCCACAGACGACGGTCGGCCACCTGCGCACCGACGGCACGTTCGTCGGCAACGTCGCACTGCCCGGCGGAAGCGGTCCGACCGGCGTCGCGGTCGACAGCAACGGCAAGATCTGGGTCGCCAACCGGGACAGCAGCAACGCCATGCGGATCGACCCGGCCGCCGGCCCGACGGGTGGCGGCGGATTCCCCGTCGGCGCGGTCGACCTGACCGTCAATCTCGGCGCCAACTCCTTCCCGTACAACTACAGCGACATGACGGGCTCGGTCCTCGGTGAGGTCACCGCGCCGGTCGGCACCTGGTCCGTGGTGCAGGACGGTGGCGTCGCCGGCCAGACGTGGGGGAAGGTCACCTGGAATACCGAGCCACAGGGCAGCGTGCCCGCCGGAACGAGCATCACGGTGCAGGCCCGCGCCGCGAACGCCGAAGCGGACCTCGCCGCGCAGCCCTTCGTCCCGGTCGGCAACGGCGCTCAGTTCGGCCTCGTCGGGCGCTTCATCGAGGTACGAGCGACGCTGCTGGCCAGCCCGTCCGGCGACAGCCCGATCCTGTCCGACCTGCGCATCGAGGCTGCCGACCGCAACGGCATCTTCTCCTGCATCGCGACCGTGCTGCGCATAGCCGGACTGACCTCGACCGTGGCCAACCCGCCGGACGTTCCCTGCGCCGACGACCACGAGACGCTCGCCCAGGTGGCGCTGAACGCCGGCGTCATCAACGTGACCGCCACCGGGCTCGACGCGGTCACCAACCAGACGCCGGACAACCTGGCCGCGTCGCCGCCCGCGCCGGGCGACAACGCGACGGCGACGGCGAAGGTGCTCACCAGTCGCATCACGTCCGGCCTGATCGTCCCGCTCGTCACGATCGAGTTGGGCGTGATCACGTCCACCGCGACCGCCACCTGCGTAGCCGGACCGGGCGGCACCCTGGTGCCGTCCTTCACCGGCTCGTCGAGCATCGCGAGCCTGAAGATCAACGGAATCCCGGTCACCGTCGGCAGCGCACCGCTGACCATCCCGCTGGTGATCGGTTCCTTGCGGCTGAACAGCACCACGACCACCGCCACCACGGTCACGCAGCACGCCGTCATCCTCGACACGCTGGCCACTGACGTGGCCATCGGCGAGGCGAAGGCGAACGTCGAGGCCAAACCAGGCCAGCCGGGCGGTCACCCCTGCCAGGTGTGACCGTCGTTCCACAAAGCGGGGGTACGGGCGCCGGTCCCGTACCCCCGCGTCGCAGTGCCGCCGGGGCAACCGGTCAGAAGAATCCGAACGAACCGCCTGGTCCGTCGAGATCTTCATCCGGCTTTTTGACGCGGGTCGTCAGCTCTTCGAATTCCACGCGCGGCGGGGGCGGCGGGACCGGGCTCGCTGGGGCTTCGTCGAGGTTGGTGACGGGTGTTTGCTCGCGACGGTCGGCCCGCTCGCTTTCCGGCAGATCGGGAAATGCAATGAAGCCGCGGGTTACTGGCACGTCGAAGGTTGGTGGCGAAGCTGGTTGTCGCATGCGGTGCAGGTCGGCCGGTGGGTGGGTTGCCGCAAAGCGGTCGGCGAGTGACGTCAGGTGTTCGTGCGCTTCGGGGTCGATGGCGGGAGCGGTCGCCTGGGCGACGAGAAGCACCCGCGTCGTGTGGAGCATGGTCAGGTAGCCAGGGGCGCCCGCCCACGCGAACTTGCGGCTTTCCTGGTCGGTGTCTATCGCGATGATGGCGGCGGTCAGGCTGGCGCGCTGCACCAACGGGAGCCATTCCTCTTTCGCGCGCGGATCGCTGGCCCGGTCCAGCAGGTTTGTCAGGTCTCCCAGCGCCGACGCGAGGTCCATGTGCCGGGCGACAAGGTGCGCGCTCGGGTCCGGCGCGGGGCGGGACTGTGGGACCAGGGCCTGTGCTTCCGCGCAGATGGCCGAGACGAGAAGGCCGGCGGTGGCGACGAGCAGCGACGCGACGACGACCGGGCCGGCGAGCGCTGCCGTTACCACTGTCGCGAGAAGGCCGGCGGCAACCGAGAGGGAGACGCGGACCAGGTACGGGCGTATCGCCGTGGTTAGTCCCAGAGCGCGCTCACGCCATTCCTGACCGTCGTGTTCGTCGAGCAGTGAGCGGATCTCGTCGTCGAAGTCTTTCAGCGCGGCGTCCAGGGCGTCGACCTGCGGCTGCGAAAGCACCGTGAGATGCGGCAGCGCAAGCATGACGTCCGCGAGCGAAGGCCTGCCGTCGGTGGGTGGCGTCCGCGGCACGGCGAGGTCCAGCTCGGCGAGCTGCCACAGCAGGTCGTGGGCGTCCTGCTCGCCGTGCCGGCCCTGCGGGCCCGCCAACATGGGGAGTGAGGCGCGGGTGAGGTCGATGATGTGCCTGGCATTGCGCAGCTCGCCGCGCAGGTTTTCGGCGGTCCGTGCCCTTTCGCCCGCCGCCATGGCGTGCCAGCTGGCGTCGACGAGCTCCCACGCGGCGTCGAGGCGCGCGGCTGGATCGTGCGATCCGTGCGACGCCGAGCCCGCTGGCCCATTCACGGCAGCAAGTATTTCAGGGGTACATCGAGGTGTCGACCGCCGCTCTGGGGTCCGTGTAAGGATGGCGGTGATGGAGTCCTACGTTGAGCGTCCCCCGTTGCCCGCCCTGGCGGGCGTGGTGCGGACGGTCTGGATCCAGCGCACCGGCGACGCGCCCTACGTGCAGCGTCACCTGCCGACGGGCGGGATCGAGGTCCATTTCCCGATCGGTGGGCGGCCGCAGCTCGTCGGTCCGCTGACCGGGCCGGAGGTCGAGGTCATTCCGGCGCGCACCACGATCGTGGGCGTGCGGTTTCAGCCGGGCACCCCGCCGCCGCTGCCGGCGGTGCTCGACGACCTCGTGGACCAGCGGCTGAGCCTGGCGGAGCTGTGGGGACTGTCGGTGGACCGGCTCGTGGAGGCGATGGCGCGGGCCGCGACGCCGGAGCGGGCGCTCATGCTCCTGCAGGGACACCTGCTGCGGGAGTACCGGGTGGCGGTGCCGGTGGACCCGGTGGTGGGTGAGGCCGTCAAGGCGCTGATGCCCTGGCACCCTGTCGACATCGACTCCCTGGCCACCCACCTGGCGCTGTCCGCCAGCCAGCTGCGCCGCCGCTGCCTGCACACGGTGGGGGTGAGTCCGAAGGTGCTGCAGCGCACGTTGCGGTTCCAGGGCTTTCTCGCGCTCGCCCAGGCAGGAGCCGCCGCTTCCGGTCGGCGCGGCGCGGACGGCATGGCGGGGCTCGCGGTCGACGTGGGGTACGCCGACCAGGCACACCTCAGCCGCGAGTGCCTCCGGCTGACCGGCCTCACGCCGCGCCAGCTGCTCGGCGGGACCGTCGACAGGTGCGCCTGCGGGCACGAGCACTCGGCCTCCTACAAGCCGTTTCTGGCCAGCCGCGGAAGGCCGCCGCTGCGCGTCTGAGGCTGCGCGATTCGTTCAAGACCGGCCGGTCGGGCGGTCCCTAGGTTGGACCCGTGCCTGACCTAGCAGTCGACGGCGAGGTGTTCACACCTTCCTCGCCGGGCTACGACGCGATCCGCCGCCCGGTCAACGCCGCCTTCCAGGACGTGCGTCCGGCTCTCGTGGTGCGGTGCCGTTCGGTAACGGACGTCGTCGCCACGGTCAGGTACGCGGCGGCCACCGGCCAGCGCCTCGTCCCGCGGGGTGGAGGGCATTGCTTCGCGGGCCGTTCGTCGACGGACGGGATCGTGCTCGACCTGTCCGGCCTCGACGGGATCTCGATGGCGGACAACCGGATCTCCACGATCGGAGCCGGCGCCCGCCTGGCACAGGTGTACGCGGCACTGCACGCGCACGGCCGCACGCTGCCGGCCGGGTGCGGCCCCACCGTCGGCATCGCCGGTCTCACCCTCGGCGGCGGGATCGGCCTGCTCGGACGCGTGTACGGGCTGACCTGCGATCGCCTGGCCGGCGCACAGGTGGTGCTCGCCGACGGCAGCGTCGTGGACTGCGACCACGAGCGCGAGCCGGACCTCTTCTGGGCGCTGCGCGGTGCGGGAGGCGGGCAGTTCGGGGTCGTCACGTCACTGCGGTTCGACACCGTGCCGGAGCCGGTGACGACCCGCATCGAGGCGCGCTGGTCGGACGTCGCCGTGGACGAGCTCGTGGCCGCCTGGCAGGACTGGGCACCGGACGCGCCGGACGAGATCACCGTCAACCTCACCCTCGAGTCCGAGCCCGGCGCCCCGGTGCGGGCCACGCTTTTCGGCGCCACCACCCTCGCGGAGGCGCCGGCCCGAGAACTGCTGCGTGGGCTCACGGATCGCCCGTGCGAGCTGCGCGGCGACCTTCCGTACCCCTGCTGAAGAGCAGTTTCGCGGACCTGGACCCGCCCGATCGGGCCGTGCGGGCCCGGTCGGAGTTTTTCGCCCGTGCGATGGCGGACCGCACGCTCGCGTCGCTGCTGGACCAGCTCGGCGAGCGGAGGGCGGTGGGCTGGCGGCAGCTGGCGTTCACCGCGATGGGTGGGGCGTACAACAGGGTCGCGGCGGACGCCACGGCGTTCGCCCACCGCGGCGAGCGCTTCCTGCTCGAACACATCGCGGAGGCGGCCGGCCCGTGGGTGGACCGGTCGTGGGCGACCGCACACGCCGGCGCGTCGGGGCGGGTCTACCCCAACTTTCCCGACCCCGCGCTCGACGACTGGGCGGCGGCCTACCACGCGGGCAACCACCGGCGGCTGGCGGCGGTCAAGGCCGCCTACGACCCGCAGCGGTTCTTCGACTTCCCGCAAGCCATCTGAACCTGAGGAGAGACATGAGCAAGGTGATCAGCGCTCACGCCGTTTCGGTCGACGGCTACATCAGTGGTCGCACGCCCGAGGGCGAGGCGGAGTTCGGGCGGGGTCTCGGCGACGCGCCCATGCTCTTCGACTGGTACGGCAACGGGGACACGCCGAGCCAGGTGTTCGACGGCTTCACGCTCAGCGAGGCCAGCGCCCGCTTCTTCGACGCGCTCGCGGCGCGGGTGGGAGCGTCGGTGGCGGGCCGCACCACGTACGAGCACTCAAGCCACTTCGGCGGCGACGGGCCGCACCCGACCGCGCCGCTGTTCGTGGTCAGCCACCGGCCGGTGCCCGGGATCAGCGAAAAGCAGACCCTCGTCACCACCGGCATCGGGGACGCCATCGCCGCGGCCCGCGTGGCCGCAGGGGACAGGAACGTCGCGCTGATGGGTGGCGGCCTGGTCACCGCGGCACTCAAGGCCGGGCTCGTCGACGAGATCGTCCTCCATCAGGTACCGGTACTGCTGGGCGGCGGTCACAGCTTCTTCCATGAACTGCCGGAGCACGTCAACCTGCGCCTGATCGAGGCCATCCCGGCGCCCGGCGTGACCCACCTTCACTACGAGGTGCTCCGATGATCCTTGTCACCGGAGGGCTGGGCATGATCGGCGCCCACACCGCCCGCGCGCTGCTCGACCTCGGGCAGGAGGTGGTCGTCACCTCCCACCGCAGCACCGACGTACCGTCGTTCCTCGACGGCAAGGTCACTGTGGAACGCCTCGACGTGACGGACCGGGAGGCGTTTCTCGCGCTCGGCGACCGCCACGAGATCAGCGACATCGTCCACCTCGCCGGCAGCGTTCCCGGCGAGGACCCGGTCGCCTTCTTCCGTACGGACACGACCGGCCTGCTCAACGCGTTGGCCGCCGCCCGCGCGTGGGGCGTACGCAGGTGTGCCGTCGCGAGCAGCCTGGGTGTCTACATCGGCCGGACGGAAGTGCCGTGGCGGGAGGAGCTGGCACTGCCCACAGTGGAGCTACCACACCTGATCATCGCGTTCAAGAAGGCCGTGGAGCCGCTCACCACGCACAGCCTGCAGGGCAGCGGCGTGCAGCCGGTCGTGCTGCGGATCGGGAGCATCTGGGGGCCGCTGATGGACCCGGAATCACCGTTCAACCACATCCCGCCGTACATCAGCGCCGTGCTCCGCGGCGAGCAGCCGCCCACCCTGCACGCCGGCGATGGCGGCGACCGCTGCTACGCGTCCGACGCGGGGCGCGCGATCGCATTGCTGATGACCGTGCCGATCCTGCGGCACGACACGTACAACGTCTCCAGCGGCCGGCCCTCCACCAACCGAGAGCTTGCCGACGCGCTGGAGGCGATCACTCCGGGCCTGCGGCTCGACGTGCTGCCCGGAGGGGAGCAAGGACCCCACCTCGACATCACCCGGCTGGTGCGGGACACGGGCTTCGCGCCGAGGTTCGACATGGCCGCGGCGGTCGCCGACTACGTCGCGTGGCGGGCCACCAACGCCCGCTGAGTCGCGCTGGTCACCGGCGCGGGCGGCTTTGCCGCAGGTGGCTCTCAAGCTGGGCGCAGCAATGCGCCCACGGACCGCGGTGGTCGGGTGGCGGCGGTCGAGGCGATGAACGAACCCGTGCAACTTCGGTGAAGGGTCCGTGCCAGCGTTTGCGGCGGACGCGACAACCGGAGGAGGGGTCGTATGAACGGTAGGCGATACGTGGGCCTGCGGGCGCTGCTGGCGACGGTGGTGGTGACACTGGCGGCGGTCTTTGCCGGCGGCGCGCCCGCGCAAGCCCAACCGTGGCCGGTCGTCGACGGCTTCGAAGGCGACCATCAGAACAGGTGGGCGTACACCAGGACCGGCGACGGGTGGGCCAACACCGACACCAGGCCGGAGTACGCGAGGACGGGCCAGAACTCGGCTACTCTCGGCGGCGCTTCCGGCTGGGCCGCTGTCGAGGGCTGGGTGGTGCTCGATCCCACCTCAAGCTATCGGACCTGTGGCGCGAACATCTACGCGTGGGGAAACCAGGAGAGCCTCCTGCACCTCGAACTGATCGACAGCACGACGTGGATGTACATCTCGCGCACCGAGAAGGTGATTCCGAAGTCGAACACCAAGGACTACCGCCAGGTGCTCTTCCAGAACTTCCCGCACACGACGACCCGCATCGTCATCCGCATGTGGGTGGGCGGCGGCCAGGGCAGCGACCCGAACGAGGTCCACCTGGACGACTTTTACCTTTGGTGCTCACGCCCGATCGGCTGACTGAGCGCAGAAAAGAGACCGTGGCCGGAGCCATGCAACGGTTTCCGCCGCGTACCCGGACGCGCGCGCTCATGATCAGGTGGTCGGGTCGCCGGCCGCTTGCTCACGTGCCCGGTTCACGATCGCCTCGGCTTCCCGCCGCGCGGTGGTCACGATCTCCTCGGCTTCGCGCCGCGCTTCCGCGCGGTGGTCGGCGGCCTGCTCCTCGGCGAGCTCGAGGACCTGCTCCACGCGGGTGCCCAAGCCGCTGAGGGTGGGCCGCTGCGGGTTTCGCCCTTGTCGTTCCGCGCCGTCGCCGGGGGCGGGTTCCGTGCTACCGAGCAGGGAGAGCACCACGCCGACAGCGGCGACCGCGACGCCGGACCACACGGCGGCGGCGCCGAGGGACGGGCCGGCGGCGGCGCCCACGCCGAGCCCCACGAGGACAGCGGCGGTCTTGGCCGGCTTGCGCACGGGGTCCTCCTCGGGAGTTGCGGGAAGGGCTTCCGCTTCCAGCATGGTGAGCGAGTCAACACGCGGCGGGCGCACGCCGGGCAAGGCCGGGGGAGTGGGGTCAGCAGGTCGAGTGAAAGAGCCCGGCGACGGCGGTGCCGTTGGCGGCGAGTTCGTTGTACGCCTGTACCGCCTCGGTGGTCTCGGCGATGTGTACGGTGACCCCGCGCTGCTCCAGTAGCTCGACGGTGCGCGGATCCACCTGGAGCTGCAGCTGCATGCCGCGCGACAGCACCACCGCCGTGGCGCCGCGGGCCAGAAGCTCCTCGACGTCGGCGGGCTGGATGCCTGGGCTGTGGCGGGTGCCGGTCTCGGACCAGTCCCACGGGCGGCCACCGCCGGGGTAGAGCTTGAAGTCCTTGCCGACGTCGAGGCCTTCGACCTCCATGCGCCCCCACGAGATCGACCGGATGCGCGGCGAGCGGGTCGTTTCGGTGGTCACGGTGTCCTCTCGTTCGGGTTGCGAGGGTACTCGCCGCCCCTCGGGTGGCTCAGCGCGGAGGGACGAGGCCGTGTTCGTAGGCGAACACGACGATCTGTACCCGGTCGCGCAGGCCGAGCTTGCGCAGGATCGCACCGATGTGTGTCTTCACGGTGGACTCGCTGGCGAAGACCTGGGCGGCTATCTCGGCGTTGGACAGTCCGCGGGCGGCGGCGGTGAAGACGTCGCGTTCCTTGTCGGTCAGCGCGAGGTACGCCTCGGGTGTCGGCACGGGCGCCCGGAAGTGGTGGTCCATCAGCGTGGTCAGGTCGGGCGGCGCCAGCACCGCGTTGCCACTGTGGACGGTGCGGATGGCGTCGCGCAGCATCACCGGGGTGGTGTCCTTGAGCAGGAAGCCGCTGGCCCCGTACCGGATGGCGGTGGCCGCCTGGTCGTCGAGGTTGAAGGTGGTCAGCACCAGCACGCGGACCGGCTTGGGGCGGCGGCTGACCCGCTCGGGCAGGAAGATCTGCCGGGTGGCCTCGACGCCGTCCATGCCCGGCATGCGGATGTCCATCAGCACGACGTCGGGCGCCAGTTCGTCGACGAGGCGGACCGCCTCGCTTCCGTCGCCGGCCGTGCCGACCACGGACATGCCCTCCTGCGCGTCCACGATGACCGCCACGCCGGAGCGGAAGAGCTCCTGGTCGTCGGCGAGCAGGACGCTGATCGGCCCGGTCACGACAGCGGCTCCCGCACGGGGATCCACGCGGTCGCGGTGAACCTCGGCTCCCCGGCCACCTCGTGCCGGTCGACGTCGAGCCGGCCGCCGACCGACTCCACCCGCTGCCGCATGCCGGTCAGGCCCTGGCCGGCGGTCCAGTCCGCGCGGTGGGGTGCCAGCGCGGCGTTGCTCACCGAGATCCGCAGGGTGGCCTCCCAGTCTCCGTCCGGCCAGCGGCGTTCCACGGTGATGGGGTGATCCCGCCGGCCGTGTTTCATCGCGTTTGTCACCATTTCCTGCAACGTGCGGAATGCGATCAGGTCCAGCTCCGGCGGCATCGTCCGGGGCGTGCCGGTCTGTGTGGAGACCACACCGTGGCCGCTCGTGCGCAGCCCTTCTATCAGGCTGTCCAGGTCCGGCGTCGACGCCGCGAGCCCCTCCTGCGTGGCCGTCAGCACCTGCCGCACGCTCTGCAGCGAGGTCCGGGCCGAGGTGGCGATGTTCGCCAGGGTCGTCTTGAGCGCTGCCGGGTCGCCGTCCGGCAGGTACTGGCCGGACTCGGCCTGGGCGAGTATCACCGCGAGGGAGTGGCCGACGACGTCGTGCACCTCCCGCGCGAGCTGGGCCTGGTCCTCGCGCAGCCGGGCGATCTGCCGGGCCTGGGCCCGGTCCGCCTCGGCCCGGGCCACGTCCGCCGAGGCCAGATCGACAGTGGTACGGGCGCGCGCCGCCACGCGCAGCACCATGCCGGCCATCCACGGCACACCCAGCAGGGCCGCCCCGATCAACGCGGCGAACGGCTGCCACGTCTCACCGAGGGCCTGCAGCGCGCTCAGGTCGAGAAAACCGGACAGGAGCCGCCGGATCTCGGGAGCCAGGAACAGCACGGCGACCGCCGCGCCGGCCGGTACGGACAGCGCGCTGAGCCAGACCACCGTCGTGTTGCCCCAGCGGGCGGTCCCGAACGCCACCACCGCGATGGCCAGCTCGGTGGGGAGGATCGGGACGCCGACCACGACGTGAATCGCGGCCAGCGCCCACACCAGCGCGAGCGCGGCGCCCGGGGCGAGGCGGCTGACGCCCACCGCCGCCCCCGTGACCACCGCCACCACCGCGAGCAGCGCCACAAGCCGGGCGGGGGTGACCATCCCGAGCGGGGCCGGGCCGGCGTACTCGTCGTACGGGCCGTAGTTCAAGATCGCGATGACCAGACCGAGGGCCGCGACGATCAGCCCGGCCGCGGCGTCCGGCAGCCAATCCTGCCAGGCGGGTCGGGGCACGTTCACCCAGCGACCTTACGACGCGCCGGCCAGGACATCCTGGATGAGGATGTCGAGCAGCTCGGGGTACGGCACGCCGGCGGCGGCGAACATCCGCGGCACCTGGGACTGGCCGGTGAACCCGGGCGTGGTGTTGACCTCGTTGAGGACCGGACCGTCCGCGGTGAGGAAGAAGTCGACCCGGACGACGCCGCTGCACCCCAATGCGTCGTACATGCCGAGGGCGGCGTGTTCGAGCGCCTTGCGGTCCGCCTCGGCCAGCGGAGCCGGCACCCGGAAGACGGCCGATCCGTCGTACTTGGTGGCGTAGTCGAAGACGCCGCCGGCGACCACGATCTCCAGCGCCGGCGCGACGATCCGGGCGCCGCCCGGGCGGGCCAGCACGGCGAGGTCCACCTCCCGCCCCTCGACCACGTCTTCGACCAGCACCCGCCGGTCCAGCGCCAGCGCGGCGCCGACCGCCGCTGCCAGCTGCTCCGGGCGGTCCACCCGGGCGACACCGCGGCTCGAACCGGCCGCGACCGGTTTGACGACGACCGGGTGGGTCCAGGTGTACGTCGCGGCGGTCGCGGCCGTGAGCAGGACGCCGGGCGCGGTCGCGATGCCGATCGCGCCCGCCACCAGCTTGGTGACCCACTTGTCCATCGCGAGCGCGCCGGCGCTCAGGCCGGAGCCGGCGTACGGCACGCCGGCGAGGTCGAGCAGCGCGGCCACCGTGCCGTCCTCGCCGCGCGGCCCGTGCAGCAGCGGCAGCGCCACGTCGCAGCCCTGGAGAGTCTCGACCGCGCCGGCCAGGCCGACCGGGCGGTCACCCTCGTCGCGCCAGCCACCGTCCGCGCCGATGGTCAGGACCACCACCTGGTACCGGGCGGGGTCGAGCGCCGCCGTGGCCGCGGCGGCGGAGGCGAGGGAGACCTCGTGTTCGCAGTTCTGGCCGCCGCCGATGACGGCGACCCGGGTGCGGCGTGTGCTCATGTCAGGCTCCCGTGCGGGTCGCGGTTGTCGGCGGGCAGGACGTGGCGGCGAAGCCGCGGGCCGAGCCCGGTGACCAGCTCGTGCGCGATCGTGTCCGCCCAGCCCGCCCAGTCCTGGAGCGTCGGCTCGCCGCCGCCACCCGGGCCGAACACGGTGGCGGTCTCGCCGGGCCGTACCGGGTCGTCGCCGAGGTCGACGACGAGCTGGTCCATGGAGATGCGGCCGGCGATGCGGCGCCGCCGGCCGCGGACCTGCACCTCCGCCCGGGCCCAGGCGTGGCGGGGCAGGCCGTCGCCGTACCCGACCGGCACCAGCCCGAGCGTGGTCGCGGCCGGCGCGTGCCAGGCGTGGCCGTAGCCGACCGGAGTGCCGGCCGCGACGCGGCGCACGGCGACGACGGGGGCGGCAAGCGTCAGCGCGGTACGCAGGGCGGTGGTGCCGGTCGGGTCGATGCCGACCAGCGCGGCACCGACCCGTACCAGATCGAAATGGGCGCGCGGCTCGGTGAGGGCCGCCGCGGAGGCGGCCAGGTGGCGCACGGCCGGTCGCAGTCCCGCGTCGCGGGCCGCGGCCACCCCCCACTCGAACAGCCGCCGGCCGGCTGCGTTGGCCGGATGCCCGGGCGTCTCCGCGCACGCGAGGTGTCCCATCACGCCGACCACCCGGATCCGCCCTTCCCGCTCGGCGGCGTACGCCCGGCGGCACAGCTCGAGCCACGCCCCGGGTTCCGCGCCGTCGCGGGCCATGCCGGTGTCCAGGTGCAGGTGCACCCGCGCGAGACCGTCCGCGCGGGCGATCGCGTCGAGGTGGTCACGGCTGGGCACCGCCAGGTCGACGCACCGGCGCACCGCCGTGTCGAAGTCGGCGTCGACCGGGTTGAGCCAGCTCAGCACCGGTACCCGCAGGCCGGCGTCGCGCAGGGCGGCGGCCTCGTCGACGCTCGTCACGCCCAGCCAGCCCGCGCCGGCGGCGATGGCCGTGCGCGCGACGTCGACGGCGCCATGGCCGAACCCGTCGGCCTTGACCACCGCCATCAGCTCCGCCGCGGTACGCCGCCTGAGCAGCCGGACGTTGTGCGCGACGGCGTTCAGGTCGACGGTCAGCCGCGCGCCTTCGCCACGCGGCTCGTGGGGGGCGAGCACGGTCGCGGTCGCGGGGTGTGTCACGCCTCCGGCTCCGTCAGGACCGGGCCGTACAGCGCGGCGGGCGCGCCGGTCATCAAGGCCCAGTACCGGTCGCCGTAGCTCCAGTGCCACCACTCCGTGGGGTAGTTCACCAGGCCGGCGCCGCCCAGCACCTTGGCCAGCAGCTCCCGGCGCGCCCGGGCGTCCGCGTCGACGCCCTCCGCGTCGAAGTAGCATGCCCCGCCGGACTGCTCCGGTGTCGCGTCGATCGGCGTGCCCATGTCCAGCTCCGCGCCCTCCGCGTCGGCCAGCGTGAGGTCCACCGCCGCGGCCGCGACGTGCGGCGCCACCTCGACCGGTGACACGAACCTGCTCGTCAGGCGGTGCAGCTCGGCGGCGGGCAGCTCCGGGTGCAGGAGCCGAAGCTGCGCCGCGTAGGCGGAGATGATGGCCCGCTGCTGCCGGACCGGGCGATGACCCTCCACCACCAGCAGCCGAAGCCCGGCCGGCAGGGCGTCACGCGCGGTGGCGAGCCGCTCGCCCAGGCCCCGGCGGACCCACGCCCGTGCCGGCCCGAAGTCCGCGTCGAGGCGTACCAACGCCTCGCCGGCGTCGCGCACCGGCACGGCCGACACCCGAGGATCGGAAAGCAAGATTGTCATGATCCGAAGGTGGCGGCAGGCGGAGCGGGGCGCCTCAGCCTGAGGTGCCGGCGGGCGGTACCCGGGTACGAACGACCGGCACCCGGGGCCAGCCGGTCGGGCTACCCGGGGTCGGCGGGTGCGACAGCCGCGATCGTGGCTTGCGGCCGCTGGACGCCGTCACTGGGCCGCCGCAGGCGCTCGACCTCCGTGAAACCCGCCCGCGCCAGCCGCTCGGAGAACGCGTCGACGGGCCAGCGGTAAGCCGTCACGACCTTGTGGTCGAAGGCCTCGACCTCGTCGCCGTCGACGAAGCCGACCACCAGCGCGCCGCCCGGGGCCATCACCCGCCGAAACTCGGCGAGCACGACATCGAGGTCCGGTGGCGGCAGGTGGATCAGCGAGTACCAGGCCAGGATGCCGGCGACGGACCCGCCGGCCGCGTCGAGGCTCCCCATCGACCCGAGCCGGTACACGCCATCCGGATGGGCCGTCCTGGCATGGGCGATGAACTCGGGGACCAGGTCGATGCCCGTCGCGTCGACGCCCATGGCGCGCAGGTGAGCGGTGAGGTGGCCGGGTCCGCAGCCGAGGTCGAGCACCGTGCCCGGCCGGACTGCCAGGTTGCGCCCGATCAAGGCCAGGTCATCGGCGTGCACCTGCTCGGTCGTGCCGAACAGTTCGATGTAGAGGTCCGCGACCGACCCGTACGACTGCCGCACCTGCTCCAGGTTCATCGCGCGACTATACGGGCCGCGCCCGGTAGGGAGTCGGGCACCGCCCGAGCGTGCACAGAGGACAGTTGTCGGCTATTGGACGCGGGGCCACCTTCTGTTGATCTTTTCGCTGTGACAACTTGCTCCTATCGAGGCGGCGCCGGTGTGGGAGCTGATGGCGTGAGCAATGGATGGTCGCTTTTCTTCGCAATGGCCGGACTCATCGTCAACGGCGTCGGCATCGGCTTCATCGCAATACAGGTGACCCTCGCGAGGAACGCTGAAAAGAGGGAGCTGACACGCGGACGCAAGGAGTCGACCACCGACGCGTACGGCTCGACCCAGGAGCATCGGGCAGCATTGCGAAAAGAGCTCCCCGACGACTGGGACAAAGCGGAGGTCGCCGCGTTTCTGGCGCGAATCGACAGCGGCGACGTCGCCGCTGTCACTGCCCTCAAGGAGTACCTCGGCCACCTCGAGACCCTTTCCGTGGGCGTCGCCAGCGGGGTCTACGACATCGAAGTGATGGACACCCTCTGCGGTCCACGGCTCATCAACGCCGTGAAGCATTACCGGCCGTTCATCGAGGCCAGGAGCAAAGAGATCGAATACGAGGGGTACTGCGCCGAACTTCTGTGGTTGTCCAAGGAGTTGCAGCGAAAGAACTTCAGCCGGTCGCCCTACGTCCCCTTGGCGGAAAGGACCCGCCGGTCGCGTCCCGCCATTGCGGAAGGTCCGTCCTGAGCCGGCAACAGCGTCGACCGTCAGCCCAGCGTCCGGAACGGGGCGAGGGTGGCGCGGATCTGGTCGGCCGCGCCCCAGTCGTCGTCGAACTGGGCCAGCACGGCCAGGTGCTGTCGCAACTGGACGATCGGCATGCGGGCCTGCCAGCCGCTGTCGAGGCCGGTCAGCTCCGCGTAGACGGTGAAGAAGCGCCGCGCCTCGGGCGGGGGAGCGGTGGTCCACACGTGGGCGAGGTCGACCTCGGCCCACATGTAGGAGACCGCCGGGTCGATCAGCGCGGGCTGCCCGTCCGGGGTGGCCAGGACGTTCTGGGCCCACAGGTCGCCGTGCGTCAGGCATGCCGGCCGGTCCGGCAGCAGGTCGGGCAGCTTGTGACACAGCCGCTCCAGGGCCGCCCGGTCTTCGCGGTCGAGGGCGGCCTCGACGCGGGGCTCCCCGAGCCAGCGCAGGAGCCGGTGCTGTGCGAAGAAGGCGAAGCCGTCCTCGTCCCAGGTGTTGGCCTGCCGGCGGCGGCCCAGCCAGTTGTCGCGGTGCCACCCGAAGCGGGGATGGGTGGTGCTCGTGTGCAGGCGGGCGAGCACGTGCGCGAACCGCTCCCAGAACGTCTCGCTCCGGGGCCTTGGCGCGAGCATCGACAGCACCAGCAGGTCCCGGTCCGCGAGGATCACCTCTGGCGTCGCCACGCCGCCGAGCTCGCGCAGGGCGGCCAGCCCTTCCGCCTCCGCCACGAAGACGTCGTCGGCGGGCGTGTCGGCGAAGGCCTTGACGAACACCGGCGGCGCGCCCCGGCGGGTGGCAATGCCCGCGAGCGCCGCGAGACCACCCGCCGCCGGCTCCACGGCGACGACATCGGGCATCTTCGCCCGAAGCAGGCGCTCCAGCAGGAACGCCGTCGAACCCGTCACGACAGCCTCCACTCCGTCCGGGTGCTTGTCCGCAAGATCATATGGAACCGGTCCGGCCCGCCCCCACCCCGCACCCGCCGGGGCGCCGCCGGCGACGGTCCGATGAGGACGGTCGCCGCTCTTCCAGCGAACGACCGGGTAGGGAGTGGCCCATGCGCCCGCCGTCGCGCCGCGTAATGACCAGGCTCCTCGCCGTGGCCGCCGTGCTGGTCGTGGCCATCGCGACAATGCTTGTCCTCCGGCTGCTGCGCGACGAGCCACCGGCCGCCGCGGACGGCCCGGCCGCCGACGTTCCGCGCGATGTGTACGCGTTCCTGAGCGAACACGAGCTTGGTGTGGTCCGCGACGCCACGGTCGTCGGCCGCCAGCTCGGCACCTACGCCGGCGCACCGCACTGGACGACCGACGGGCGGTACGCCTTCGCGGTCAGCGCGGGATCCGGCGGCGAACAGGTGGTCGCGATCGACTGGGCCGGCACGGTCACGTCGGTGCCCTGTGGTTGCCGCACCGCGGCGCCAGGCCCTGGCGGCCGGATCGTGTGGGTCACCGGCGGAAAGCTGATGAGCCTCGCTCCCGGCACGACAGCGGCTCAGGTCGACCCGCGTGCCGTGCCGCCGCCACCGCCCGCCGCGTTCGACCCGGCGGCGGTGGGCACCGACGGCGAGCGGGTCTTCCTCGCCCAGGAGACCGTCGCCTCGGCCTCCATCAGCTCCGACGCCCTGCTGGCCGTCGCCGCCGGCGGGAAGGTCGACACGATCGAGGCCGACACCGGGACGATAGTCCTGATGCGACAGTCCGCTGTGGACCGGGACGCGCCGGTGGCGTACACGGTGGAGCATCGCGACGACGCCTGCCGCATCCGCCGCGACGTGCACCTGCTGGCGGGCAACGGCCTCGTGACGGTCACCGACGCGAAAGCGGCGGGCGGCGACGGCCGGGACGCCGGCCGCTCGGTCGACGACATCTGGTGGGGCCGCGACGGTCGCCTGTACGCGACGATGTCGAGCTGGCGCTGCGTCCAGTCGCCCTCCAGCGAGCGGGAGTCCGTGGGCCCGCACGCCCTGTGGCGGCTCGACGGCGGCGCCTGGGTCGCCGTGGAAGGCACCGCGAGCCGCGCCTGGCGCCAGCTCGCCGCCGACCACCTCGCGGTCATCGAAACCGACGGCGCCCTCTACAGCGAGCGCGGCGGCCAGCGCACCCACCTCGCCGACAAGGTGGTGGCCATCCACGCACCGCCGGTCGCCGGACCCGCCGACTCCGCCATCACTCCCCGCGGCCGCCCCGTGCCCACCGCCGCACCACTCGTGATCACCCCGGACGGCGTCGGCGCGGTACGACTCGGTGCGCCCTTGTCCGGCGCCGAGCGAGCCGGACTGGTGCACGCACGAGAGGACGGCGACTGCACGACCTGGGAAGGGCAAGGCGAGCTGGAGGGCATGACCGTGTACCCGGACCGGGCGGGAAACGCGTCCTACATCTGGATCGTCGACGGCGACCTGAAAACCGCAAACGGCATGGGTATCGGCACGCCCGTCAAGGACCTGCGGGCCACCTACGGCCCGGCCGTCCGCGAGTACGTGTCGCCCTCGACAGACCTCTATCGCGGCTACTTCGTCGACGAGGCCGGCAACTCCATCGTCTTTCTGACCGGTGGCACGGACGCGGTGCAGAAGATCCTCATCGGACCGACCGAGCCGATGCAGGGGTTCGTCGACGCCGGCGAGGTGTACTGCTGATGGGGGCCGGACGGAAAAGACGCGTACGAACGGCGGCACAGCCGGCCCAACCCTGGTGGCGCTCCGGCCCCGCGAAGTGGATCGGCACCACCCTGACCGTGGTACTGACCGGCGTGCTGGTGGGCGTCATCGGCACGTGGATCGACCGCCGCTTCATCTCGCCGGCCGCACCCGCGGCCGATCCGGGCGCCACGGCGCCCGCGTCCCCCGGAGCCGCGTCCTCCGGATCACCGGCGGAGGATGCGCCGTTTACGGTGGCGGTCTCGGCCGGCGGCTACGCCTGCGGCGGCGGCTGGCTCATCGAGCAGGCACCGGCCGCCCTGCCCAAGCCCCGCAAGGAGGGGGCGACCACACCCGACTGGCCGGCCTGGGCCGAGTCTGCCAGCGGCCTGCCGGCCGTCACGCTCTTCGTCACCCTGACCATCCAGGGCACCAGTGACGCGGAGGTCATCCTCCATCAAATCCGGCCCGTCGTGGTCAAGCGCGCCCCGCCGCCCGCCGGCACCCACGCCCAGGTCGGCTGCGGCGGCGACCAGGTCTACCGGTGGCTGGCCGTCGACCTGGACACCGACCCGCCGACCCCGAAGGCGGAGATCGAGGAGGATGCGATCGGCTACGCCGCGCCGCAGGAACGCCGCCCGATCAAGTTTCCGTACGGGGTCACGCTGGATGACGCGGAGTCGTTCCTCGTCATCGGCAAGGCGACCCGCGACGACGTGTACTGGCAGCTTGAGATCAAATGGGCGGCGCAGGGCCGTACCGGCACCTATATCGCCAACGACAACGGTCGCCCGTTCCGGGTGGCCGGCACGGAAGCGGCCGTGGCCAAGTGCCTGTGGGAGGAGGGCGGCAACCTCTTGGAAGGCGCGAGCGACTGCCCCGCCTAGCTCAGTCTTCCCGGGTCGCCCGGCGGGTGCCGGTGACCGCGGTGCGGGGCAGGCGGCCCGCGCGGGAGTGGCCGGTCAGGGTCTGGCCGTCGACGACCACGTCGAAGTCGAGGTTCAGACGCATCGGGCGGGTCACGGACTGCCGCCAGGTCACGCGGGGGCCGTCGCAGTCGATGGCGGCCAGCGGCACCGCCTCTGAGGTTGTTGACGCGGTGCCGGTGAGCGCGCCGCCAGCGTCGCTGAAGATGTAGATCGCGCTCAGCGTGCCGATCGGGGTCTTCAGGCTGACGTCCCAGGTGCCGATGATCGGGTGCAAGGCAGCGTCCCTTCAGACCGTGACGGGTGTGCGGCCGGCGTCGCGCCACACGGTGCCGCGCCGTTCGTACTCGAACAGGGTCTCGACCGCGTGCGCGATCCGCGGGCCGAGCTCGCGTTCGAGGATGTGCAGTCCGAGGTCGAGGCCGGACGTGACACCACCCGCGCTGATCAGGTCGCCGTCGTCGACGACGCGGGCCGGCACCGCGCGGACGCCGGTCGCGTCGAGCATGTCCATGCCGAGCACGTGGGTTACGGCGTGGCGTCCCTCGATCAGGCCGGCCATGGCCAGGGCGAGGGTCCCGCCGCACACGGCCGCGACGGTCACCTCCGGGTTGGCCAGGGCGGCGCGCAGCAGCGGTACCGCCGGTGACTGGGCGAACCGGGCCAGCAGCACGGGGATCGTCACCGCGCCCTGGTCGGGGTCGCCGACCGTGGGGCCGCTGACCCCGGGCACCACGACGTAGCCCGGCCGGTCCGGATCCAGCCGCGCCGCCGCCCGCAGGCTCAGGCCGCGGGTGCCGCTGACCACCTCGGAGGGGCCGTCCGCGCAGACGAGCTCCACCTCGACCGCGCCGGCGGCCGCGTCTCCGCCGGCCGCGAGGACCTCGAAGGGCGCGACGACATCGAGCGGGTCGAACCCGTCGTACAACACGATCTGCACCAGCACACCGCAATCCTCGGCGGCGCGCGGTGACCGCGGCCAGTGGCATGATTGCCATCGTCCGACTGTTTCTTGCCGCGCAGTTCAGGAGGCACCCGGCCCGTGCACAGCGTGTTTGTCCTGGCGCTGCCGGACACGATCGCGTTCGACCTCGCCACACCGATCGAGGTGCTCGGCCGGGTGCGGCTGCCGGATGGCGGCCCCGGCTACCGGGTGCAGGTCTGCGGCAGCGAGCCGATGGTCGATGCCGGCCCACTTCGCCTGGCCGTCGACCACCGCCTCGACGCCATCGAAAGTGCCGGCACGGTCATCGTGCCCGGCCGGTACGACCCGACCGCGCCCGTGCCCGCCGCCGCACTTGACGCCCTGCGGGCCGCGGCGGCCGCCGGTACCCGGATCGCTTCGATCTGCGTGGGTGCCTTCACGCTCGCGGCCGCCGGCCTGCTCGACCACCGGCGGGCCACGACCCACTGGGCCGCCGCCGATCGGTTCCGGGCCGCGTTTCCGGCGGTGGACGTGGACCCGGCCGTGCTTTACGTCGACACCGGGCAGTTCGTCACCTCGGCCGGGGCGACCGCGGGCGTGGACATGTGCCTGCACCTCGTGCGCCGCGACTACGGCGCCGCGGTCGCCGCCGACGCGTCGCGACAGGCTGTGGCCCCGCTGCACCGCGATGGCGGGCAGGCGCAGTTCATCGTGCGCCCCGGCCCGGACGCCACCGCGGCCGGCCTCGACCCCGTCCTGCGGTGGCTCGAGGTCCACGCCTACGAGGACCTGACGCTGGCCGGCATCGCCGCCGAGGCCGGCCTCAGCGTGCGCACCCTCAACCGGCGCTTCCACGAGCAGACCGGCCACACCCCCATGCAGTGGGTCACCGCCAGGCGCATCCGCCGGGCGCAGGAGCTCCTGGAAAGCACCGACCACGGCGTCGACCGGATCGCCCACCTGGTCGGCTTCGCCTCACCGGCACAGTTCCGGCTCCAGTTCAAGCGGCTGAGCGGGGTGGCGCCGCAGGCGTACCGCAACACCTTCCGCGCTCAGCTCCCGAGCGCGGGATCCACCTCCGCGTAGGCCGGCGTCCGGTGTGGCAAAGCCCTGTTCGTCTCTTTTATCACTAACCTACCGATATGGACGAGTCTAACCCCCTTTCCCCAGTGTTCGTGGACGCGACCGGACGGCGTCGCCGCCGGATGCGCCGAGTCGGTTACCTGTTCGGTACCGCTTCGCTGGTCTATACCGGCCTGGTGGGCGCCGGGTTCTCCGGCGGGCCGATCGACCCGCACGCGCTCCTGCCGCTTCCCGACCTGCTGGACCGGCCGGAGGCCGCGCCGTCGACGCCCACGCCGGCGAAGACCGCGTCACCGCGGCCGGAGCCCGAGGCCGCGGCCGACACCCGCGTCGCGGTGGACCAGGCGGTGCCGGTACAAACGCGTTCACCGCTGCCCGCCTCGTCACCGGCCGCGCAGGCGGTGCTGACGACGCTGGCCGGCGCCGGCCCCGCGGTCGGCCCTGCGCTGGAGCATGGCGTGGCCCAACCCGCACCCGCGGACGCTCCACTCTCGCCCGAGGCGGAGCCGGCCGAGCCGGTGGACGAGACAGTGCCGGCCGAACCGGCGGAGCCGGCCGGGTCGACCAGCGAGACCGCCGCTCCGCGGTCCGAGCCGTCCCCGGACCCCGCGCCCACCGAGTCACCGGCAGCCGGCGCGGACAATGCCGCCGCGGCCTCGGAAACCCCGGAGTCGAGCCAGTCGACCGCACGTGAGGGCCGGCGGCCCAGCCCGCGCCCGGTGGCGTCCCGGTGAACACGGCCGCACCGCCCACGCCGGTGCGGCCGGTGCCGGCCCGCCGGCGGGTGTTCCGGCCACGGCGGATGGTCGTCGCCGTGCTGCTGCTGATGTTCGTGACCGTGCTGCTGGTGCACGCGTACGCGGACACCCGGTTCACCCCGACGCGCAGGGCGCTGGCGGCGACGGCGCGCGTGGCGGCGTGCCGCAGGCCGTCACCGGCGGTGGTCCGGTCATCAGCGCCGCGGGGGAGCGGTCGCGCTCGTACCGGCTGCCCTCGAAGACGATCGCGTTGACGTTCGACGACGGGCCGGATCCACAGTGGACGCCACAGGTACGGCGCGTGCTGGACCGGCACGGTGTGGACGCGACCTTCTTCGTCGTCGGCGCCCAGGTGGCCCGCCACCCGAACCTCGCGCGGCAGCTCGTCGCCGACGGCCACGAGCTCGGGGTGCACACGTTCACGCACCCCTACCTCGGCAGACTGCCGGAGTGGCGGCGGCAGCTGGAGTACGCGCAGACCCAGCTGGCGATCGCGCACGCCACCGGCGTACGTACCCGCCTGCTGAGGTTCCCGTACTCCTCGCAGCCGGAGGCGGTCGACGACGCCGAGTGGACCATGATCCGGGAGGCCGGCCGGCAAGGCTACGTGGTCGTGGTCAACGACACCGACAGCCGGGACTGGGCGCGACCCGGCGTGGAGGCGATCGTCCGGCAAGCCACCCCACCCGCTGGTGAGGGCGCGGTGGTGCTGATGCACGACGCCGGCGGTGACCGCACACAGACCGTGGCCGCGCTGGACGCGTTCATCCCCGCGATGCAGGCCCGCGGCTACCGGTTCACCACCGTCACCGAAGGGCTGCGGCTGGCCTTCAGCAACGCCGCCAACCAGGTACCGGCGCTGCAGCCGAACCCGCCGGCCACCGCGGGGCAGCGATGGCGCGGCGCGGCGCTGGTCTGGACCGTCCAGGTCGCCGACGGGCTGCTCATCCTGCTCACCGTGCTGTTCCTGGCGGCCGGCCTGCTCACCGTCGGGCGTACCGTGCTGGCCCTGGTCGTCGCGGTCCGCCACACGCGCCGGCCGCCGCGGCACCGGTGGTCCTGGACGCCGGCGGTCACCGAGCCGGTATCGGTGATCGTGCCCGCCTTCAACGAACGGGAAGGGATCGCCGGCACGGTCGGCTCGCTGGTCGGCAGCGACCACGAACGCGTCGAGGTGATCGTCGTCGACGACGGCTCCACCGACGGCACCGCGGGCGTCGTCGAGGCCCTCGACCTGCCCGGCGTACGGATGATCCGCAAGGACAACGGTGGCAAGCCCAGCGCGCTCAACGCCGGCATCGCCGCCGCCAGCCACGACCTCATCGTCATGGTCGACGGCGACACCGTTGTGGAACCCGACTCGATCCGCCGCCTCGTCCAGCCCTTCGCCGACCCGCGCGTGGGGGCGGTCGCCGGCAACGTCAAGGTTGGAAACCGGCGCGGCCTCGTGGCCTGCTGGCAGCACATCGAGTACGTCATCGGCTTCAACCTCGACCGCCGCCTGTACGAGCTGCTGTGCTGCATGCCGACCGTGCCCGGTGCCCTCGGCGCGTTCCGCCGCACCGCCGTCGCCGAGGCGGGTGGCCTGTCCACCGACACCCTCGCCGAGGACACCGACCTGACCATGGCGATCTGCCGGGCCGGCTGGAAGATCGTGTACGCCGAAGACGCCCGCGCGTGGACCGAGGCACCCGCCACCCTGGCGCAGCTGTGGAAGCAGCGGTACCGGTGGAGCTACGGCACCATGCAGGCGATGTGGAAACATCGGCGGGCGATCACCGACGGCGGTCCCTCCGGCCGGTTCGGCCGGGTCGGTCTTCCCCTGCTCGGGCTGTTCGGTGTAATCCTTCCCCTGCTGGCACCGGTCATCGACCTGCTGGCCGTCTACGGTCTTGTCTTCCTCGACCGCGGTCACACCGCGCTGGCCTGGCTGGCGATGCTCTGCTTGCAGTTCGCCTCCGCGGCGATCGCGTTCCGCCTCGACGGCGAACGCCTCCGCCCACTGTGGACGCTTCCCCTGCAGCAGTTCGCCTACCGGCAACTGATGTACCTGGTCATCGCCCAGTCCGCCGCCACCGCGCTGGCCGGCGCCCGCCTGCGCTGGCACAAGCTGCACCGCACCGGCCTTGCCACGACGACCGGAGGCAGGTAGGCCGAGGTTAAGAATTATTGACACAATGTCGGCGCTGTTTTACCTTCGACATGTCAAGTTTTTTGTACATGGGTCGGGCGGATCCTCCTCGCCCGGATCGAGAAGGGGCCACGATGCACGCGCTGACTCGTACCGCCCGGATGACCGGGCTGCTCTACCTCGGTGTCGCCATCACCGGTGTGCTCGGTTACCTGATTGTCCGCCCGCAGCTCTTCGCGGCCGACGACGCCGACGCGACGCTGGCCAACCTCGTCGCGCACGAGTCGCTCGCCCGCGCCGGCGTCGCCCTGGAGCTGGGCATGGTCGTCACGCAGACCCTCACCGCCGCCTGGTTCTACCGGCTGTTTCGCACCGTCGACTCCTTCGCCGCGGGCGGCATCGCCGCCTTCGGCCTGGTCAACGCGGTCGTGGGCCTGATGAGCGCGGCACTGCTGGCCACGGCGGTCGGGGTGTCGGTCGACCCGGTCGGCGACGCGGCGGCCAACGTCCAGATCCTGTACCTGGTCAGCGACGGCCTGTGGGGAGTGGGCGCACTGTTCTTCGGCCTGTGGCTCATCCCCATGGGCTGGTGCGTGCTGCGATCGGGGTGGATGCCGCGCGCGCTTGGCTGGATCCTGGTTGCCGGCGGTGTCGGGTACGTGATCGGCGCGTTTGTCGAGTACCTCGTCGCCGACGCGCACGTCGTCGCCGATGCGCTCGCTTATCCCGCGTCCGTGGGCGAGTTCTGGATGGTCGGCTACCTGCTCGTCCACGGCGTGCGCCGGCGGGCACTGGACCAGGCGCCGGCAACCGTTCGCACGCCGACGCCGGTCGCGGGCTGAAGCGTCGCGGCCACTATCGTTCTGGCGTGCGTATCCGATTCGACATCCCAGCTGACCCGGACTATCCGGGCCGGGTGGCCGCGGTTCTGAGCAGGGCTCGGCAGCGCAGGTACGGCTACGTCGGCGCTGTGCTGCTGGCCCTCGCGGCGGTCGGTCTGGTTGTCTCGCGGTTGGTCGAGTGGGGCGATCGGATCCTGGTGCTGTGCTTCTCGCTGGCCCTGGGCGGAGTGCTGTCCATGCTGTTTCCGCCGTGGGTGCGGTCCAGGGCCCGGCGCCGCTCCAGCCGCTACGCGGTGGAAGGCGGCTACGACATCACCGACGACAACATCATGATGTACAGCGGCTCGGAGTCCAGCGGCATCGCCTGGGACGGCGTCTCCCGGGTCGTCGACGCCGGTGACTTCTGGATCGTCTACGTCGGACGGATGCCGGCGACCGTGATCCCGCGCCAGTTCATGACCGCCGAAGACGCCGAAACCCTGAGCACCTTCATGGCCGGGCGAGGGCTGCTCAAGTCCTGAGACCGGCGGCGCGCCCGCCGACGCTCAGCGGCGCGGGCGTGCGAAACGGGCTACGCCGTAGCGGGCCACCGCCTTTCCGAGGGTGGCACCGTCTTCACTGGCGTCACGGTAGTGGATGCCGCCCCAGATGCGGGCCTGGACGAGCTCGGTGAGCGCCTGGGAGAAGCTCGTGAAGGTGCGGGTGGCGTCGGCGTCCGCGCTGTAGGCGCTGAACGTCATGGTGTCGCGGCCGAAGAACGCGGCGAGCGTGCTCATCCGGGCGCCGGTGGCGCAGGAGTGGCCGGACGGGTAGTCCGGGAACGGCGGCGTGACAAGCAGCGGCGTCCACTCCGGGTCGGGCTGGGTGGCCGGGTTGCCGTCGGTGCCGGCCTCCCGGATCGCGGTGACCGGCCGCCAGAAGCTCCACTGCGCCTTGGCCGCGAAGCACGCGATCCCGGTGTCCGCCGCGATGACGTCGACCATCGCGAACATGCGGGCGGTTTGCAGAGGGTTCAGCCGCCCGGTCTCGGCCAGCTGGCGTTTGATGTACCACTCGACGATCCGCCGGTCGTGCCACCAGATCGCCGCCTCGGTCTGGTCGGCGGTGCGTACCGTGCTGGCCAGCGAGCCGACCTGCTGGATCTCGTTGACGTCCCGCGCGTACTCGTCGCTGGCCAGTGCCGGCGGGCCGGAGGTGTACGGGTGGGAGACCCACGGCACGAGGAACGGTTTCAGGTGCGCCCCCGACGCGCCCTCGGAGGCGAAGGTGGGCGGGGTCGGGCGCCACTGGCCCGGCTCGGTGCCGATCACCCACGTCTGGCCGCCACCCACGCCGTCGTCGCGGCGTGCGGCGATCATGCGACTGGCCGCCTGGCTGCCGACGCGGACACCGCCCCGCTCGGCCGCGCCGTCGGGGACCGCGGCGAGCGACTGGTCGTACTGCTCCCGCAGTCTCTGCTCCTGCTCGGGGAACAGGCTCACGAGCACCCCGAACGCCGCGGCGGCGACGGCCGCGTCCGTCGACTCCCGGCCACTGGCCGCCGGGGCGCCCAGGTACGGCTGGTACGGCGTGCCGGCGATCGCGTTGAGGGCGTCGAAGACCGCACCGTTGACCATCGCGAAGCTGCGGGACTGCACCCAGGGCTGCTGCCGCGCGACGTCGTAGACGGCGGTCTGGGTGTTGAGGTCCCAGGTGACGACCGGGTTCGCGGCCCTCGGCGCGGCGGGCGAGGCGGACGCGGGAGCGGACGTGACGGCGACGGCGGCCGCGACGGCCACCGCACAGATGGGAGAAAACCGCATTGGCCCATCTATCGACAGCCATCGCGATCGACTCAACCGCCCGCCGCAGGTTTGGCGCCATCCGTAGCTTGACCTTGCACCGCGGCAGTCAAAATGCCCGCTGATCCGTGCGCCGGCTGGGTACGTATTCAGGGTCACCGGTACAAGGTGTGGAGGTGTCATGGATCGGGCCGCGCGGTGGTGGATCGCCGCTGGTGGCGCTGCTGTGGTGGCGGTCGCCGGCTTGGCGGTGGCGCTGCTCGCCCCCGACGAACCCGCTGGCAGCCCGGCGCCGACCGGCACGCGGGCGGCCGCGCCCGGGCCCACGAGTGCCGCGCCGCGGCGCGCGCCGGCCAGCACGCCGGCCCCGACCGCGGCGGGCTCTCTCTTCTACGTCGACCCGGACACCGCGGCCGCCGTCTGGGTCGCCGCCAACCCGGGGATCCGCGGGCTGCCGTCATCCGCGACCGCATCGCGCGCGTGCCGCAGGGCCGGTGGTTCACCCGGGACAACACCGACTCGGTACGGTCCGAAGTGGACGATTACGTCGGCGCTGCGGCTGACGCCGGCCGTACACCGATTCTGGTGGTCTACAACATCCCCAACCGCGACTGCAGCGGCGCCAGCGCGGGCGGCATGCCGAGCCACGCGGCGTACCGCGCGTGGATCGACCAGGTCTCCGCCGGCCTGGCCGGGCGCCCCGCGACGGTCGTGCTGGAGCCCGACGTGTTGCCGCAGATGAGCAACTGCCTCGACGCCGCGCAGCAGGGGCAGGTGCAGCAGTCGATGGCGTACGCGGTCCGCAAGCTCAAGGCCGCCTCCCCGCGGGCGAAGGTCTACCTCGACGCCGGCCACTCCAACTGGCTGCCCCCGGCCGAGATCGCCCGCCGCCTGGTCGGTGCCGGCGTCAAAAGCGGCGCGGACGGAATCGCCACCAACGTCTCCAACTACCGGTCCACCCGCGACGAGGTGGCGTACGCGAAGAGGGTCCTCGCCACGATCGGCGTGGCCGCCCTGCGCGCGGTCGTCGACACCAGCCGCAACGGCAACGGCCCGCTCGGCGACGAGTGGTGCGACCCGAAGGGCCGGGCCATCGGCACGCCGACCACGACGGCCACCGGCGACGCGAAGATCGCGGCGTTCCTCTGGGTGAAGCTGCCCGGTGAGTCGGACGGCTGCATAGGCGGCGCCGGCCGGTTCGTCCCCGAGCGCGCCTACGAGCTCGCGACGGCGAAGCGCTGAGCCTCACGCGGGCTCGCCGGTCAGCGGGCCGGACACCGGGTCAGATGAGCCAGCGGTCGAACCAGGCGCGCGTGCGGCGCAGGACGTCGAGCTGGTGGTTGCGTTCCCGGATCGAGTGGCCTTCGCGGGGATACACGACGTACGTGTGCTCGACGCCGAACCTGCGCAGCGCCCGGTGCAGGAACTGCGCCTGCGACACCGGAACGTTTGTGTCGCCCTCGCCGTGCAGGATCAGCACCGGCGTGTTGATCCTCGCGGCGTACGAGATCGGGCTGAGCCGGTCGTGGCGGTGCGGACCCGGCCCGTCCCAGCCGTCGCTGCCGCCGAGTGCGGCCTCGAACGGCCCTTCCTCGCCGGTGGCGGCGAGCATCCCCCAGTCGCTGACGCCGGCGCCCACCACGGCGGCCTTGAACCGGTCGGTCTGCCCGACCGCCCACGCGGCGAGGAAGCCGCCGTGGCTCCAGCCGCCGATGCCCAGCCGGTCGGGGTCGGCGACGCCACCGGCGACGAGCAGGTCGATGCCGGCGCCGATTTCGGTCCACTCGTCGAGGCCGACCGCGCCGGCGGCGCGTGCCGCGAAGTCGTGGCCGTGCCCTTTGCCGCCGCGCGGGTTCGGCAGGAACACGGCGTAGCCCGCCGCCGCCAGCCACTGCCCGGACGGGTGCCAGGCGAGTGCGAGCCGGTCGGCGTGCCGGTCGTACGGGCCGCCGTGAGGCAGCGTCACGAGCGGAAACGGCCCGTCCTCGCGGGATTGGCCGGCGGGCAGGATCAGCAGGCCGTCCAGTGGCAGCCCGTCAGCGGCCTCGTACGACAGGCGCTCCTGGACACCCCACCGGACGTCGCGGAGTTCGGGTCGCAGGTCGGTCAGGCACGCCAGCGGCCCGCCCGTGGGGCCGGCGTGCACGTTTGCGGGCCGGTAGGACGTGCTCCGCACCACCGCGACGGCGTCGCCGTTCCGGCTGGCGGTCAACGACGTCGCGAGACCGTCGACCCGGTACGCCTCGACGAGGTGGGGGCCGGCCGGATCGAGCCGGTGGACGGCGGTGTCGAGCCCGTCCGCGACAAGGACCAGCGGCGGACCGGCACCGACCTGGACCAGCTCGCTCGGGCAGGCGGTCATGCCGGCCGTCAGGTTGCGGTGCTCGCCCACCGGCCCGTTCGTGGGCACGGCGACATCGAGAACCGCCTGCCCGCCCACCAGAGCCGGCGGAGTCTTCGCGACATACGCCAGGTGCCAGCCGTCGGACGCCGGCCACCACACGAGCGACGACGCGCCCGCCGCTGCCGGGCCGAGATCCCGCGCCGCGCCGGTGTCCGGGTCGAGCAGGTGCAGACCCGGCTCGACAAGGCCTGGGTCGATGTCCGGCGTGGACCAGGTCAGTACCGCCAGCATCCCGTCGCCGGGCCGCTGGACCACCTCGACGACATGGCGGTCGCCGAACGCGCGCGGCGTCCGGACCTCGCCGCTGCGCACGTCGAGCAGCCGCAGCCGGTCCGGGCGTACCCGCTCGCCGTACACCCGCGCGTCGTCACGCTCCCTGACCCGGCGTTCGTCCTCATCGGACGGTTCGTCCGCCGCGATCACCACGACCAGGTCCGGATCGGCCAGCGGGAGGTGCCCGGAAACCCCACCGGCCCAGCGCGTGAGCGGCCGAACGGCGCCGCCGGCGAGTGCCGCCCGCTGCAGTTGTGCCGTGCCACGCTCGGCCCGGTCGGACAGGAAGTAGATCGACCGCGAGTCGGCGGACCATCGCGGCGCCGAGTCGTACGCCTCGCCTCGCGCCAGCCGCCGGGGCGCGCTGTTGGCGTCGACGGCGGCCACCCACAGCTCGCTGACCGGGTGGTCGCCGGCCCGGCCGGCCGGGGTGACCACGTAGGCGACCCACCTGCCGTCCGGCGACAGCGCCAACGCCTGCGGCACGCGACCGTCGACCACCAGCTCGGCGGTGAGCTTTACCTGGTCCACCGGGGCACAGTATCGGGTATCCGACGCGGAAGCTGCGCGGGTGCGAGCCGGTCGGATGCCTATCGTGTGCGGGTGTTGTCACGGTGGCGCGCGCCGGCCGCGCGGTGGGCGGCGGTCGTCCCCGGCCTGGTGCTTGTCGTCGCCGCGCTCGACGTGCTGGCCGGGCTGCTGCTCGACAGCGGCTATCCATCGTGGACACCGCCGGTGCGCGAGCGGCCCGCGCACGCCTCGCCGGGCGCGTACGCGGTGTACGCCGACCGGGAGCTGGGCTGCCGCACGCTCACCCTGGCGGTCGACGGCACCGAGCTGCGCGCCCACTACGACCTCTACCTCCCGGCCCGGCACCCGCTTGTCGAGCGGGTGCGCCGTGGAGAGGCGGAGTCGGACGTCGCGGCGTTCGTCGCCACCCAACTGGGCACCGTGCAGGGGACGCTGCCATCCTGGCCGGACCCGGGCCACGACTCCCAGCGGTACACCTGGAATCTCGCTTTTCATCCGCCAGCCATCCAGCCCATGGCCGCCGGCGACTGCCCGGCCAAGTACGGCGTGGACCTCGCGCACGTCCACGTCCCGGCGCACCCGACTGCGCTGGCGTTCGACCGCGACCGTCTGGTCGTCAGCACCGCGGAGGACGGCGGCCCGACCCGCGACCGGGTCGTGGTGTCCGGGGTGGATGTGCTCTTCACCGACGGCGAGCGGGCTCGCACCGACCACGCCGGCCGCGTCGAGCTCGACCGGGGCGGCGACCCGCTCGTGCTGCTGCTGCGCGACCGGGGTGGCGCCTTCGCGGTCGCCGACCTCGCGCAGACCCGGCTGACGGTTGCCGACGAGCTGCTGGGCGGGCTCGCGTCCGGCGCGCCGCTCGCGGTGCTGTGGTGGTACCTGCGCACGGTCCGCCGCGAGCGGCCGCCGGCCGGCATCGACCGGTTGTGCCGGCTGGCCGGTGCCGGGTTCGGCCTCTACGTGGTCAGCGGCGCCGCCGCGGTGCTGCTCACGATCACCGACTGGTACGGCCTGTGGCGCTCCGGTGCCATCGCGGCCTGGTCGCCCGCCGGCCCGGACGGCGACTGGTGGGCACCGGACAACGGCACCTCAGCGATCGTGCTCGCCGCCGTGGCCGTGCTGGTCGGCTGGCCGGTGGCGCTCTTCGTCGGCGGCGGCCGCGTGGTGCCCGGCCGGCGGCGGCACCTCTACCTGCTGGCCGCGCCGGCGGCAGCCGGGGTGAGCATCGCCGCCGTGGCGCTGGCCGCCGGGGTGCCGGATCCGCCGGCGCGGGTGGTGGTCGCCGGCCTCGGGCTGGCCATATTCGCCGGCTTCCGGCTGCTCGCGGCGCCGGTGCTGCGCGGAGCCACCGGGCACGCCGTCGCCGGTGCCGCGACCGTGGCGGCCGTGGTGCTGATGCTCGGCGAGCTGTACGCGGAGCCGTACGGTTACGCGTCCCGGGTGAGCGAGTGGGCGTACTTCGGGCTCTACCTGGTGGTGGTCGGCGCCCTGCTGGTCGCGGTCGTGCGGCTGCGGCTGTCCGGGTTCCGCCACGCCGTCGTGGTGGCGGTCGCTGCCGCGGTGGGCGTGTGGGCCGCCGCGGACGCGCTGCACACGCTGCTCACGCCGGCGCCGGGCTTCGCGTACACGGTGTGGTCGCTGCTGGCCGAGGTCGACCTCGTGCAGTCACTGGTGTACTGGGCCAGCCTGCTCGCCCTCCTCGCGGTGCTGCGCGCCCTTCCCCTCGCCGACCACCGGCTGATGCGCCGCGCAGGCCTGTGCTTCGCGGTGCTCACCTTCTACTGGACCTCCGAGCAGCTCTTCTACCTGCCGGTGTCGGTCGCGGTGGGCGCGGCGATGACCTGGTGGGTGCTGCTGCCCGCGCGGCCACCCGACGACGACCATCTGGTGCTGCGCGCGGCACGCATCGCGGTGCGCCTCGCCACCTTCGACCGCGCCGCCGAGCGTGCGCGGGCCGAGGTTGTCACCGACCTGCGGGGCGCTGCCGGCGCGGCGAACGTCGACGTCGTGCAACGCATGAAGGACTACCGGGAGCTGGAGGCGGCGGTCCCGGTCACGCCGGCCGGCCTCACCACCCGGGTGCCGGAGGGCGCGACCGCCGAGGGCATGCGCGACACGCTGAGCATCGGCGGCTGGCGGCACGGGTGGGCGGCGGCCGGTTACGGGCTGCTGCTCGGGTCGCCGTGGATCGCGCTGGACTCGTGGGAGACCGCCAGCGGGTGGCGCACCGGCGGCTTCCACCTCGTCGACCTGGTCGGGACGACATCATGGGTCGTGCTGCAGTGGCCGATCATGGGGTTCTTCTTCGGCTACTTCTACCCGTACATCCGGGGGCGCAACGGCATCTTCAAAGGGCTGGCATATCTCGTCACGCTGGTGGTGCCGCTGCTGGCGTACCGGGCGGTGCTCGACCAGAGCGACCTCTGGGTCAACCTGCTGCGCTGGACGCTCGAGTTGACCCTCTTCACGCTTCTGCTCGGCCTCGTCGCCGGCGACGTGCTGATCCTCAAGCGGCTCGGCCTCGGCTGGGGGCACCTGCTGGAGCTGCACCGCAAGCGGGTCGTGCTCGCCGGCCTCTCCGCGCTGGTGGCCGCCCAGGCCGCTGTCGTGGCCGCGGTGATCGCGGGTGTGTTGCCGCTTGCCTTGCAGGAGGCCGGTCTCGGCCCTGACGACACCCGCCCCGGCACGGTGACGCAGGGGACCGGCCCGTGATCGACGGCGTCCCCATCCGGCCGGCGTAGCCGACCGCGCAGAGCGAAGGCGGCTCGGCGGCTGCTGACCGTCGCCGTCGCGGCCACGACGTGGTCATCGCGGATCGTCATGCTCACGTCGTCGAGGATGGCCGGGCTGAAGACCGCGGCGGAGACGACCGGTTCAACGGCCGGGTCAACCACTTCGTCTACTCCGCGTTCCGGGGCGGGGAAAGGGGGTTGTTCATCACCCCGATGTCGTCGCCGATCCAGGTCTCCCGCATCGGGGTCGGATCTCGTCACCGACGCTGTCGTGGGAGCGGCAGGGCGGGGCGGTCAACGAAGGTTCGTACGCGGTGTACAACGCCGGGAAGACCTTCCTGACGTACTCGGCGAGCTGATGAGCGCCCCGGAACGAGTCCCGGGGCGCTCATCTCACTTTTCGAAGCTGAACATGCCCTCGGGCACCCCGGCCATCTCGATCCGGCGCCAGATCGAGCGCCACTGCGGGAGCTCGTGGTAGCGGCGCAGCGCGGCGAGGCCGCCCAGCCAGCCGGTCCAGCCCGGGTACGGCGGGTTGGCGGGGTCGAACCCGCTCTGCACCACGGTGAGCCGGGTCTTGCCGTCCGCGCCTTCCAGCTCCCAGCTGTCGGTCATGCCGTCGGCGAAGCGCAGCGTCGCCTTGCGGCCCGGCTCGAACTCGACGAACTTGGCCCCGCCGGGGTCCAGGTCGAACCCACCCATCGCGAACCGGCCGCCCACATAGGGCTCGATGTCCACATTGGCGCCGAACCACCGGTGGAACTGGTCCGGCTGGGTCATCGAGTCGAACACCTCCTCCGGTGTCGCGTCGATCAGCACGGAGGCGCGCAGCTCGCTCGACGTGAAGTCGCACTTCGGCGTCTGCTCGCGGCCGGCCAGGTAGTCGGCGAGGTTGGCGATCGCCAGCGTCCAGAAGGTCTGCAGGGCGCCACGGGCACCGGCCTCGTCGGCCAGCACCTCCGCGAAGGTGGGCAGGTCGCTCTGGCTCAGCGTGACAAGCGTGCCGTCTTCGTCCTCGGCGAGCTCGAACTGCGCCGTGGTCTCCACGCCCTCCACGGTCCAGGCGAACCGGAGGGTGCGCTCGTCCACGTGCAGCACGCGCTGGTGCGGCTCGGCGCCGTCCGGCGTGAAGCGGCCCCAGAACTCGTATCTGCCGGGCAGGTCGACCTTCGCGTGCTCGGCCAGCCAGACGCGCATCGCGGCCGGGTCCGTCAGCGCCTCGTGCACGACCTTGGGTGCGGCCGGAACGACCGCGCTCAGGCGCATGTCAAATTCAGTCATCAGGATCTCCCTTGGGATAGCAGGCGACGGCCAGGCGGAACTCGTCGCCCTCGGCCCCGCCGTAGCGGGTGAACAGGTCCCGCAACGTCTGCTGAAGCTCGTCGAGGAACGCCTTGCGCTGCTCCGGGCGCACCCGGATGTCTCCGGAAACGCCGATCGACGGCAGGTCCGGCCGGGTGAGGTCGAGTGCCGCGATGTCCGCCTGGACGCCCTCCATCAGGTCGACCAGGTAGCCAAGGCTGAGGCGGTCGCGGGTCTGGCGCAGCCCGATCCGGCCCACCAGGCTCGGGGACAGCCAGTAGGACCGGCCGGTCGCTTGGTAGATCCCCTCGTGGATCGCGCGCACCCGGCGCTCGGCCACCTGGCGCACCAGGCCAGCCTCCAGCAGGCGCTTGACGTGGTAGTAGACCCGCTGCGGGGTCTGGTCGAGCTCGGCCGCCACCTCGGTGCACGACCGGGGCTCGGCGAGCTGCCGCAGCACTTCGATCCGCTGCGGCTTGAGCAGGGCCTCAGCCTGCTCGATCTTGTCGAGGTAGACGACGTCTCTCATGGCAAAACTAGTCTTTACGTAAAAGAAGTTTTTGTCAATCGCCCCGGGCGGGAGGTCGTTCGGGCACCGAAACCGGGACGATAGTGAAGAGTGTCTATGTCACGTCGGAGTGGTTCCAGATAAGTCGATATGCTGGCGATCCCCGGAGGCGGCAATCGATTGACGACGATGTCCGCCCTTGCCGCCACAGGATCAGTATTGGGAGGCTTCGATGTCGCGACCGCCCCTCAGCCTCGCCCGGCTTGCGCTCGGGCTGATCACCGCGCTCACGCTGGCACTGGTCGCCAGCCAGCCGGCCGCCGCCGCGAGCACCACCACCACTCCGCCGGCGACGACATGGCAGCTGGCCAGCATCGGACAGCGGATCTGTATCCCGGCCGGCGAGTCCTGGTGGACCTACTTCTGGATCACCATCGACGGGCAGTGGTCGACACCGATCGAGGTCGGCGCGCGCAACCTGCGCGCCGGCACGACCACGAGCCTTCCGCACGCGCCGATCCCACCCGGTTCGAGTGACGGGCACGTCGCGCTCAACCTGATCGCGATGACGCTGCCGCCGCTGCCGTTCGGCGTGTACCAGCCGGAGCTGACAGCCTCGGACGGGACCGTGACGCAGAGCGTGCCCGTCACGATCCAGGTGCAGGAGCGCTGGGGCTGCGCCTAGATCTTGGTGGCGTGGCGGCCGTGCACCCCGACTCGGTGCGCGGCCGCCGCCGCGCGTGGACCGGCTCAGCCGTGCAGTGCGGGCCGGTAGACGAGCTCCTGGATGCGGCCGTCGAGCGTCCGGGTCTCGATCAGCTCGAGGTCGAAGTCGGCCGCCCCTGCGAAGATCGGGTCGAGGCCGGTCTGGCCGGTGATCACCGGGAAGAGCGTCACCTGGACGCGGTCGACAAGACCGGCGGCCATCAGCGACCGGTTCATCGACAAGCTGCCGTGCGAGCGCAGCGGCACGTCGGACTCGCGCTTGAGCCGGGCGACGGCGTCGACGGCGTCACCGCTCACGAGCGTCCCGTCCGCCCAGTCGAGCGGCCCTTGCAGCGTGCTCGACACGATCGTGGCCGGGAGGCTCGTCATCCGGGTCACCCACGGGTCACGCACCTCCGACTCCGCGGTGCTGTCGGCCAGCATCCGCGCGAACGCCCGGTACGTGTTGCCGCCGAAGACCATCCGCTGCTCTTCGCTGTACTGGGCGAGGCGATGGTCGAGCAGCTCGGGGCCTTGCTTGCCCCAGTAACCGGTCCAGTCGCCGCCGGCGGCGCCGAAGCCGTCGAGGCTGGAAAAGACGTCGAACGTGTACGTGGCTGCCATGGTGCTCTCCTCGACTGCGGTTGATCGGCTGTGAGGGGTAAGACCGGGGACCGCGGCGAAACTCATCGCCGCGGTCAGGCCCGACCCGGTGGCCCCTCCACCTGCGCGGCCAACTTCTTGGGCGCGAGGACGCGGTAGCTTTCGGTGAGAAGCTCGCCGACCTCGTCCCAGTCGACGCGCCCGTCGAGGACCATGCCGACGACGTCCGCGCCCCACCCGGGCTTGAAGAACGGGTGGCCGCTGGCGACCAGGCCGTCGATCTCGTCGCCGGGCGACCGGAACGTCAGCATGCAGGTGGGGCTGCCGGTCGCGGCGGCACGCGCATACGCCATCTGGTGGTCGGGGTCGGCGGTGAGCACGTGGGCGAACGTGCGCTTGCGGATGCGCCAGCGGATGCCGACCCAGGCCGGCTCCTCGTAGGTCTCCGGCAGGCCGAGACAGATCGGCCGGAGCATGTCGAGGATCTCGGGTGGCACGTCTGCGGGGCCGGTCATGTTTCGGACGCTAGCCGGACCGTCCGACATTCACGCGGTGTTTGCCGCGATGGCGGCGGCTACGACGGGGTCGCGGCGAGAAACTGGGTCGCGGCAAGCTCCGCGTAGAGGGCATCGGCCGAGACGAGCTGTGCGTGCGTGCCGACCGCGCGCACCTCGCCGGCGTCCATCACGACGATGCGGTCGGCCGACGTCACGGTCGACAGCCGGTGCGCGACCACCAGCACCGTGGTGGTGTGCGCGACGTCGGCGATGGTGTCGCGCAGCGCCGCCTCATTGACGGCGTCGAGCTGCGAGGTTGCCTCGTCGAGCAGGAGCAGCCTCGGCCGGCGCAGCAGCGCGCGGGCTATCGCGACCCGCTGCCGTTCGCCGCCGGAGAGCTTGGTGCCGCGGTGCCCGACCTGGGTCTCGAGCCCGTCGGGCAGCCGGGCCACGAGGCGGTCGAGCCGGGCGGTGCGCAGCACCTCGACGAGCTCATCCTCGCCGGCCCACTGCGCACCGAGCAGCAGGTTTTCGCGCAGCGATCCGGAGAGCACCGGCGCGTCCTGCTCGACGTACCCGATGGTGGCCCGCAGCCCCGCGATCGACCACTCGCGTACGTCGATGCCGTCGACGAGCACCTCGCCGCCGTCGGCTTCGTAGAACCGCTCGATGAGGGAGAAGATCGTGGTCTTGCCGGCGCCGGACGGCCCGACGAACGCGGTCATGCCGCCGGCCGGGACGTGGAAGCTGACGCCGCGATGTACCTCGGGAAGCTCCTCCCGGTACCGGAATCGGACGTCGACGAACGTGACGGTGGCCGGCGCGGCACCGGCGACCGGCGGCTCGGCCGGCGGGCCGGTCGGCTCCACCGGCATGCCGTGCGCCTGCTGGATGCGGGCCACCGCGGCGGCGCCGACCTGGTACTGCGTGACCGCCGAGACGAGCTGGTTGACCGGGGCCATCAGGTAGAAGACGTACAGCAGGAACGCGATGAGCGTGCCGATGTCGACGCTGCCGGACGCCACCCGCGCACCGCCGGTGCCGAGCACCGCCAGGAACGCCACCTGCGCGGCGAGCCCGGCGGTGTTGCCGGCCACCGCGCCCCACTTGGCCGCGCGGACGCTGGCCCGCCACGCCTCGCCGGCCGCCTCGACGGCGCGGCGTTGCTCGTGCTCCTCGGCGCCGGAGGCCTTGACCGTGCGGAAGGCGCCGAACATCCGCTCCAGCGCCGCCCCGATCACGCCGATCGACTCCTGCGCCCGGCGGGCGGCCCGGTTGATGCGGGGGACGACGAGGCCGATCACGACGCCCGCGGCGAGGAGCGCACCGAGCGTAACGCCGAGCAGCACCGCGTCGAGCAGCGCCATCATCACCACCGTGGCCACTAGCGTGATGAGGCTTGTCGCGCCGCCGACGAGGGAGTTGGTGGTCACCTCGCGCAGCAGCGTGGTATCGGCGGTCACGCGCGACATCAGGTCGCCCGGCTCGGTGCTCTCCACCACGCCGAGGCGCAGCCGCAGCAGCCGCGCCACAAGCCCGCGCCGGGCGGTCAGGACCACCGACTCGGCGGTGCGCCGTAGCACGTACGTGCCGAGCGCGCCGATCGCCGCGTTGGCCACCACCAGCACCGTCATCAGCGCCAGCACGGCCGCGACCGGGCGGCCGGCGGTCAGGTCGTCGATCAGCTCGCGGACCACCAGCGGCAGCGCCAACCCGGTCGCCCCGGTCACCAGGCTGAGCAGGCCGCCGCCCACCAGAGCCAGGACGTGCGGCCGGATGAACGAGAGCATGACCCGCCAGGGCGGAACGTCGGCGCGCACGGGGACATCGGCAGCCACGTCGTTCACCGTCCACACGGTACTGCGCGACGGCGAACAACCGTCATTGATCGGGCTTGGAACAATGACGGCCTCCGATGCGGTTCGACCACAGGAGGCGGACTCCGATGACGATCGCTCTGACGCCCGGCCAGACGATGGCGCTGACGGGGGCGCGTGGCAAGCCGGCGCGGGTCCGGATGGGCCTTGGCTGGACCTCGACCAGGGGACGGGTCGACCTGGACGCGTCGGTCCTGCTGTACTCCGCCGACGGCACGCTGGTCGACCAGGTGTGGTACGGCCAGCTGGCCAGCACGGACGGGTCGGTGGCGCACACCGGCGACAACATCACCGGCGAGGGCGAGGGTGATCTGGAGTCGATCCGGGTCGACCTTTCCCAGCTGCCGGAGGCGGTCAGCACCCTGGTGTTCACCGTGAACTCGTACAGCGGGCAGCGGTTCTCCGTGGTCAGCGACGCCTACTGCCGGCTTGTCGACGAGACGTACGGCGACGAGGAGCTGGGGTCATTCAACCTCAGCGCCTCCGGTCCGCACACGGCCCAGATCATGGCCAAGCTCACCCGGGACGGCACGGCGTGGACCATGACCGCGATCGGCCGCCCGGCCGGCGGGAAGCGGTACGACGACCTGCTCACCGTGGTGGCCGGCTGCCTCGGCGTCGTGGGCCCGGCAAGCGACCTGGCGTCCGCGCGGGACCACGATGTGGCGCCCGTCCGGACGGGCCCGAGCCGGGCGGCGGTGGTCGTCATCGTGGTCGTGCTGGCCCTGGCCGTGCTCGTCGCGGCGACGCAGCTGAGATAACCGGAGGCGACCGGGTGCAACCCTCCCGCACGGCCGGTCGTGTCTGGGATACGTGGGGAGGGCAGATGCGCGACGCGGACGGCTTCGACGAGTTCTACCGGGCGACGTCGGCTCGGATGCTGCGCTACGGGTTCGCCCTGACCGGTGACCTGCCCGAGGCGCAGGACCTTGTGCAGGAGGCATACATCCGGGCCTGGCAGCGGTGGCGGCGGCTCGCCGAGTACGACAACACCGAGGCATGGGTACGGCTGGTGCTGACCCGGCTCGCCACCGACAGCTGGCGGGGCCTGCGCAACCGGCGGGTGGCCCTGCGCCGCGCCGGTCCGCCCGGCGACGCCCCGGCGCCCAGCGAAGACACAGTGCTGCTGGTCAGCGCGCTGCGGCGCCTGCCCGCCGCCCAGCGCCGGGCGGTCGCGCTGCACTACCTGTGCGACATGTCGGTGGCCGAGATCGCGGTCGAGACGGGGTCGTCCACCGGGACGGTCAAGTCCTGGCTGTCCCGCGGGCGGACGGGCCTCGCCGCCGTACTCGATGATCTGATGACGGAGGCGAACGATGTCGCCTGACCTGGATCGGATGTTCTCCGCGCTGCGAGCGGACGCCGACCGCGCCGGCCTGTCCGGGCCGGACGGGCTGCGCCAGCGCGGCAACCAGCGCACCCGGCGGCGCGCGATCGCCGGCCTGGTCGCGGTCGCGGTGCTGGTCGGCGGCGTCTCGATCGGCACCCGTCAACTGCTCGCCGGCCCGGTCGCACCGGCCCCCGAGCCCGGCCACACCATCACCCCGGCGCCCTCGCCCACCCTGCCGCCCCCGGTCCCGCTGGTCCCGCAGGAGACCTACCCCGTCGGCTCGCCGGTGCCGATGCCGGCCGGCTGCGACGACGTTACGGTCTATCCGTACGACGGCGATGCGCCCGCAGGAAAGGCGCTGCCCGCCTCGATGATGCTGCGCGCGAGCGACTGGGGAAAGTGCTACGCGATGACCCACGACCTCGCCGGCTACGCGGCGTGGGAGCCGGCCAAGCATTCCAGGTCATTCCCGGCCCTGTGCCGCCCGAACGAGCAGTACGGCTCCGCCGCGAACCGGGTAGCCGGCCGGTTCCGGCACTTCAACGCCGGCCCGGAGGTCGGCGGCTTCACGTCCGTCACCCGGTACCGGGCCGGCGGCGCCGACGCGTACCTGGACGAGGTGCGGGCACGGGTCGCGCAGTGCGCCAGGTACACGATCGAACCGGACAACCAGGTGACCTGGCGCGCGCAGATCGCCGAACGCGACTTCACCGGTGACGAGAGCCTGCTCGTCTACGTGGGCACCGGCACCGCCGCCGAACCGGGCTACCCCGGCTGGTGGGTGGGGATCGCCCGGGTCGGCGACCTCGTCATCGCCGTGCAACCCAACTCCGACCTGGGCGGGAGCCGCAGCTTGACGAAGACGATGACCCGCAAGGCCGTGCAGCGAGCGACCTGACTCGCTGGAAGTGCCGCTGGCGATAGCATGCTCGCGAGGAGGGCTCGCGATGACTGACGTCGATCCGGCGGCACACAGCCTTGATGTGCCCGGCGCCCGGTTGTACTACGAGCGCCGGGGTTCCGGGCCCTTACTGCTCCTGCTCGGCTCTCCAATGGACAGTGCCCGCTTCGCCGGGCTCGCCCGGGCGCTGGCCGACCGGCACACCGTCGTGACGTACGACCCGCGCGGGATCGGCAACAGCACCCGCGAGGACGCCACGTCGGACCTGACGCCGGAGCAGCAGGCCGACGACGTGCGCCGGCTGCTGGAGGCCCTCGACGGCGGGCCGGTCGACGTCTTCGCCAGCAGCGGCGGCGCGGTCGTCGGCCTCGCTCTCGTCACCGCCCACCCCGACCTCGTCCGGACGCTGGTGGCCCACGAGCCGCCGGTGGTCGACGTGCTGGCCGACCGCGCGCAGGTGCACGCCCAGGTCGAACACATCTACGACACGTACCGCACGCACGGGCCGGAGCGGGCCAAGGCGATGCACGTGTACATGGTGCACGCCGGCGTGGCCGCGCCCCCGACCACGCGGACGAGCACACCGCCCCGTGAACCGTCCACGGAGGAGCGAGACCGAAAGCGCGCCAAGACCCACGTCTACTACGCGCACCTGTTGCGCCCGACCACCCGCTACCGGCCGGACATCGAGAAGCTGTGCGCGGCGTCGACGCGCATCGTCATCGGGTGCGGCGCCACCTCCAAGGGGCAGCTGGCCAGCCGCGCGGCGGTCGCCCTGGCCGCCCGGCTCGGCGTGAGCCCGGTCGAGTTTCCCGGCGACCACCTGGGCTTCGTCCCCCTGCCGGAGGAATGCGCCGAGGTGCTGCACCACGTCCTCCAGGAAACCCCCTGAGCCGCTTCCTTTATGCTTCCTGGCCACGCCACACTGTGATCGCGGATCTGCGAGGTGGTTGATGTCCACGGACACTCCCGAGGTCGCCCAGCTGCTGGCCGACGACGGGTTCGCTGGACGGCTGGCCGAGCTGGCCGGCTCGCTCGGCCGCGACCCGGGCCAGGTGACCGCCGAGGCCGCCGGCTACCTGCGCGAGATGGGCGCGATGCACAGCGCGCGGGCGATGAGCGCCTGGTCGAGGTTTGCCACCTGGATGTTCCGGGCGCACGAGCTGCTGGTGGACGAGGAGGCGGCGCGCCGGCTGCACCGCCTGGACAGCAAGTACTCGCTGCTGTTCATGTTTTCGCACCGGTCGTACCTGGACGGCGCGGCCGTACCGGTGGCGCTGGAGCGGCACCGGTTCAGCCCGGCCTTCACCCTCGGCGGGGCAAACCTCAACTTCTTCCCGGTCAATCACCTGGCCCGCCGGTCCGGCATCGTCTACATCCGCCGGTCGACGCGCGACCAGCCCGTGTACAAGCTCGCGCTGCGCGCCTACATCGGCCAGCTGATCCGCAACCGGAGAAACCTGAGCTGGTCCATCGAGGGCGGGCGGACCCGCACGGGCAAGCTGCGGCCGCCGACCTACGGCATCGTGCGCTACGTGGTGGACGCGCTCGACGCGGCGCCGGACACCGAAGCCATGGTCGTTCCGGTCTCCATCGTGTACGAGCAGCTGCACGAGGTCGGGTCGATGACCGCCGAGGCGCGCGGGGCCAGGAAGCGGCCCGAAGACGTCCGCTGGCTGATCAACTTTGCTCGGCTGCAGGCCAACCGGCTCGGCCGGGCGTACCTGGACTTCGGTGAGCCCTTCGCGCTGCGCGAGCGGATGGCCGAGCTGCGCGGCGTCGACCAGCAGGGCCGGCACGTCGTCGAGCGGATCGCCCTGGCCACCTCGCACCGCATCAACCAGGCGACGCCGGTGACCGTCACCGCGGTCGTCTGCATGGCGATGCTGGCCGCCGACCGCGCGCTCACCCTGGACGGCGTGCTGGAGACCGTCGCGCCGATGGCCGGCTACATCGGGTCCCGCCGGTGGCCGGTTGCGGGCGCGGCCAACCTCACCGACCGGGCCACCGTCCGCCGCACCCTGCAGGAGCTTGCCGCCTCGGGCGTGCTGAACAGCTACGACGGCGGTACCGACACGGTGTGGCTCATCGGTCCCGGCCAGCACCTGGTGGCCGCGTTCTACCGCAACACGGCGATCCACATGCTCGTCGACCGGGCGATCGGGGAGCTCGCGCTGGTGGCGGCGGCCGAAGGCGGCCCGGACGGCCTGGCCACCGCGACCGGTGAGGCGCTACGCCTGCGCGACCTGCTCAAGTTCGACTTCTTCTTCGCCCGCCGGCGCGAGTTCGCCGAGCAGATGGCGCTGGAGCTGTCGATCATCGAACCGGACGGCGGCGGCGGGCTGCACGAGTTCACCCCGGCCGACGCGCGCCGCTGGCTGGCGCACGGCAAGCCGCTCATCGCCCCGCTGGTGCTGCGGCCGTTCCTGGATGCCTACCACCTCGTGGCGGACCGGCTCGCCGCCTGGGAGGACGGCGAGGTCGACGAGTCGCGGTTCCTGGACGAGTGCCTGCGGGTCGGCCGGCAGTGGGCGCTGCAGGGGCGGCTGGCCAGCGAGGAGTCGGTGTCGCTGGAGCTGTTCAAGCCGGCGCTGCAGCTGGCTCGGCACCGCGCCCTGCTGGATCCCGAGGCACCGGACCTGCGGCAGCGACGCGCGGACTTCCGCGACGAGCTGCGCGAGACGCTGCGCCGGATGGCCGTGGTCGCCGAGCTGGCACAGCCGCGGTAGGGGCCGGGCGACGGCCCGGCCCCTACCTTCCGGATCAGCCGAGGTACCTCTCCCAAGGGCCGGTGATGGCCAGGGTGAGGCCGGGGTCCTGCATGTTCACGAACAGGACCTTGCCGTCCTCGCTGAACGTCGGACCGCAGAACTCCGAGTCGTTGAGCTGGTTGCGGGCGATGGCGTACGTCGGGCCGCCGGGGAACGAGCTCAGCACGTGCGAAGCGCCCGCGCCGTCCTCGGCCAGCACCAGGCTGCCCCACGGGGTGACGGTCACGTTGTCCGGGCCGTCGAAGGTCAGGTCGGTGTACCTGGCCGGCGCGCCCTCCTCCGCCGTGACCTGGTGCGGGAAGTAGGTGACCAGCTGGATGGTCTGGGCGCGGTAGTCGTAGAACCAGACCATGCCGTCGTGCGCAGCGGCGTCCGCGGGCAGCTCACCCTCCTCCCAGGCATAGGAGTTGACGACGTACACGCCCTCGTCGGTGCCCCACACGCCCTCGAACTTGCGACCGCGGGTGACCTGGCCGTCGGCGAACTGCTCGCGGATCGGCGTGGTCTTCGCATCGCGCTCGGGCACCTCGATCCACCGCACCGGGAACGGGCGGCCGAGCTGGGCCGAGGTCAGGTACGCCACGTCCGGCAGCACCGAGCCGTCGTCCATGATGATCTGCATCGCGGCGAGCGTGCCGGCGTCCGGAGCCAGCCGGGTCAGCACGCGCGGGCCCAGCTTGAGGCCGCGCGGCGCGGTCCACCGGTAGAACAGGCCGTTGGGCTCGTCGGCGTCCTCGGAGAGGTAGATCTTCGTGCGGTCCTTGTCGACCGCCAGGGCCTCGTGGGCGTACCGGCCGAGGCACTTGATCGGCCGCGGGTCGGCGCTGCCGTCGGCCCATACCTCGAAGACGTAGCCGTGGTCCTTCTGGAAGACGCCGGACCGGTCGCCCTCCTCCCACTCGTCGCCGGCGCGGTCCTCGGTCTCCTCGCAGGTCAGCCACGTGCCCCACGGCGTCGGCCCGCCGGCGCAGTTGCTCACGGTGCCGGAGATGGCGACGAACTCGCCGAGGTTGCGGCCGGCCCGGTCGGTCCGGATCACGGTGCAGCCGCCGGCGTCGACCGCGCCCGGGTCGTACACCGTGCCCTTGACGTGCGGGACGCCGAACTCGGCGCCCGGGTCGATCTCGTGGTTCTGGATGATGGTGTACCGGCCGTGACCGGCGTCGTAGACGGCCATGCCGTCGTGGTCGGCCGGCGTCACGCCCTGACCCCGGTCGAGGCGGGTGACGCCGGCCCGGGTGACGATCGCGTAGCTGAAGCCCTCGGGCAGCGCGAGGATGCCGTCGGGGTCGTCCACGAGCGGCGGGAAAGGCTTGTGACCGCCGCCGGCCGGCGGCCGGGGCCGGCTCGGGTGGGCCTGCGCGAGGGACGGGATGCCACCGGCGACGGCAAGGCCAACTCCGGCGGCGGCGCCGCCGGCCAGGAAGTTGCGGCGAGAGGCTGGCACGTGAGTATCTCCTGTTCGCAGAGGTGCAACGTCCAGCAGCCAACTCCCGCGGACCGACGCTGACGCGACATCGGAGTAAAGACTCGGCATCGTCCCGGCGACGGCGCAGCGCCGTACCATCCCTACATGGGGCAAGTTGATCTAGCCGGGCGGATCGCGGTCGTGACCGGCGCCGCGTCCGGCATCGGTGCCGCGTGTGCCCAGGCCCTGTCCGCCGCCGGCGCGCGGGTGGTGCTGATGGATCGCGACGAGCGGGTACACGACGTCGCGGGCGAGCTGGGCGGGTCGGGCGAGGCGATCGTCGCGGACCTCACCGACCTGGCCCGCCTCGCCGAGCTCGACCTGTCGGCGGACATCTTCGTCAACAACGCCGGCATCCAGCACGTCGCGCCGGTCGAGGAGTTTCCCCCGGAGATGTTCCACCGCATGCTCGCGCTGATGGTGGAGGCACCCTTCCTGCTCGTCCGGCGGCTCCTGCCCGGCATGTACGAGCGGGGGTGGGGGCGCATCGTCCACATCTCGTCCGTGCACGGGCTGCGCGCCTCGGCGTACAAGAGCGCGTACGTGACCGCCAAGCACGGCATCGAGGGGCTGTCCAAGGTGCTCGCGCTGGAGGGCGGACCGCGCGGGGTCACGTCGAACACCATCTGCCCCGCGTACGTGCGCACCCCGCTGGTGGAGAACCAGATCGTGGCCCAGGCGCGGACGCACGGCATCCCGGAGTCCGAGGTGGTCGAGAAGATCATGCTGACCGAGCCGGCCATCAAGCGGCTGATCGAACCCGCGGAGGTCGCCGAGGCGGTGCGGTACCTGTGCTCCGACGCCGCCTCGTTCGTCAACGGCACGTCGCTGGTGCTCGACGGCGGTTGGACGGCCCGATGAGGTACCGCCGGATCACGGTGCCGGCCGACGGCGGTGACCTGACCGTCGGGCTGTGGGGCGACGGCGCTCCGGTCCGCCTGGCCGTGCACGGCATCACCGCCTCGCACCTGGCGTGGGCCGTGGTCGCCGACCGGCTCGGTGGTGCCGGCACCCTGGCCGCGCCCGACCTGCGGGGTCGGGGTGGCAGCGCGGGGCTGCCCGGGCCGTACGGCATGCGGCGGCACGCGGCGGACTGCGTGGCCGTGCTGGACGCGCTCGGCGTCTCCAGCACCGTCGTGACCGGACACTCGATGGGCGGTTTCGTCGCGCTGGTGCTCGCCGACCTGTACCCGGAGCGGGTCAGCCGGCTGGTGCTGGTGGACGGCGGACCGCCGCTGCCGCCACCGCGGGCGGGCACGCCCGAGGAACAGCTGGAAGCCGCGCTCGGTGCGGCCGCGCGGCGGCTGAGCATGCGCTTCGCCGACCGGGCCGCGTACCACGAGTTCTGGCGGCAGCATCCCGCGTTCCGCACCTGGTCGGCCGCGATGGAGTCCTATGTGGACTACGACCTCACCGGCGTGGAGCCCGAGCTGCGCAGCCGCGTGTCAGCCGAGGCGATGCGGCAGGACTACCTCGACCTGAACTTTGGCGAGTCGCCGGCGGAGGCGTGGCGGCGGCTTGAGCGTCCCGCCGTGTTCCTGCGCGCCGAACGCGGGATGTTCGACGAGCCGGCACCCCTCTACCCGGACCCGGAGGCGATCGCGGGCCGGATCCCGCTGCGCACGCTCGCGGGCACCAACCACTACACCATCCTGCTCGACGACCCGGGCGCCACCGAGGTCGCCGCCGCCCTCGCAGATCCTGGAGCGAACTGACATGTCCACAGTGCTGCCCGGCCTGTCCGCCCGGCGGGTACCCACCGCGCGCCTGATCGTCAACCTCCTCGCGGTCGACGGCCGCACCGGCCCGCCCGTGCTGTTCGTGCACGGCAACGTCTCGTCCAGCCTGTTCTGGCAGCCGACCATGCTGGCGTTGCCCGAGCGGTACCGGCCGCTCGCGCTGGACCTGCGCGGCTTCGGCGACACGGACGCCGCGCCGGTGGACGCCACCCGGGGCTTGCGGGACTTCGCGGACGACGTGGCCGCGCTGGTGCAGGCGCTCGACCTGCCGCCGGCGCACCTGGTGGGCTGGAGCATGGGCGGGGGAGTGGTCCTGCAGTACATGCTCGACCACCCGGACAGGGTCGCGTCGGTGACCCTCGTCAACCCGGTCTCGCCGTACGGCTTCGGCGGCACCCGCGGCGTGGACGGCGAACTGGTCGCGCCGGACGGTACCGGCTCCGGCGGCGGTGCGGCCAACCCGGACTTCGTCGCGCGGCTGGTCGCCGGCGACCGCGGCGAGGACTCCCCGCTCTCACCGCGCCAGGTGCTGCTCGCGCACTACGTCAAGCGGCCGCTGGTGCCCGACCTCGTCGACGTGTACGTCGAGTCGATGCTGTCCACTGTGGTCGGAGACGACAACTATCCCGGTACCGGCAGGCCCAGCGACACCTGGCCGGGCTTCGCGCCGGGCGACCGCGGCGTGCTGAACACGATGGCCCCCACCCACCTGCGGCTGGACGGCCTGCCCGGGGTGGACCCCAAGCCGCCCGTACTGTGGATCCGCGGCGCGCACGACGTCATCGTGTCCGACACCTCGCTGTACGACCTGGCGTACCTGGGCTCGATCGGCGCGATCCCGGGCTGGCCGGGGGTCGAGGCCTGCCCGCCCCAGCCGATGGTCGCGCAGACCCGCGCGGTGCTGGACCGGTACGCGGCCGCCGGCGGCCGGTACGACGAAGTGGTGGTCGCGGACGCGGCGCACTCCCCGCACCTCGACCGGCCGGAGGAGTTTCTGGCCGCGCTGGTCGGCCACCTGGACGGCGCCTGAACGTGACGGTCCGGCCCAGGACAACTGCGTCCTGGGCCGGAGTCGCGTCGCGAGCTGTCGTACCGATCAGGAGAAGACCACGTCACTGCACCACATGTAGGCCTGGTCGAGGTGCGAGGCCTGCCAGATGACGAAGAGGATGTGGTGTCCGGTGTAGCCGGAGGTGGAGACGTTGAACGAGATGTTCTGTGACGGCGCGTAGCGTCCGGTCTGCGTGATGAAGTCGAGGTTTCCCCATCCGAGGCTCTGGGTGGTGGGGTTGTACCCGTTCTTGCTCACGTAGACGCGGAAGTAGTCGGCGCCGTGGCTTGCCTGGTCGTACAGCTGGACGGTGAAGTTCCGGCTGATGTTGGTCGTCTTCCAGGCGCCGGGCTGGTTCAGGGAGTTGTTCCTGGACAGGCCGTTGCTGCACAGCTGGCCGTCAGGAGTCCGGGCCTGGAACTGGCCGCCGAGGCCGTCCCGCAGCGCGCTCATCCAGTTCCACATGGTGTCGGGGTTGGCCTGGAAGGCGCGGTAACACATGGGGTCCTGCGTCTGCATGGCCGGGTTCATGTGCTGGCTTCCCCACGTCTTCCAGCACTGGTAGGCGCGGGTCTGCGGGTTGATGATCGTGCCGTGGGCCTGGGCTGGCGTGGCCCACGGCAGCAGGCCGACCATCACGGCGAGCAGCAGGACGAGGGCCCGGATGGGCTGGCGGAGGGCTGACCGGGATCGACCGCCGGATTGATCGGGCTGGTGGGAACGCACTGTTACATCCTCCGTTCTTCGGCGCAAAGATCAGTTTGGGAGCGCTTCCAGAACGAGTGTCGCATTCACAATGATAGATATCAAGGGCTATCTATGTGGGACGAGATGGTGCGTCGAGCTGCAGACTGTCCATGTCGGACAGTTCACGTTATCACTTAGAGAGATCGTTTTCTCGACGGCCGTGGTCACGGGTGTGTGGCGCGTACCCAACCTCGGGCCGCAGGCGCGGATCGTGAAGGTCCGCGCGGACTGACCACCGCCGGCCGGCGCCGTTCAGGCCGGCGGGATCGCGACCCGGTCACACAGCGCGACCAGGCCGTCGCGGTCGAGGCCGGTGCCGCGGGCGTGTTCGCGGGCGAAGCCGCCGGCACCGAGGGCGGCGCGCGCGGCCGCGGCGGTGCGGGCGGTCATCGCGACGGTCGGCTCCGGAAACGGGCGGCGCCGCAGCCCCTGGCCGGCGCCGAGCAGCGCGGCCGCCGCCGTCGGGTCGCGCCGGACCAGGTACCAGGCGTGCGTCACCAGGGCCTGCGCCACCTCGTCACGGTCGCGGCTGGTGTGGTCGAGACCGACCGGCAGCGCACGGGCCAGCGTGTCCCGCGCCACGGCGAGCTCGCCCGCGGCGTGCTGGATGACGCTGCGCCGCAGGTCAAGGACGGCTTCGATGCGCCGGTCGTCGCCCTCGGTGCCGAGTAGCTGGGCGGCGTGCTCGGCCACCGGCAGCGCCCGCGCCGGGCCGGCGGTGTGCAGCAGGGCCAGGGCGCGAGTGCTCTCGGCGAGCGCGGCCAGCCGGGGAAACCCGCCGGCCAGCAGCAGGGGTACCGCCTCGCCGGCCCAGCGCTCCGCCTTGTCGGCGTGCCCCTGCTCGTAGCTGACCTCGGCGAGGTTGAACCAGGTGCGGCCCAGCTCGACCGGGCCGGCCCGGCCGCGCCGCTTCGCCTCCAGGGCGGCGCGCAGCTGCCGTTCGGCGTCCCGCAGGCGGCCGCGCTCCACCGACACCGCGGAGAGGTTGTTCAGCACGCGGCCGACCAGCAGGATGTCGCCGGCCCGCCGCGCGTCGATCAGCGCGGCCCGCAGGTGGATCCGGCCACCGAAGGCGTCGCCCTGCTCGGTCACGGCCTGGGCGAGCAGCATGTGCGCCGTGGCGCGGGCGGTGTGGTCGTCGCCGCCGGGCGCGTGCAGCACCCGGGTGCCCAGCCGCGCGGCGGCGTGCAGGTCACCGCGCAGGGCGGCGAGCTGCCCGGCCCGTACCCAGGCGACGGCCGGACCCGCGGCCGCGACCCGGCCGAGCAGCTCCTCGCCCTCGACAAGCCGGCCCGTGGTCTCGTAGTACCGGTAGATCGCAGTCGTCGCCGCCCCGTCGAGCAGGTCCACCTGGTGCCGCACCGCCCAGCCGATCGCGGCGCGGACGTTGGCGGCGTCGCGGTCGCCGAGCGGCCGGCCGGTGCCGTCGCTGCCCTCGCGCAGGCGCGCCAGGTAGCGCAGCGCCACCGCGCGGGCGACCCGTTCGCCGTCGGGAGCGGCGCCGAGCCGTTCGCCGGCGAGCTCGGCCATCGCGTCGGGCAGCTTGTACCGGGTGGCGAACTCCTCGGTCCCGTCGCCGGCCGGGATCGCGCGCACGAGGTTGATGTCGACAAGCTCGGTGAGCGCGGTCAGCAGCCAGTCCCGGTCGCGGCCCAGCGCGCCGGCGACCGCCTCGACGTCGTCGAGCCGCACGCCGCAGGCGAACGCGCCCAACCACGTGTACAGCGTGCGCGCGTCTTCGGCCACCACCTCGATGCTGGCCTCGATGGCCGCGCGCAGCGACCGGTGCCGGACGGGCAGGTCTCGCATACCGCCGGTCAGCACCTGCAGCTGCTGGTCGAGCCGCTCGGCCAGCTCGACCGGGTGCAGCAGCCGGACCCGCGCGGCCGCCAGCTCGATCGCCAAAGGGAGGTGCTCCACGCGCCGGCAGATCGCCGCGACGGCCTCGGCCGTACCGCCGGCGTCGAGCGTGAGGTGCGGGCTCACCGCCGCCGCCCGCCGGGTGAACAGCGCCGCGGCCGCGTCCGGCGCGAGCGGCCCGAGCGGTACGACGCGCTCATCGCGCACCTGCAGGGGCCGCTGGCTGGCGACCACCAGCGTGAGCCCGGGGCACCGGCGCAGGAACGCGGTGAGGTCCGGCGCGGCGGCCACGAGCTGTTCGAACCGGTCCAGCAGGAGCACCACGCGCCGGTCCCGCAGGTGGGCTGCGGCGCGGTCGACCGGCGGCAGCCGCGACACCCCGGAGTCCAGCGCGGCGGCGACCAGCTCGCCGACGAGCTCGGGCTCGCGCACCGAGGACAGGTCCAGCGTCCGTACCTCCAGGTCGGTGCGGCGAGCCAGCACGTGGCCGAGCTCGGCCACGATCCGCGACTTGCCGACGCCGGCCGGCCCGGTCACCGTGACGAGGCGGTACCGCGTGCCGGTCGCGAGGTCGACGAGCGCGCGCAGCTCGCCGTCCCGCCCGACCAGGTCGCCGGGAGTCGGCGTGGCGTCGACGGTGGCCGCGGGTGCCGGGGTGGCGGTGCGGGCCGTCGCGAGGAAGGCGCGCAGGTCGTCACCGTCGAGGGCGAGCGCGGCGGCGACCGCGCGGGCCGAGTGCCATCGGGGCGTCCGGGCGCCCCGCTCCAGGTCGCGCAGCGCCCGCTCGCTGAGCCCGGAGCGGCTGGCCAGCTCCTTCTGCGGCAGCCCGGCGGCGAGCCGGTGCCGGAACAACAGTTCGGCGAACGCGGTCACGGCCCACAACCTAAGGCGCCGCGCCACCCGCCTGGGCTGATACATCGACAACCCGACACGCCACGCCTCCCACGAGGACCTCCGGCCCATGCGGACCCGGGCTGGCCGAGGCGGTGATGGTGGCCGGGTGGCTGAGGGCGTCGCCCATGTCGACGCTGATGCCGCTGATGCCGCGCCCGGCCAGGTGGGCGGCGAGGCAGGCGGTGCTGTTGGCGTTCGCGATGTCCTCGGGCACGCCGATCGAGGGGGCGAACATGCGGGCCACCAGCCGGCCGCCGGCCACCGGTGCGGAATGGACGTAGCAGCCGAGCAGGCCGAGCCGGTCGCAGGCCGCGCGGAGCCGGTCGAGGTCGGGGGCGAGGGCCGCGACGGCGTGCGGCGAAATCAGCGGTACCAGCATCCGGGGGCGGCCGATCGACGCGACGCGCACGCCCTCGGCGAGCCGGTCGGTGCCCGCGCCGAGGGCGTCGAGCACGAGGCGGACACCGGCGGGGGAGGGCTCGCTGAGCGTGACCGGGCCGGGGTCGAAGGCGGCGTGTACGTGGCGCCCCTCCCGCACCGCCCGGCCGGTGAAGGTGCGGCCGGAGGCGCGGAGCGTGAACTCGTGCGCGTCGCCGCCGGCCCGGTCGGCGAGGAACGCGATGGCCGCGACCGTGCCGTGCCCGCAGGCGGGCAGCTCACCGCCAGCGGTGAAGAAACGCAGGTCCACAATGGACTCGTCGGCGGTGGTTGTGACGAAGACGGCGTGCGAGGTGCCGTGCAGGACCGGAATGCGCCGCCGCTGCGCCTCGCTCAGCGCGGCCGGGTCCGCGTCTTCGACGATCGCCGTGGGGCTGCCGCCGCGGCCGTCGCGCAGGCAGGCGTTCACGATCCGGGCCACGCCGCTCAGGCTACGCCGACGGCCTGCCCCCCGACGGAGGAGGCAGGCCGCGACCCGGTACCGCGCGGGTCAGCCCCAGCGCATCGTGTTGTAGAGCGAGAAGACCTCGTTGCCGAAGTACGGCGAGTAGATCCGCGTCGGGTCCAGTGTCACCTTGTACGAGTTGTTGCCGTTGATCCAGCCGTTCCAGCCGTTGAACCACCCCAGCCAGGGGCCGCCGCTGGAGCCGCCGTTCATGTTGCACATCATGCCGATGCCCGGGTGGTGGTTGTCGAAGGCCGACCCGTGGCAGTAGCGCAGGATCTGGCCGTTGAACGGGTACTCACCGGGGTAGCCGAAGTTGTGCACGTACTGGTTCGCCGGGTAGTTCCAGGCGATGCCCTGCGCACCGGTCACGTCGACGATGTTCTGACCCCACCCGTTGCGGGCCACCTGCACGGCGCCGAAGTCGAAGTTGTGGTTGCTGTCATTGATCCACTTCGACCAGGTGCCCTTCCAGATGGCGTGCCAGACGCCGAAGTTCCAGTCGGTGCCGTTGTGGTAGTGCGGCTTGAAGACCCAGTTCTCGTGCCACTTCTTGTTCTTTCCACCGTGGACGCAGTGCCCCGCGGTCCACACGAGGTTGCGGCCCTCGGAGTCCACCACCGCCGCCGAGCAGGTCTTGTCCTTCTTCGCGACCACGTCGTAGAAGAAGACCCGCCCGACCGTGGTCGCCGGCGCGTCGCCACGCCACGGCCACGGCGCGGCCGAGTCGCCGATCGCCGACTCCTCCGGCGCGCGGCTGCCGGGACGCGTGTCCCGCGGGGTCACCATGCCCGGCTCGCCGACCGTCGGCCGCTCCAGGCGTTCGAGCTCTTCGCGGGTCAGCGCCGGCATCGCGACCGGCTCGGCCGCCGCCATCCGCTCCTCGGTCCAGTACGCCCGCAGCGCCGTGGCCGGGTCCGGCCCGAGCACCCGCGCATCCGGCGTCAGCTCCGCCTCGGCCTGTACCGGGCGGCCGGTGTCGGTGGGTGCGCTGCCGGCGAGGGCGGGCGCCGCTTGGGCACCGACCGCGACCGCGACGGCGATCGCGAGCAGCAGCGCTCCTCTCCTGTCTGTGAGTAGCAACGTTGGCTCCATTCCATCGATCCGTCCCGCACCACCCGGTGCGGACCTGGATAACGGTGCGGCCGGCGCTGCCGCCCTGAACCCGTCGCGGCACGGAACCTCCGGTGAGTTGCCGGTGCTGCCGGTGGGGGAGTCGGCTTCCCGATGTATCAGCTGCCGAGGCGTTCGCGAGGCGGGCTCCAGGGCGGTCAGGAAAGCTTCCTGTCTGGCCCCTCCCTCGGGGCCACGTCGCGAGAGCAGGGAGGCTGACCAGTGATCACGGTCGCTGATCGGGTTGTCGTGGGGTTCGGTGGAGACGGCGCCGGCGCCGCCGAGCTGTCCTGGGGGCAGATGGACATCTGGCAGGCGATGGTCCGCCAGGAGTCCTGGCTGCCCAACGGCGTGTGGCTGCCGCTGCCGGCCGGTACCACCGTCGAGGAGCTCGCCGACCGGCTGCGGTACGTGATGAGCCGGTACCCGACCGCGCGTACCCGGCTTTCGTTCGCGCTGGACGGCACGCCGAGGCAGGTGGTCTCCGCCGCGGGCGAGATCGCGCTGGAGGTGGTCGACGCCGGTGACGGCGATCCGGAGCAGGTCGCCGACGCGCTGCGGCTGCGGTACCAGCACACCGCGTACGACTTCACCGCCGACTGGCCGATCCGGATGGGCGCCGTCCGCAAGCACGGCGCGCTGACCCACCTCGTCATCGTGATGTGCCACCTGGTGGCCGACGGCGCCGGCGCGCTGGTGCTGTTCGAGGAGCTCGACGCGCGGTCGGCGGCGCCGGTGCCCGCCGCGCAGCCGCTGGAGCAGGCGCGCTGGCAGTCCTCACCGGCCGGGCGGAAACAGAACACGGCCGCGCTGCGGCACTGGGAGAGCGTCCTGCGCGCGATGCCGCCCCGCCAGTTTCCCGACTCGACAGACCCGCGCCAGCCGCGCCACTGGCGCGGCGAGTTCGTCTCGTACGCGCTGGGTCCCGCGCTCGCCGCGGTCCGCGCCCGCACCGGGGCCGCCGCGGCGCCGGCGCTGCTGGGCCTGTTCGCGGTCGCGCTGGCCAGGGTCACCGGCATCAACCCGGTGGCGGTACGGCCGATGGTGCACAACCGCTTCCGGCCCGGGCTGGACCGGGTGGTGTGCATGCTCGCGCAGTACGGGGTGTGCCTGCTCGACGTCGCCGGCGTCTCGCTCGCCGAGGCGGTCGACCGGGCCCAGCGGGCCTCCCTGACCAGCTACAAGAACGCCTACTACAACCCGGTGGAGCTGGAGGGCCTGGTACGCCGCGTCGTGGCCGAGCGCGGCGGCGAGCTGGAGCTGCCCTGCTACTTCAACGACCGCACGGTGCTCGCGAAGCCGGACGCGTCGGCGCCGGCGGTGCCGTTGCGGGAGGCGGTCGCGCAAGGCACGTTCCGCTGGACGACCCGCCAGGACACCCCGTTCGAGCCGCTGATCGTCCACGTGGACGACGTTCCCGGCGCGGTACAGGCGACGATGTTCATGGACACCCACGTGATCTCGCCGGCGGACGGGGAGGCGCTGCTGCGCGGCCTGGAGGCGGCGGCGGTGGAGGCGGCGCTGGACCCGGCCGCACCCACGGCCGTGCCACTCCACCCGCCAGCCGCCGTTGACGGTGCCGCTCCGGGTCAGGAGCGGTCGTCGACCCCGGCCGCGGGGCGGTAGCGGAGCCAGACCACGCCCGAGCGGTACACGGTGGACGCCACGAGCCGCAGGCGTACCGGACCGACGCCGTCGAAGATCCGCGGGCCCTCGGCCCAGATGTGCGGGTGGACCCAGAACCAGAACTCGTCGACGAGGCCTTGCCGGGTGAGGGTGTGCGCCAGCTCGCCGCAGCCGGAGACGATCAGGTTGCCGCGGTGCTCGGCCTTCAGCTTCGGGATGGCCTGGCCGAGGTCGCCTTCGATCAGGGTGGCGTTCCACTCCAGCGGGCCGGCCAGCGTGCGGGACGCGACGTACTTCGGCATGGTGTTGATCCGCTCGGCGTAGCGGCCCAGTGCGGGATCCGCGCCGAGGTGGGGCCAGACGGCGGCGAGCCCCTCGTACGTCTTGCGGCCGAGCACGATCGCGTCCGCGAGCACGAACTGTTCGAGGCCGGCGTCGCCGCTGTCGTTGTCCAGCTCCAGCCAGGCGTCCGGCGTCGGGGCCTCGAACGCGCCGTTGACGCTCATGGCGTCGTGGATGATGAGTTTGCTCATGACGCGACGGTATGGACGGCGTCGGGGCCGCCGCATCTGTCGATCGACCGGCGTCGCGCGGTGCCGTGAAGCCGGGATGAAGCCGCCGCCCGCCCGACAAACCGTAGGCTGACCGCGTGCTTGTGGGGCGGCTCGCCGAACGGTCGCGGCTGCATCGCCTGATCGGCGACGTGAAAGACGGCGGGAGTCGATCGCTGGTCGTCCGCGGCGAGGCGGGGATCGGCAAGACAGTGCTGCTCGACGACGCCGCACGCGTCGCCGAGGGGATGCGCGTGCTCCGCGTGGTCGGGACCGAGTCCGAGGCCGAGATCCCGTACGCCGGGCTGCACCTGCTGTTCGCGCGCTTCGCCGAGCACTTCGACAGCCTGCCCACCTCGCAGGCGCGGGCGCTGCGGGCGGCGCTGGGCGCCAGCTCCTCCTCCGGCGAGCGGCTGCTCGTGGGCGCCGCGGTCCTGACCCTGCTGTCCGAGCTGTCGCAGGACCGGCCGGTGCTGTGCCTGGTCGACGACGTGCACTGGTTCGACCAGTCGTCGATCGACGCGCTGCTGTTCGCGGTGCGCAGGCTGGACGCCGACCCGGTCGGGATGATCTTCGCGGTGCGGGACGGCGACCGGCCGTTTCCCGCCGCCGGGCTCGACAGCGTGACGCTGCGCCGTCTCGACCCGGCCGACTCCGCCCGCCTGCTGGCGAGCGTGCGGGCGCTGCCCGTCGACGTCGTCGAGCGGGTACTCGAAGAGTCCGCCGGCAACCCGCTGGCGATCGTGGAGCTGGCCGCCAGCGACGGCGAGGCGTACCGGTCGGCGCCGGTGGCGCCGCTGCCCGCGACCGGGCGGCTGGAGGAGCACTTCCGCGGCGTGGTCCGCGCGCTGCCGGAGCGCACCCGGCGGGCGTTGCTGCTCGCCGCGGCGGACGAGCGCCCGCTGCTGCGCTCCTTCGTGGACGCCGCCGCCCACCTGGGGCTTGACGCGTCCGACCTCGAGCCGGCCGAGCGGGGCCGGCTGGTGCAGGTCACGGCCGACACGGTGCGGTTCCGCCACCCGCTGATCCGGGCGTCGGCGTACCAGGACGCGCCCCTGGTCCAGCGCGTCGCCGCACATCGCGCGCTCGCGGAGACGCTCATCGGCCCCGGCGACGCGGACCGCCGGGCGTGGCACCTGGCCGCCGCCGCCACCGGGACCGACGACGTGGCCGCGTCCGAACTGGAACTCGCGGCGCGGCGGGCGGTCGAGCGCGGCGGCCCGGCCGGTGCGGTCCGGGCGCTGGAGCGGGCCGCGCAGCTGAGCGGCGAGTCAGCCGACCGGGCCCGCCGCCTGATCGGTGCCGCCCGCGCCGCCTACGACGCCGGCCAGCCCGAACGCGCCGCGCAGCTCGCGACCACCGGCAGGACGCTGACCAGACGGCCGGTGGAGCAGGCGGAGGCAAGCCTCGTCCTGGCCCAGGTGGCGTACGAGCGGGAGTCGCCCGCCGCGGCGAGCGCGCGCAGCCTCGACGCCGCGGCGCCCATCCTCACGATCGACGCGGAACGCGCGGCCGCGGCCCTCTTCGAGGCGACCTGGTGCGCGCGCGACGCCGCCGAGCCCGAACTGCTCGGCCGGTGCGCCGACCAGCTGCGGTCGGTGCGTGACGGTCCGGCGGTGACCTTCGACGCGCTGGTCGCCTTCACCGACCTGCTACGAGGCGACGTCGCCGCAGCGGTCGGTCCAATGCGGACACTGCTGCACGCCGCCGGTGACGGGCGGGTCGGCGGCACTGTGGAGGGCATGTTCGCCGGTTTCGCCGGCGTGTTGATCGGCGACGACGCGCCTGCACTGTCGCTTCTGGACGGTCAGGTGTCCGCGCTGCGCGGGCAGGGCGCGCTCGGCTGGTTGCCGTACGCACTCGAACCGCTCGCCTTCGCCCAGCTGGCCAACGGCCGGTTCCGCAACGCCGAGGCCAGCGTGGCGGAGGCGATGTTCCTGGCCGGCGAGCTCGGGCTAGGCATGCAGGTCGTGGTGCTCAGCTCCATCTCCGCCTGGCTCGCCGCGGTCCGTGGCGACGGCGCCGCCAGCCGGCAGCAGGCCGAGCGGGTGCTGACCGACACGCGAAACCACCGCATGGCAACGGCACAGGCGACGTGGGCGCTCGCGCTGCTGGACCTCACTGCCGGCGACCCGAGCGCCGCGCTGGACCGGCTGGAACAGGTCTGCCAGGGCCCGCCCGGCCGGGACGTGACGCGCCGCGCGGTCGCCGACCACGTCGAAGCCGCGGTGCGCACCGGCGACACCGACCGCGCGCGCACGCACCTGCCGTCGCTGGCCGAGTGGGCCAAGCACACCGCGAGCCCGGTGGGCCGCGCGCTCCTGCTGCGCTGTGAGGCGCTGCTGGCGCACGACACCGAGGCCGGACAGCGCTTCCAGGCGGCGCTGGAGGTCGACGGATGCTCGCCGTACGACATGGCGCGCACCCGGCTGGCGCACGGCCAGTGGCTGCGTCGCCATCGCCGCGCCACCGCGGCGCGCGCGCAGCTCACGCAGGCGCTCGAGCTGTTCGAACGGGCCGGCGCCCACGGGTGGCGGCAGTGCGTGCACGCCGAGTTCACCGCGCTGGGCGACCCGATCCCCGACGCGCACCAGGCCGGCGGCGGCGCCGGCCACCTCACCCCCAGGAGCTTGAGGTGGTACGCCGCGCCGCCGCCGGCCTCAGCAACCGTGAGATCGCCGCCGAGCTGTTCCTCAGCCCCCGCACCGTCGGCTACCACCTCTACAAGGCGTACCCGAAGCTGGGCGTCAGCCGGCGCGCGCAGCTGGGCCAGCTCGACCTGTGAGCGCCGGGGGTACCGGCGAGATCCTCAGTTGAGGCTGCCCCCCTCGGCGGCAACAGGGACCGGATCGACCGGCTCGCTGGTCTCCGCCGCGCCGTTGACGTCGACGGCGAACAGGCCGTGGGCGGTACCGACGACAAGAACGGGACCGGGCAGGAACACCAGCCCGGTCACCGTGTGAGGTGCCGGCACCTCGCAGACCGGAAGGGCGGCGCCGTCGTGTATCGACCAGACCTGCACGGTCGTGCGTCCGACGTCGGCGGCGAGCAGCAACGTCCCGGCGCCGCCATCTCCCACCGTGACGAACGTGGCGCTGCCTCGAAGCGCCACGTTCGCCAGGATGCTCACGTCGGCGTCGAGGGCGTACACGACAAGTTCGTTGGCTCCGAGGGCGACAAGGTATCCGCGACCGTCGGGGAGCACAGCCGTCCAGCGCTGGCGGCGGCTGCTGAGCGGCGTGAAGTCGCGCATCGGGCTGTCTTCGGTGTCGATGAACCGCACGCCACCGCCGATGTCCAGCACGACCGTGGTGCGGGCGTCGACGGTGGCGGCGGCGATCGCACGGCACCAACCGGCCGGCCCGGTGAGGCGCCCGAGCAGCTGTCCGTCCTCGGCACTGGTAAACCGGACCTGCTCGCCGCCGTCCGTACTGACCACGGCCAGCCTGCCGTCCTGGTGATAACCGGCGAGGGCGATGACGGGGCGCTCGTGGCCGGGGATGCGCATCGGGGCGCCGCTCGCCTCGGGCCGCCACACGAGCACCTCGCCGGAGTCGGTGCCACCCAGGAGCACACCACGGTCGGTGGCACCAAGGGTGCGGACCCGTGAGCCCTCGACCGTCGGCAGCGTCTCCACGGTCGCGCCCGTGGCCGCGTCGATGACCTCCACCCGGCCGTCCTCGCCTGCGGCCGCCACCGCCAGCTGGCCGTCACGGACGACCGCGGCCAACGCGACCACAGGGCCGCGTGCGGTGGCGGAGAGGGTGCCGGCGTCCAGCGGCCACACGTCGATCCGGCCGTCCACGTGGCCGACCGCCAGCAGCGAACGCCCGTCACCGGGCCGGACCGTCACCGAGGAGATGGGTGCGGCGCCGACCGACGCCACCGGCGGCCGCACCGGGGCCAGCGGGTCCCAGGCGTGCAACGCGCCGTCGCCGTCGACCGCCACGACCGTGCCGCGCCCGTCGGACCCGGTGACCGACGCGACCGAGATGATGCCCGACCGCCGCGAGGCGAGGACGTTGCGGCGTTCACCGGTGGCGATGTCCCACACCTCGATGCCGGCGTTGGACGCCGTGGCCAGCAGCCCGGGCGGTACCGCCACCGCCGCGGTGAGGTGACCGGGGTTTCCGGACAGCATGCCGACCTGCCCGCGCGTCGCCGGGTCCCAGATGGTGACGCGCCCACCGGCCGCGCAGACCAGCAGCTGCCCGCCGGGCTCCTCGACGGTTACCAGCAGATCGACCGGCGCGCCGGCCTCGCTCGCCCCGGCCAGCGACCAGCCGCCCGTCGCCGCCGGGACCCACCAACGGATGACGGCGTCGCCGCCACCGGTCACGAGCGTGTCGCCCCCGACCCAGGTGGCCGCGGAGATTGCCGTGGCGGTGACGGCGAGGCGATCGAGCTGTTCACCGGTCCGCAGGTTCCACACGGCGACGGTGTCCCGCGCGCACGCCGCGACGAGCAACTGGTCACCGTTGGCATTCCGGGTCACCGCGACGGCGCGCGGGTTGCCGTTGACGCCGTGGACGCGCGCCGCCACGAGCCCGCTCTCCGGGTTGACGACGCGGACGGTGCCATCCCGGCCCGCGCTCACCAGGAGGTCACCCGGGGCGGCGCGGCCGACCGTGGCGAGCCGCTCGACCGCGCCGGTGTGTGCCTCCAGGGGAAGCGCGAAGCCGTTGGGCGCCATCCGCGTCCACCGCGGCCACCAGGTCGCCGCACCGCGGCGCAGCCCGATCGGGTACCCACTGGTGACCGCGACGAGGGCCCGGTACGACGCGCGGTCGGCGACCGGTATGCGCGGCAGCCGGTGCTGGCCCCGCAGGATGGCGACCGCGGTGGCCGGCGGCGCCGGATCGGTGGCGAACTGCCGGCCGACCGCGGCGGCCAGCATCGCCTGGTCGAGGTGGTCGCTCGCCCGCTCCAGCGCGAGAAGGTCGCGGATGACGTCGCCGCGGACGGCGTGCTCGGGCAGGTAGCGCGTCAGGTAGGGGTTCAGCGACGACCAGGCACGGCTCTCGGCCAGCGCGATGAGCGCGAACGCCGCCTGCCGGTGGCCGCGCTGTGTCCCGGCCGGGTCGTCGCGGAAATGTTCGATGAAGGTCTGGTGCGCCAGCCGGTACGTGCCCTGCTCGTCCTCGCCGTCGAGGGTGATGTACGGGGCGGCCAGCTCGAGCACCTGGTCGAGGTCGTCCGGCGTGATCCGCTCGCCGGGCGAGGTGGCCTCGGCGATGGTGGTCCAGATGCGGTCCTGGCGGGGCAGCCCTCGGCCGCGGGCGAAGGAAAGCGCCCGCAGGGCCCGTACCGTGTTCGGCACCGACGCGGTGAGCCGCTCGACCGCGGCGCGGAACAGGCCGCGGTGCCCGCCGTCGAGCACCTCGGCAAGCTGGTCGGCCAGCGTGTCCTCGTCGAGCGGTGGGCGGCGCATCAGCTCGTAGGCGGCCAGCCTGGCGAACAGGAAAGGCTGCTGGTACCCGGCGACCGCCCGACCGATCCGCTCCGCCAGCCGCTCCCGGTGCTGATAGGGCGAGCCAGCCGTGGTCAGCAACCGCTCGGTCACGTAGTCCGCGGCGGCGTCACTGTCGGCGCCGACCTCGATCGTCGTCGCTCGATCGCCGAGCGCGAGGAGCAGCTCGCGGTCGGTGGGTGCGGGCAGGTCCGGGCCTTCGCGCAGCGACTGCCGGGTGCCCACGATGACGCGTACACCGGGCGCGTCGCCCAGCGTCTTCAACAGGTTGCTGGCGATGACGCGCGGCTCCGCCGCCTCGTCGAGGGCATCGGCGAGCACCGTGACCCGCACCGTGACGCCGCTGCGGCCCGAGTTCAGCTCGCGCAGGCGGGAGACGATCTGCTGCACGTCGTCGTTCGGCCCGAGGCTGAGCCGTGCGGTCAGACCCTCCCGCACGATCTGGAGGCAGTCGACGAACCGCAGGCCGGTCAGGTGCAGGACGACGTCGAACACGTTGTCCGGCGGCCGGTGCTCGTCGCGGGCGCCGGCCCTCGGCCACACCTTGACCATCGCCTCCCGCAGGCCCGGGTTGGCCAGCATCACCAAGCGTCCGAGCAGGGCCGACTTGCCAGAGCCCGCCCGGCCGGTCACGACCACCAGCCCGTCGGTGTGTCCACGTAGCCACGCCGCCAGCCATACGACCTCGGCGTCCCGGCCCCGGAAGTACCAGGCCAACTCGCCGAGCTCGCCGCCCTGGGCCTTGGTCAGGAAGTGTGAGCGCAGCGCGGGCGTCAGCCGCCGCAGCTCCGCCATCACGTCGAGCGTCGCGGTGACGACACCGTCTGTGGTGTCGGGGTTGGGCAGCACCGCGTCGCGGGTCAGCCCGAGAAGGTGCAGCACCGCCTCGTCGCCGAGCTCTTCCCGGATGTCCTGGAGCAGCCCGGACAGCCGGATCGGGTGGTCATTCTCGGTGTACCGCGCGAGCGCGCTGGTCAGTGCCGCGGCGAACCGGCCACTGTAGCCGGCGGAGGAACCTGTGGTGCCGAGCAGCGCCAGCTGCCGGGGCCGGCGGCTGGACTGGCTTGTCAAAGCGGCGACGATGTTGTCGATGCCGACGCCGGCGCCACACGCGTCGAGCACCAGGATCGTCCACGGTGGTGGGTCGTCGTCATCCAGCAGCGCGGAGCGATGGTGCCAGTTTTCCCGCAGGTAGCGCACCAGGTCGACGGAGAGGACACCGTGCACGCGGTGGCTGGCGTAAGGCGTGTCGGCGCAGAGCAGGACGTGCTCGTAGCCGTCGGTGGCGCCGTGCCCGCCCCAGTAGATGAGAGAGGATCCGGCGCGCTCGTCGGTCGCCCATTCGCCCAACAGTTCCAGTACGTCCGCCCGGGATTCGCCGGCCGGACGGCGGACCGTGCCGCCTCCGAATTGGCGCAACGCGCCGACGATGGTGTCGGCATTGGCGTCGGCCTCAGGCAGGGCACCCGGTGGGTCGTGCTCATAAGCGCTGACCGCGATCACCACTTGGCTGAAGGCCGTCACGCAATGGAACACTAGGCCGTGTGGCGTCCACAGTCGATCGATCACGCAGTGCTGACGCAGTCATCTTTCTGCCAGGTTTGTTGGGCAGTGAGCTGCGCGACGCCGCCGACCGGGTCGTGTGGGGGCTGCGCCCGAGCCTGCTGGTCGAGGCGCTCGGCAGCACCGCGGGCCGGCGCCGGCTGCTGCACACGCTGGCCGATGTGGACACACCGCTGGCCGCCGTGCGGCCCATGACCGTGGCCGCGGGCCTTCCCCGGCTCGGCACCGTCGAGTCCAATGTTCCGATACTGCGTCGGCTCCGCCGGGAAGCCGTTCGCGAGCCCGACGCGTTCGTGGCCTTTCCCTATGACTGGCGGCAGCCGGTCGAGGCGGTGGCGAGCCGGTTCGCTGATTTCGCCGAGGCGCATCTGCGGCGGTGGCGGCGCAATCCACTCGGTGGTCCGGAGGCGATGCTGAGCCTGGTCTGCCACTCGATGGGGGGACTTGTCGCCCAGCATTTCGTCGACGTCCTCGGCGGTCGCGATAGCGTCCGGACCACCATCACGCTCGGCACTCCGTTCTACGGTTCCATTCGTGCGGTCACCGCGATAGCCGAAGGGCCGGCGGCGCCGTTCGGGGGGATGCGCCGGACCATGCGGGATCTGGCGCGTGCCTTTCCGTCGATCTACGACCTGCTGCCCCGATACCGTTGCGTGGTGGCCGGCGACGGCCTGCGGGCGCTGACCGTCGCCGACGTCGCGTCTGTCGGCGGCGACGCCGGCCTCGCCGAGGCGGCCAACGCCCGCCACGCCCGTGCCGCGGCGGCCCGCGCGAAAGCGGGCCCCGGCGGCCTGCGGGCCCGGGTCGGGCTCGCCCAGCCCACCGCGCAGACGGTGCGCTTCGACAGCGGCGCGGCGTACCCCTTGTTTCATCACGGCGGGGAAGACCGCGGCGGCGACGGCACGGTGGCCCGCGACGCCGCGGCACCGGCCGGCGCCCAGCCGCACTACGTGCCGCAGAAGCACGCACGGCTGGCGACGACCGCCGAGGCGTTCGAGTTTGTCCGCGCTGTGCTCACCGAGCGTCCACTCGGCGAGCCGCTCGGCGACGGCTTCGGCGTCGACCTGCCCGAAGTCGTGCGACCAGGCGAACCCTTCGAGGTGATCGTCCGCCTGCCGCCCGGAGTGCCGGCGACGTGCGTGGTGACCGACACCGAGACCGAGCGGCAGGTGGCCGTCGTGGAGCCGCGCCCGCGCGACGGGTGGCAGGTCGCCGCGGTGACCCTGCCCAGCCCGGGGCTCTACCGGGCCGACGTCAAGGCCGGCGGGTTCAGTGCCGTGGGCGACCTGGTCCTGGCGATCGCCGATCTCGACTGAGGCGCCTCGCGGAGTCTCGCGTAGCTGAGATCGCGGGCAACCGTTGGCCGCCCTGCCGGCATCACCCAGGTAGGGACGGACATCGGGAGGCGCTTTGACGGACCGGCGAGACCAGGACTACGTCGCGTACGTGGGTCCGCGGCTGGAGCGGCTGCGCCGGGTCGCCTACCTGCTGTGCCACGACTGGCATCGCGCCGATGACCTGGTGCAGGTCACGGTGACCCGGCTGTACGTGCACTGGCGCCGCGTGCAGGGCGCGGACGACATCGATCGGTACGTGCACCGGATCCTGATCAACGCTTTCCTCAGCGAGCGCCGGAAGGCTTCGTCCCGGGAGACGCCGGTCCGCCAGCTGCCGGACACGGCCGCGCCGCAGGTGGACGAGGCGACCACGTTCGCGGTGCGTGCGGCGCTGGCGCGGGTGCCGGCGCGGCAGCGGGCCACGATCGTGCTGCGTTTCTACTGCGACCTGACCGTCGAGCAGGCCGCCGAGGTGCTCAGCTGCTCCGCCGGCACCGTCAAGAGCCAGACGGCGAAAGGGCTGACCCGGCTGCGCGAGGTGTGGCACGGGCAGCGGGTGCCGGCCCCGCGGCTCGCGTCCGGAACGCCGCGCGCCGCCCACGAGGACTAGGAGGCAGGTCATGCAGGAAAGTGACGTCCGGACGATGCTCGAAGCGACGGCCGCGGCCCCCGCGCCGCCGAGCGCCGTCGACCTGGATCGGGCGGTGCGCGACGGCCGCCGTACGCGGACCACGCGGCGCGCCCTGCTGGCCGGTGCGACGGCGTTCGGTGTGGCCGCGGTGACCGGCGGCGCCGTCGTCGCGCTGCGGCCGTCGCAGCGGGGGGAGACGACCGACCCGGCGGCCACCACACCGCCGGCCCGGGCTTGGCCGCCGCGGCCGAACGGAGCGCTCGGCGGCCCCACCCTGCCCGGGATACCCAGCCGGTTCGACCTGCTGGGGCAATGGGCCGTCTTCGGCTGGCTGCCGTTCGATCCGGCGACGGTCTCCTGGCGGGTCATGAACGGGTACGTCGACCTGACGGCGGAGACCGACCAGACGATAAGCGTCAACCTGTTCCGCGGGCCGGAGGTCGCGGAGGAGGCGCTGCGGATGGGGGGTACCGCGGTGACCGCACCCCCGGTGGCGGGGCAGCAGGCGCGGTGGGTCAGTCGCCGCGACGCGGTGGAGGAGTGGGAAGAGGTCCTGCAGTGGCGGTACGTGCCCGGCCACTGGGCGCAGGTCCGCACCACCCAGCGGAAGGCCGGTCACCCGATGCCGACCGGTTCCGCGCGCCGCGAGATGCTGCACCGCGTGGCCAGCTCGGTCGGCCTGAGCGCGACGCGCCGCCAGCGGTTTCCGTTTCGGACCACGGCGCTGCCGGACGACCTGCCCCTCTTCCGGGTCGAGGTGATCACCGGTGCCGACGGCACCTGGGACGCGAGCATCTACTCAGGACAGCGCGACACGATCCAGCACAGCTCGCTGTCGATCGCGGCCACGAAGACCGCGCGAGGCGACGGCCTCGGCGAGCCGATACCCCCCGCCGACCTCGAGGGTTCGGCGATCTCGCGGTCCGACGTCGACGGGCACCCTGCGTTCCGGACGCGGACCGCCAGCGCCGACGAGCTGAGTGTCCGGGTGGCCGACGACGTGACGGTCTCCGTCGCCGCCAAGGGGGAGAGCGTTCAGCTGCTCGGCCCGGACGGCGCGCTGGGCCTCTACCGCAACATCGAGGTCCTGACCGACCCGGCGGCCTGGACCGACGACCCGATCTGAGCCGCGACCCGTTGACGGGAGTCGGACCCGAGTCCGGTCAAGTGCGCCAGCAGAGTCGTCATCGGATAGGTCACTCGCCGGGTGAGGTGGCCGGGTCCGGGCGGTGACGGCCGCTGGCGGCTGGCGCGTCCTGGCGGGACACCGGGCCGCGCGGGGCGTACTCGTCCGCCAGGATCGCGACCACCGGCGGGATCGCGGGCCGCAGCACCTCCTCGGGCAGTGCCACCATTTCGCGGACCGCGTCGAAGGAGGCCTCGCCGAGGTCGCGTGCCTGGCGGACCATGTGGCGGAGGGCGTCCTTGAAGATGTCGCCGGTCGCGCCCGGCCACACGGTCAGGCCGACCCGCATCGCGGCGAAGACCTCGGCAAACGCGCGGGCGTCCGGCAGCCCTCTGCTGTAGAGGTTGATGAGCTGCTGAAACTCGCGCAGCAGTTCCGGGTGCTGCGCCGCGACCGGGGCGATGCGGACGGCGACATCCACGCTCCCGGACGACAGGGGAGCGCTGAGCACGGTGCGGACGCTCGGGTAGGGAAGGCGGGCGCCGTGGCGGACCAGGTACTCGGCGAGCAGCGCGTCCAGCTCCGGCGACCGGTCCGCCACGGTGAGCAGCAGGTGCTCGTCGTCGGGCCGCTCGTCCCGGTGCACGAGGGACGACACCACCCGCATGGCGGCGTCGCCGATCGGCTCGTCCCAGTACGGGACGCGCCGACCGTGCAGCGCGGTGATCCCGAGCAGCGCCTGCAGCTCGTGCTCGGGCTGGCAGGCGAGCCTTGCCTCGTACGCCTGGAGCAGCACCGCCTCGATGGGCGTGCGGCGGCGGTACACGACAGGTTCCGGCGCGGTCGAAATGTCCAATGTGGATAGCAGCATCGCCCAGCCGGTGTCGTCAAGTCCGGAGCGCAGCAGCCGGACCGTGGAGCGCCACCAGGTCAGGTGGTCGGCGCCGGCGGGCGCCAGGTCGGCCAGCGCCACCGGCCAGTCGCTGAGCTCGACCAGGAGCAGCAGCAGGTTTCCGGTGTACGAGGCGACCCGGCTCAGCAGGCTGCGCCCGGACGGGTTGTACCCGGGAAGGCGGCCGACGCCGGCCCGCTCCTGGCTTGCCTGGACCAGCGCCTTGAGCTGGGTCACGACCGTGCCGCGCCGCTCCTGCGGCAGGGCGCCGAAGAGCTCGCGCACGAACGGCAGGATCGCGCCGCCCACGGCCAGCTGCTGGTGCGACAGCAGCGCGAAGAGCTGGTCGTCGGTCCACTCCTGGCCCAGCGGCACGTGCCGCCGGGCGTCCGCGAGGCCGCCGAGCTGGTTGAGCGTGTGATAGGCGATCAGGTACTCGCCGAAGGTGGCGTGCAGAAACTCGTAGCTGCTGCCGGTGACGTGGTCGCTGTCCACATCGGCGGTGTGGATGAAAAAGAACCGGGCGATGGTGCGCATCGCGGCGTCCAGCGGCCGGGCCAGGTGCTTGCGGTGCCCGCTGTAGGTCACCTGCGGGGGAAGCATCGGCTCCAGGTCGCGGTTGAGGTCCTCGCCGCTGACCGACTGCTGCCCGCGGTTGAACATCGCGAACGCCGCGATCCCGAGCTGCCACAGCTCCCGCTCGGCCCGCTCGGACACCTCGCCGTCGGACTCCGGCGCCGGGCCGGTGCCGTGCAGCGACTTGGCGACCTCGCGCGTCACGTAGCCGTTGAGCAGCCACTGGTACAGCTGGCCCTGGGTGACCCCGCCGGTGGCACCGCTCGGCGGGTCCTCGGTGGCGCCGAAGGTGGCCAGCATGAGCAGCAGGAGCGGCTGGCGGGCCAGGTCACCCATCGCCCAGACGGCCTCCGCGGCCAGCGGCTTGACCGAGCCACCCGCGATCGGCTCGTGGTTGACCTGGTTCCACATCTCGACCCACTCGTCCACCTGCGCCTTGTCGAAGTCCTCCAGCTTGATGACCAGGGAGCCGGCCGGGATGTTCGCGATGTTGGCAACGACGGTGCGCGAGGTCACGACGACGGCGACCGGCGAGCCGAGACCGGCCTCCTTCTCCTGGAAGCGCTGGACCTCATGCAGGAAGCCGGACTCGGTCGTACCGGTGGCCTGCATCAGCTCGTCCAGCCCGTCCAGCAGGACGACCCGGGTGAGGTCCCTGCTCGCGTCGGACAGCTCGCGCCACCGCACACCGAAGTGGGTGTCGTCGTCGAGGAAGTCCTGTATCTGCTGGTAGATCGGCGCCGCCGGGTTTTTCACCCGGCGCAGCGGCACCCGGACCGTGGCGTAGAGCTCGGCCGGCAGCCGGGCCGCGGTGATCTTCGTGAGCAGCGACTTGCCGGCGCCGGGGTGGCCGAGGATCACCAGCGGCTGCTCTGCGGCGCGGGCGGAGGTGAAGTACGCGGCGAGAAACCGGTCGAGCTGGTGGCCGGACGACTGCTGGTCCCACCACTCCTCGTCCCACGTGCGCGCGTCCCGATCGGTGACCGCCCAGCGGAAGCGGGGGTTGACGTAGCCGGTCTCGACGTCCGGTATCCGCACCCCGGAGAGCCGGTCGAACTCGGTGACCTGGGCCAGCGGCTCGGTGAGCAGCCGGCGGTTGCGCTGCGCCATGATCTGCCGGTCGCGGGCGGGCGGTGGCTGGCCGCGCTCGAACGTCGCGGCCAGCAGCGTCTCCAGCAGCGCGAGCGAGCGCTGGCGGGCGGCCGAGGCCACCTCGAACTCGTCCAGCAGCGCCCACATGCCGAACTCCGGCATGCTCGCGGCGAGGTGCCGGTAGCCGCTCCGGTAGGTGCGCAGCGCCGATTCCACGATCCGCCTGCGCAGGTCCTGGTCGCCGAAGACGGCGCCCAGCTCGTACCGCAGCCGCTCCCAGGCGGCCAGCCCCTGGAAGAACGCCAGGCAGCGGCCGGCCAGCGATTCGAAGAACGGCATGATCGCCGCGTGCAGGTTGGCCTCGAAGCCGCGGCCGACCCAGGGCACCGGTACCGGCACGTCCAGCAGCTGCGCCACGACCGTGCTGTGCCGGCCGGCCGCCTCGGGCGTCACCATCGCCCGCTTCTCGGCCTCGGAGAAGTGCAGCCGCTGGTACCCGCTGCCGATCTGCTCGCTCAGCGCGGTGAAGAACGAACCCGTCACCAGCGCCGTGTGGGCCGCGGCGATCAGCTCGTGCCGCTCCCGGCCGGTGCGCCCGATACCCCGGTCGCGCACCTTCCGCACCGCCGCGTCGATGTGGCCGACCAGCTCGTTCTTCTGGTCGATCCAGCCCCACGCGGCGCCGACCGCGGCCGCGGGTGCGGCGGCGCCGACCCCGCCGCTGGCCAGCGCGGCGACACCGAGAAGCCGGCTGAGCCGCGCGCTCCAGCCGTCGTCGGCCGCACCGAGGATCCGGCACGCCATCTCGAACGACATCGACGAATGCCCCACGAAGAGTCCTTTGCGTGTGCGCGTCCGACCTTCCGGGTTCAACACCGTAGTACCCGCGCGCTCGGGGGTAGAGTGATCTGGTGCGTACCGAGAAGCTCTTCTGGTGGCGGCTGCACTAGCAGCCGACAGTGACGCACGTCCCGGGGCTGCATGGCAGCCCTGACGACTTCCCGGTGCAGCCGTGCGGCCCCTCCCGACCACTTCGAGGGAGCCCGCCATGCCCGACACCTTCACCGCCACCATCGAGCGCTCCGCCGTGCTTGCCGACCAGCTGGCCGCCCATCCCGAGCGGTACCGGGTCCTGACCGGCGACCGGCCGACCGGGCCGCTTCACCTGGGGCACCTGTTCGGCTCCATCCAGGAGCGCGTCCGGCTGCAGGACGCCGGCGTCGAGTCGTTCGTGATCATCGCCGACTACCAGGTGATCACCGATCGGGACACGATCGGCGACGTACGCGACCACGTGCTCGGCGCGGTGGTCGACTACCTCGCGGCGGGCATCGACCCGGCCCGCACCACCGTCTTCGCGCACTCCGCCGTCCCCGCGCTCAACCAGCTCATGCTGCCGTTTCTGAGCCTGGTCACCGAGGCCGAGCTGCACCGCAACCCGACCGTGAAGGCCGAGCTGGCCGACTCCGGCCGCGCGCTGTCCGGGCTGCTGCTCACCTACCCGGTGCACCAGGCCGCCGACATCCTGTTCTGCAAGGGCAACCTGGTGCCGGTCGGCAAGGACAACGCGCCGCACGTGGAGCAGACGCGGGTCATCGCACGGCGGTTCAACGAGCGATACGCGCCGGTGTTTCCGGTACCGCAGGTGCTGTTCACCGCGGTGCCCGAGCTGCCGGGGCTCGACGGCCGCAAGATGTCCAAGAGCTACGGCAACACCATCACCCTGCGCATGACCGCCGACGAGACGGCCGCCGCGATCCGCCGCGCGCGCACCGACTCCGACCGGCGCATCACCTTCGACCCGGAGCACCGGCCCGGCGTATCGGCGCTGCTGACCACCGCGGCCCTCTGCTCGGGCTCGACACCGCAGGCGGTCGCCGAGCAGGTCGGCGACGCCGGTGCCGGCCGGCTCAAGCAGCTCACCACCGACGCGGTCAACGACTTCCTCGCCGGACACCGCCGCCGCCGCGCCGAGCTGCGGGCCGATCCCGGCCACGTGCTCGCGGTGCTGCGCGATGGAAACCGGACCGCCAACGCTATCGGCGAGGCGACCCTCGACGAGGTGCGCCAGGCGATGGGCACCGACTACGGGAGCGGGACTCAGCTGGCGGCGGCCTCGTCCGCGCTGGCGTAGACGGCGAAGTAGCCGTCGAGGTTGGTGGTGTGCAGGACGCGCCGCAGCTGTTCGTGCGGGCGCGCCAGCCTCAGCCAGCCGCCCTCGCTTTGCAGCCGCCGCTGGATGGATACCAGCAGCGCCAGGCCGGTGGAGTCGACGAACGTCACGGCGTCGAGGTCGAGTACCAGCTTGTTGGCGCCGTGGTTGAGGGCGGTGTTGAGGCGTTCCTGGACGGGACCGGCGCTGAAGAAGTCGAGGACGCCGCGGACGGTGGCGACGAGCAGGTCGTCGCGTTCGTCGATGTCCACCTTGAGCCCCGCCTCGCCGAGTGCGCCGGCGCCGCTGGCGTGGGTGCGTTCTTCGCTGCCGAATGGAGTGCTCATGGTTGGGTCCGTTCGGCTGCCTCGGGCGACCATTCGAAAAGCACCAGGGTCGCGTCGTCGCGGGGTGGGCCGTCCTGGTGCTTCAGGACGCTTGATGCCAGGCGGCGCAACGTCTCCGGGCCGGGCAGGTGGGCGGCCAGGCACCGCTCGGTCAGGTCGACGAGCCGTTCCACGCCGAAGCGGTCCCCGCCACGGTCGTACGCCTCGGTCACGCCGTCGGTGTACATCAGCAGCCGGTCTCCAGGTTCCAACGTCTCTTCACCGACTTTGATCTTACTGTCGTCGAGGCCCATCGGTAGCCGCCGCCCACCGGCCAGCTCCCGCACCGCCTTGCCGCGGCGCAGCAGCAGCGGCGCCGGGTGGCCGGCGTTGAGGTACCGCAGCTTGCCACTGTCCATGTTCAGCTCCGCCAGGACGCCGGTGACGAACCGCAGGTCGCGGAACTGGCCGATCAGCGCCTCGTCGGCCGCACGCGCCATCGCGTACAAGCCGTGCTCGTCGCGTCTGGTGGCGCGCAGGGCGGCCAGGGCGGTGGCGCAGGTCAGTCCCGCGCTCAGGCCGCGACCCACGGCATCGACGATCATGAAGTGCGCCATCGGGCCGTCGAAGGCGTAGTCGAACGCGTCGCCGCCCACGTCGTAGCAGGGCTCGAGGATCGCGCTGACGGACCCGCGGTGGCAGCTGAACGTCAGCGGCGGCAGCAGGTGCGTCAGCAGCTCGGCTCCGGGGGTCATCGGCCGGGTACGGCGGACCCTGTGCAGCGCGTCCCCGTACGGCATCTTCACCGTCACCAGGTGCCCCACCAGCCCGACAAGTGTCTTGCACGCGGCGATGAGCGCCTCCGGCTCGGCCGGCGCCCGGTCGACGACCACCTCGGCGACCCCGAGGCGCTCCGCGCCGTCGACGAGCGGCAGCCACAGCCGGTGCGGCGTACCCTGCTCGCCCGTGGGGTGGGGATGCACGGTGGCGAAGGCGCGGCCAGCGATCGTCCCCTCCACGGACAGCGGCGGAGGGGTTGGTTTGGGCGGCTCCGGAACCGGCCACAGGTGGCGCTGTTCGTGGTCGACCAGGTAGATCGTCACGTTCACACCGCGCGGCCCGGTGATCGCGTTGACCTCGGCGGCGAGCTCGTCCGGCTGCGCAAGCTCGACGCGGTCGAGCAGCTCGAGGACGTCCGCCGGCCAACGCTCGCTGACCTCGGCGCTTGCTGACTCGGCCACGGTGCGCCTCCGATCGTCCAGTAGGACTTTGCCCCGACGATCAGATACGAAACGACTCTCCCGGGCCGGCGTCGCGGCGAACCACCGTGGCCGGTGGCGCCTCCTGCGTGCCGACCGCCTCGATGACCGAATGCGCGCCGGCCCGCCGGCTGCGTCCTACCAGGGGATGACCGCCCGCGGGCCGACGCGTGCGGCGCGCGGTGCCGCTAACGTCAACGGATGACCGTACGGCTGCTGACCCGGCGGCTGCGCCCCGTCGACCTGTACGTGATGGACGCCGTCCTCGCGGTGCTGACCGGCGTCGCCCTCTGCGGCTACGCGGCACTCGAGTCCCCGCTGCGCGGCGGGGTGCACGAGCCGGCCTGGGCCTCCGTCCTCACGGGCCTTGCCATCGGGCTGCCGATCGCGGTGCGCCGCCGCTGGCCGGTACCGGTCGCCATCGCCGTCACCGCCGTCGCCGGCGTCACGATCGCCACCGGGATCATCCCGGACTACGCGGCCGCGGCCCCGGCGGTCGCGATCGGGCTCGTGCTCTACACCGTGGCCGCGCGGGTACCGCTCAGGCCGGCCCTCGCCACCGGGATCGGCTGCCTCGCGGTGGTGTGCGCCGCCCTCGCCTCCGCGGCCGGCGACCTGTGGTCGGCCACCGAGGCCGTCGCCTACGGCTGCGTCATCGCCGCGCCGGCCTGGCTGCTGGGCTGGACGGTGCAGGAGCGCCGCGCGCAGGCGACCCGGCTGCGGGACCAGATGGTGCGCCAGGCCGCGGCGGAGGAGCGGCTGCGGGTCGCGCGCGAGCTGCACGACATCGTCGCCCACACGATGAACCTGATCGTGGTCAAGGCGGCCGTGGCCAACCACGTCGCGGATCAGAGCCCGCAGGAGACCCGCGCGGCGCTGCAGGTCATCGAGGCGACCGGGCGCGGCGCGATGCGCGAGATGCGGCGGGTGCTGGGCATGCTCCGCGACGGCACGCCGTACGACCCGCAGCCCGGCCTTGACGACCTGCCGCGCCTGGCCGAGCAGGCGTCGATGGGCGGTGCCGACGTGCGGCTCGACCTGCGGCACGACGGCGGCGACCCGGTGCCGGAGTCGCTGGCGCTGGCGGTGTACCGGATCGTGCAGGAGGCGGTCACCAACGTGGTCAAGCACGCCGCACCGGCCACCTGCCACGTACGGGTGCACGCCGGCCCCGACCGGATCGACATCGAGGTGGCCGACGACGGCCGGCGGCCGGTCCACGTCGGCGGCGCCGGGCACGGGCTGATCGGCATGCGCGAGCGGGCGGCCCTGCACGGCGGCACGTTCACCGCGGGCCCGAGGGCGGGCGGCGGGTTCACCGTCACCGCCCGGCTGCCGCGTGCGGCCGCACCCGCTCTCGCCGCCGCTGGCACCGCGACGGGCGGCCACGCGGCGTGATCCGGGTACTCATCGCCGACGACCAGGCACTGCTGCGCGGCAGCTTCCGGATCCTGATCGACCTCGCCGGCGACTGCACGACGGTGGGTGAGGCGGGCTCCGGTACCGAGGCGGTGGCGCTGACCGCCGAGCACCGGCCCGACATCGTGCTCATGGACGTGCGGATGCCGCTCATGGACGGGATCGAGGCCACCCGCCGTATCTGCGCCGACCCCCGCACCGCGGCCACCCGCGTGCTGATCCTGACCACGTTCGACCTCGACGAGTACGTCTTCGGCGCGCTCCGCGCCGGGGCGAGCGGCTTCCTGCTCAAGGACGTGCCGCCCGCCGAGCTGCTGCACGCCATCCGCGTGGTCGCCGGCGGCGAGGCACTGCTCGCGCCGTCGGTGACCCGCCGGCTGATCAGTGAGTTCGCCCGCCAGCCGGAGCCCTCGCGCCCGCTCGCCCGCGCGCTGGACGGGGTCACCGAGCGGGAGCGCGAGGTGCTCACGCTGATCGCCCGCGGCCTGTCCAATGTGGAGATTGCCGAGCACCTGCGGCTCAGCGTCACCACCGTGAAGACCCACGTGGGCCGCCTGCTCCACAAGCTCGGCGCCCGCGACCGGGCCCAGCTCGTCATCGTGGCGTACGACACGGGCCTGGTCAGAGCGGCATGACGCGGCGGGTGCGATCGCGGAGACCAGCAACGAGATCGGCAACGCCATGGGCATCGCCGTGCTCGGCTCCCTGGCCGCGCTGGTCTTCCGGCTGCGAGGCCCGGACCTGGCGCCCACTCTCGACGAGACCCTCCAGGTGCCCGGCCTGGCGCCGGCGGCCGCCGCGCACGCGAGGACGGCCTTTGTCACCGGACTGCACGTGGCGGCCGCGGTGGCCTGCGTTCTGCATATCGTGCTGGGGCTTGTCGCCCTCCGCTGGCTGTCGCCGGCGCCGGCCCGGCCGGGCTCCCGTCCGGCGACGGCGCGGGCGGAAGTGATTTGATCAAGGCATGGTCGAACGATTCCACCCCGAGAGTTTCCCCGCGCCGGCAGTTCCCCTCTCGCACGCCACCCGGGCCGGGGACTTCGTCTTCGTATCCGGTCAGGTCGCCACCGACGAGGACGGCAACATCTTCGTCGGCGACTTCGCGCGCGAGGTCGAGAGCGTCCTGGACAACGTGGAGACCGTGCTGGCCGCGGCCGGCGCCCGCCCCGACCAGATCGTGAAGGTCGGCGCGTTCCTGTCCAACGCCACGCTCTTCGCCCCCTTCAACGAGGTGTACCGCCGGCGGTTCGGCGCCGCCCCGCCGGCCCGGACGACGGTGGTGGTCAGCTTCGGCCACCCCGACGTGCGGGTCGAGATCGAGGTGATCGCCTACGTCGGCTGACCGCGGTACCGGCTGGTGCCGCCGCGCGTGCCGCGCCCGATCAGGTTGAGGTCGAGGCTGGCCGCGCGGCGGCCACCTGCCGCCGGACCCGTTCGAGCTCACCGGCCGGGGCCCGCGACGCGCTCCACATCGGCCGGAGGCTGTCGCCGCGCCAGCGGGGATCACGTGGGTGTGGTGGTGGAAGACAGAAGACGCATCCATCCACGTGCGAAGCGTAGGGTGCCTGTGCGTGTCCGGGTGGACGTCCCGGACCTTGCCGGGAAAGCGGGGGAGCGGGGGCAGCTGATGGTGATCGACCTCGGTGTGGTGCGGGAGGCGCCGGAGGCGGTCCTGGGTTCGCGGCGCGGCCCGCGCGGGTGGCGCTGGTTCGCGGTGTTCGGGTTGCTCGCTGTGCTCCTGGCCGGCGGTCCCGAGCCGGTGCGCGGTCACCTCGCCGAGGCGACGGTGGCGACGGCGGGCAAGTACGTCTTCAGCGGCCCCACCGGCCTGTACGTGGTCGACGGCGACACGATCCGCAACTACCGGCTGCCGGGCGGCGAGGTGGGTTGGCAGGTGACGGTGCCGGCGCAGGGGCGGGCGCAGAGCGCGTTCCTGATCGACGGCACGGTGCTGGTCACCGGCGACGGGGCGGATTCGCGTACCTCGGCGCTGGACGCCGAGACGGGCCGGCTGCGGTGGGAGCGAGCCGGCTCACCCAACTTCGTCGGCGACGGCGGTCTGGTGCTGTTGACCGACCCGCGGCCGGGCGTGCTCACGGTGCGGTACGAGGTGGTGGAACTCGCCACGGGAGCCGTGCGGTGGGAGCTGACGGACCTGGCCGGCGAAGCCGTGTTCCACGGCGGTGACCGGTTTGTGCGGTGGTCGCTGCCCGACCAGGTGGAGGTGCGGGACATGGGCACCGGTCGGGTCGTGACGACCGGGGTCGTGCCGCCGTGGGACGACGACCTGCTGCGGTCGTACAGCGGGTCGGGTGTCCAGGTGGTCGGCGGGATGATGCTCGTACCGCGCTATCGAGGCGGGCGGCCGGTGGCCGACGCGTACGACCTGGACCGGTTGGTCCTGCGGTGGACCGCCGACCTGGACCTGAGCTCCATGCACGTGTCCGAGTGCGGCGACCTGCTCTGTGTCGACCAGGCGAGCGCGGCCGGTGGCGTGCACGCGATCGAGCCCGAGACCGGGCGGGTCCGGTGGTCGGACAGCGGGGCGCACCGGCTGGAGCGGGTCGGGTCGGTGATGGTCGCGTACGGGATGCTGGAGCAGCCGCCCCGCATCCGGATCCTTGACCCCGCCAACGGCAACCTCCGCGCCGACCTCGGCCGCTGGGAGATCGGATGGCCGTACGGCGACGACGGTCGCGTCGTGGCGACCCGCCCCAGCCCGGACGGGGGTGCGCTGATCGCGGAGCTCGACGTCAACCGGGGCAAGGTCCGCATCCTCGGCGTCACCCGGGACGCCTTCGCCTGCCACTCCGGCTGGGCATTGGTCATTTGCAACAGGGAAGGCGACAACACCGGAATCTGGTACCCGCGCGATCGAGCGGATCGCTGATGCACTCGCGTATAAGCCACTAAACTCCCACGAGGACCTTCACCACCTTCAAAAGGACGCAACGGCTTTTCGGGGGAAGGCGATGTCGCGGAAATCGAGGATGGTGAACACCTCGCCGGAGCGCGTGTTCGCCGTGCTGGCCGACGGCTGGAGCTACGCCAGCTGGGTCGTCGGCGCGTCGCACATCCGCGACGTCGACGACGGCTGGCCGGCCGCCGGCACCCGGATCCACCACCAGGTCGGTCCATGGCCCTTGGACGTCAAGGACGTGACCTGGGTGCACGCGGTCGTGCCCGGCAGGATGCTCGAGCTGCACGCGAAGGCGTGGCCGCTCGGGGAGGCGACGGTCCGGCTCGACCTCGAACCGGTCGACGCGGTGACCAGGGTGACGTTGACGTACGAGCTGACCGCCGGACCCGGCCGGTTCGTGCCGCGCCCGGTCCAGTCGTTTCTGCTCGGTCCCCGCAGCGTCGAGATGCTCAGCCGGCTCAACGACATCGCGGTCCGCCGGCGCACCACTACCGTCGGCTGACCCCGCCTGGTGTGACCCTCAAGCCGGCCTGATGGCAGGCCAGCCTGAGGGCCACGTGCTTGCCCAGGTGTTTGCGGGAGAGAAACGAGTTCTTCCCCTAGGCAGCGTTCAGCCTAGCGGACGTTGCTGTCCACTCTTCACCGAACCGACAAACTTCCCAAGCCCGTACCCAATGAACGGGGTGCGGGCAACACCCTCTTATTACTTGTGACATTGACCATAGTAAATAGATAATGGTGCATGTTATGAACTAGCGAGTCCCTGGCCACCTACCAGGGCATCGACGTCGGTTGGGGAGACACAGTACATGAATGAATATAAGGCTGGCCGGCCGCGCTGGCGGCGCTACCTGAGAGCCGTCGTCGCCGCGGTGGCGATGTCCACCGGCACCGCCCTGCTCGCCGTCGGAATCCTCGCGGCCCCGGCCACCGCGGCCGTCGCCGCCGGCGACTCCACCATCGCCGCCGGATACGCGCACACCTGCGCGATCCGCTCCGACGGCGCGCTCTGGTGCTGGGGCGGCAACTTCTTCGGCGAGGTCGGCGACGGCACGACCACGCAGCGCAACTCGCCGGTGCGGGTCGGCACCTCCACGGCGTGGGCCAGCATCGACGCCGGCAGCAGCCACACCTGTGCGATCCAGACCGACGGATCGCTGTGGTGCTGGGGCAGCAACCGCAGGGGCCAGCTCGGCGACGGCACGACCACGAACCAGACCGTCCCGGTGCGCGTCGGCACCGCCAACACCTGGGCCACCGTCAGCGCCGGCGCGAGCCACACCTGCGCCACGCGGACCGACGGCACCCTGTGGTGCTGGGGCTTCAACCGCAACGTCCAGCTGGGCGTCGGTTCCGTCATCTACATCCAGACGACCCCGATCCAGGTCGGCACAGCGACCAACTGGGCAAGCATCGCGACCGGCTTCGCGCACACCTGCGCGACCCGCACCGACGGCACCCTGTGGTGCTGGGGTGACAGCTCCAGCGGGCAGCTCGGTGTCGGTGTGCTGAGCTACCGCGACACGCCGGCCCAGGTCGGCACCGCGAACACGTGGTCCGGCGTGGCCACCGGGTACGCCTTCAGCTGCGCCGTCCGCACCACCGGGACGTTGTGGTGCTGGGGTGAGAACGGGTACGGGCAGCTGGGCGTCAGCGGCCCCCACCAGACCACGCCGGTCCAGGTCGGCACCACCACCACGTGGGCCAGCATCCACTCCGGCGACGACTCATCGTGCGCGGTCCGCACCGACGGCAGCCTGTGGTGCTGGGGCAACAACATCGCCGGACAGCTCGGCGACGGCACCACCACCCACAGGAACACCCCGACCCGGGTGGGCACCGCCACGACCTGGACCGACAACTTCGTCGTCAGCTATCACAGCTGCGCGGTCCGTACCGACAGCGCCCTGTGGTGCTGGGGCCACAACGCCTCGGGACAGCTGGGCGACGGCACCACCACCGGACGGCTCTCACCCGCGGAGCTGGCGCTTCCGGCCTGACCCATCGGCGGCGACTACACCGGCCGGCGCCCGATCCGCTCCTCCAACCAGGACAGCAGTGCACTCGTGTACTCGGGACTGATGGAATGCGGCGGATCGGCGCCGGCCAACGTCGGCTCATGGGTGCAGCCCGCGAGCCGGCGGACCGTCAGATCGCGGGTGCCGGCGGCGCGCCGCCACACGCCGATGCTCTCCTCGGCCGGGGTCCACTCGTCCGTCTCGCCGTAGAACAGCAGCGTCGGGCACCGGACCCGGGCGATGACCGGCTCCGGGTCATAGTCCATGTCGTCCCACGTGCCGGGGTAACTGTGCAGGTCACCCGGGACGTGGGCCAGCGCGAACCACGGCCGGCCGGCGTAGCGGTCCACCACCGCCTGGGCGGTGTCACGGTCGATGCGCCCGCGGACCGCACTCTCCAGCGCCTGGCGCAGGTCGGCCAGCTCCGCGAGGTCCGCATCGCCGTAACCGTGCAGGAGCAGCTGCTGCGCCGTGCCGTACCGCATCTGGACCGCCGGGCTCACCCCGCTGGTGGCGACGAGGACCAGGAAGGCGACCAGGTCGGGGCGGCGGGCCGCGACCATCGACGCCGGCCAGGTGCCCTGGCTCCAACCCCACAGCCCCACCGGTACGTCACCGACCCGGCCACGCAACGCGGCCACCGCCGCCGCGGCGTCATCCGCCTGCACGGCGAACGGCACATCGCCACGCTCGCGCGGGCGCCGGTCGAAGCGCAGCACCGCCACACCATCCGGGGAAGCAGCTGGGCCAGGTGCTCGTACAGCGGGTACGAGCGCTGCGGCACGGCCGAGCCGTGCAGGACCACCAACCCGGCACGCACCGGCCCGTCCGGCGCGTCGAGGGTGGCGGGCAGCTCAACATCACCCGCGTCGATGTACAGCTCCACGCCGCCAGTCAAGCAGGTGACCGCTTACGGGTGGTCCAGGGCCTCGGCCAGCTCCACGCCGTCCAGCCGGGCCAGCACCATCGACTGGAAGCGCGGGCACGACTGGTAGTCCTGGTGCCGGCAGCGCAGCCCGTGCTCCAGCAGCGTCTCGGCCAGCGCCAGCCGGGCGATCCGCGCCCGCACCTGAGCCAGCTGGTCGCGCAGCACCTCCCGCCGCCGGTCGAGGTCCGGTGCGCTGAACAGCTCCCGCAACTGCTCCAGGTTGAACCCGGCCTCCTTGCCCAGCAGGATCTCCGCCACCCGGGTCACGTGCGCCGGCCCGTACACCCGGCGGCGCGCCACCCGCCGCGCGGGCGACAGCAGGCCCACGTCCTCCCAGTGCCGCAGCACGTGCGTGGCCAGCCCGAACCGGGCCGCCAGCTCCCCGATCGTGTACTCCATCGCCATCACCCCAGTTGACTTCAGGTCAACCTTAAGTCGCAGACTCGGGCCATGGCAGAGACGCACACCGCGTACACCGACACCGAGACCCTGATCCGCGTCCTCGACGCCGCCGACGCACTGCCCGGCGCCGCCCAGCTCCGCGCCCGCACCTACGAGCTGCTGCGGCTGGCGCCGGGCCAGACCGTGGTCGACGTCGGCTGCGGCACCGGGCGCGCGGTCGCCGAGCTGACCGAACGGGGCGCGAGCGCCATCGGGGTCGACCTGGATCCGGCGATGCTGGCCGCCGCGCACGCCCGGTTTCCCGACATCGAGGTACGCGCCGCGGACGCCGCCGACCTGCCGATCGCGGACGGGCAGGCACACGGGTACCGGGCGGACAAGGTCTACCACGTCCTGCCCGACCCGCCCGCCGCGTTGGCCGAAGCCCGCCGAGTCCTCGCCCCCGAAGGGCGGATCGTGCTGCTCGGTCAGGACTGGGACACGATCGTGATCGACTCCGACCAGCCCGAGACCACCCGCCGCATCGTCCACGCCCGCGCCGACACCCTGCCGCACCCCCGCATCGCACGCGCCTACCGCGCACTGCTCCTCGACGCGGGCTTCGGCGAGGTCGAGATCGAGGTACACACCGCGGTCTTCACCGACGCCACCATGCTGCCGATCCTCACCGGGCACGCCACCGCCGCGCGCGAGACCGGAGCGATCAGCGACGACGAGGCCGGGAGCTGGCTCGACGAACAGGCCCGCCGCGCCCGCGACGGACGGCTGCTGGTAGCCATCCCGATGTTTCTGGCCGCCGGCACCCGCTGAGCGCCCGGGACGGGTACCTTCCCCGACGTGACCGCCCCGCCGCTGCCACCGAAATCGCCGCGAAAGGCCCTGATCCTCGAACTCGCCTGCGGCCTCGGCGGTGTCTACGGCGTCGGAAACATCTGGGTCGAACGCACCGAGCGCGGACTGATCGGCATGTTCGGCTTCTGGCTGGTCGCCCTCACACTCGGATGCGTCGCGGGGCTCTTCGTCGACTCCGAGCTGCACTGGCTGGGCGGGCTCGCGCTGGCATGGCTGCTGTTCGCCGTCCCGATGGGCCGGTCCGCAGTGGAGGGCGCCCAGGAGTTCAACTCCCGCTGGGCATCCAGCGACGCATAACGCCCGCCCTGACCTGGTGCGCCAACCCGGCGCCACCCGTGGCCTCAGCCGCTGCGGCGGTTGCTCCACTGACGCTGGCCCTGGACCGGGCCACGACCGCCCGAAGACTGCCCCTTGCCGTGCGGCTGCGACTGCGCCGACTGCTTGCCCTTACCCTTGGCCCGCCGCTCCGCGCGGTTGGCAAAGACAGGAACGTCCGGCGCGCCATCCTCAGCCTGCGCGGACCGCTCGTCCGAAGCCTCGTCCGGCTCGCCACTCGGCGGCGTGGGTGTGTCAGGCATCGAAGGCCCCCCGAATCGACCAGTACCGGCGCGGAAGACGCCGCCCGCAGCATAACCCGCCCGTTACCGAACCACCGTGGTGGGCATCCGTCCCCACGGCGCTGCCAGGCGATCGAGGCCGCTCATGGCACTCCGGGCGACCGCACCCGAGAACGACGTCGCCGTCCTGCTCGTGAACGTCGGACCCATCGAGCCGACCCACAATCGCCCCAAGGATGTTTCGTAGCGCGGCGCCGGCCTCTCATGGTGGCTTCGTCCTCAGCGGGCGGATGGCGTCGACGAACTCGTGCGCCTTGAGATGGCAGGTCGTCGGCGACGGAGGCGCGGCCGCGGGATCGGCGCCGTACTCGCAGGCGCCGCAGGGAGTCGCCGCGGACCGGCATAGTTCCAGACGGTGCCAGGAGCGTGCGAGGCGGCGACACCAAACGCATCGATATGGGCGCCAGTGGAGAGCGCCACCGACTGCTCCGACCGCTCCGCCTGATGCCGAGGTGGCCCTCCGATCACGCATGGTAACGAGGCGCAAAAGCTCGACGCGCGTTGTCTGCGGCAGATCAGGATACCGAACTCGTTTATGGAATCGCCTAGCCGGCAGCCCGTCAGTCGAGCTTCACAAAGAGGCCTCTTCGGCGGTGAGTACCTCGCCTGGGAAGCTCACGCGGTCAGCGGCGATGCGCCAGTGGCGGCAGGCGGTGCGTTGCTAGGCCGCGCCTTCCACGGCTGGCCGATCCGGTCGCGGCCGTAAGGCTTCGAGGACGAGGTGAGCGGTGGCTTCGGCGGCGGTGTGGGCGACTTCGGTTAGGACGGTGGTGTAGGTGTTGGCGGTGAAGGCGAAGTTGGCGTGGCCGAGCATGTGCTGCACGATCTTCATGTCGACGTGCGCGGCAAGCGCAAGGATGGCCGCGCCCTGACGTAAATCGTGGAACCGGATTGGCGGCAGCCCGAATGTGGCGACGAGGTGGTGCAAGCGGTGGGTGAGCCAGTCCGGACGTACCGGCCGCCCGTCGGCCAGGGTGAACACGTAATCGTCCGAATGCCAGCTCCGCCCCGCAGCCTTGACGAGCGCGTACTGGCGGCGCTGGTGCTCCCGCAGCACGGCGATCGTGGCGGTGTCGAGGGCGACGGTGCGCTCCCCGGCCGGGTCTTGACCGGTCCAATGACGGCGACCAGATCCAAGGCATCTCACTGATCGACGCCACCATGCCCCGCGCCTGCTCCATCGGCTACTGCGCGGTGATCAAGCTGTCTATCGACGATGTCATAGCCGCACGCGCCAACCGGCCTACCTACCTGGCTCGCCGCAAGACCGAGTTCGAACAAGACGCTAGTTCCGACGCTTGACGAAGCCCATAGGGGCACCCCCCGGGGCGTGTGGCTGTCTACAGAGGAGTCGCCCCGGACGGACAACGGGTGACCGTCGAACGCGACGGGGGGCGAACATCCCGCAAACGCGCTCACGAACCAGTGTCATCTCATCAATTTCCCACTCTCATGATCATGCGAAAGGCTTTAGGGTCTTCCGTGATTGGGTTCGAAGGTGTCTGTCGATCGGAGTCGGGGTTGGCGCGGAAAGCGGACGCGAAGCGGGCGGAGATCATCGAGTTCTGGCGGACGGTGGAGATGTTCAGTCCACCGGGCGTCGACAAAGCGAGCCCGGATCGGCTGGTCGTCCCGGTCAAGCCCGGCAGGCCACTGCCCTGGGAGTCCGGCCACGAGCTCCGCCGCCGGCGATTGAAGCCCAACCTGACCTGGCGGCACGTCGTGTACCTCGGGATCTACCGACTCGACGCGATTGTCGAGACCATTTCGCGTTTCCTGGAGGCGGATGGGGAGAGCTTCGACGAGAGGCCGCGTGGAGAAAGCGCCGCGGCGATGTTCCTGGTCGACGAAAATGGAAAAGCGTTCCTGGACTCGGAGGTGCTCTCCAGTTGTGCCTGGGCCACCGGTCAGGTGTTGAGCCAGGGGCGGCGATCGCAAGACTGGCTTCGCGGGTTCGAGGACGCCAAGGAGCGGTTCAGCAAGGCGTGGGCCGACGAAGTCATCGAGGAGATCGTCCCGCCCGTGGACGAAAAATCGCCGCCGACCGTGTACCGGCGGGTCCTGGATCATGCTCGCCTGCGTGCGTGCCTGGACGCCGCCACGGCCCCCGCGGGCGTCAGTGAGGCGCTCTCCTGCACGGAGATCCGGATCAAGAGCCAGATCATCGCCCGGCGTACCGCGGAGGACGGGGGCGGCCACGAGTTCCTCAACAGCCTCATCACGGGAGACCTGGCCCGGGTCGCCGGCCGGGTGGCCAAGGGGGACATCGGCGCCGCCCTGCGCGACTATCTGCGTCCGGAGGCCGAGATCCGCACCGCCGCGCGGGTCGACGTCCGCGCCCAGCCGGGCACGGTGCTGCCGGCCACCGCCCCGGACCGGGTGCCGGCGGGCCGCTGGCTGAGCCACCCCGCGCACGCGCTCGCCCTGAACCAGCAGGTCGCCGTGAGTACCGCGATGGCGATGACCGGCGCCGGCCTCATGGCGGTCAACGGCCCGCCGGGCACCGGAAAGACCACGATGCTGCGCGATCTCATCGCGGCGCTGGTGGTGGAGCGAGCCAAGCGCCTCGCGGCGCTGTCGGATCCGAGGAAGGCGTTCACCCGCGAGGTGCTGCACTGGACGGTCGGGCAACGCACCCGGCAGGTGTCCGAGTGGAAGCCCGAGCTCACCGGGTTTGAGATGGTGGTCGCGTCGACGAACAACGGCGCGGTGCGGAACGTCACCGACGAGATCCCGGCCGCGGACGCGATCGACGACTCGTGGCGCGAGCGCGCCGCCGCGGTCGACTACTTCCCCGAGATCGCCACCGCGCTGCTGGCACCGGACCCGCCCGACTCGGCGCCCGAAGCCCAGGCCGCGGGGGAGTCCGCCCAGGCCGCCGGGCAGGCGACGGGCGTCCAGGCGTGGGCACTCGTCGCGGCGCGGCTGGGCCACAAGGCCAATCGCAGCCGGTTCGTGCACGCGTTCTGGTACGAGGGCCATGACGATCCGCCGGAGGTTCAGAGGACGTGGCGGGGGCTGCTCGCCGTACTCAGGGAGTACGAGCAGAGCGCCCCGGAACGGCGGTGGTCGGCCGCGGTCGCGGAGTTTCGGGCGGTCGAAGCGCGGGTGGAGAGGCTGCGCGCCGCAAAGGCCGAGGTTTACCGGGCCGTGGAGCGGCGGGCCCGGATGGACGGCGAGCTCGCCGGCCTCCGGCGCGCCGTGGTCACGGCCGGTGAGCGGGTCGATCGGACACACGAGCGGCATCAGGCCGCCGTTCGGGTCGAGCGCGAGCGACAGGCCGAGGCGGCCGAGGTCGCGAACGCGCGTCAGGCTGAGGCCCAGCGGATCGCCGAGCAGCGGATGGCCAGCGCCGAGCGGATGGTCCAGTCGTGGGAGGCCGAGGTGAGCCGGCGCTGGCAGGCCCATGCCCAGCACCAGCAGTCCCGGCCAGGACTGTGGGAGCGACTGAAAACCCTCGGTGCGGCGACCAGCCGGTGGGCGCGGCAGGACAGCTGGCTGGCCAATCAGGTGGGCGCCGCTCAGCACGAGATGCGCGCCGCTCAGCATGAGGTTGCCGCCGCCGCGCACGCTCGGACGGCGCCGGTGTCGCAGCCGCCCTACGAGCCCTTGCTGGCGGCGCGGCGGGAGGTGGCACAGGCGGAGCGCGCGGCCACCGCCGCCAAGCACGCCCAGGCCGACGCCGCGCAGGAGCTGCGCGACCTCGAGGCGGAGATCGCCGCTACCGACGGCCGGCTCGACCGCGCGGCGACCGCCCTTGGCCCGCACTATCCCGACGCCACCTGGTGGAAGGAGCGCGAGCGCCGCGAACCGGCCGCGCTCTGGACCGACGAGGAGTGGAACCTCGCCCGCAGTGAGCTGTTTCTCGCCGCTTTGAAGCTGCACAAGGAGTTCCTGCGGCACACGCCCACGGAGATGCGCCGCAATCTCCAGGCGGCCATGGACCTCGTGAGCGGCGAGATGCCGGAGAATGTTTCCGAAGAGGCCGCACTCGCCGCGTGGCGGAGCTTGTTCTTCGTGGTACCGGTGGTCTCGACGACGTTCGCGTCGTACGCCCGGCTCTTCGGCCACCTCGGCAAGGAATCGCTCGGCTGGCTCCTCGTCGACGAAGCCGGGCAGGCGACACCGCAGAACGCGGTCGGCGCGTTGTGGCGGACCAAGCGCGCCGTCGTCGTGGGTGACCCGTTGCAGCTCGAGCCGATCACCACCCTGCCGTTCCCCGCCGAACAGGTGATCCGCAACGACTTCGGCGTCGACGAGCAATGGTCGGCCAGCGGCACATCGGTCCAGCGCCTCGCCGACCGCCAGACGCCGCTCGGTACCTGGTTGTCCGATGAGGACGGCAGCACCTGGGTGGGCGTGCCGCTGACCGTCCACCGCCGGTGTGACCAGCCGATGTTTGACATCGTCAACGCCATCGCCTACGACGGCCTCATGATCGACGGTACCGGCCGGGCCGCTGCCGAACGGTTCGACGCGGCCTACCCGACCCTCCCGCCGTCCAAATGGATCGACGTGAGCGGCGGTGTGGCCCAGGGCCACTGGATCCCCGACGAGGGCCGCCATCTCGACCGCATCCTCGGCACACTCGCCGACCTCCGGTTCGACATGTCCAAGGTGATGGTGATCGCGCCGTTCCGGGAGATCGTCCGGGAGGTCTGGGGCAGGTCAGAGAGGTATCCGGGGCTGGTCGCCGGCACCGTCCACACCGTACAGGGCAAACAGGCCGACGTCGTCATCCTCGTCCTGGGAGGCGATCCCCAGCGTCCGCGCGGCCGCGAGTGGGCGGCGAGCAAGCCCAACCTCCTCAACGTCGCCGTCAGCCGCGCCAAACGTCGCCTGTACGTCATCGGTGACAGGCGGGCGTGGGCAGGTCAACGCCACTTCAATGTCTTGGCGGCCAACCTGCCGTACACCACACCCGTCCATCCGCAGTGACCGGCCCGACCTGTATCGCCGGCGTCCGCTCGCCTTGACCGGGTCCCACGCGCGGACCAGGGAACGGGGTCAGCTCGTGCAGGGGACGGGGCTCAGGCTGGGGCCGCTGACGGCGAATCCGCTCGGTAGCGGGAGGTCGCTCGGGCGGAAGGCGTTGAAGCCGACAGTCGTGCCCGAGCCAGGGAGGACTCGGGTGTTCCATGAGACCGGGCTACCGGTCGCCTGGTCTCCGCTGCGGTTGACGGTCATGCTGAACGCCGTGTCCACGGTGTAGTCGGTCGCCAGGGTGAAGGTGAGCCGCCAGTCGTTCAGCACGGTGTCGAGGGTGAAGTTCCGGATGGTCACGGAGACGTTGACGTACTGACCCCAGGAGCTGATCTGGACCTTGCACGTGGGGTACGGCTCGGTCTTGGCGGTGGCGAATGTCAGCGGTGCCGATCGCGGCGACCGGTTGCCGTTCGCGTCGAAGGCGATCACCGCGATCGTGTAGCTGGTGTCCGGGGTCAGGTCGCGCATGTAGACCGTGTTGATGCCGTTCGTGGCGGCGTCGATCCACTCGCCGTCGACCTGGCGCTGGACCACGTATCCCGCCACGCGACGGTTGTCCGTCGACCCGTTGAGCACCACGACGGTGGCGGAGATCGTCCCGACGCTGTTCACGTAGACGCCGCCGGGTGCGGTCGGTGGCTCGCTGTCGGGTAGCGGCTGGGTCCGGATGGTCAGGTACCCGGATGGACTGCTCATGGAGTAGCCGGAGCCGGGCACGGGGTTGGCCCACACCCGGTACTGGTAGGCCGTGTCCGGGTTGAGCCCTGTGTGGGTGTGGTAGGGCGTCGTCGTGGTGATGAGCCGCTCCGCGATGGAGGCGAAGATCGGGGTTACCTCGAGCGTGTAGGTGGCGACCGGGCCGGACGACGGCGTCCAGGACAGGGCGGCGCTGGTCGTCGTGACGGTGCTGGCGACGGGGATGCCCGGGGTCGACAGTGGAGTGTCCGCGCGGGCCGGTCGGCCGGACAGGGGCAGCATCACGAGCACGGTCAGCAGAGCGGTGACAACAGCGGCGAGCGGCCTGCGGGCCAGGATCCTGACGGTCATGCGCCATCCCTCAATTCGATGCCTACCAATATAACGACGGCGCTTGAGGCCGTGCTCGGTGGCGCACCAGGGTCCACAAGCGACATCCCAGCCATTGATAGGCATATATGGGCGGTTAGCGCGATCGTCGCACGGACGGGCACGACCGGAGGGGGTGATCCCAGCCATGCGGTCTCCGGCCAAGCGGGCGAAGAGAATCCGCGAGCGGCGCTACCTGCGGTCGCCGCCGTCCCCTCCGGGCGCCTCGTGACGCCGTCCGGTTCCAGCCGTTCGACGCCTCACGGTGACGTGCCGGTGCGTCGCGGAGTGCAGCCGGAACTGGCCCGGGTCGGCCAGCAGTCCGGCCCCGAGTTGAATCCGACCGGAAGCTACCTGCCGACGCACTGGAACGCGGCGGTGTTCGTGGTGGCGGCTGCTACAACTGTCCGAAGCTGAAGCGATCGCGCGGCAGGCCAACGCGTTGTATCCCGGCTCCGGGAAGTTCCGGGCGGCGATGGATCAGGCGCCCGCTGACCAGCAGCCGCTCCTGCGACGACTGACAGACTGGGCGGAGCAACTCGACGCCGCGGGGATGGTCGTACTGAAGACCTATCGCGGCAAGAACGCGATCACCACGCTCCTGCCCCGGTTGCCCACCGAGGACGCCGGGCTGGCCACTATCTACCAGGAGCCCAAGGCCGCCTACCTTCAACTGTGGCCGAGCGTCTTCGCGCGCCGCGCGCCCAAAAGCCTGGCAGCCGTGGAAGCAGCGCTCGGTGAACCGGTCAGAAACGGCGCGAAAATCCGACACGTGACCAACGACCTCCTGCACGTGCTCACCAGCGCCTACCGCGAGGCCACCCAGGCCGGCACCGCGCCCACATGACACGACGTAGCGCCGACCAATCACGCACCGATCGCGGGCCGCTGGCCCACTGTGCTCAGGCGACACGGTGACCTTTGGCCGAACCGATGGGAGACGATCTCGACCAGGCGGCGAGGACGCCACCGCAGGCGCTGCATGCTGACGCCGGCAACGCACGCTATGCGGCATGAGAGGAGTCCACCTACAGCCGCTGCCAAAGCCATTCAGACTGCAGCGCAGCTGGCTCGTCCAAGGCGAGCGGGTCTCCGGCTTGCTCACTCCAACCGTCTTTCACCTGGTCGTCAAGAGCCGCTCGGGCTTCGAGGCTGTCAACGACGCGCTCAAGCGCCGGGCGGAGACCCGGATCGCACCGTCGCGGTGACGATCGCGGCCGAGTCCGCCTGGGGTGGTCCCGCTACGCTTGGCGGATGGCCGACCGAACGCCTGAAGGTGTGATCTCCGTGCGTCAGGGTGTCCTGCCGCTGCTGGAGCATCTCACCCGGGTCGGTAAGCGGGCCTACCTCAACGACATGGACCCTGGCGGTCTGCGTCCTCGGCACCTGATCGCGTTGCGGTTGCTCGCCGAGCGTGGACCGCAGGGTCAACAGGGTCTTGCCGAGGCGCTGAGCCTCGATCCCAGCAACGTGGTCGGGCTGCTCAACGAGCTTGAGGAACGCGATCTGGTGGTCCGCCGGCGCGATCCCGCGGACCGGCGCCGGCACATCGTCGAGCTGTCACCGGCCGGGGCGCAGGAGGTCGCTTTGGCCGACGAACGGGCGGTCGACGTCGAGGACCGGCTGCTCGTGGCCCTGACCGCCGAGGAGCGGGCCACGCTGTTCGACCTGCTGCGGCGCGCCGTCGGCACCACGTCGCCCGCCTGCGAGTTCCCCCGGAGGACTGACCGGCAGCGCGGCCCGCCAAGATGCCGGCCGCGCCGAACCCGTCGGCCAAGACCGCCCCCTTCACGAGCCGATCACCCCGCGGTGATCGGCTCGTCTTCGTACGGCTTGATCCTCGCCGCCTCGAAGGCCTGTGCTCTTCCTCATGAATGTTGCCGGTGCATGGATAGTTTGTGATACACAATCTATCTATGGACTACAAAATATTTTGGCCATGGTCACGCACCACCGCGACACCCGGACAGGTGCACTGATGTTCGTCACCGCCGCCGTGGTGTCGGCGCTGTTCGCCGCGATGCTGCTGGCCTCCGGGGCCGGCAAGCTGGCCCGCCAGCAACGGCAGGTGGAGATCATGAAGCATGTCGGGTTCCCGGTGGGCAGGATGTGGTTGCTGGCCCTGGCCGAGATCGCGGGCGCAGCCGGTTTGATCGTCGGGCTGTTCTGGTGGCCGCTTGGCGTGGCTGCCGGGATCGGAGTGGTGCTGTACTTCCTCGGCGCCGTGGGGTCGCATCTGCGGGTGCGTGATCCTTTCTTCAATCCGGCCCTGCTGATGTTCGCTGTCGCGGTCGTCGTTCTCGTGCTGCGCCTGCTGAGCCGGTGATCCGATGACTGGGACGGCGGCCGTCATCGAGTTCGGGCTGGACACGCCGGCGTATCTCACCGACGACGAGCACGGCGGTCTGGTCGCCGGTGACCAGGTCATCCGCGACGTGATCGACGAGGCGGTGCTCGCCGAACAGGTGGGCTTCGACTCGTTCAACATCGCCGAGCATTACCGGCCCGACCTGATGGATACCGCCGCCTCGGTCATCCTCGCGGCGATCGCCGGCCGGACCAGCCGCATCCGCCTGGGCACCGCGGTTACGGTCTTGAGCACCCGCGACCCGGTGCGGGTGTTCCACGAGTACTCGACCCTGGACGCCGTATCGAACGGCCGCGCCCACCTCATCGTCGGCCGCGGGTCGGCGACCGAATCGTTCCCGCTGTTCGGCTACGACCTGGCCGACTACGAGTCGCTGTTCGACCAGAAGCTGGAACTGTTCACCCGGCTGCTGCGGCAACGCCCAGTGACCTGGTCGGGCACGGTCCGGCCGCCGTTACAGCAACAAATCCTCAACCCACCGCTTCCGCCCGGTCACCTCCCGACGTGGGTGGCGGTCGGCGGAAGCCCCTCCTCGGTGGTCCGGGCGGCGCGCCACGCACTGCCGCTGATGCTCGCCGCGATCGGCGGGCCACCGCAACGGTTCGCTCCGATGGTCGATCTGTATCACCGCGCACTGCAGCAGGCGGGTACCCCGGTTCTGCCCGTCGGTATCCACTCTGCCGGGCTGATCGCCTCCACCGATCAGGAAGCGGCCGATGTGCAGTGGCCGTACTGGCGGGAGGCGATCGCCGGCGAGCACCAGGTGCGCGGGTGGCGGGTGCCCACCCGCGAGCAGTACGCCGCCGAGATCGCGACGGGCTCGATGTACGTCGGATCACCCGAGACGGCGGCCGTGCGCATCGCCCACACCATCGACCTGCTCGGCGTCCAGCGCTTCGATCTCGCCTACGCACCCGGCCGAGTGCCGCACCGTCTCCGCATGCGCACCATCGAACTGTTCGGCCGTGAGGTCATTCCACGGGTCCTCGAGATCCTGCACCACAGGCCCGCCCGGCCGTCGTGATCCGAGACGCCCGATCGCGCCCGACCGTCGAAACATCGCCGAGGCAGCACCTCGGCACATGATCAGGTGAGTCTGCTCGAAAGGAACAGAAATGGGATTGTTGAACGGCAAAACCGTGGTGGTCACCGGCGCGGGGCGCGGCATCGGCCGGGCGGTGGCCGTCGCCGCCGCGGCCGAGGGCGCGAACGTCGTGGTCGCCGACCACGGGGTGGCGGTCAACGGCGGCGCGCCGTCGTCCGCGGTCGCCGAGCAGGTCGCCGAGACCATCCGGGCGCAGGGCGGTGAGGCGATCGCCATCGGCGAATCCGTGGCGTCGATGGCGGGCGCGCACCGCATCATCGACGCCGCGGTCTCGCGGTGGGGACGCGTCGACGGGCTGGTCTGCTCCGCCGGGATCCTGCGGCCGAGCAGCTTCCTGGACATGTCGGAACCGGATTGGGACGAGGTCGTCGCCACCCACCTCAAGGGCCACTTCGCGATGATGCAGACGGCGGCCCGGGCGATGGCGAAGCACGGCACGGGCGGTTCGCTGGTCGCCATGGGCTCCGGCTACCTGTCGCCGACCCCGCGCCTCGCCAACTACCGTGCCGCCAAGGCGGGGGTTCTCGCGCTCACGAAGACCGCCGCGCTGGACCTGGCCGACACGGGCATCCGGGCCAACTGCGTCTCCCCGGCGGCGAACACCCGGATGACCGAGACCCACGGCATCCGCATCCGAGGCGACGCGGACGACATCGCGCCGCTGGTGCTCTACCTGCTGTCCGATCTGTCGACGGAGGTGACCGGGCAGATCTTCTCCAGCGCCGGCGACCGGATCGCCGGTTGGAGCGACCCGTTCGAGAACCACATCCTGCGCCGGCTGGGAGGATGGACGCCGCAGGAACTCGCCCGGGAGGTTCCTGCCCTGGTGCACGAGCATCCCGCCGACGGCGTCGGTGTCCTGGTGGACATGAGCACCAACGACTTCGCCGACAAGCTCCAGCAGTGATCCCCGTCCGCTGACGCGGGTCAGGCGAGAGCGGCGAACTCCGCCAGCAACGGTTCACGGCGCTCGCGCAGCCACGCCACCACCACCCGGCTCTGCGAGATGTCGGTCACCGGCACGTGGACCACGTCGGGGCGGATGTAGAACCGGGCCGTCGACAGCGGCAGCACGGCGATGCCAAGGCCGGAGGCGACGTTCTCCAGCTTCTCCTCGACCACCGAGGTCGGCGTGGCCACCGCCGCAACGGTGGCGACATCCCGCCACTCCGGGACCGCGTCCGGGTGCTGCAGCAACGTTTCCCCGGCCAGATCCCGGACCGACACCCGTTCCTTGCCGGCCAGTGGATGGTCGACCGACAGGACCACCACGCGGGGCTCAGTGAACAGATGCCGCACTGCCAGCCCCTTGGTCGGCGCGGGCAGCCGCAGGTAGCTGATGTCGGCGCGGCCGTCGTGCAACACCGCAACCTGATCGTCCCAGGTGGTGCGCAACACCTCGACGGTGAGGTGGGGATGGTTGCGGCGCAGCCGCCGGATCGCGTCGGTGACGATCAGGCCCGGCATGAACGCCACCACCAGCCGGGCCTCGCCGCGCGCCGCCTGCGCGACCCGGCGCTGCAATGCGGTGGCCGAGGCGAGCAGGGGAACGGCGTCGGTAAGCAGCTGACGGCCGGCATCGGTCAGCTCGGTGGCGCGGCGGTCGCGGCGGAACAGCTGGACGTGCAGCTCGCTCTCCAACGCCCGGATCTGCCGGGACAGCACCGGCTGGGCGATGTGCAGCTCGGCGGCGGCACGCCCGAAATGCAGGTGCCGAGCGACCGCCTCGAAGTAGCGCAGCTTGCGCAGGTCAACGTCGATACAGCTCAGGGTATGACCTGGTCGGGGCGCGGGCAAAACGCCCTGCGCCTACCCGATCGGGCTGAGCCGCCTTCACTTCGCTGATGCCCCAGGGGTATCACAGATGCCGGAACAGGTCTTGGACGCTCGCCCGGCCTCGCCGTCACGCTGGTGGTGCGAATCCGAATGAAGGAGCACCACGTGAAGGTCTTTCTCACCGGCGGATCCGGGTACATCGGCCGGGCCACCATCGATGCGCTGATCGCTCGCGGACACCAGGTTGACGCGCTGGCCCGCACCGGCAGCGCCGCCGAGGCTGTCCGCCGGCACGGCGCCGAACCGGTCAGCGGCGCGCTGACCGACCCTGGCGTGCTACGCCACGCCGCAGCCGCGGCGGACGCGGTCATCCACCTCGCCCAGGCATCCACCGCTCAGGAAGACCTCGCTGCCGCCCTGGCGATGATGGACGGGGTCGGCTCGGGCGTGTATGTGCACACCGGCGGCACCTGGGTCTACGGCGACACCAACGGGATCGTCGACGAGACCGCGCCGTGGAACCCGCCGCCGATCGTCGCCTGGCGCAAGCAGGTCGAGGACGCGGTCCTCGAACGCGGACAGCACGCGGTGATCGTCCAGCCCGGCCTGGTCTACGGGGGCGAGAACCGCCTCATCGACTACTTCTTCACCCAGCCCGGACGCGAGACGGGCGCCGTGCCGTACATCGGCGACGGAACCAACAACTGGGCGCTGGTCCACGTGGATGACATCGCCACCCTGTACGCGGCTGCGTTGGACGCTCGAGCCGGCACCGTCTACCTCGGTGTGGGTGGCGTCGGGCCGACCGCGCGCGAGGTCGCCGAAGTGCTCGGCGCCGGATCCACGACCTCGATCACCCTGGAACAGGCCGGCGAGCAAATGGGCCCGATCGCCGACGCGTTCGCGCTCGACCAGCGGTTCAGCTCCGCCCGCGCGCACAACGACCTCGGCTGGAAACCCCTGCACAGTGATCCGCTGGCGGTCCTCGCCGGCTGCTGATCGGCGTGCGACGTGACCCGAGTCGCGCCATCGGGGCCGGCGGCATGGGCGGCCGATCTCGCGTTGCCATCATGCGGTGCGAGCCGGGATCACCGCGAGCAGCTCGAGTTATGGTGGGTCTCGCTGCCCGGAGTGGCGGTATAGACGATTAAGGAATGGGCCCGGTCCGGGATCCGTGAGATCTTGGCAATGCAGATCCAGGAGACCGATCTGCGAATGCAGCAACCGCCGGGGTACGCAATAGGAACGGGCGACCGGCTGCTGCTGCCAAGGATTGTGGAAGATTTCGCTGCGCTGCCGCAGCGCCGTCACGATCTCGCCGGCTCTGGAGTGGCGCCGTCTCTGGCGTAGCCGGCCACCAGGCGCGCCACCATCATGCGGCTCTGAGTGTCCCGGTCTTCGGGCGGGCAGAGAGCCTGTTCGGCGGGATCGGTGAACCATCGGTAGTGCAGGCTGCGGTCGAGTCCGTGACGGGTACCGTCGTCGCCGAGCAGGGCGCGGGCCAGGCCGGTCTGTCGCAGGGTTTCACCGACCCGACGCCATTGGCCACCGGCACGGCCCGCGTCGCTCAGGCCGTCGAAAATGCGCATCATGCCGGGGTTGACGTGATTGTCGCTGAGCAGCCCGCGCCGGGGCGGCACGCAGCCGCCGAGCCGGAACAGGTGGTCGCGCTCGTCGAGGGTCAGCCGCAGGCCGCGGGCGACCGCGGTCAGCGCCTGCCCGGACGGGTACGGTCCGCGGGGCTGTTCGAGGCGGGTGTAGTAGTCCACCGACAGGTCGCTGAGCATGGCGACCTCCTCACGCCGCAGGCCAGCCGTGCGGCGGCGCAGCCCGCGCGCAGTCCGACGTCAGGCGGTTGCAGGGCCGCGCGTCGGCTGAGCAGGAAGGCCGCGAGACGTTCCCGATCCACGATGCCAGCGTGCCTTCGCTCATTGCGGCCGGCGGATCAGTGTGTGCATGACGTCCCAGAGGCGTTGGGCGTCGCCGGGGCGCTGGACGGAGCGGTAGAGCCGCAATACGGTCGGACTGCGGCGGAACTCGCCGAAGCCGTCGGGGCCGTAAAGCCGGCCACCGGCCGCCGCCCTTGGTGGCGATCACGGCACGGTCGCGATTACGGCGGGCGGCCAGCCCGCTTCCGATGATGGTCTCGGGCTCGCCGCCGGAGTTGCCGAGTACCCAGAACGAGTACGCTTCGGCGGTGTCCACGACGTTCCCGCCGGCCTCGGTGTAGACGTCAAGCACATCGTGGGAGGTGTCCTCGTCGCTGGTCCAGCCAAAGGTGATGCCGCCGAGGTTGAGCGGGAACACCTCGATGCCGCACGTGCCAGCGCGGTCACTGGAGCATCTCCGTGCGCAGCCGGGTCTGGACGAACTTCTCGATCCGCCAGGCGCCGTCGACCTTGGCGAACTCGCCGTGATAGTGGCCGTAGCCGCGGACTTTCAAGCTGCTGCCGTCGATCCAGTCCTCCATGTTGATGATCGAGGACGCCGACACCGGCGAGTGGACCTCGGTGGTGAAGGAGAACAGGTGGTGGATCGCGGTAGCGTCGCCGACACTGGTGGTGATGACGTCCTCGATCTCCTTCGGCCCGGTCATCTGCAGGACCTGCGCCCCCTGCGGGTCGTAGATCGTGAAGATCGCCTCCGGCGCGAACAACTGCGCGAGCTTGTCGAACTGCTTGTGGTCGGCGAAGTAGGCGTAGCCGGCCATGAACTGCCGGATCTCGTCGACAATGACCAGCCGCTCGGTGTCGGACACCGCGAAGAACCGCCCGAACCGCTCGGCGGTGGCCTGCGGGTTGTCGAACGCGTACGCATGGGAAGCCTGCGCGATGATGTCAGTCTCGATATGCTCGGCGACCTGCCGGGCGCCGGCCAGCAGCTGGCTGCGGTAGTAGCCGTGATCGCCGTTGAGCACCAGCACCGGCATCGGTAGCCGGGTCGTGAACTCGGCCCGGTTGGCCTTGCCGTCCTCAATCATGGCGCCGTAGTGCTGGAAGCCGCCCCGGATACCGTTCGGGCCGGTGAAGTGTGGCAGGTAGCGGCTCGCCCCGACCTGCTCGGCGTCGAGCCGGACCGAGGTCAGTCGGTAGAACGGCGTGAGATATTCGGTCTCCTTGCCCTGGGTGAGGAAGGTAGCGAGGTCGACCTGGCCACTGAACCCGAACGTGTAGGTACCGCCCTCAACCGACGGGTTCATCATCTCGTCGAGGCCGAAGCCGGGGATCAGGGTCTCGGACAGCACCAGCCGACGAACCTCCCCGGGATGCCGTGACGCGTACGCATAGACGACCATGCCTCCCACGTCCATGCCGACGAGGTTGATCGGGCCCAACCCCAAGCCGAACACGATCTGACGGATGTCCTCGGCGACGTTGGTCTTGGCGAACGTGTCGCTCTCGGCCGGGTCCGAGTCGCCCATGCCGCGCAGGTCAGGCGCCAGCACGGTGTAACCCTGCGCCGCCAGAAGCGGCATGACCTCCCGCCACACCGCCCACGTGAACGGGAAACCGTGCACCAGCACGACCGCCGGTCCGGCGCCACCGATCACGTAGTGGATGCGGGTGCCGTTCACCTCGGCGTAGCGGTGGTGGAAGCTGTCCAGGCCCTCTACCGCAGTTCCCGCTTCAGGATGAGTCACAGCCATCGAAGCCTCCTTGATTGTCGGTCGGCTCGAACGTAAACCTTGGAGTACGCTCCAAGGTCCAGGGTGATCCACGCCTCACACCATCCCGGCTCGCATCGACACGAAGGCACAGCGGCATGTTGATCGGCGAATTCGCCCGACGCGTCGGCGTCAGCACCGACACGATCCGCTTCTACGAGAAGGTCGGCTTCTACTCGGGGAGCCGTACCGACAACGGCTACCGGTACTACACCGAGAAGGACATCGAGACAGCCGACCTCATCGCGTCCGGGAAATCGATAGGCTTCTCCCTGCGCGACATCCTCGCCTTCTCCCAGGAGATGACCGCCGGCGTGCTTGATCACGCGCGAGCACAAGAGAGCCTGCAAGCCAAGATCGACCTCATCGACGAGCGGATCGCATCACTGAAGCGAGTTCGAGACCTGGCACAACAACAACTCGACTACTGTCGAGCGGTGGAAGCGCAAGAGCTCGCTGCATGAGACGCCTCTCTGGGCAGACAACGAAGTATGGTACGTACCGATCAAGCGGGAAGACCGCGCTTGTTGACTAGGCCTTCGCCTTTTCCGGATCCCGGCTACTTATCTTGCGGACGTCGGTGGGCGACCGCAGAAGCAGGTACGGCGCCCTCACTTGCGGGCGTAGCGGGCGATGATCACGCCGGTGGTGGTCGTAACGCTACGGGTGAGCTCAAACTCGGTCCGCGGCGCCGGGCCTTCGAACAGCCGGTTGCCGATGCCCAAGGTCATCGGGTGGATCACCAGCGTGTACTGGTCGACCAGCCCGGCGGCGTGCAAGGTGCGCACCAGCGATGCACTCCCGATGATCGACAGATCCCTGTCCGACTCGACCTTGAGCTCGGTCACCGTCTCGACCGCGTCGCCACGCAACAGCACCGAGTTCTGCCACGCATCGACGTTCACCAGACTCCTGGAGACGACATACTTGGTCGCCGCGTTCATGTGCGTGCTGAACGGGTTGCCATCACTCGCGCGTCCCCAAGCCGTGACGAAGTCCTGCCAGGTGCGGCGGCCCAGCAGCATGTCACCCGGCGCGCTCATACCCATGGCCATCTCCCGGGCCATCACATCGTCCCAGTACCCCTGGCCCCAGCCGCCGTGGATGAATCCCCCGCGAGTGTCCTCGTCAGCCCGGCCCGGGCTCTGCACGACACCGTCGAGCGTGACACTCATCGTCACCGTGATCGAACGCATGGAATGCTCCTCGGTCTGCGCAGCCCGCTCCGATCGCGAGCCCGTCACTTCCCAAACGAACGACCACCGACGAACTCGACACAACGCCAAGAATCTGCCGGACCAAAGACGCCAGCGTCCGGCTAGGCTTGATCGCGTGGGAGATCAGGCGCTTCGCCTCGGTGTGCTCACACCGCGGGTGCCGCTGGTCCGGAGATCGAGTTCGCGGCGATGACGGGCGCGCGGTGGAGACCTAAGTCGCGCGCGTCTCGGTGAAGGCGTCGTCGAGCAGCGGCGGCCCGGTCAGCAAGTGGGCTGCGCGCGGCCGCCATGGCTGCCGCCGGTGCAGCTCACCGCGATTGCCGCCGCCGAAGACCTTGTCCCTGAGCGGCCACTGACCCCTGACGACATGGTCCGTGGCGCGCCCTGTCGGCGGATGAGCATGCCGGCGGCCTGCACGACCTGCTGCAGCCGTACGCGCCCGCCTTCGGCCGGGCATCGCTCAACTGGTTGCACCGAATGAGCGACGGACCGCCTACCGTGCATCGAATTTTCGTATCCGCCGGATGTCGGTTTATGAGTCGCTGTACGTCGTGTACGGCGTTGCCGACGAAGTCAACGATCAGATCGAGTCGTGGATCGGGTGACGTCAACCGGTCCGCGCTGAGCATCACGGTGAGGTACATCCTCGCTGTCCGCGTCCGGGTTGCCGGCGAACTGCACGCAGCTCTCGCCGCCGGTGGCCTCCCGGGTTTTGAGCAACGCCTGCCGCGGAGGCGATGCGACGTTGCCACAGGTCACTGCTTCCCGGGTGGCACCCGTGAAGACGTGGATCCGTTCCAGATAGAAGAACGCCTATATTCAAGCCCTCCCGCCGATCGGTACGATCCGCACATGACCCGCTTCGGCGCCTCGGAGATGTATGCCCGCGCGACGCGTCGTACCAGGGCGGCCGCCATCATCGTCCTGATCGGACTGTCGATGGTGGCCGCGACGCCGGACGCTGCCTGGGCCGCGATGACCGACCGGCTGCCCACGCCCAAGACCCCCAGCGCCGTCGTGCAGAGCCCGACCAGCGTCGCGCTCACCTGGACCGCCGTCGCGGGCCCGGTGGCCGCGTACACGGTGGAACGGGCGAGCCCCTCCGTCTTCGTGCCGATCCTGACCACGACGGCGCTGTCAGCGACGGTGACAGGTCTCGCGCCGGACAGCGCGCACAATTTCCGGCTGATCGCACACGCCATACCGGATTCGGGCCGCGCCGACAGCGTGCCATCCGCCTACACTCATGTGGTCACCCCACCCACGCCGGAATTCGAGCCACCGACCGCGCCGGGATCCCCGACGATGCAACGGTTGGGCATATTCGGCGTGTCCGTGACCTTCCTTCCGGCGACGGACAACGCGCGGGTCGCGTCCTACGTCGGCGAAGTACTCCGAGACGGGGTCTGGACGCGGGTCGCCACCTCACCCGGCACGCTCATGCACCTCAGCGGACTCACCGCGGCGACGTCGTACACCGTGGCGGTGAGCGCCATCGACTCGAGCGGCAACCGATCCCCGCGGTCGGAGCCGCTGTTGTTCACCACCGCGCCGTACACCCACTTGCCCCAATGCTCGATCACCCTGGAACCGGACGGCAACCATTACAAGCTGACCGTTCAGGTGTACAACACCACGGCGGCGGCGCTGGACCGGTGGGCGGTCACCTTCCGGATGCCTGTCGCGCACACGCTCACCTCGCCCCGGCTGGCGCGCGACGACGCCGACGCCGTCCTGTCCTCGGAACCCGGCAGCAGCCTCCAGTCCGGTACCGAGGCGATGTTCTGGTCCTTCGTCAGCCAGAACGGCGACCCCACGCTACCCGGCGACTTCGCGATCGGTGGGGAGCCCTGCACCGTCTGGCAGGTCTGAGCATGAAAGCCGTCGATGCGTACTGATAACGCCGTCGGCGCGACGATCGCCGTCCCTATGCTGGCCTTGGCGACACCGGCGCAGCGACTTGTCCGGGGAAGGCCGCGTCCCGGGTTTCGTCCTTGGTCAGCATGAGAGGGCGGTCACGAACTGTTCAGGTTGATCTACAGCCGTAGTGCGGCGGCTGCAACCAAGCAGCGACGACCGATCGGCGGCAGACATCCGGAGCCTTGATCCGTATTGGGGTGCGGTAACGGCAACACTGCTGTCAGCGTGCTCCGCGTACACCTCTGACGACGAGTGAGCCGGGAGCCAGTCCTCAACATGGCGGTGCCGGCCGAGGCTGATCGCGTCGAACTCGTCGTAGTGTCCGTCGGCGGACGCGCCCAAAAGGCGAAGCGCCTGCGAGATTGGTGACGAGCCCGGAGCCGGCCAGGACTTTGGACTCAATGACACCTTCTCTGCCGTGCTTCGTCCTCGCTCAGTACTAGTGGATCCAGAACCACAGTGCCGCCTCGCCATACCGCCGCGAACTGCGAGCCGATCCCACCGAAGTACTCCGCCTCGACATCTGCGCCCCCGGCAGGTGACCCGTCCGGATCTGCGGCCCGAAGATCCGGTGGTGTTGGCGGCGGTGTCACGGCTGCTGCCTCGCACACGCTGGCCGGCGTTCTTCGTCACCCCGGCCACGTTGCTGCGCTGGCATCGGCAGCTCATCGCCCGCATTGGACGTTCCCGCACGCCCCGAGCCGGCCGGCCACCCGTGGACAAGGAAATCCGGGACCTGGTGCAGCCTCTGGCAACCGAGAACCCAACCTCGGGGCACCGCCCAGTGACGGCGAACTCGCGGCTCTGGGCTACCAGGTCGCGGCCCGCACCGTTTGGAAGATCCTTCATCAAGCGGACGTCGACCCGGCACCGTTCGGCAGGGGGCCCATGAAATCACACCCAGGGCAAGCGCCCTCGCCCTGGATATGGCCTTGTACCAACCATGGACCGCAGCGTGAAGGATCGTGGCCTCAGCCGTCGCCTCGCCTGATCGCGTCGCCTTGATCACGTTCGCACCCCAGGACGACCAACCACAACTGTGGGTAAATAAACAGCGTCGACTGCGCGGCTAACCGCACACTGATCGAACAATATAAAGTCATCTATATGCGATTCCTGCTCCGTACCGCGGTGGCCGGCATCCTCGGCGCCGCAACCATCCTCATCATCGCTGCTCCCGCCCAGGCGTCCGCGGGCCACTTCACCAAGTCCTCGCAGTGGTCCGGCGGATACGTCGGGGAGTTCACCGTCCACAACCACACCGATAGCCCGATGAACGGTTGGGTGGTGCGGTTCTGCCTGCCGTCCGGGACCCGCATCCTCAACGGGTGGAACATCCAGCTCACCCAGATCGGCGACTGCTACACCTTCCGCAACTACCCCTGGAACAGCACCCTGCCTGCGGGCGGCGCGGTCTCATTCGGATTCGTCGCCTCCGGGACCGGCGATCCGATCGACTGCACGGTCAACGGCGAGCGCTGCGACGGGCTGCCGGCCGGGTCGGACCTCCAACCACCCACCGCGCCGGACAACATGCACATCGTCTGGAACCCCGGCGTGACCCTCGTCTGGGACGCGTCCACCGACGACCGCGGGATGGTCGGCTACGAACTCTTCGAGAGCGGCACGACGCTGCGGACCGTCGCCGAGACCTCGTACGTCTACTCGACCACCAACGCCCTCCCGCCGAAGCTGTACGAGTTCGGCATCCGGGCGATCGACGCGGCCGGCAACGTCTCGCCGTTCGACTTCGTGGGCCTCGGCACCTCCTGGAGCGCCACCGCGGCACCCTCGGCACCGTCCAGCCTGCAGGTCAGCGGCCTCACCGCGGAAGCACTGACGCTCAGCTGGCAGGCCTCGACCCGGATTCCCTACTCCGAGGCGCCGGTCGCCGGCTACGAGGTGTCCATGGACGGTTCGGTCGTCGCCCGGGTCGGCGGCACCAGCGCGCGGCTGCGCACCCCGACCGGGATGGGCTTCCACACGCTGTCGGTCCGCGCCTTCAACGCGGTCGATCTGTTCTCGCCGGCCGCACAGACCCAGTTCATCATCAACTAACCCCACACCGAATACTCCGCGAAAGATCCGGCAACGCCGCCATCAGCAGCCACCGATCCAGACAACCGATCAAACAGACCGCGCACCATCGGCGGCGTACGCGCGCATCAGTGCCCGTGCGCGTACCGGGCAAACGGTACGGCGCTCGTAGAGGCTCGGCTGCGCGGCTGCTGGTGTTGTACAAGTTCTTGACAGTGACCACGGCCAGCTGGATGTGCGCGGGGCCGACGCCGTGAACGTTGAGCGGCGGGTGCACACGCCGGACAAGTTCGGCCTCGATGGCTGCCGGCTCCGTACCTTGCGCCCAGGTCAAGCACAGGTGCGCCTACATCCACGCGGTCAGCCGCGCCTCATCCTCAGCCACCAGGACAACACGATCATCGTGGGTGGCGATCGTCTTCGGCCTGCTGGAGCATCAGGATCGCGGCGATGATGGCGGTGGTGCGGCGTGGGCAGCAGCGCAGCTTGGTAAGTCGGGCAGCGCAGGTACCGTTCAGGCGCCTGGCCATGCCGTTCCACGGTGAGTTACATCCGTCGTGGGAACAGGTTTGTCCAGTTTTCGCCGCGTTGAAATGCCTGGTCGTTTGGGTCGCAGATTGGGCCGTGGGAGAAGGGCGCTGGGACGCTCCGGTTCGGGAGGCGTCCTCGCCGGTGGCTGGGTTTGGCTCGTGGCGCACCGGTGTGGATAAGGTCGGCGGCGTGGGCCTGAGTGGCGAGGGACTTAACGATGTCGTCGCCGATGGGCTGGCGGTGGTGTTCGTCGGGATCAACCCCGGGCTTGCGTCAGTGGCGTTGGGGCACAGTTTCGCGACCCCGGGCAACCGGTTGTGGCCGGCGTTGTATCGCTCCGGGTTCACCCCGCGGTTGTTGCGCGCGGAGCAGGAGCGGGAGCTGCTGCCGTTAGGGCTTGGGATCACGAGCATTGTGCGCAGGCCCACCGCCCGTGCCGCGCAGCTGACGCGGCAGGAGTTGGTGGAGGGCGGTCGGGATTTGAGCGAGAGGGTACGGGCTCTGCGGCCGGGCTGGCTCGCGATGCTGGGAGTGACCGGATACCGACTCGCGTTCGGGGCTGGGCAGGCGCAGGTCGGCCCGCAATCGGGAACGGTTGGTGGTGCCCGTGTGTGGGCCTTGCCCAATCCGAGTGGGCTCAACGCGCACTTCCCGCCAGCGGCGCTCGCGGTCGAGTTCGCCCGGTTCCGGGTCGCAGTCGGGCTGCCGGACCTCTCTGGCCTACTTGGCGACGGTCCGTTCCCTGACCGCAGACACTGACCTTGACCGCCATCCGGACCACAAAGCATGACATTTCCGCGACACGCTCCCACTACGGTCGGCCACTCACGAAGCCCTTCTCAGCGGCAAATCCGGTCGCCAAGATCACCGAATCATGGCGGCCGACGGCCGCGGTGGGATACCTGCCGTCGAAGCAGCATGCGTCTCCTGGAAGGAAGTCGCGGAGCACGGTTCAGGCAGCCTCAGGTGTAGGCCTTGCCAGGAACTCGTCGATCGCCTGACGGATCAACCCGGAGCGTCCCGACTTGTCGTTCCCCGCGAGTTCGTCCCAACCGCCGTACAGCGGCCGCGGACAGTCGTACACCAGTCACGATCATCGGCACGCTCTCCGGGCTCGGCGCTGGCCCGAGGTCCGGACCGACAGCCGCATCGCGCAGCAGCTCCGAAATGTCTCCACCACCATCGAAGTACGCCAGCAGTTCCTCACGGCTCATCTCCGTCGGATGCCGGTGCACCGTCATCGCGTTCCCTCCATCCATTGCTTGACCTCCGCGGGGGTGGCCTGCCGTACCGCCAGGATCGCGTATCGGTGCTGCCGTCGGCGGCGGCCACGGCGGCAAGCCAAAGCCCACCATCGTGCTCGTGCACGGCGCGTGGGCCGACGGCTCGTCGTGGAACGCGGTCACCGAGCGGCTGGTACGCGACGGCTACCCCGTGCGGTTGCCGCCCCAACCCGCTGCGCGCCCTGTCCACGGACTGCGCCACGGTCGCCAGCTTCCTGGCCACCCTCACCGGCCCGATCGTCCTGGTTGGACATTCCTACAGCGGTGCGGTCATCACCAACGCCGCCACCGGCAACCCCAACGTGACGGCGTTCACGCTGGCCGGACCCGACTCGGCGCCCGCGGTCGACCCGTCGACAGTGTTCGACTTCGTGCCCTACCCGGGCGGGCCGCCCGGCGACGTCGGCCTCTACCTGAGGCGGAGCGTCTTTCTCACCTCGTTCGCCGACGGCGTGCCGAGGGCCGATGCGGAGCTGTTGTACGCCGGCCAGCGGCCGCTGACCGGATCATCCCGCCGCCACAGCAGCGTTTCATCGCGCGGCGCGCGAACGCTCGAACCATCGATGTCGAGCACGCCGTCCGCCGGACGACCTGAGACGTCACCGATCCAGCGGTCGCAGGCTGGCGGCGCGCACCTCGACGTAGCGGCCCTGCGGGTCGACGACCCGGCACAACTCCTTGCCGTCGACGAGCAGTACGACGGGCGTGCCCGCGGCGAGCACGCCGTCCGGGTCGTCGCCCGGCGACGACCCGGCGAAGCGGTACATCTCGTCGACGGCAAGGCGGTGGGTGAAGCGGTTGGGCGGTGGCTGGATGACGCGCGTCGGCGGGATCAGCGCCTCGTCGGGCAGGACCATCGCCTCCGGCCGCAGCACCCGGCCCGGCTCGTCAGCTTCCGTATCGTCGCCCACGCACGCAGCCTAGGAGTTTCGGAGGCTGTCCGACGGCAACGTGAACGGGATGACCGGCAGCACCACGCCGGTGTCGGTGGGTGCGGTGTGCGCGACGAGCGAACCCGCCTCGGCGAGCGCGAACAGGTTGGGCAGCTGGTACTCCTCGGCGGCTTCCAGGTCGACGGTGTAGCCGAGGTCGGCAAGGCTTGCCACGCTGAGCCGGCTCAAGGGGTTGCCCTTTTCGGCGATGAACCCGGACATCAGCTCGTTGTGGAACACGCTTTCTCGCCAATGGCCTTCCCGAGTGCCCGGGCCACCGGTATTCTCCACCGGCACCTGCGATCGTTTCCCGCTTCCGGTGAGCGCGAGATACTCCTTGATCGCGGCCTTTCCGGCGAATCTCGGGTTATCGGTGCCGGCACCCTTGATAAGGCGCTTGTGTCCCCATAGCGTCCCGATACCCAGTACGTGTCCCATTTCGTGGGTGATCACGTCGTTGAGCGTATCTTCGGCGGCCATCTTCGCCAGGTCGGCGGTATCAAAGGACATGATCCCCCGCGCCGGCAGGAATGCGGCGGCGCCCGCGCCGGCCGGCCGCAGGTGGGTGGGCCCGGCCTGGCCGAGGACCTTTCCCGGGCCGTCGATATCGGCGCCCTGTGCCAGGATGACGACGTCGTCGATGATCTCTCCAGCGAACGACACGGGTGGCAGGTCACCGACGATCACCTGTGTCCACCGGTCAGCGGCTGCGGCGAACGCCTGGCGCTCCCGCTCGTTGAGCCCGCCGAGAAATCGGACTTCGATGGTGAAAGGGGAGTCGGTCTCGGCGAGTGATTTGGCGCGAATCTCGTCCGCGCGCGCCTGATAGATCTCGAATTTGGCCATGGTGTCCTCCTGCTTACCGGCCTTCGTGAATCAGAGCACGTTAGGAAGCCGCCGCGCACGAATACATCGCATTTCGACCGTCCGGCGACGCCGTCGATCGTCCGCGTGAGCCGGCCGGAAATCTCCGCGATTAGCGGGGCGAATGGGCGACACTACGGTTAGCGGTCGCTGCCGCGTCCGGCCTGAGGGCAGGCGCGACAGGACCCGGGTGAGGAGGTGGGTGCACGATGCCAACCACACCGGACGAGAGACTGAGACGCTATCTGGAGCAGATCGTCCCGCAGCCGACTTTGGGGCAGATGCTGGAGGAGCAGCCCGACCACGAGTCTGTGCCGGCCGTGCCGACGGCACCCAGGGCACAGGTGCGACAGGCCCGCACCGCCGTGGAAAAACTCGCCGTCGGCCGCGAGCTGACCCCGGCCGAGCGGTTCACGCTCGAGGCCATCGTCCTCCCGGACCAGCGCCCGGCCATCGACATCGTCGACGGCGACTTCGCCGTCGACCATCCACTGTGGAGCCATTTCGCCGGCCAGGCCATCCGCGCGGTGCTGCGCCGAGTGATCACGTCGATCGGCCGGATCGAGCTGCCCGGGCACCCAACGCTGCCGTACGGCGGCACCGGCTTCGTCGTCGGTCCCGGCCTGCTCATGACCAACCGCCACGTCGCGGAGATCTTCGCGGCCGGCCTGGGCGCCGCCGGGCTGTCGTTCCGGCCGGGCCTCTCGGCCGGCGTCGACTTCCGGCGCGAGCGGGGGCGCGACGGCTCGCTGTTCCTCGCCGTGCGCCAGGTCGTGATGATCCATCCCTACTGGGACATGGCGCTGCTGCGCGTCGACGGCCTCACCGCGATGCAGGCGCCGATCCCGCTCTCGCTGCGCAGCCCCGAGGAGCTGGCCGGTCGCGACGTCGCTGTCATCGGCTACCCGGCCTTCGACCCGCGAAACGACGCGGAGGTGCAGCACACCGTCTTCGGCGGCGTGTACAATGTCAAACGGCTCCAGCCGGGCAAGCTCACCGGGTCCGGCCTGATCGCCAGCTTCGGCAAGAGCGTCACAGCCGCACTGCACGACAGCTCCACGCTGGGCGGCAACTCCGGCTCCGCGGTGATCGACGTGGCCACCGGGCACGTGGCGGCGGTCCACTTCGCCGGGCACTACCTCGTCACCAACTACGCCGTGCCGGCCCGCGAGCTGAGCCGTGACGCCCGGGTCGTTGACGCCGGCGTCGTCTTCGCCGCTGTCCCGCGGCCCGAGCCGGAGGTCTGGGCCGACTGGTGGGACATCGCCGACCCGCGCGAGGTGGCGACCACGACCACGACGGCGGCGCCGTCGCGAGACCGCGTCACCCTCCAGCCAGACGGTGCCGCCAGCACGACCGTCATCACCGTTCCGCTGGAGATCAGCGTGCGGATCGGCACGGCCGCGCCTGTGGCGCCGCCGCCTGGCGCCGTGGCGGCCGGAGCCGTGGTGGACGGGGCCCTGGAACGGGCGGTCGAGCCCACGCACGACCTCGACTACTCCAGCCGGCGCGGCTACGACCCCGACTTCCTCGGCGTCGCGGTGCCGCTGCCCAAGCCGACCAAGCCCAAGACTCTCGCCCGGCTGGACGACGGCGACCACGTTATCGCGTACCACCACTTCTCGCTGGCGATGCACAAGAGCCGGCGGCTGGCCATCTTCACCGCGTGCAACCTCGACGCCAGCCCGCAGCGCAAGCGGCCCGAGCCCGGCCGAGACTACACCCGCAAGGGCCTGGGCGGGCTCGGCGGAAACGACACCGAACGCTGGTTTACCGACCCCCGCATCCCGCAGATCCACCAGCTGCCCGACCGGTTCTTCGCCCGCGACCAGGGCGCGTTCGACCGCGGCCACCTGGTCCGCCGGGAGGACGTCGCCTGGGGGACCACCTACGATCAGGTCCGCACCGCCAACGGCGACAGCTTCCACACGACGAACTGCTCGCCGCAGGTCGCCGGGTTCAACCGTTCCGACGGCGCCGTCAACTGGGGAGCACTGGAAGATGTCGTCCAACGCCAGGCCGGCAAGGATCGACTCTCCATCATGGCCGGTCCGGTCCTGGCCGCTGGCGACCGCGTCTTCACCGGCGTCGACGACACCGGCGACGTCCAGGTCCAGATCCCCTCCGAGTACTGGAAGGTGGTCCTCGCCGCGGACGGCGACCGGCTGCAAGCCTTCGCTTTCGTCCTCGAGCAGGACCTCGCGGACGTACCTTTGGAGTTCGCGGTCGACGCGCCCTGGCGGCAACACATGATCGCCATCCGCGAGCTCGAGGCGAAGCTGGGCACGCTGCGCTTCCCCAAGGCGATGCACGACGCCGACCAGTCCGGCACCGAGCTCGGCGAGGCCGTGCGGGCCAGCGCCGCCCTCGACCTCGTCGCATCGTGAGGCCCGACCGGGTGTGGCGGCTCAGGAAACGGTGATTTATGGCCTCCGGGTCGTCGATCGTGACCAGCCCGTCGAACGGCGGCGCTTGCGAGACCGCCACGTAATGGTTGCCGAGGGTGACCGGATCGTCGAGCACCGCCGATCTGTCGGCGGCCACGAAAAGTGAACGGCAGCAAGACCCGCGACCCCGCCCGCGGCCCGGCGGCCGTGCACACCAGCGCCGTCTGACCCCCGGCCCGCACGGATGCTGCAGCCCACACCGCGCCACCGCCTGTATGCGGCGGAGGCTCGGCGGGTGAGCCCGCCAAGCCACCGCCACAGGAAGGACTACTGGTCGATGAAGATGCCAGCGCCGACACCGGCGCCGGTGGAGTCGTTGCCCGGATTGACCGTGGTGGCGTTGCCCCGGTGCGGGACACCGGGCACCACCGGCTCGCCGTCCACCTGGTAACTGTCGGTTCCGGCGCCGTCGAGGAACACACCCAGGCCCTGGTTGTTGCCGAAGCCGAGGCTGCCAGCCCGGGTGCTGGGGTTCTGGAACGGACCGGAGAACTGACCGGCGAACGCGCCGTGGTAGCTGTCGTCACCGGCGTCGTCGACGAACACTCCGATGGTGCCGGGCAGTACATTCGCGGTCCCCTGGGTGAACCGGGGATCCGGTCGCACAGGCCCTCACCCTCGTCGTCGCGTACCCCGCCTGCGCCCTCGGTCTGGTTGGGCGCCGCCGGGTTGATCGGCGCTGGCATGTAGAAGCCGTAGTCGTCGTTGCCCGCCTCGTCGCGCAGCAGCCCGAGGCCGCCGACGAGGGCGAAGCCCTGGCTGTTGCGGACGGCGGTGTAGTTGTCGTCGCCGCCGTCGTCGGAGAGGATGCCCACGCCGAAGACGTGCCCGGCACCGAGCGCACCGGTCTTGCCGGTGTAGGTGTCGGTGCTGGCACCCGCGTCGCGCAGCACGCCGACGCCCAGGAAGCCGGCGCCGCCGGTCATCATGCGCCGCACCAGGAGGTCGGTGGTGCAGCCGGTGTCGTGATCGGGCGTCTCCTTTACCCCGTACGTGTCGTTGCCCTGCAGGTCGAGCAGGACCGCGGCGGTGGGCACGCAGTCGGTGGCGGTCAGGCCGGGGATCGCCCGCTGGCAGCCGCGGGCCGGGCCGGTGCCGCGCAGCCCAGTCACTGCCGAGCCGGCGGGCGAGAAGTTCAGGTCGACCATGTTGCTGCCCACGTTGTTGCGGTACGTGTCCGCGCCACCATTGTCGATCAGCAGCAGATAGTCGTTGGGGTAGATGTTGTCATCACAGCCGCTCTCCAGCCGCAGCACCGGCCAAATGTCCAGACTGGGGGTACCGAGCGGGCTACATGTGGCCGCTGCTGCCATGGTGAGCTCCAACTCGCCGGTGCTGGCCCAGACGTCTTCGGCGCAGGAGCGCAACAAGGGCTGTACCGCCGGGTTCACGCCGGTGCCGTTGCCGACCAGCGCCGCCAAGCCTTCGGCCGGCACTCCAGCGAAGTGCGCTGCGGTGATCGTCTGACAGGCCAGTAGATCCTGTAGCAGGTTGGCCACCCGGCCGGCGATCTGCGGTGGCAACCCGGCCTGCTGGATCGCCACGGTCGGATCCTGAGGGAGACCCAACGCCGCGGAGAGCTGCCCGGTGGCCTGGATCAGCGCCTGGGTCGGCGCGCCGGGCAGCGGCTGGCTGATCGCGGAGACCGGTTCAAGCAGATCGGAGACGGGGCTGAGCTGGGCGCCCACCGCCGGGTTGGCCGCGGAGACCACGGACACCACGGTGCCGGACACGGCATGCGCAGGAGCCGCAGCGAGCATGACGAGGCCCATCACCGCGATGGACACCGCACGTGTGGATAACGACCATCTGAACATTTGCTATGCCTTCCCCTAATGACGCATTGTCCACCCAGGACCCGGCCGCTGGACGCCGACGGCGTCGCTGCACAAATGGTCAGGCCAGCCAAGCAACCAAACAAGATCGTGCCGGTCACCAGAGAACTGTGAGGTTTGCATTGATGGCGATGACATTTGTCATTCGCGCGGCGGCAGGCCCCGCATTACCGCGTCCACTCCTGCCGACATCGACATCGCAACGCGGCCGCACCGTGCAGATCGCGGCCTGTGCGTAAGACACTGGACGGCCCTGCGATAATGCAGGCATGCAGCATCTCGTTGCTACCGAGCGCCTAGGATGGCCCCGAGATCGGTGGTGGCATGCCCTCACGGCGGTTTTCGGAGAGACGCAGAGCCGGCTGCGCTACGACATCGAACCGGACAGTCCGACGGCCACCTGCCATCTCCAGCCTCGTGACGATGTCAACGCACTGTGCGGCTTTCCATGGGAGTGTCTGGTCCTTGTGCCTGGACAGCCTCCTTGGCGCGAACTCGCCCGTTGGCTGCGTTGCGACGAATGTGAGGACATGCTGGCATCCGCGGCCGACGCGCGGTCCGCGGCGGATGTGAGGTGATCGATGCGCGGCGAGGACCTGGGCGGCGGCTACGACTATCTCGGCAACGGTCCCGTCGCGACCGCAGGTGGTCCCGGTTGGACCATGCGAGCCGATCTTTTCGCGCGATGCGTCCGCTGCGGCGATCTCGTTCGATTTGGATCCCACGGAGTACGGCGCCTGTAGCTGCGGCGCCACTCCACCGGTTCATATGCGGACCGGATGCGAAGCATGCGATGTTGGATTCGAGATCGCAGACGCACTTGCGACCGCGCACACGGCTGGAGTACTGGACCGAGACGTGCGCCCCTCGAACCTTCTGGTCACCGAATTTGGCCAACGGCAGTGGCTGACTTCGGCCTGGCGGTGCTCATCGAAGGCCAACCTGCTGGAACAGGCCAAAGGCGGCGGCCTCTCACCTCCGCTCGAACCACAGCGCCTCACGGCGCAAACCGTCTCCGTGCCAGAGCCGTCAACTTGACAGCCCTGGCACGGACGGTGTTTCGGCACCCGCAAACTCGAGCGACGGTGATGGACGGGAGTCACGGGGTCTCGGGTCGGGTGGTGTCTTGATCAGCGATCAGACCCGACCCGACCGCAGAGCAGCACTATCTCGGCACGAGGTTGAATCGCTGGTTGGCTCCTCCGTGGCAGTCGTACAGCTGGATTTGTGCGCCGTTGGCCGTGCTCCAGACGTCCAGGCATCGTCCGGACTGCACGCCGCTGATGGTGCCGTTGGAGTTGACGTTCCACTGCTGGTTGGTTTGGCTGTGGCAGCTGTAGATCTGGACCGCCGCACCGTTGCCGGAACCGGCCGCGTCTAGGCACATGTTGCCGTACACCTGGAGTTGCTTGCCCGAGGTGTATGTCCAGGATTGGTTGGCTTGCCTGTTGCAGTCGTAGAGCTGTACCCGGGTGCCGTTGTTACGAGAGGCGTTTGGCACGTCGATACACCGGCCCGACTGGACACCGACGATCTCGCTCGCGGAACTGGGCGGAGTGGTGGGGGTGACCGGAGGCGTGGTCGGCGGGGTCGTCCCGGTGTTGGAGGGGTCGGCGTCGGCGTGCCGGTCGGCGGTGGGGTGGTGGGTGCGGCGCGGTCGAGGCCGAAGAATTGGATGGCGACGCGGGCCATGCCGCTCGATGGCAGGCTGTGGCCGGCGCCTTGGATGGCGTAGGCCTCGACCTGGGTGCCGAAGCGGCGGCGGTTCCAGTTGGCCTGCGGGGTGTCGGTGGAGGTGGGGGTTTGGCTGAGTCCGTGCACGTTGGTCCACTGCTCTATTGACTCTTGGAGCAGGGAGTACGGCACGAGGGTGTCGTTGGTGCCGTGCCACAGCTGGATCGGCGGACGAGCGCCGGTGTAGCCGGGGTAGGCGCCGCGGACCAGGTCACCCCACTGCTGCGGGGTTTTATTCATGCTGCCGTTGGTGCACGGGCCGCCGGGCGGGTAGGCGGCGGCGTTGTCGAAGCAGCCGAATGGGACGCCCATGAACGACGCGCCGGCTTTGAACAGGTCGGGGTAGACGGCCAGCATGTGCTGGGTCATCATGCCGCCGGACGAGCTGCCGGTGGCGTAGACCCGGTTGATGTCCCCGCCGTACTGGGTGCGGGCGTAGTTGACCATCGACTCGATGGAGACGGGGTCGCTGCCGCCGCCGCGCCGCTTGGACGCGGCCGACCAGGTGTCGAAGCACTTGCCGAAGCCGGCTTCCTGCATGGCGGACGGGTAGATGACGATGAAGCCGTACTGGTTCGACAGCGAGCCGAACTCGCTGCCGGAGTAGAAGCCGGGGCCCGAGCCGCCGCAGCCGTGCATGGCGACCACGATCGCCGGGTTAGCGGGACGGTTGTCCGGCACGTAGATGTGCATGCGCATGCCGCCGGGATTGTTGCCGAAGTTGGTCACCTCGACCAGGGACGCGGCGGACGCGGGCGAGGACAGGGCGACAGTACCTACGGCGAGGAGCAGGAAGCCGGCCAATCCAGCCAGCGCCGCCCTGGTTTGTTTCATGACACCTCCATAGATAGACGTTGATGCAACACTAGGCACTCTGCTGACGATCGTCAATCAGATGCCCAACGTTCTCGCCCAGAAGATGCGGATCCGCGCGACGAACCGGCCCGGCTCGGACCTACCGAGCCGGGCCGGGATGGATCAGCTGACGGCGCCGGTCGGGTCACGGGCTGGCGCAGGTGAGGGACGGGGGATGCGGGGCGTGACCTCGCCCTGAAACCGCCCGGCCACGAGTTGGTCGTCCGGTCACGTGGCATTGGATCCGGGCGGGCCCGGCCCTACGCCGGGCCCGCCCGTTTCAGTCCGGCCCGTTTCAGGTGCGTTGGACCTCGCCCCGCGGCTTGTAGTCCTGCACACCCTCGAACAGGTTGTTCGCCGGATCAGTCATGATCATTATGTGCGGGGCACGAGGTTGAATCGCTGGTTGGCTCCTCCGTGGCAGTCGTACAGCTGGATTTGTGCGCCGTTGGCCGTGCTCCAGACGTCCAGGCATCGTCCGGACTGCACGCCGCTGATGGTGCCGTTGGAGTTGACGTTCCACTGCTGGTTGGTTTGGCTGTGGCAGCTGTAGATCTGGACCGCCGCACCGTTGCCGGAACCGGCCGCGTCTAGGCACATGTTGCCGTACACCTGGAGTTGCTTGCCCGAGGTGTATGTCCAGGATTGGTTGGCTTGCCTGTTGCAGTCGTAGAGCTGTACCCGGGTGCCGTTGTTACGAGAGGCGTTTGGCACGTCGATACACCGGCCCGACTGGACACCGACGATCTCGCTCGCGGAACTGGGCGGAGTGGTGGGGGTGACCGGAGGCGTGGTCGGCGGGGTCGTCCCGGTGTTGGAGGGGGTCGGCGCCGGTGGCAGCAGCGGGCAGGTGCTGCGGTAGGTGACCACGCCGCTGGAGTCCAGCAGCGGGCAGAGGAACTGGCTGTACCGGGTGTCGTTGTCGATGAACATTTTGACGAACGGCAGCATGGTGCGGATCATTACCGGGTTTGACCGTCCGACCATGAACCCGTGATCCGCGCCGGCGACCTCCAGGTAGACGCTTTCCGTCGTGGCCGGGAGGCTGTTGTACAGGCCGGTAGCGTAGGACGGGGTGACTACCGTGTCCGCCTGCCCGGAGAAGACCATCGTGGGTACTCGGTCGTTGGCCAGGTTCGACGATGGCGAGTACGGCGCGATGCCGACCACTGCCTTCAACGACGAGCGCCGGATGGCTGCGCTCAGCGCCCCACCGCCGCCCATGGAGTGGCCAGAGACGGCGAGTCGGTTGGGGTCGACCCGGTCGCGTACCGGGCTCTGCTGCGTCAGGTAGTCCAGCGCCGCGAGCAGCTGGGTGCCTCGGGCCGTATCGAAGTCGTTACGGCTGTTGGTCTCGATGCCGATCACGACGAAGCCGTGCGAGGCCAGCCACGGCCCCATCCAGGCCAGTTCGGCGGAGAACAACGCGGTGTAGCCCGGCGAGATCGCGATGGCTCCGAAGGTGCCCTGGCTGGTGTCGGTCGGGTAGTAGATCCTGCCGCCGTTGAAGCCGTACCCGGTCGGGACGCTCACCGACGTGTTGGCGAAAGGCCCGTTCACGGCCGCGACACTGGTCCGGGTGGGGTCCGGACCCCGCTGGTACGGGTTGTCGGCGGCCGACGCCGACCCGGTCGTCACCGCCATGGTGAACAGGCCGAGGGTGACCGCGACCCCGGCCACGGCGAGCTTGAGCAGCCGTCCTCGGAGGCCGAGGAACATTCGGTCAGTGTGGGTATCCCGGGGGGCGGGGGTGGTATGTGTGGCCTCGCATTTGTCGGTACCTCCGGTGCCGCGGGTGAGTGAGGAGCGGGCGGGCTCGGGTTGTGCCGAGCCCGCCGGGTTGTCCGATCGTCAGCGCTGCAGAGTGAGCAGGCCGGGCCGGTAGGGCAGCAAGCCGTAGTCCCCGCCGGAGTTGGGGGACCGTCCCTGGTAGAGCAGTTGCAGGTTGCAGGGGTCAACGGTCATGGTCTGGTCGGCGTTGCTGCGGATCAGCTCGCCGTGGCTGATGTCGTTGGTCCAGGTCGCGCCGCTGTTGGCCTTGCCCGCGAACGGGTTGCTTTCGGACGTGGCCTGCGCGGTCCACGAGCCACCCAGGCTGGTGGCCGTGAACGAACGGAAGTAGCGGCCCTGGGAGCCGATCGCCTCGACGATCATCAGATACCGGTTCTGGCCCTGGAGCTTGTAGACCTGCACGCCTTCGAACAGGTTGTTGGTCGTGTCGGTCATGATCGTCGTGTAGTTGGAGCCGAAGCTGCCGGGGAAGTTCCCGATCGGCATGCTGGACCGGTAGATCCGGCCGTTGTCCCGGCGAAGAAGAGGTACATGTTCTGGTCATCGCCGATGAGTGCCTGGTCGATGGGTCCGGTGCCGGAGTCGGAGATACTCGCGGTGGACAGCGTCTGTTGGGCCGACCATCCGTTCGCGTTCGTGGGGTTGCTCGACGTGCGGTAGGAGAAGGCGGTCCCACCCCACTGGTAGGCAAGCACCCAGATGTTGCGCGGCGCGAAGTAGAACAGCGACGGCGCCACGGTGGCGGAGGACATGGCGTTCTGGCTGGCCGAGCCCATCTGGTTCCAGTCCGAGAAGAGGCCGAAGTTCATCGACCCCCACGTCGTTCCGGTGTCGTGCGTGGTGCCGTAGACCAGATGCTGGCCGTTGTAGGGGGCGTAGGTGAAGTCCTTCAGCGACACCCACCCCGACCGCGGCTGCGCCAACGCACCCGTCGAGCTCCAGCGGTACGACGACGGCAAATTGCACGTCCCGCCTGTCGGCGTCGGGCTCGGCGTGGCAGTGGCCGTCGGCGGGGCCGTCGTGGGCGGCGGTTGGGTGGAACCGCCGAGGGACCTGAGCGTGAACTGCTGGTTGGTTTGCCCGTGGCAGTCGTACAGCTGGATCTGTGCGCCGTTGGCCGTGCTCCAGACGTCCAGGCATCGTCCGGACTGCACGCCGCTGATGGTGCCGTTGGAGTTGACGTTCCACTGCTGGTTGGTTTGGCTGTGGCAGCTGTAGATCTGGACCGCCGCACCGTTGCCGGAACCGGCCGCGTCCAGGCACATGTTGCCGTACACCTGGAGTTGCTTGCCCGAGGTGTATGTCCAGGATTGGTTGGCTTGCCTGTTGCAGTCGTAGAGCTGCACCCGGGTGCCGTTGCTCTGTGAGGCGTTGGGTACGTCGATACACCGACCCGACTGGACACCAACGATCTCGCTCGCGGAACTGGGCGGAGCGGTGGGTCCCGGCGTGGTGGGGTTGGGCCCCGGCGTGGTCGGGTTGGGGGTTGCGCTGTTCAGCGCGTCCAGCGTGGAGTTGTACGCGGCCTTCTTGTTGCCGTTGCAATCGAACAGCAGCGGGGTGCCGCTGGATCGCCACGAGTCGCAGTCCCGCACGCCCCACACGGTCACGCCGTTGCAGCGGGCCACCGCCAGGCAGTCGTTGACCACGGTGCGGTACGTATTGGCCTGCGTCGTGCCGGAACCCTCGATGTCCAACTCGGTGACCTGCACGTCGACGCCGAGCGCCGCGAAACTGGACAACGTGGTGCGGTAGTTGCTGTCATACGGTGAGTTGGCGTTGAAGTGCGACTGGAACCCGACGCAGTCGATCGGCACGCCACGCTGCTTGAAGTCGCGCACCATGTTGTAGACCGCCTGGGTCTTGGCCCAGGTCCAGTTGTCGGTGTTGTAGTCGTTGTAGCAGAGCTTCGCGCTCGGGTCCGCCGCGTCGGCGGCCCGGAACGCGGCCTCGATCCAGTCGTTGCCGGTGCGCTGCAGGTTCGAGTCACGCCGCGCACCGCTGTTACCGTCGGCGAACGCCTCGTTCACTACATCCCAGGAGTCGATCTTGCCGCGGTAGTAGGTGGCCACCCGGGTGACGTGGTTGAGCATCGCGTTGCGCAGCGTGGTGCCGGACATGTTCTGCATCCAGCCCGGCTGCTGCGAGTGCCAGGCCAGAGTGTGCCCGCGTACTTTCCAGCCCCGGCTGATCGCATGGTTGACGATCCGGTCCGCGTTGCCGAACGTAAAGTTGTTCTGCTGCGGCTCGGTCGCATCGATCTTCATCTCGTTCTCAGCGGTGACACTGTTGAACTCGCGGTTCAGGATCGTGGTGTACGCGCTGTCGCCGAGCTTTCCACCCGCGACGGCGGCGCCGAAGTACCGGCTCGACTGGGCCGCAGCCGCGCCCAGAGTGGACTCGGCGGCATGCGCGAGATTGGGAAGCAGGGACACGGCGAGAGCCACAACGACCGCGGCGACCCCGAAAACTGACGGCGTTCGAAGCCGACGCCCGGCGGGATGGGTTCGGGAGACCATACGGATCCTCCAACGATTGCGATAAGCAGGCTTTCTTCTACAAGTCGGGCAAACCGAGCTACCGGTGAGTGATCCAGTTGCCACAGCCCGCGGGTTGCGGCTAAGAGCGCTGGGCTTTTCGGTCGGTCGAGGCACACCTCCGAGCGATGGGGTTGATCGGCGGGCATGGCCGTCTCGACCCACGACCGTCGGCGTGAGTCGAGGCGGCGCTAACGATGGGGCTTGAGGCGGCCTGTGGGGTCAGCGATGAGCCGAGATCGTGTTAACGCTCACATTCATCGATGTCTCCAGGGTTTCAAAAACTTGCGGGAATATCAAGCGATAGTTTCAGCCCGTGACCGATAGTTTCGGTGTCGTTGCAGAAGCCGGCCCACAGCCGACCAGGCCGTAACTCTTCACCTGACCGCCGACCATGATCGATCCATCGGCGAGTGGCAGCATGTTGTACCCGCTGGCGAACGCGCTGCGACGGCCCGGGCTGTCCCGTGTCCCCGTGAACAGCAGCAGGTTGTAGCCGGCTTCCTCGATGCCGACGAGGAACTTGAAGTAGAAGTCGCGGCTCTCACTCGGGTGGAGCCGCTGGTTGGCGAAGGACGGCTCGTCGTCGGGGCGGTGAAGGGGTGCGGTTCTGTGATCGCTGCGCCGAGGTGACGACAACGGCGCAGCGCTGGTACGAGCGCGGTCAAGCTGCGGTCCAGGGCTGGAGCCTGCCGGTCGCCGGCCTGGTTGTGGCCACGGTCTGGTTCGTCGCCACCTCGAACGCTACACTCTTATCGTTGATCGGCGATAGACGATGAGGTTTCGGGTAGATGAGTACAGCGCAGACAGCCGAGCTGTTGGACCGCGAGGTGGCGGAGCGGTATGCGTCCTGGTTCCGGGCCTTGGCGGACCCGAGCCGGGTGCAGATCGTGGAGTACCTGGCCCGGCAGGACCGGCCGATGCCGGTCGGCGAGATCGTCGCCGCGGTCGGTCTGGCGCAGTCGACCGTGTCGCAGCACCTGAAGATCCTGGCCGAGGTGCGGTTCGTGCTGGTCGAGCCGGTCGGCAACGCCCGGCACTACCGGATCAACGGCAACTGCATCCAGTGCTTCCCGTCCGCCGCCGACGTCGTGATGGGCAACCCGGCGCCCGCCCCTCCGGCGGAGGCGTGCGGATGAAGATCCGACCCATGGGCGAGGCGGACGCCGCCGCCGTTCTGCGCATCTACCAGGCTGGCATGGACTACGGCCATGCCAGCTTCGAGTCGGTGGCGCCGTCCTGGTCGGCGTTCGACGCGAGCAAGCTGCCCGAGCACCGGTATGTCGCGGTCGACGACCACGACACCGTGCTCGGCTGGGTCACCGTCTCGGCCGTGTCCAGCCGTCGCGTGTACGCGGGCGTGGTCGAACACTCCGTTTACGTCGACCCGGCCGCGCAGCGCTGCGGCGTCGGCCGCGTGCTGCTGGAAGCCCTGATCGCGTCGACCGAGGCGGCGGGGATCTGGACCATCCAGTCCGGCGTGTTTCCGGAGAACACCGCGAGCCTGGCCTTGCACCGGCGGGCCGGCTTCCGCGTGGTCGGCGTCCGGGAGCGGATCGGCCAGCACGCCATGCACGGCGGCTGGTGGCGCGATGTCGTGCTCATCGAACGCCGCAGCCCACACATCACCTAAACAAGACTCATCCAGGGCATCACCGAGATAGGAGCACCACTGTGGACACCAATCTGCCGGTCGTGGTCATCGGCGCCGGCCCGGTCGGGTTGGCCGCCGCCGCCCACCTGCACGAGCGCGGCCTGCCCTTCACCGTCCTGGAAGCGGGAGACGGGCCGGCCGCGTCGGTCAGGCAGTGGGGGCACGTGCGGCTGTTCTCGCCCTGGCGGTACAACATCGACACCGCGGCCCGCCGCCTGCTGACTGAGCAAGAGTGGGTCGAGCCCGACCCGGACGTGCTGCCGACCGGCGCCCACCTGGCCGCCGACTACCTGCAGCCCCTGGCCGACCTGCCCGCCCTCAAGCCACACGTGCGCTACGGCGCCCAGGTCGTCGCCGTCACCCGCCAGGGCATGGACCGCGTCCGCACCGCCGGCCGCGAGACAGCGCCGTTCCTGATTCGCCTCACCGACGGGCAGGAGCTGCTAGCCCGAGCCGTAATCGACGCCTCCGGCACCTGGACCACCCCGAACGTCCTCGGCGCCTCCGGCATCCCCGCCCACGGGGAAACGAACGCCGCCCCGTACATCGAGCAGGCCCTACCGGACGTGCTCGGCACCGAACGGGACCGGTTCGCCGGCCGCCGCACTCTGGTCGCCGGCGCCGGCCACTCCGCCGCCAACACCCTGCTCGCATTGGCCGACCTCGCCGTCCAGGAGCCCGGCACCTCCGTGCTCTGGGCGATCCGCTCGGCCAGCCCGGCCCGCACCTACGGCGGCGAGACCGCCGACGCCCTACCAGCCCGCGGCGCACTGGGCAGCCGGCTACGCGCGCACGTCGAGTCCGGCGCGGTCGAACTCGTGACCGGGTTCGCCATCCACTCCCTGGCCCCCGACGGTGACCGCGTGGCCGTGTCCGACGGCACCCGGACCTACACAGTGGACCGGATCGTCGCCGCGACCGGCTTCCGTCCCGATCACGGCCTCACCAGCGAGCTGCGCCTGGACCTGGACCCGATCCTCGGCTCCACCCGCGCGCTCGCGCCGCTGATCGACCCGAACCTGCACTCCTGCGGCACCGTTCCGCCGCACGGCGTCGACGAACTGGCCCACCCCGAGCCCGGCTTCTACGCGATCGGGGTCAAGAGCTACGGCCGCGCCCCGACGTTCCTGATGGCCACCGGCTACGAGCAGGCCCGCTCGGTCGTCGCTGCTCTGGCCGGCGACTGGGACGCGGCCCGCGACGTGCGGCTGGACCTGCCCGAGACCGGAGTGTGCAACAGCAACCCGACCGCCGACAGCGACCGCATCGACGCCGACGCCGGCGGCTGCTGCGGCACCCTCGCCGCGGCGCCGTCCGGGCGCGGTCTGGCGACCGGGATCAGCGGCGGTCTGCTCACCGCGCCGCTGACGCTGCTGCCCGTCCTCGGGCAGGACAGTGTGGACGGGCAGCATGGCGGCGGGTGCGCCTGCTGACGTGAGCCTCCACGCCACGCCGGCCACCCGCCCAACGCGAGGTGGCCGGCCGCCGGGCTCACCGTGGCGGATGGTCGCCGCGCTCGCGGTCACCCAGACCGTCGGGTACGGCGTGCTCTACTACGCCTTCGCCGTCCTGCTACAACCGATGGCCCAAGCGCTCGACGCTTCGCCGGCGGCGGTGACCGTGGCGATGACAGCCTCGGTGCTGGCCGGCGCGGCGATGGCCGTCCCGGTCGGCCGTTGGCTGGACCGGCACGGCGGCCGCGCCCTGATGACCCTCGGCTCGATCGCCGCCACTGCCCTGGTGGCGGCCTGGTCGCAGGTACGCACACTGACGCAGCTCTACGCGGTCCTCATCGGCATCGGGGTCACGACCGCGATGGTTCTGTACGAGCCAGCCCTCACCGTCGTGGTGTCCTGGTTCCCGCCACAGCGGCGCGCCAAAGCGGTGCTCGCGATCGTCGTCGTGGCCGGGTTCGCCAGCACCATCTTCATGCCGTTGACCGGCCTGCTGCTGGACAACTACGGCTGGCGTAGCGCCCTGCTCATCCTCGCCCTCCTGCACGGTGCCGTGACCGTTCCGCTGCACGCGCTGACCGTCCGTACCCCGCCGCGGCTCGCGGCACAGCGGCGGCCGTCGAAGCAGCAGCGGGCGGCCGTGGTCCGCGCGGCCCTCGGGGATCGCCGCTTCTGGTGGTTGGCGGTCGCGTTCGTCGCGCACGGCGCGGCGATGGCCACCATGACGCTGCATCTGGTGGGGCTGCTGGTCCACAAGGGACATCCGATCACGTTCGCGGCGACGGTGGCCGGGCTGCTTGGGGTGCTCTCAGTGACCGGGCGGCTGCTGCTGACCGCGTTGCAACAGCGTTTGCGGCTGCCCGTGGTGGTCGCGGTGGTGTTCGTGATTCAGGCCGGCGCGGCGATCGCCTTGCCGATCGTGGCCGGCAGCCCGGTGGGCGCTGCGGTGGCGGTGGTCGCCTTCGGACTCGGGTTCGGGGTAGTCAGTTTGGTCAAGCCGCCGCTACTGGCCGACCGGTACGGCACCATCGCCTACGGCACCATCGGCGGCATCCTGGCCACCCCGATCACCGTCGCCAAGGCCACCGCGCCCCTGGGCGCGGCAGGGCTACTGGCCGTCGCCGGCTATCCGGCCACCTTCGTCGTGGTAGGAGCCGTCTGTCTTCTCGCCGCGGCCGGAATGCTGGCCCGCGCCTGGTCACCACCGCCGACGCTGGATGGGCCGCCGCTGCGTGATGGTGTCGGCGCAGGCGAGCGATCCACCGGCAGGATTGGCGGTCAGACGGTGGAGGGGACGCCGAACTCGTCCAGCAGTTGACGGACGCGGCGTTCGATCTCATCGCGGACCGGGCGGACCTGCTCCACGGGCAGGCCGGCCGGGTCGTCCAGCACCCAGTCCTCGTACCGCTTGCCAGGCGCCCGCCGGCGAGGCCGCCTTCTCCTGCAACGCGGCTGTCCCAACGATCGGCCCACCCGCGGTCGGTGGCCAGCCCAGGCGGCCGGCCGAAGACGGGGCGTTGACGAGCCTGTCAGTCGTCTGCTCGGCAGGCCGGCGCGGAGGACGGGCAAGTGTGAGGCTGGAGACGATCGGATGATTGGTGGACCCACGCTGCCGGCATACCCGGCCCTGAGCAGGTTCACGACGGACCGCTGTCAGGTCGCGTTGGTTCTCGGAAGCCGCAGCAGGGTGATGCCGATCCGGGTGAGGCTGGCAGGAACGGCCAGGAGCATAGGCGCCACCACGGCCGGAGCGAGCAGGGCGACGGCGGCCAGCATCGTCAGGTCCAGGCCGGCGAGCGCCGCGCCGGCGATGCAGCCGAGGCGGGCCCGGCGGTAGCCGTGCCGGCTGGTTGCCGCAGCGAGGAGGGTGGCGACAACGACGATCAGTAGGAGGCCGTACGCGACCGCCGCGAATGGGGGCACGGGCCACGCCCAGACCTGGCCGACGAGCAGGCTGGCGCCCCAGCTTCCGCCGACCAGCGGCCCGGTGGCCAGCAGCAGGCGGGCGGTGCGGCGGCCGGGGGACTGGGCCACGAACGCGGCGACGATCTGAGGCACCGTGCCGAATTCGGCGATCGCGGCGCGGGCCGCGGCGGCGGGCGGCAGCCCGACGCTCAGGTGGTGCTGCCAGGTCTCGTTCAGACCGTCGGCAAGCTCGTCGACCGCGTCGGCGGGGAGCCGGCGGGCCAGGGCGGCCAGGTGCGCGTCGATCAGCTGGTGGCCGGCCATGGCTTGCGCTCCAGCAGCGCGGTGACGGCGGTAGCGAACTCGCGCCAGCCGTCGCGGTCGGTGCGCAGCCGCCGTTGTCCGGCGGCGGTCAGCTGGTAGGTGCGGCGGCGACGCCCGTCGACCTGCGACCAGGAACCGGCGATCAGGCCGGCGGCTTCGAGCCGATGCAACGCGGGGTAGATGGTGCCGGTGGGTAGGTCGAATCGGCCGTCGCTACCGGCTTTGAGGGCCTCTTTGACCGCGTAGCCGTGCCGGGGACCGTCCTGCAGCGCGGCCAGCAGCAGCACGTCCAGATGCCCTTTGAGCGCCTGCGCGTCGGCCTTCACGTCTGCGAGCCTAACCCTCGGATAGGTAGGTATGCTACTGTCCCGCCTATAGGTAGTTAACCTAGCTATGGGTGGTGGTCTGCGTGGCGCCACAACTGGCCGTCGAGGTGCGCGGGCTGGTCAAGCGGTTCGGTGTGGTGACCGCGCTGTCCGGTGTCGACCTGCGGCTGCCCACCGGGGCCATCCTGGGGCTGCTCGGACCGAACGGCGCCGGCAAGACCACCGTCGTACGGATCCTGACAACCCTGCTGCGCCCCGACAGCGGGCAGGCGCGGGTGCTCGGCCTCGATGTCGTGCGTCAGGCGGGGGCGGTGCGAGGGGCGATCGGACTGTCCGGCCAGGTCGCCGCCGTCGACGGCTACCTGACCGGCCGAGAAAACCTGCGAATGATCGGCCGGCTCGCAGGACTGCGCCGCGCCGCGGCCCGCCACCGCGCTGACGAGCTCTTGGACGCGCTCGGCCTGGACAGCGCCGGGGACCGGACCGCCCGCACCTACTCGGGCGGGATGCGCCGCCGGCTCGACCTCGCCGCGAGCCTGGTCGCCGCGCCGGCCGTGCTGTTCCTGGACGAGCCCACCACCGGGTTGGACCCGCGCGGCCGCCTCGAACTCTGGCGGCTGCTCGAGGAGCTCGCGGTTCGGGGAACGAGTGTCGTGTTGACCACCCAGTATCTGGAGGAGGCCGACCGGCTCGCCGACCAAATCGCGGTGCTCGACCACGGCACGGTGATCGCGGCCGGCACGCCCGATGAGTTGAAGGCCCGCGTCGGCGGCGACCGCATCGAGCTGGGCGCACCGCCCGGCACCGACCCGCGCACCATCGCCGATGCCCTGCACGGCCTCGCCGACGTGTCACCCACTGTGGACAGTGCGGCAGGTCGGGTCGTGCTGCCGGTCGCCGACGGACCGGCCGTCCTACCCGAGCTCGCCGCCCGCCTCGCCGCGACCGGGCTGCGGATATCCGACCTCACGCTGCGCCGTCGCACCCTGGACGACGTCTTCCTCACCCTCACCGGCCAACCAACCGCGGCGGCCACCCACGCGCACGGCGACGGGAGGATGCGATGACCGTCGCCGCGCCTGGTCGCACCACACCGATGGCAGGGCCGGTGCGGCTGGCCGCGAACGTGGCCACGATCGCCGGACGGAACCTGCGCCGGCTGACCCGGGTACCTACCCTGATCGCTTTCGCCACCGCCCAGCCGGTGCTGTTCGTGCTGCTGTTCACCTATGCCTGGGGTGGCGCAGTCCATCCGCCGGGCGTCGAGCGGTACATCGACTACCTGCTGCCCGGCGTGTGGGTGCTGGCTATCGCGTTCGGCGCCTCACAGACCGCCGTCGCCGTCGCCGACGACCTGGCCACCGGCATGATCGACCGGTTTCGGGCGCTGCCCGTGGCCCGATCCGCCGTGCTGGCCGGCCGGGTCGCCGCCGACACCGTCCGGAACCTGTTCGTCCTGGCGTTGATGACCGGCGTCGGGTACGCCATCGGGTTCCGCTTCCACGCCGGCCCCGCCGCCGCGGCCGCCGCCATCGGTCTCGCGCTGTGCGTCGGGATCGCGTTCTCGTGGGTCTTCGCCCTGCTCGGCCTGCTGGTCCGCGACCCGGAAGCGGCCGGCACCGGCGGGCTGCTGGCCGTCATCCCGCTGATCTTCACCAGCTCCACCTTCGTCCCGGTCGCGACCTTCCCGGCTGGCTGCAAGCCTTCGCCAACCTCAACCCGATCACCGCCACCGTCGACGCCCTCCGCGCGCTGTGCCTGGGCGGCCCCACCGCCACCCACCTGTGGCACGCCACCGCCTGGATCGTGGGCATGCTCACCGTCACCGTGCCCGCGGCCGCGATCCGGTACCGACGAACCACCGCCAGGTGAAGCGGACGTCCGTCGTCGACGAGTGACGGTGGTCGGCGCCGGGCACCCGCCCATCGAACGCCTCCTCCCGAGACCCGGGGCACTCTGCGCCTGCCGCGCAACGCCACCCGCGGCGTCCTGCAACGCCGCCTCGAACGCATTCTGCAGGCCGTCAAGAATGGCGCACCGGAGCTTCTTGACGGAGGCGAACAGGCGCTCGACCGGGTGCTCAGGGCAGGCGCCGACCCAGCTTAGAAACGCCCAGAAGGAGGCCAGGAGCCGGACACCCGCTCACATCGGCGCGGGCGGCAGGTCGACGGTGACGTGCAGACCGCCGCCCGGGCGGGGGTGGGCGGCGAGCGGGGCGCGGTGTGCGTGGGCGATGGCGGCGACGATCGCCAGGCCGAGACCGTGCCCGCTGGTCTGGTCGGTGCGGTCGGTGCCGAGGCGCTGAAACGGTTGGAACATGCGGTCGATGTCCTCGTGCGTGATCGCCGCGCCCGTGTTGCTGACCGTCAGGCGGCCGGGGGCGCGGTGGCGATCTCCACGGTTCCGCCCAGGTTGTTGTGCCGTAGCGCGTTGTCGACAAGGTTGGTGACGAGGCTTGCGACAAGCCGTGGGTCGCCGGTCACCTCGGTTGGGTTGAGCGCGGTGTCCACGCGCAGGCCGAGGGCCTGGGCGCGGTGGTCGAGCACGACCTTGCGGGTCAGGTCGGCCAGGTCGAAGCGTTCCCGGCGTTCGATCGGTTGATAGCCGCTGGCCAGGGTGAGCAGCGCCTCGATGAGGTGTTCCTGCTGCTGGCCGAGGGCGAGCATCTCGGTGCAGGCGGATCGCAACGTGTCGGCGGTGGCGTCGGGGTCGGCGAGGGTGAGCTGGAGCAGGGTCCGTTGCACGGTCAGTGGTGTGCGCAGCTCGTGCGAGGCGTTGGCGATGAACTGCCGCTGCGCGCTGAACGACTCGTGCAGCCGCTGCCGCAGGCCGTCAAGGGTGTCGGCCAGCTCGGTGAACTCGCGGTAGGCGGCCGGAACCCGCAGGCGGCCGGTCAGGTCGTCGGCCGACATGGTGCGGGCGGAGGTGGTGATCACGCGTAGGGGGCGCAGCGCGCGGCCGGCGATCAGCCAGCCCACGGCGATCGACACCGCGGCGATGACGATGAGCGCGAGCGCCGAGTACCGCAGCACCTCGGGAAGGTTGCTGCTGGCCTGTGCGTTGGCGGGCTGCCCGGCGGCCGGCCCGGGGGCGGTGTTGCCGGCGGTCAGCAGCGGCAGGTCGACGAAGGCCAGCAGCAGCACGCCGCAGGCGAAGGCCAGCCCGGCGTGCAGGAGCGCCAGCCGGGTCCGCAGCCGGGGGCGGGCCGCCGGCTCGGTCACGGTTCACCGGTCCGGTACCCGCCCTCGCGGACGGTGTGGATAGCCGGTGGCTGGCCGAGTTTGGCGCGCAGTCGTCCGATCGTGGTCTTCACCGTGGTGGTGAACGGGTCGGTTGCCTCGTCCCAGACGCGTTCGAGCAGCTCCTCGGCGGAGACGACGCGGCCGCCGGCGGCGAGCAGGTGCGCGAGGACCGCGAACTCCTTCGGGCTGAGGTCCAGCCGCCGCCCGCCGCGTGTGGCGACCCGGCGGTTGGGGTCCAGCGAAAGGTCGCCGTTGTCCAGTACCGGCGGCAGTGCTGGCGTGCAGCGGCGGCCGAGCGCGCGGACCCGGGCGACAAGCTCGGCGAAGTCGAAGGGTTTTGGCAGGTAGTCGTCGGCGCCCAGGTCGAGGCCCTCGACCCGGTCGCGGACGGTGCCCGCCGCGGTCAGCATCAGCATCCGGGTGCCCGATCCGGAGGCGACGATGCGGCGGCACACCTCGTCGCCGTGTACGCCGGGCAGGTCGCGGTCCAGCACCACCACGTCGTAGCGGGTCACGGCCACCTGCGCCAGCGCCGCGTGGCCGTCGAGCGCGACGTCCACCGCCATCGCCTCGCGGCGCAGCCCGGCCGTGATCAGACCGCTCAACATGCGGTGATCTTCCACCACCAGCACCCTCATGCCGCCGCCATGGGGGTACACGATGCCAGCTCGCCGGTGACAGCCCGGTGACAGCGCAACGTACCGGGCCGTGACCGGTGCCGGCGTACAAAAGCGAGCCATGAGTGAAGCCACGAGCCGCGCCCTGATGCCGCGCCTGCTGCGCGCGGAATGGACCAAGTTCCGGTCGGTACCCGGCTGGGTGGCCGGCAGCGCGGTCGCGGCCCTGCTGATCGTGCTGTTTCCGCTCACCGGGCTGGGCGGTGGGGCGCCCGAGCGGGCGCGGCCGATCCCGATCGGGCCGGACGGCGCACCGGTCAGCACCGCCTTCTACTTCGTGCACCGCCCGCTGTCCGGCGACGGCCACATCACCGTCGCGGTCACCTCGCTGACCTCGCTGAGCGCCAGGGACGGCGGCGCGACCGCGGCATGGGCGAAGGCCGGCCTGATCATCACCGCCGGCTCCGCGCCCGGCGCACGGTACGCGGCGGTCATGGTCACCGGCGCCCACGGGGTACGGATGCAGCACGACTACATCCACGACAAGGCTGGGCCACCCGGAGAAGCGATGCGCTGGCTGCGGCTGACCCGCTCCGGCGACACGGTCACCGGCGAGGCGTCGCCGGACGGTACGCGGTGGAGCCGGGTCGGCACGGTCCGGCTGCCCGGGCTGGCCAACACCGTCCACGCTGGACTGTTCGTCGCCTGCCCGCAGGATGTGCGGGGAGTCGGCACGGCCAGCGATGTCGCCACGGCCGAGTTCGGCGAGCCGCGGGTATCAGGCGCCTGGCCCGCGGGCGGCTGGAGCGGTGACCAGATGGGAGCCGACACCGCCACCTTCGCCGGCTACCCGCCCGGCAGCTCCGGCGGGTTCACCCAGTCCGGAGGCGGGTTCACGGTGACCGGAGCGGGCGACCTCGCCCCGGCCGCACGCGTGGACGTCGTCCCGGCCGCCGCGGTCAACGACCTGCTCTTCGGGACGTTTCCGGCGCTGGTCGTCATCGTCGTGGTGGCCACCCTGACGATCACCACGGAGTACCGGTACGGGCTGATCCACAGCACGCTGAGCGCCGGCAACCGCCGGGGTCGGGTGCTGCTGGCCAAGGCGGTCGTGCTGGGTGGCGTCACGTTCACCACGAGCCTGGTCACCACTGTGCTCGCAGTGCGGCTGTGGTCGTGGCTGGTCCGCGGCCTCGGCGTCTACCTGTTTCCGGCCACGTCGGGTGCGCTGCTCCGCGCCGAGGTCGGCACCGCCGCGCTGCTCGCCCTCGCCGCCGTCTTCGCCCTGGGCGTCGGCACCATCCTGCGGCGCAGCGCCCCCGCGGTCACGATCGTCATCGTCGCCGTCGTCGTGCCCTACCTGCTGGCGCTGGTCCCGTTCCTGCCCCGCCGATGGCGCAGTGGCTGACCCGGGTCACGCCCGCCGCCGCCCTCGCCGTTCAACAGACGCTCGTCCGCCACCCGCAGGTAGACAGCGTCTACACCCCGGCGTACGGCTACTACCCCCTGCCACCCTGGGCCGGCATGGCCGTGCTGTGCGGGTACGCGCTGGTCGCCCTGGCGGTGGCGGCCGCCGTGCTCCACCGCAGGGACGCGTGAGCACCGTGCTCGCAGCGATTCGCGCGGAGTGGACGAAGCTGCGCACCACGCCCGGCCCGGCATGGCTGCTGCTGATCACCGCTGCCGTCACCGTGGGACTGGGCGCCGCGGTCTGCGCGCTGGCCACCTGCCCGCGCGCCGGCTGCGACCTCGACGCCGGCCGGCTCGCGCTCAGCGGCGTCTACCTGGGACAGGTCCCGATCGCGGTGCTGGCCGTCCTGGCCGTCAGCGGCGAGTACAGCACCAGGCTCATCGGCACCACGCTGACCGCCATCCCCAACCGCCCGGTCGTGCTGGCCGCCAAGGCGCTGGTACTCGTCGTCCCGGTGGCCGCCGTCGCCGCTTCGGCGCTGTTCGCCTGCCTGCTGATCGCCCGGATCGTCCTGCCCGACCGCCTGCCGCTGGAGGGGCCGATCCTGCGGGCCGGCGCCGGCTCGGTCGCCTACCTTGTCCTGATCGCCCTGCTCGGCCTCGGCGTCGCCGCCGTCGTGCGGGACTCGGCAGCCTCGATCGGGACCGTGCTCGGGCTGCTCTACCTGCCGCCGATCCTCACCCAGACGGTGGCCGACCCGCAGTTGCGGCGGCTGCTGGAGCGGGCGGCGCCGATGAGCGCGGGGCTGGCCATCCAGGCCACGGGCGACCTGCGCCACCTACCCATCGGCCCGTGGGCCGGGCTCGGTGTGGCAGCCGCCTGGTCCGTGGGGGCACTCCTGGCCGGCACGTTCCTGCTCCGGTTCCGCGATACCTGACCCGACCAGGGGTTTTCCCCGACTGACCATTTGGGTACTGAGGCGGCGTACTACTCAACCTCATCCCCCGGGAGTCGAAGTGTTGATTTTGGGTCTTGTGCTCACGTTGATCGGATGGCTGACGGGGATCGGCATCCTGACGACGATCGGCATCATCCTGCTCGTGGTCGGCGCCGTGCTGATGCTGCTCGGCTCCGTCAACCGGCCGGTCTTCGGCCGCCGATACTGGTATTAGCCGCCTAGAGACCTTTCGCCGTCAGGGTGGGGTGCGGTCGTGGTAGCCGTTTCAGAGGATCCAATTCGAACCTGATCCGAGCCACCGCGGCGTCCGTCGTGGTCCGGACCGTTGCTCCCGCGGCCTCACCCCCCGCGGTGGGGCGAGCTCACCCCAACCCCGGGTGCCGTCAGATCGTGGTCGTTTGCTGCCCCTACAACGGCAGCAGACGACCACGATCTGCTGTCTATCCCTGCGGTCGCCAGCTCAACCCAGGAGCCGGCTCCAGCAGATCTTGGCAAGTTACCGTCGAAATAACGCGCCAACTCACCAAGATTTCGAAGCTCACACCGACCCAAACTGCGGGCGGACTCGTGCACTCCCGCCTCGAAAGATCAGCAGAAGCGGCTGGACGCCGAGAGTTGGGAAGAGACCTCGAAGTCGAGCGACGCTAGTCTCCAGGATCTGCGGGAGCGGGGTTAGCTGGGCGACCGCGGAGGGTGAGGCCGCGGGAAAGCACCCCAAGAAAACGCTCCGCTGCGCTCCACGTTTCCCCGGGGGCCCCGCGCGACGGTCCGGACCACCGCGGGCGTCGCGGTAGCTCGCGTCTCGTTTGGGTTGGATTTACCGAAGGCCGCGGAGATCCGGTCTCCAGACCGCCCCTCGCGGCGTCAGGTAGTCCTCAGCCGGGCGTCAGCACGATCTTTCCGCGGAGCCCGCCGGCCAGCACCCGGCGGTGGGCGTCGGCGGCTTCGGCCAGCGGCAGCGTGGCCGCCACGCGGGTGCGCAGCTTGCCAGCCGCCACCTGCGCGACAAGCTCGGCCAGCAGCGTCCGCTCCAGGCGGATGAGCTGCAGGTCCTGGCGCACGCCGCGGGCCGGGTCGATGGGGGGCGTGGGCCGGGTGCAGACCACGACGCCCCGGTTTTCCACAGCGGCGGCCACCGCCTCGCCGAGCGGGACGGCGTCGAACACCGCGGGCACCGGCCCCACGTTGGCCAGGTCGGCCGAGCGCGGAACGACCTCGTGGACGCCGAGGTCGCGCACCCACTCCTCGTCGCCGTCGCTGGCCTGCGCCAACACCCGGTAACCGCCCTGAGTGGCGAGCTGTGCGGCGAAACCGCCGACCCCGCCGCTGGCACCGGTGACCAGGATGCGGCTGCCGGCGGACAGCATGCTCGACGCCAGCAGGCCCAGGCCCTGGTGGGCGGTCTGCGCGTTGAGCGGCACCGTGGCGGCGTGTGCGAAGTCGAGCTCGTCCGGCAGCGGCACCAGCCAGTCGGCGTCGGCGGCCACGAGCTCGGCGTAGCCCCCGGGTGCGCCGCGGGTCAGGTACCACGGGATCATCCCGACGACCCGGTCACCGACCTGGAAGTCGGTCGTGTCGGCGCCGACCGAGGCCACCTCGCCGGCGATGTCCCAGCCGGGCAGGAACGGTGGCTGCACCGGCCCTCGCGGGATCTGTCCGGTGGTGGCGGCCACGTCCGCCGGGTGCACGCACACCGCGCGGACCCGGACGACCACCTGCCCCGGCTGCGCCACAGGATCGGGCAGCTCCGTCACTTGCAGCACTTCAGGCCCGCCGAGCGCGGACGCGATGACCCCCAGCACGCGTCCACTATAGACCGAGGGGACGGCCGCGGGATTGCCCCGTCGGCACGCCTGGGATAGCGTTTTGATCATCGGTTTTGACCAGGGATGTCCGTATGTTCGTCACGCAGGAAGCTGCTGAGCACCGGGCGCCCGCCACGGCGGGCTCGTCCGGTCGAGCGGCACGACCGATCCGCGGAACCGTGGGGCTCGCGCAATGATCATCACGCTGGTCACCGACACCTTCAACGTCAACAACAACGGAACGACAATGTCGGCGACGCGGTTCGCCACCGCCCTCATGCAGCGCGGGCACACGGTGCGCGTGGTCGCGTGCGGCGACCCCGCGGGCGAGGGGACCGATGGGCCCGAGGTGTTCCATGTTCCGGAGCTGGTGGTGCCGATCGCGAGCCGGCTCGCCCATCGCCAGAACACCCTGTTCGCCAAGCCCGTCCAGGAGGTGCTGACCGCCGCGATCGAGGGTGCCGACGTCGTACACATCTACCAGCCGTGGCCGCTCGGCCGCGCCGCCGAGCGAACCGCCCGCCGGCTCGGCGTACCCGCCATCGCCGCGTTTCACATCCAGCCCGAAAACATCACGTACAACATCGGCCTGGGCTGGTTTCGGCCCGCCGCGCATCTGCTGTACATCCTGCTGCGCCTGGCCTTCTACGGGCGCTTCGCCGACATCCACTGCCCATCCACCTTCATCGCGGCACAGCTGCGCCGCCACGGGTACCGGGCACGGCTCCACGTGATCTCCAACGGGGTGGACAGCACCTTCCGGCCAGGGCCGGCGCGGGCGAGGAGAGCCGGCGAGCCGTTCCGCATCCTCATGGTGGGCCGCTTGTCCCCGGAGAAACGGCAGGACGTGCTGATCCGCGCCGTCGCGCGATCACGCCACGCCGCGCGCATCGAGCTGCACTTCGCCGGGCACGGCCCGTGGGACAAGCGCCTGCGCCGCATGGGCGCCACGCTGGTGAACCCGCCGCGCTTCGGCTACTACTCGCAGGAAGAGCTCATCGACCTCATCCACTCCTGCGATCTCTACGTGCACGCCTCCGATGTGGAGATCGAAGGGCTCTCCTGCATGGAGGCGTTCTCCTGCGGGCTCGTACCGGTCATCTCCGACAGCCGCCGAAGCGCGACCGGCCAGTTCGCGCTCGAGCCGGCAAACCTGTTCCGCTCCGGTGACCCGTCGTCGCTGGCCGAACGGATCGACCGCTGGATCGAGCATCCGGCGGAGCGTGAAACGCTGTCGGAGACCTACGCGCGCTACGGCCGGCTTTACGCGATCGACCGCAGCATCAAGGCGATCGAGCGGGTCTACGCGCGGGCCGACCGCACCCCGGAGGCACCGGCCGGATACGCCGGCTGGCCGTACCGCGTGTTCTCGACCGCCTTCTACTACGGCATCGCGGTGCCGGCCCTGTTTCTCTGGACACGGCTGATCCTCGGGGTGCGCACCGAAGGCCGAAACCGGCTGCCGCGCGCCGGCGGCGCGCTCACGGTCTGCAACCACGTGCACTTTCTCGACAGCGCACTCGTGGCGCTCGCCGTCTTTCCGCGCCGGGTGGTCTTCACCTCGGCGCCGATTAACCTCCAGAACCGGTGGTACGGCGGCCTGGTGCGGCTGCTCGGCGGTGTCGCGGTGCCGTCCACGCCATCAGGGCTGCCGCTCTTCTTCTCCGAACTGGAGCTGTTTCTCGCCAAGGGCAGGATCGTGCACTTCTTCCCCGAGGGAGACCTGAAGCCTTACGACACGAGCCTGCGCGACTTCAAACGCGGCGCGTTCCACCTCGCCGCCCAGGCCCGGGTCCCGGTCCTGCCGCTGTCCATCCGCTTCACACCGCCCACCGGAGTGGGCCGGCTGTTTCGCCGCAAACCCACGATGGTGGTCGTGCTCGGCGAGCCCATCGCACCCACCGCGACCGACCCGCGAAGCGACCGCCGCGCCCGCATGGAGATCGCCCGCCGCAGCATGCAGGACCTGATCAGCCGCCAGGCCTCGTAGTTGCGATAACGTCGAGCGGCACCTGGCGAACGGAGACGGCGCCATGAGTTTGGACCGTGACGACGAGGCGCATGAGGCCTACGACTGCGACGATCCGGCCGAGCCCGACTACGAGGCGTTCAGTAACCACGACGCGGTGACCGCGGACGACTGCTCCGAGCCCGACGCGGATGATCTCCCGCCCGACTCCTGGCCGCTGCTCGACGCCGCGCGGAGCTTCGTCCGGGGCACCGCGGCGGGGGAGGCGCTCAACGCCAAGCTCGAAGCCTTCGACCGCTTGGGCGACGACGCGAAGGCGAGGGCCGCCCCCCAGATTCGTGCGGACATCGCGACCGTCGTCGCCCGCGTGATCACGGCCGACCACCAGCGCCAGCAGTTCGAGGAAGCGCTGCGCGAGTGGCGGGCGGCGCCCGACGACTCCGAGGTGCCGGGCTGGCAGGAGCGGCACCCGCTCATCGCGCAGCTTGTGGAGCTGGCCGAGGAGATTCTCTCCGAGCTCGGCAAGGAGATGCTGTTCAAGATGCTGTTCGGCGCGCCGGTACCGCTGCCGCCCACCGACTTCGTGGAGGCGGTCTTCAGCGTACTGACGATGTGGGAGGCCACGAAGCACTGAGCGTGGGGTCCCCCGCGCGCGGGCGCGGGGGACCCCGGTCGGGCGCGGGTGCGCCCGTCACCCGACCCTGACGGGCGTCGAGATCAGCTCGTTGTCCGCCGGAAGCGCGTCCCGGTGGCCGAGCAACGTCGCCGTGGCCTTGAACGTGACCTTGCCGGCGGCCAGGTCGTCGCCGGTGACGGTGTAGTTGAAGGAGAAGCGGGTGGTCTGCCCCGTCGTCGTCGCGACGACCTGCTGGGTGGACGAGCCCACCAGTGCGAAGCCCGTCGACGTGCTCCGAAGGAGCGTCACCTGGACGTCCTCTATGTACCGGGTGTTCTTGACGTAGACGTTGATCCCGATCGTCTGGCCGACGCGTGCCGTCCCCGGCGCGGTCAGCCGGACGATCGACACGTCGTGCGTACGCACCGGAATGACCATCGAGGTCGAGCCGGTACGTCCGTCCCGTGTGGTCACCGTCAGCGTGACCGTGTAGTCGCCGTCCTTGCCGTACCGGTGCGTCGGGTACGGGCCGGTGCCGGTCGTGCCGTCGCCGAAGTCCCACGCCTGCGAGACGATGTCGACGCGTGCGGGGTCCCACGAGCGGTCGTAGAACTCGACGGTGTCGAACGCGCTGGGATCGCCCGGGTAGTAGCCGAACGAGGCCGACGGCGCGGGGGTGGCCTCCAGGCGGAAGTGGACGATGCCGGTGCCTGAGACCGCGCCGACCTGGAAGTGGTACGTCGTGCCGGCCTGGGCCGTGAACACGACGGGCTGGTAGTCGGCCTGGCGGCTGCACGAGACCTGCGACAGTGCCGAGATGTCGCTTCCGGTGTAGGCGGCGACCGCACCGAAGTACTCCTGGGTGGACGCCATCACCGACTGGGTGGTCGCCGGCGTGTACGAGTACCAGACGGTGCTGCTGGCGGTGAAGCAGCCGGTGGGCTCGCCGGGCTCCGTGCCGGCGGTGGTGAGGTCCTGCTCGTCGGTGAAGGGCAGCGCCGTGACGCTCGTGGCGTTGCCGAAGGAGTCGTTGCCGGCCGGCTGGCTCTGGCTGACGGCGAACTGGAGGCTTCCGCCGCCCGATCCGCCGCTGCCGCAGCACACGGCGACCATGAAGTAGTAGGTCGTCCCGGGGGTGGGGGAGAGCCTGATCTGCGACTGCAGCCCGCTGGTGTCGTCGTTGCAGGCCCACATGCTCAGCGAGTCCGGTGCACCGGTCCACGCGGACAGCACCGTGTCGTAGCCGCTGCCGAACGTGTTGGCCTCGATCAGGCCGACCGAGGTCGCCGTGTAGCTGAACCAGACAGATCCGTTGCTGGAGCAGCCGGTTGGATCACCTGGGTCCGATGTAGCGTCCGATGTGTCCTGGCTTGTGGTGTACGGCAGCGTGGCGATGGCGGTGGCGGCGGCGAAGTCGTCGTTGGCAGGCGCCGCGTATGCGGCGGTCGGTGCGACGGCCACGACGACGACTCCCGATAACGCCGCGATCACGCGTTGGCAGATCGTTCTCACTGGTAACTCCTTGGCGATCCGTCCGCTTGGCGCGAATCCGAGGAGTGCGAACTCGACGAACCCGTTGATTGATGTGCGTCGGCTCGTCGATATCCGTTACAGTAAGAAGTTGATCAATGGGTGACCGTGGCGTCACCACTCCACCGGCAGCGCGACAAGGCCGGCCAGCATGCCCTGCCGGATCACGATCTGCTCGGCCGGCACGGCCAGCCGCAGCGCCGGAATCCGCGCGAAGAGGGAGCGCAGAGCGACCTCCATTTCCAGCCGCGCGAGGTTCTGCCCGATGCATTGGTGACGGCCGTACCCGAAAGCGACGTGGTGCAGGTTGGTGCGGTGGATGTCGAACTCTTCCGCGTCCTCGAACACCGACTCGTCGTGGCTGGCGGCCATCGGCGAGATGAGGATCCCGTCGCCGGCCCGTATCGTGCGGCCGGCGAGCTCGATGTCCTCGGTGGCCACCCGCGACAGTGACGCCACGATCGACAGCGACCGCAGCAGCTCCTCGACGGCGCCGGCCATCAGCGAGTCGTCCGCCTTCAGCGCGGCCAGCTGCTCCGGGTGTTGCAGCAACGTCAGCACGCTCAGCGAGAGCATGTTGGCGGTCGTGTCATGGCCGCCGATCAGCAGCTCCTGTGCGAACATCACGAGCCCGAAGCGATCGAGGTTTCCGTCCTTGACGTGCGTTTCCAGCAGGTCGTCCAGCAGCCCTCGCGGCGTGGTGCCGGGCCGGGTCGCCTTGGTCTCCACCAGGCGGTCCAGGTAGCCGTTCAGGAGCAGCATCGCGTCGCCGTTCACCGGATCCAACCGGCGCCGGGTCTGTTCCTCGAAGAACTCGTGGTCCTCGTACGGCACGCCCAGCAGTTGGCAGATCACCATCGACGGAATCGGCAGCGCGAAGTCCGACACGAGTTCGGCCGGCGGCCCTTGAGCGAGGATCGTGTCCAGGCGGTCGTCGACGACGGTCTGTACGGCCTCGCGCAGCGTCGCGATCCGCCGGACCGTGAACCACGGCGCGAACAGGCGCCGCCGCGCGCTGTGGTGGGGCGGGTCCGTCGCGAGCAGCGCGGTGTCCAGCGGGCGCGCCTCGTTCAGGGCGCCCAGCGCCGGAAACGGGACCGGAAACATGAGGTTTTCGTGGCTGCGGCTGGACGAGGTGCGCGGGTCGCTCAGGATCGCGCGGGCGGCCGCGTGGCCCACGATCGCCCACATCGGACGGCCGTCGTAGAGCTTCACCTCGCAGACCGGTCCTTGCGCGCGCAGGGCCGCGTAGCCGTCGGGCAGCCGGTGCGGGCAGGTGCGGTCGATCGGATAGTCGGGGCGTTCCTGTCGCGCATCGGCAACGGTGATGTCGGTCAAGTCGGCCTCCTCGCCAGATGGGAGTTCGAACCCGGACACCACCACCCGTCCTCATCCGCGTTGATGCCGTGACGTGGCGGTCTGCACGGCAGTCTCGGCCACGACCCGTGGCGTGAGCATGGCCCATTCACGGGATTTTCGGCATGGCGTGCCGAAATACCGGACGGGCTGACGGCGTCAGCGAGCGGCGCCGCGGTACGGGGCCAGGAAGGCGGTCAGCGCCGCCAGCAGCTGGTCCGGTGACTGTTCGGCGAGCCAGTGGCCGGTACCGGCGATGACCTCACCCCGCACGTCGTCCGCGAGGGGCTCCATCGCCTCCGCGACGTGCGGGCCGTAGCTGGCCTCCCCGCCGACCGCGAGGACGGGCATGGTCAGCGGCTGGTTGCGGCGTTGCTGGTTCTGCGCGACGGTCGCGTCGAGCGCCCGGTACCAGCCGAAGCTGCCGCGCAGCGCGTCCGGATCGGACAGGATGCCGACGTAGTAGTCGATCACCTCGTCGGGCAGGTCGCCGCCCTGGACGGCGAACTCGTAGCCGAAGAAGACGTCCTCGCGTCCGGCCACGAGCTGTTCGGGCAGCCGGTCGACCCGGTTGAAGGGCAGGTGCCAGAGGCGGTCGTTGAGCGGGCCGGGGCTGAACAGCGGCGGTGACGGCGCCGCCCCGGGCGGGCCGGGGATCTCCGCGAGCGCGACGCGGTCCACCCGGTCCGGGTGATCGGCGGCCAGCGCGTAGGCGATCGCGAACCCGGTGTCGTGGCCGACGACGGCGAAGCGCTGGTGACCGAGCGCGTCCATCACGGCGGCCAGGTCGTCGGCGAGGCTTCCGGTGTCGTACCCGCCGTCGGGCTTGTCGGACAGCCCCATGCCGCGCTGGTCGACGGCGACGACCTCGAAGTCGCGGGCCAGCGCCGGCATCAGCAGGCGCCACGCGTACCAGGTCTCCGGCCAGCCGTGCACCAGCAGCAGCGGAGGCCCGTTGCCGCCGACGACCGCGTGCAGGCGCAGCTCGCCGGTGTCCACGTAGATGCCGGAGAAGGTGTCGGTGAAGCCGTCGGGCAGGCCCGGCGCGCCGGCGACGGAGGCCACGCCGCTCGGTACGGGCAGGGCGAGGGTGGTTGAAGGCATGCGTCCAGCCTGGCCGGCGACGGCGCAGGCCGCCTCACCCGCGGCGGGGGAACCGGCGGGTCGACCTCGGGAGGTTTGACGAGATCCACTTCGGGAAAAGACGGGATCCGAGCCTGACATGGCCGCTTGGCCGCAGGAGGGATTCAGGTTCGACGGACGGCCAGGGCGACGGGTAGCCGAGGGGTTGGCACCCTGAGCCCTGGCCTGTCACCCCCGCTACCAGGTCACCGGCAGCCGGTGTACGCCGTGGACGGCCATGTCGGTGCGCAGCGGGACCTCCTCGGGCGGCACGGCGAGCCGGAGGTCGGGAAAGCGGCGCAGCAGCGCGCTGAAGCCGACCCGCATCTCGATCCGGGCCAGCTGCTGGCCCAGGCACTGGTGCACGCCGTGCCCGAAGGCGAGGTGCCCGCCCGCCGGCCGGTCGACCGCCAGCCGGTCCGGGTCGTCGAACTGGGCGGCGTCGCGGTTGGCCTCGTTCATCGCGACCACGACCGTCTCGCCCGCCGCGACCCGCTCGCCGGCGAGCTCGACGTCCTCCAGCGCGGTCCGGGCCAGTCCGATGTGGATGATGGACAGGTAGCGCAGCAGCTCCTCGACGGCGTTTTCGGCCAGCGACGGGTCGGCCCGCAGCGCCGCGAGCTGGTGCGGGTCGCGCAGCAGCGCGTAGGTGCCGAGGGCGAGCATGTTCGCGGTCGTCTCGTGGCCCGCGACCAGCAGCAGCATCGCGATCCCGGTCAGCTCCTCGTCGGTCAGCTCGGCGTGCGCGGCCAGCCCGCTCAGCACGTCGTCGCCGTGCCCGCCGCGCTTGGAGCGCACCAGGCCGTACACGAACTGCCCCAGGCCGGTGATCGCCTCCCGGAACTCCTCCACGCCGAGGCCGACCCGCAGCAGCGCGGCGGTCTGCTGCTGGAAGTGCTCGCGCTCGCTGTACGGCACGCCGAGCAGCTCGCAGATGACCAGCGACGGGATCGGCAGCGCGTACGCCCGCACCAGGTCGACCGGCGGGCCCTGCCGTGCCATCGCGTCAAGGTGCTCCTCGACGATCGCCTCGATCCGTGGTGTCAGCGCGGTCATCCGCCGCATGCTGAACTGCCGGGTGAGTAGCCGCCGGTACCGGGTGTGCTCGGGCGCGTCCATGCGGACGAACCAGCCGGGGCGCGCGGGTCCGCCCTGCTCGATGATCGGCAGCCGGACGGGGGAGTGGCGCAGCTCCTGTCGGGCGCTGAAGCGGGCGTCGCCGAGCACCTGCCGCGCCGCCTCGTACCCGGTCACCAGCCAGCCGAGGTGACCGTCCGGAAAGGACAGACGCTGTATCGGCTTGCCGGAACGCAGGTTGGCCGGCGGGTCGAACGGGTGCTCGCGCGCGAGCGTCATGGTCATCGGGTTCGGCATGTCAACCTCCGTCGATGGTCGGCATTGCCAGGGTAGGCGCGGCGAGTCGTTACCGCGCCTCGATGACCTCTCCGTGCTGGTTGATCGTGTGGGTCCGCCAGTAGACGTCCCACTCGTCGTCCACCCGCTTCGGCTCCTGGCCGGCCGGGTAGCGGGTCCAGCCGGCCGGTGGCTCCTCGCCCTTGGCGACGCACTGCCGGCCGGTGTTGTCGATCTGCTGCACCGGGTACTCGCCTGAGCCGCAGATGGCGTCCTGGAAGCCGCAGGCCACGACGAGTGCGGCCACGAACAGGCCGGCGGTGGGTAGGGCGAACGCGCGCCGCAGGATGCCCACCGCTCAGCCCCGGCGTTCGCGGATGATGTCGGTGCCGGTCTCGCCCGGCGCTTCCGGCTCCCGGTCGATGCGGTCGACCTCGGTGAAGCCGGCCTTGGTGGCGACCGCGGCCGACGCGGCGTTGCTGGCGTCGTGGCGGATGGCCACCCGGTCGATACCGGGCAGGGCGAGGGCCACCTGGGCCAGCTTTTCCACGGCGGCGGTCATGTAGCCACGGCCGGCGTACCGCGTGCGGGTCCAGTAGCCGATCTCCAGCACGCCGGGGCCCATCCGGGACATCAGGCCGATCGCGCCGACCAGGTCGCCGCCCGTGTCGAAGATGGCGTAGTTGAATGTCGTGCCCTTGGCCCACTCCTCCGTCGACGTGGCGATGAAGGCGTGCGTGGCGGCCGTGTCGTAGCTGTCCTTTGCCCACGGCAGGAACCGCTTGAGCTCGGGCAGGGACTCCCGCACGGCCGCCGTCGCGAGCTCGGCCCACTCCGGCTCCCAGCGCTTGAGCACCAGCTCACCGACAGTGATCTTCTCGGGCGGCTCCATGCTTCACCAGCTTCCTGGTCCGTCCGACCGCTCGCAACCCGATTCGGCTCGCCCGCGAGCGCGGTGTAAACGGTTACCCAGCAGGCCCACGACCGTCCCTGTGGGACACGCCCTAACGGTCTCATCGCCCGCGCCGTGGTTGGGGCGGCCGCGCAGACCGGCCTCCTGCACGGTGACCTCCGCACGGGTGGCGTACGTCACACCAGGGGAGTCGTGTATGGACTAGCGCATTTGAAGAGGTCTTCAATTGCTACATGTGCTCGGTTGGAGTGGTGTGATGGTTCCGCTGTACCAGGCCGAGGCGGAGTTCTTCCGGACGTTGGGGCACCCGGTCCGGATTCGGGTGCTGGAGTTGCTCGGTGACGGGCCGCGGTCGGTGCGTGAGCTGCTTGACGCCGTCCAGATCGAGGCGTCCAGCCTGTCGCAGCAGTTGGCGGTGCTGCGCCGCGCGGGGATTGTGACGTCGCATCGCGAGGGCAACTCGGTCCTTTACGTCTTGGCGGGGCCAGATGTGGCGGACCTGCTGCGGGCAGCGCGCAGCTTCCTGACCGGGCTGCTGGCGAGCCAGGCCGAGTTGCTTGACGCTCTTCGCGATGAACCGTTGGCGCGGGCGGCATGACGGGGCGTCGCCCGCCGTTGCGGCGCCGCAGGCCTCGGCCGGTGGTCGCGTCGCGGTGGAGGCGCATGCCGGCCGCGATGACACCGGCACAGTCCGCGGCGTGGGAGGCGTGCCGCGCGATCGACACTGGTTTGCTGCCGGCGTTGCACCGGCCTGAGGTTGATCGGGCCGAGGTCAGGTCCCATCTCGGGGCGCTCGGCCTGCGGATAGTCCGGCACCGCTCGGGTTGGGGTGAGCACGGGGCGATGCTGGTGGTCGCTTTGCATTGCGCGATGGGTCTGTACGGCAGGGGCGAGCACGCCGATTTGGCGGGCCTGATGCAGGACGTCAGCGAACGCCTGTACCGGCTGTCCATCACCTCGACCGGTGACGACCGACCGCCTTCTGGCGGTGGGGCACCGCCGTAGCGGACCCCCGTGCCGGCTGTCGAGGGACTCCCGATGCCGCGTCGACCGGCCCTCGCCCGATGTGGCGGGACCGCGGAGGACATCCGTTCACTCCGCCGGCGCCGCGGTCGCCGGGCAGGTCCGATCAGGCGCAGCGCGGGCGGGTTGTGCTGATGGTCATGGACGAGAGCGGGCCGAAGGGCCCAGCAGCCCCGTCACAGGATGTCCGCCTCGTTCAGCGTGGACAGGTGCATCCAGACGATGTGCGCACCGTCCGCGAGACGATCGGTGCGGTCGCGACCGCCTACAGGCTCGATCCGGCGGCGGTCAGGGTGCGGCTGACCGGTGGTGGCGAGCCCGGCGGCCCGATGCTGGTCCAGGTCAACTTCCGTGTTGGTGGCGCGCCGGCCCGGATTCAGGTCGCGGCCAGCCCGGCCCGAGAGGCGGTCGTCGCGGCTGTGGACCGGCTGCGGCGCCAGATCGACCGGTTGACCAGGGCCTGGCACCCGGGCCTTGGCCGGAGCCGGGCAAGCGGTCGCTGGGTGCGCCGGGCGCGGGTGTCGTCGCACGGTTGAAGACGTTTCGACTGCATTTCGGGATGCCGTGCCAGGCGGCGGCGTTCATGAATGCCATGGACTTCGACGTGGCGCTGTACACCGACGCGGAGAGCGGGGAAGAGGCTATCGTCTACCGGGCCGGGCCCACCGGCCTGTGCCTGTCGCGTCAACGAAGTGCGAACCCGCCGTCGATGCCGGTGACGCTGCCGCTGACCATCGACCCGCGGCGGGTGCCCAGGCTGACCGCGGCCCAGGCCGCGCACCGTCTGGCTGAGGGCTGGCTGCCATTCGTGTTCTTCACGGACCGGCGGACCCGGCGAGGAAACCTGTTGTACCGCCGGTACGACGGCGACTTGGGCCTTATCGCTCCGAGCGAGCCCGACAGTTCGGTTGTGGTCCGCCCCACTGTATTGCTGTTCTTATGAGTTGCTAAGTTTAGCAACTCATAAGCTCCTTGTGGGTGGAACGGAGGACCGGTGGTGGGTTTGGGCGGCAAGATCCGGAAGGTGGGGCGGGTGGCCGAGCCGGCCGGCGAGCCGCCGCCTTTGCTGTCCGAGGCCGTCCGGTTGGGCGGTTCGGTGCAGGTGCGGCATGTGGACGCCGGGTCGTGCAACGGCTGTGAGATCGAGATCGGTCAGGCGTTCGGCCCGGTTTATGACGTGGAGCGGCACGGTGTGCGGTTGGTGGCCTCGCCGCGCCACGCGGATGTGTTGACGGTGACCGGGCCGGTGACGGTGAACATGGCGGGGCCGCTGCGGGCGACCTACGAGGCGATGCCGCGGCCCAGGTTGGTGCTCGCGGTGGGGGACTGTGCCCGTGACTGCGGGATGTTCGCCGGCGGTCATGGGGTGCACGGCGCGGTCGCTGACGTGGTACCGGTGGATGGGCAGGTCGGGGGTTGCCCGCCGGAGCCGGCGGCGATCGTGGCGGCGTTACGCGGTCTGTCCGGCCGGTGAACCCGGTCGCGTCGGCGTTGGGCGGCGCCTTCATCCTGGCCGGGCTCGGTGCCCTGGCGGGGCTGGTGTCGCCGGCGCGGTGGCGTTCAGCCGCGGTCGGTATGGCGAGCGCTGCGGTGGGGGTGGCGGGCGCGGCGGCCGGGGTGGCGGCCGTGTCCGGCCGGCCGTGGCAGGCCTACCTGCCGGACGTGTTGCCGCTGTCCGGAGTCCGGTTGGCGGTCGATCCGCTGTCGGGTTGGCTGCTGTTGCTGGTCGGCGCGGTCGCCGCTGTTGTCGGCGTCTACACGGCCGGGTATGCCGGCCAGGGCGGCCATGGCCCGGCGGGCCGGGGCGCGCTGGCGGTGCTGCCGTTGTTCGTGGCATCGATGCTGCTGGTACCGGCGGCCGGCAGCGTGTCGACGTTCCTGCTCGGCTGGGAGCTGATGGCGGCAACGTCGCTGTTGCTGGTGCTGGCCGAGCATCGGCACAACCCGGCGGTGCGTTCGGCCGCGCTGTGGTACGCGGCGATGACGCAGGCCGGGTTTGTGAGTGTGCTGCTGGGCCTGACCTGGTTGGCGGCGGCCGGGACGGGGGAGTCGTTCGCGGCGATCCGGGCGGGCGGCGTGGACCTGCCGCCGGTGACCGCGAGCGGTGTTTTCCTGTTGTGCCTGGCGGGGTTCGCGTCGAAGGCCGGCGTGGTGCCGTTGCATCCGTGGCTGCCGCGGGCGCACGCGGAGGCGCCGTCGCACGTGTCGGCGTTGATGAGCGCCGCGATGGTCAAACTCGGTGTGTACGGGATCGTGCGGGTCGGGTTCGACCTGCTCGGCGGCGGCCCGCGGTGGTGGTGGCTGCTGCTTGGCGCGCTCGGCGCGGTCTCGGCCCTGTACGGGATCTTGCAGGCCGCGGTGGCCACTGACCTGAAGCGGCTGCTGGCGTTCTCCACCAGTGAGAACGTGGGTTTGATCCTGCTCGGGCTGGCAGCGGCCGGTGTGTGGTCCGGCGCCGGTGAGGGCGCGGTGGCGGGGGTCGCCTTAGCCGCGGCGTTGTTGCACATGGCCAACCACGCCGCGTTCAAGACATTGCTGTTCTGCGGTGCCGGGTCGGTGTTGCGCGCGACCGGCACCCGCGATCTGGACGCGTTGGGCGGGTTGTCCCGGCGGATGCCGGCGACCACGACGCTGTTCACCGTCGGGGCGCTGGGCGCGGCGGCGCTGCCACCGGGCAACGGGTTCGTCTCGGAGTGGTTGCTGCTGCAGGCGTTGCTGCACCAGGCCCCGCAGGCCGGTGCGGTGCTGACCGTGGCCGCACCGGTCGCGGTGGCCGTGGTGGCGTTGACCGCCGGGATCGGTGTGGCCACGTTTGTGAAGGTTCTGGGCACGGGCTTTCTGGCCCGCCCGCGTGGCGACGGCGCGGCGGCGGCGGTCGAGTCGCCACGGTGGATGCTGGCCGGCATGGGGCTGGCCGCCGCGGGCTGCGCCGCCCTGGCGGTCGCGCCGGTGGTGGCGGCGCCGGCGCTGGACCGGGTGGCAAGCGGGTTGCGGGCCGGCCCGGCGCTGTTCGAGGGCGGCGGTGTCGACCTGCGGCTGGCCGGTATCGCCTCGACGCTGTCCCCGCTGTGGGTCGCGGTCGGCGTCGTCGCGCTGGCGGTGGCGACCGCGGTGGCGGGACGGGCGTTCGGTCGGGGGCGGCGGCGGGCGCCGGCCTGGGACTGCGGTGACGGGCCGTTGACCGCGCGGATGGAGTACACCGCGACGTCGTTCGCCGAGCCGTTACAGCGGGTTTTCGACGACGTGCTGGCGCCGGAACAGGACGTCGACGTGACGCATTCGGCCGAGTCGGCGTATCTGGTGCGGGCGGTGCAGTACCGGCGCCGGTTGCCGGACCGGATCGAGGCACGCCTGTACCGGCCGCTCGTGGCCGCGGTGGAGGCAGCCGGCCGGGCCGGTCGGCGGTTGGCGAATGGGAGCCTGCACCG